>JBHOGO010000194.1:0-1494 GCA_043421945.1 bacterium sp. HQB-150 | reverse complement strand
ATCTTCATGGATGCTGTCCACCCAACGCAAGCCACCAAAGTCACTCATGGCTGGATACGCAAGGGGCAAGATAAAGCAATTCTAAAAGAACCTAAACAGTGGCATTAACTTTATGTTACATTTTTCAATGTCAGACCAAAGAGGATTAAGCAGAACTGTAAAATGCTTTTGGCGACATTTTCTCAGCACAAATCGCGTTAAGTGGACTGCCTTTTCCTGTACTGTCAAAATTTGCAGAACAGATGGGGTGAGATATTTGCAAGCCTCCTTTACTTATTTATTTTAAGTGAAGGAAAATTCATTTCATCGAAAAAGGCGACCATGCATTTACAGTTAGCAACGATGCTAACTGTCGTGATTATGAGTGTGGCTGTGTATGTACATCTTTCACCGAATGTCCCAGCGGAGGCGCTACCACAACAATCGAAACCACCCGTGTTAACGGTGATAGTTATGCTTGTCGTTTTAGGGTTATGGCTAAGCTAAAAAAGCATGAATCTGTTTAATTTCTCACGTATGGCTCTTTGATTGATTTTTAATCGATGAACCAAATCAAGAGCCAATACTGTATTTAGTGTGGGTACAAACCTAGGTCCGCTCGACGCTAGTTTCACCTACTAACAAACGAAATGCTTGCGGATGTACTGTGAGGGAGCCAATTCGCCGATTGAGTGTATTGAATGATTTTTAGTCCATTCGAGTAATAAAGGTTTGCTCTTCATCCACAAAGGCAACAAAGCCACCGTGATAAATGAACACCCGACCTCGCCCTTCAACGATACAAGCAAGCTGTGGGTTTAAATCTTCTTTGTGATTCTGGCTTTGAAATGTGCCAGTATCGGTGATTACGCCGCTGAGTGCAGGTAAATATCCATAAGCGCGTTTAGCTTGATCAATCAGGCTCAATTCGCTGGTGGTAGAGAAGCAAGAGGGGATAGGGCCAGCATCTTCGATAAATATAGGTTTTAGTTCTTCAAAAGCGGTAATCACCAGCCAGTCGATACCGTTAACATTATGGATAAACATAGCGTTTCTCGTTATTTCTGATGCGATGATTTTATCACTATTAGGAGCAGAACGTAGCAGAGATTGAGTTGCTAAAGGCAGTCAATTAGTGTCATTTCCGGACATTCACTCAGCTAACCTGAAATATTTTTTTGCCCCAAAGTTTGCCAGTGTCAATTAAACCTGTTTTCGGATGGCTTGCCACATGACTTAGTTTTACTAATAAGTGTAACGTGACTAAATAAGCGGATTTTTCGTTGAGTCACTATGTCAATTCACTTACTTCAGGAATTCCCTAGTTGCCTATAGGAGGGCTATAACCTCCACTTACGCACTTGTCGTTATGCGATACTGGTTAGCATCTAAGTAATGATGCATCTCATTAGTTGTTGGAGTTCACTATGTTATGGACGTAAGCGCCCATTTCTCCCCATATTCAGATAACCACCAATACTTGGTATTGATCTAGCTCCCTAATTAACGGAGCTA
>JBHOGO010000193.1:0-1513 GCA_043421945.1 bacterium sp. HQB-150 | reverse complement strand
ATCGCGATCGCGGCCTACGGCCGCTCATAAAAGAGAACCCCACTTCGAAAAGTGGGGTTCGTCAGCAATCTGAGGCAACGGATTAATCCGTTGCCTTTTAGCAGCTTGAGGCTATAAATTATTCAACGGTTACCGTTACTGGCTCAATTGACTGTAGGCCAGCCGCGATTGGATAAACAATTGTTGAACCAACACCAACAGCAAGGATCGCTTGATTATCTGCGCTTGCACGAACAATGCTCGGGTTTTCAATTACCCAACCGTCAATCTCTTTAATATCAACTAAACTACCAGAGTTAGTTAGACCACGGATTGATGGTGTGAATTGAGAGCCTACTGCCATTGTCGTTTGGTTAGGGAAAGGCATCACCCATTGGAAATCTGATTGCCCTTCGCTGACATCAATACGAATCTCTTGTGAACGAACACCGTCCGCACGAGCAATAAGTAAACCATAGCCCTCTTCATGAGCTGTCACAACGCCTTCATCCGTAACAGACAGCTCTTGTGCAGAATTCACAACTTGCCATTGAACTGAGTTAGTCACATCTTCTTGTGATCCATCGGAGTATGTTGCTTGCGCTTTAGCTTGTTGTGTATCACCAACCAGCATGTTGCGGTGGGTAAATTCGACAGTGATTTCGTCGATGATAGCTTCACCAACTTTCACTGTCGCAGGTTGGCTAGAATCTACACCTTTATAGGTTGCTGAAATCAATGAAAGGCCACTTTTAACACCAAAAACCACGCCATTTTCAGAAATAGGTGAAACTTCAGGGTTGCTACTGTGCCAAACAACGCCTTCTGGATACATTTCATAGCCATCGCTATATAATACACGTGCCATCATTGGTTTTGATACACCAGAATCAATCGTAACATTATAAGGCGCAACAAACACTTCTAGAACTTCACGCTCTTCTGCAATTGCAGGTACACTCACTGCACTAATAATGCTTGCTACAACTAGACTTTTCAATTTCCACATAATAACTCCGCCATTTATTTTAATGGTTATATTTTTCAACTATTCTTACTTACAACCATAAGAACTTCATTTAAACCAGTTCAGTTAACCTGATACCTTATAGCGGCGTACTTTAAAGTCTTTTAAATAAATTTACTCATGAAATAAATGTATGTATCAACGAGAAAATATAACCAGCCACGAACAAAAAAAACAAACAGAGAAACGAACAGAGAAAACAAATTTAACACCACTATTAATTTGATTATTTTCATGCTGATTATATGGTGCAATATCACGTTACTACCCCATATATTTGAGAAGAAATTAATAAATAATATGTAAAATTAAATAAACTATGACATCAGGTAAATCGACAACTTTGGATCGGCATCACGACTTTTTCATAAAAAGACCAACTAAAATGCCCACTAAACACCTATTCGGAACACTATTTTCATGACAAAATAATACCTGATTACCACCGAGCCTCAGCTAGCTTAAGCAGCCTTTCTGGCATTGGAGCTGTTTGAATGCTTGAATACA
>JBHOGO010000192.1:0-1568 GCA_043421945.1 bacterium sp. HQB-150 | reverse complement strand
TCAGACTGCTGACAAAGGTCTAGCCATCGGGCTAGACCTTTGATCTAATAGGGGTATCGAAATATGGATATCCCACTATGCTTCAAGAGCCTTCACCTCAACAATATGAACTCGAAATGGTCACAATGGAACAGCTCGTTCCTCAAAACCATTTAGTTCGTAAAATCGATAAAGCCATCGACTTCGAGTTTATCCGTGATGAAGTCGCGCACCTGTATTGTAAAGACAACGGCCGCCCACCCGTTGACCCTGTACGCCTGTTTAAAATCATCTTGCTTGGTTATCTCTTCGGAATAAAAAGCGAGCGACAACTAGTGAAAGAAATTGAAGTGAACGTGGCTTACCGTTGGTTCTTACGCATGTCACTTACTGAAAAAGTTATCCATGCGTCGACACTCAGCCAAAACCGTATTCGCCGCTTTAATGGCACAGATGTGTTTGAACGTATCTTTATCAATATCGTGGAGCAGGCAATGGCGAAGGGCTTGGTCGCAGGCCAAGAACTCTTTACCGACAGCACGCATCTTAAAGCCAACGCCAACAAGAATAAGCACACCAATAAAGTTACCACGGTTCGACCAAGTGCCTACCTTGATATGCTTGATGAAGATGTCGCGCTAGACCGAGAGAAAGAAGGTAAAAACCCCTTAAAGGCACGAGCCTCTGAGCCTAAAACTAAGAATACGAAAGTCAGTACCACCGACCCAGAAAGTGGCTTCATGACCCGAGATAATAAGCCTCAAGGCTTTTTCTATCTCGACCATCGTACAGTGGATGGGAAGCATGGCATCATTTTAGATACCCATGTTACTGCAGGGAATGTCAATGACTCTCAGCCTTATGTGAAGCGCCTAGACTATACTCTAGAGCAATTTAGCCTAAACCCAATTGCAGTGGGACTTGATGCGGGCTACTTCACCGCGCCAGTCGCAGAGTCATTAGAGCGTCGAAATATCTTAGGGGTGTTCGGGTATCGCAGGCCATCGAGAACAAAAAATACGTTCAAGAAGAAGCACTTTATCTACAGTAAAGAGCGAGACAGTTACCGTTGCCCTAATGGGCAAGAGCTCATCTATAAAACAACGTCTAGAGATGCTTATCGAGAGTATCACTCCGACCCGAAAGCGTGTGCGTTCTGCCCAATGCGAGATGACTGCACGCAAAGTAAAAACATGAAGAAAGTCATTACAAGGCACATCTATACAGACGCTGTGGATAGAGCCAATCAAATGCGGCTCTCTCCTTATGGAAAGAAGACGTACAAGCGGAGAAGTGAGACGGTAGAAAGAAGCTTCGCTGATGCTAAGCAGCACCATGGTCATCGTTATGCTCGCTTCCGTGGACTGACCAAAGTACAAATGCAGTGTTGGTTAGCTGCCGCAGCTCAAAACATCAAGAAGATAGCCTTGGTGGTGAGCTATCTTCGCAAAATAGGGCTAAATATGCCCCAAATACGTCAAATGATGGCTTCTAGATGCCAATTTAAGAGTTGGGTACTTCCAAGCATCGGATACCTAAAAATATCGCGATCGCGGCCTACGGCCGCTCATAAAAGAGAACCCCACTTC
>JBHOGO010000191.1:0-1581 GCA_043421945.1 bacterium sp. HQB-150 | reverse complement strand
GCCTATCTGGAGCGGGTCATACTAGCTGGAATTAAGGGCTTGAACAAAAATTAAACACTCATGCTCTTGCCCTGCCTTATTGATGAGTTTAATCTTAGCGTAGTTCAAGTGGTCTTTAATCACAGGCCGAGAATAATAATCAACATAGGAAATGAAACTCGCTAAAATTGAGCTGTAAGTCAAACTATTCTACAGAAAAGTTAGCTAAAATTGCTCCGCTATACTAGTCACGAATTCATTATAAAACCTAAGGCTTACAATATGTTTTCGAGTGATATGATAAACGAAATAGCTTATGACTTTGCGATGGCAACCGGGCTTGCAGTACTTGTTATTGATTTAGAAGGAAATGAGATCTCCCCACGGTTTAATTTCACCCCATTATGTGAAAAAGTACGAACGCTAAGCTCATTATTCGAAATATGTAAGCGCTGCGATCGTGTTGGGGGCTTAACGACCCTTCAAGAGCAAAAGACGATGCTTTATCGTTGTCATGTTGGATTAGTTGATTTTTCCATACCTCTCATAATCAAAGGGAATTTACTTGGCTTTGTTCAATGCGGACAAGCCAAGGTTCTCAATGACACTCGAATACCGATCATCACACATCATAAGCACAACTGGCAACAGAATTTCGAACTACTGCGGCTGTATGAGGAGCTACCTACCGTAAAGATGCGTAAGCTCGTTTCTTCATCGGCAATCTTGAAGAATATTATTGATAACTACCTCTCAGAAAAACTTGTATTAACGTCATTTTCATCGCACGATAAAGAGGAGTTATGTAGCGATACAAACACACAAAGTAAATATAAGATTGAAAAAGCGATAGAATTTATCAACACAAACATATCGTCATATTTAACGCTAGATAGCGTTGCATACCATATAGATCTCAGCCCTTTCTACTTCAGTCGTCTATTTAAAAAATACACAAAAATAGGCTTCAATACCTACCTCAATCAACAAAGAATAAATGATGCTAAATTACTACTAACTAATGACTATATAGCTGTCAGTGATATAGCAAAAAAAGTGGGCTACAATAACACGAGTTATTTTATTAAGCAGTTCAAAAAACAATGTGACATGACCCCATTAGAGTTCCGTAATAACAACTCAAGGTATTTAACCTAGTGCGATAATTCCTATTCTTTCGCAACACTCGCCATTTCCAACATCATCGCTATCACGTTTTCTAGTGACCACTCTCCTTTTGAAACCACACTCCAGCCCATCCGTTGCTGTATTTTTTCTAGCTTACGATTTGTTGACCAAATCAGTGGGTACTCTCTGCCAAAGCAGCGATCACCTCTTCCAGAGCAAAGTTTTGGATAGATAAGGAAGCTATCGAACTGTGGAAATATCATGCTCATCACGGAAGGCCTGTCAGTAGGCTTCAATCAAAATGCCAGTACGCGGTGAGATGAGACATTTGGCTGTTTTTACACCCAAGGGATATACAGAAATACCATGTAAACAAAAATGACAAATAATGCATAACTTTACCTGATTACCACTAAAACTCAGTATTGATGGCTATACTTAGTAATAGACGTTGAGTGAGGAAATCATCATGGC
>JBHOGO010000190.1:0-1636 GCA_043421945.1 bacterium sp. HQB-150 | reverse complement strand
ATCGCGATCGCGGCCTACGGCCGCTCATAAAAGAGAACCCCACTTCGAAAAGTGGGGTTCGTCAGCAATCTGAGCCGACCATCGGGTCGCCTTTTTTATGTCTCTTTATTACTTCGTCGTTCGTTGACGCAATATGTGCTATCGACGAATTAGAACGTAAAGATAAACTGTGCAGCAGCACCATAGCGGCTGTCTTCGCCGTACTGTGCAGAAAGGTCAAGACCAAAGCGACCAAATGGCGTTAAGCCAAGACCCGCTGAGACAACATCTTCACTGTAATCAGTCATGCTGTGCTTATAGCCAACACGGACTTGCGCCCAACGCCATGCATTAATTTCAGCACCGAAGCTCGCAAACTGCGTCGAGTAATCAAGGCCACTGAAGTATTTACGCTCGTTCAGGTCAACATCAATCGCAGCCGTTACCCAGCCGTAGTTGTAACCCATACCGATCGTATACTGTGGTTCAACCAGCATCTTATCAACACTAATGAAGCCATCATTGCCATCAGCCACTCGCATGCTATTGGTTTCTAGCTCTTGCTTCAGCAAGTTCTTCGCTACAAAGCCCACGGTAGTACGTTTATTCGGCTGGAAGGTCATCCCAAGATCAACGTTAAATACCGTCTCTTCGGTGTACTCATCACCAAACTCAAACTCATCATCATCAAAATCTGAAGCGCGAGTATGGTAGTTAATTGCCATCAAGTGCTGCACTTTTGGTGAGATACCAAAGGCAATCGGGTAATCTTTTTCACCAAGCTGAAGAAGGCGATCACCGGCAATGGTAAAACCAACATCTGCAATCACAGATGCTAATCCCTGTACCGTTGAATTCATATCATCAAGATCAATGTCGGTGTCATCGAAATCAAGATTGAAATCGCTTTCATCGACATTTGCTGTGGCGATCATAGCCATTTCTGCTTTTGTGAAGAAACTAACACTCGCAAATCGATTAGGAATTGCAATCACCAAGCCCAAGTCTGCATTGATAAAACCACGCCCTTGATCAAGCGCGCGCAGTGAGTCTTTCCAATCATCAATAGCACCTTGAGGTATGCTTCCATTTGGGTTATCGATTTCCGATTCAAGAACATCCGACGCATCCGCAAAATCATCAATCTTGGTGTACAGGTCGTCACCATCGTGAACACCCACAGACAGTGAAGGCAGTAGCATACCAAAGTTATCACGGTCACGATCATAGTTGGCAGCAAGTGCCGGGTTGTGTAATGGTGCTGCTAGATAGTTTGATGTTGCGACACCAACACCACCCATTGCAAATCCGCGTGCATCCGCCATTGCCGGAACTGAAACAAGGGCCGCGCTGCTTGCTGCAACCATCATTGCCACTGTTGTTTTATTAAGCATATGATTATTTAACTCATTTTTATTTATAGGCTGCAGCAATTTTAAAGTAACCGATGACAACAATCGCCAAAAATATTGGATGAGGGTCACAAAAAATACAGCTATGTAGGCTGTATCACACTTTTAAGTGGACACTTTTTGCAACGGGTAGCATATTTATTCATGAAACAAAAAGTAAGAAGAAAATTATACCAATCTAAGTAAAAATATGATCTAATTGAGGTTACTCTTTCAGACAGTCACATTGCTATGGATAGCCTCAA
>JBHOGO010000018.1:0-58988 GCA_043421945.1 bacterium sp. HQB-150 | reverse complement strand
AGGGTCGTCTGGTGATACAAACGGTTCACTCTTATCGCGGTGAACAGCGCTTCATGCGACTTCACGTCGCACGGACAAAAACGTGTTAGCGTAGAAAGTCTAAAGTGCCATGTATTCATTAGTTTTCGTATCGCGAAACACCAAGAATCAGCTATTAAACGGCCTATAAGATAGCTCAATGAATGTCTCAGGCCCCAGAACATTTTCTGTAGATTTAGCCCTAACGACAATCTTGTTAACACCTGTCGCAAGTTTCCAATAATGTTCATTGGAGGTAAGGTCTTCCCATGTTCCTTCATTCTCTCTAATTTGATAATTCGATAGATTGGGCATGGAACTGTCAAACTCTAAAGTGATCTCCCCCTCAGCCGCAAATCGCCACATATTGCGAAGGTATTGCTCTTCTGTGGTTATGTCGAACTCTGCACAGATACTTTGAAACCTACCGTTCTTACTTGGCAAAGGTACCAATGAAATTAATGTACGATTGAGCAAGGGGTATGACACTGTGGGCTCTTTGGTAAAAATGCGCTTGGTTGTGCCTCCCATTCCTTGAAAGGTTAGGACAGGTAAGTCAGCTTCCATCAATAAGTATAACTGCTTGCTTGAACTTCCAATTGTGGTACTGGTTACATGATACCCTAGATAGTTGCTGATAAAGTTCCAATAATCAGTAGTTACGTCAGCTTGCTCAATATCATTCAACCTAGCTAGTTCTGGATCGAGAATAAAATCGATCTCTGATTTCTTCCCCAACTTTTTCAAGGAGTAAATATCGAAAACGTTTAGTAATTCTTCGTTCCTTACTGCGTAGACGCTAAATTGTGGGTCGAAGAACAACCATTTGTTCAGCTCATTTGACCACACCTCTGTAACTACATGACCTTTGCCAAATCCGCCATACCCGACATCCACTGCCTGCAAACCTACCGTCCTCGTAGAGTGACCAAGGGAAGCAAGGATGTCAGTCATTACTTTTCCATACTCTACACATCGATATCGCTTCCCCTTTCTATGAACGTTTTTAAGTAATTCCAAAGAACTTAGGTTTTTATCTGGCTCATTCATACCATCATGCTGCCACTGCATCGAAACCCAATTCATTACCGAGACGAACAGTTTTGGCTCACTGTCAGTATTAAACTGTACCAAATTACAGACATACTCTTTCAAGTCCTTGAGCGAATCAACATAGCAAGGCAGCCTTGTTATATTTGGGGTGGTTTGATAATTATTGGTGTCAATAATTTCAATACAATTGAAACCATTGAGACTCCTACTATTTGACGGGGTTGATGTGGTACTTGTTGTCGTATCTATCTTGATCATTTGCCTTCCTTGAAGTTTATCCACGTCTTTGGCGGAAGGAACATTTTTTCAACCACCCTTGTTGAGAAAGGATACTTCCTGTTGCCGCTCGCATTAACCTACATTATGCAGTCAACATACATGCATATCTATTGGTGCCAGCACGTTTTGGGGCGCTTCTGAGTTACGAAGTGCCAACAATGATGGTTCTGGACAGGAATGAGTTTGAACTAGGAAGGGTTCCCTCCTAGTTGCCAGTAGGCAAAGTGCAATCCGTCAGTTTAGTACCAAACATCTAATTGAACGTATGAGAAGAAAGTATTCGCCATTATCGTAAACAACAATAATTGAGAATACTTTGTGAAAACCACCGTCAAGGCTCAATAGCTAACTCATCACGAGTTAGTGCTATTCCTGCGTCTAGGATCGGCTCCAAAGGGTCAGGAAGCTTTGTGTTGACTCGCGAGGTCAGTTGCTGCGTAAATTTCTTAACAAGCCCAGAGTTGTTCTTAGCCTTCGCTAGCAGCAACATGAAGACAGACTCAATGATGCTCTCAAGTTGCTGCTTAGATTCTCGGTTGATGGCTTTCAGGTTGTGCTCTGCATTTGCTAACGCATCTTCAACACTGTTTAGCTCATCATGCTTGTTAGCAAAAGTATGCTGCAATGCGAGATAACGCATACCCATCGCATCAATCTCATTCTGTGCGTCGACTTTCTTTGCATGCAACTGCTCTAGTTGGCTTTGCTGGTTCTTTAGGTAGATATCAGCATTTTTTATTTCTTGCATCGCGGTAGCGAGCAACGGAACAATAGCTTTTTTTTGTTCATTTAGCAGAGCAGTATCGTCCTTAAGTGATTCCAGTCGCTGTTTGCATTGTGCTAGTTGCCGATTGTAAAAATTAAACTCTCGTGCCGATTTTGGCAGTTTGGCTTGGGCAACCATATGCTGGTATTGTTTGCTGGCTTTCTCCGTTTCATCCGCAAATTCAGCAACAAAACCCTTTGGTTTCAGCAGGTGTTCATTTGTGTATTCTTGAACCATACGCTGGTAATGATGACCAAAAGCCTTGCTTTGCCGATGACTTAATTTACTGCTAGCGGGGAAGGGTTCATGTGCGGAATCTTCCTTAGCGAGAAACTCATTAACAATCTCAATCTGCCTTTTACGTAAATCGTACTCACCCGTTTGGTGGTTCTTACCGCTAAGATAATAATGAGTGTGAAGCCCCGTAGACTCAGATTCATCACGCTCGTCATCATGACCGATGATGACCTCTATAGCGTGATTAGGATAGTGGAAATCTAAAAACTGCCTGGTGAATTCAACGTACTCGTGTAGGGAAATAACGTCAGAACCAACTCCCCACTGGTGAGGGATTTTGAAAATACCTTCTTGTACCGCAATGGCATTCTCAGTCGGTGGGCGTGTGCAGATTTGATTATGCGCATTGAGGTAGACTTCCAACATATGTCGTCTTTGTCTCGGGCGAGTCATAGGCAACTGCGCAAATCTGTCGATTTGTGAATAGCTAACACGTTCTTTATGTTTGAGTATGTTCGACAAAAAGTCACTCGCTTGTATGTTTCCTACCTTGAATTCGGAAGTTATCGCCTTTTTGATTTTAGCGCGATATTGTCGTTGTTGCGTTTGCAGTTTTTTATGATCACGTAGCCGAGGTTCAGGTGCTATATCAAATAGAATTTCTTGGCGTTCATCTTGCTCTTGTTCATCAAGAGCCTGCACACGACCACGGTAATAAATAATATTGTTGTTGGTCAGTGCAGGATTCCATTCAAGCTGTTTTACAGAGTCATGACCTGGGTTGATTCGAAGAGAATGTTGTAGTGATGATTCACATTTTTTACGCCCAGTTGGCGTCGATTTGTAGTTAAAATGACGATGAAATAATCGGACTTTATTGAGCATGATAACCTCCCACGGAGGTTACCCTTAGAGAGTCAAGAGATACATCTCTTGCCAGCAGCTTCCGTTTCATCTTTTGCGAAGCAAAAGTGTGACGGAAGCGTAGCTGGTTACTCATGCATTCCACTTTCAAGTGACGCATAATTTTGAGCGTGCGTGGTTGGCTTTTTGCTACGAAAATGCAAGGGCTGAAGCCCTTGACTCTCAATGCTGGAGTATATCTAGACAGTATCATCCCATATCTCCATTCTGAATACTCTCGATGAGCGAGCCAGGATTTTCAGGTCGAGAGATACCTGTTGGAAGTGATGAGTGTGAAGTAGTGTTGAGTCTTTCCCTAAGCCACTGTACCTCAGTTTTCATTTCATCTAACTGCTCATTTCGCATGACTAGCTGAGTGTTAATCTCAGCGTGCTCTACCTGCAACTGATTCAGTTGCTCTCGCTGTTTTTCGTACTTTTCTAAGATAACATTCGTTTCACTTAGCTTATCCTCAAGAGCACTTATTCTCAGGCACTTCGATTCAAGAGAGCGTGACAGTTGTTCATTTTCATCACGATAGCCGATAAGAGAATTAATCGACTCTTCGAGTTGTTTTTTTTCACCGCAGACTTCATCTAAGTATTTTCCTAACTCTAAATGCTCATGTTCGGCTTTACGCATTGCAGCTTCCGCACATTCAACCCTACGTGCTATCTCAATCGACATTTGCTCGTCAATCTGATGCCAGAGCGCTTCCGCGTTAGAGGTAATATTCGTTACAACTTGCTGAAACCAAATCGGCTTGGGGTGTTCAACGCCATGTTGCGGCATGCTATTCCGCTTCAATAGATTCAAAGCAGCTTTAGCAACATGATACTGACCGCCAAGTCGGTTGTAATATTCAGTGGCTTTTACTTCTTTTTCGCCATTCTGACTCATCTCTAGATAAACGGATTGATAAGCAGCCCAGTCGTTATCTAACTTGTTGACGTTGATGACACCGAGCTTAGTGCATTCATCTCTAAACTGTTGCTCAAGCATTGTGAGCCTCCAGTTCTTGCATCATGCTCGCAATCTTGTCATTGATGATTGCTTTTAACTCATGGTCTTCAGAGTGCTTCAACGTAGTTTTAATCTGCAATAACTGCTCTAACTCCACCTTTTTTCTTATTCCAGGTACTATAATCGGGTCTACAGTGTTGCTGACTAGCTTGCTAAAATGTTGGTTGATTTTTTGAGTCTGGTCACTAGCGTCTTCTGTCATCCATCTGGCATAAACTCTATCAATCATAATGGTATCAGTGTGACCCATTTGACCTGCTAGCCAGTTTTTATTAACACCTGCTGTTAGTGCTTGGCTTGCAAAAGTATGACGCAACTGAGATACGCCCCGACTTTGGATGCCTTCGCCAGTACGCTCTATATGTAGCTCGTTCGCTTTCGTTAAATGCTTGTACCAGTACCGTTGGCTGAAATCTTTGACGTCCTTGTAATGACATCCACGAATAGTATCGATAAATAGATACTGCTCCCTTTCAAGAGTTACTTTTTTCCCATTCCGTCCTTTCTTCTTGATATCAACGGCATCGTACTGCCTAGCAATATCTAACTGTCTTTCAAGAATGGGATAAAGAATGTCACTGATTTCGACAACTCGATCACCTGACCGAGTTTTCGTGCATTTCGAAACACCGAGAACTTGTGCCGAGCGAATGTGTAGTTGACGATTGTTCAAATCTAAATCAGACACTTTTAATGAAATCATTTCACTAATTCTCGCCCCACAGGCGGTCATAGCTTCGACAAGATTTTTAGTGCTATGGCACTCACTATCAACGAGTTTAAATGTCTCTAATTCTGCGAGCGTAAACGGGTTGGGTTCTGGCGCTTCATCAGCGACGGAGCGATTAGAAATTTTAGCCATTGGTGTTTCAACAATCAGCTTATCGCCTTGTGCGAGCGCAAAGACGGCTCGTAGGAGCCTAAAGTACTCATTAATAGTTTTATTTTTATAGTGCTCATCAACAGAATCAACCCAGAAAAAAATATCTGATGCTAATAGATTTTGAATATCAATATCTCCAAAGCTCTCACATAGGATGTTTAGCTTTGAACAATCAGCCACTCGGGTTGATTTTTGATGAACGTTTTTTTTACTGATTTTGAATAGCTCAGCAAAATAGGCGAATGTTGTATTGCGTTTATTTTTATGCGGCATGATTTTTTCCTTTTTCGTGCTCTTTTTTTTCTAAAGTACACATGATGGAAAGGTGATGCAAATCACAAAAACGAACAAATTGGTTAACTAAGTCGTTGTAATATATATAAAAGACGTGCAGTCAACCCGTCCAATGTAGAGCTGCTAAGGCTTTAGCTAAATTGGAGGGAAAAGAAAAATAATTTACATTTTTTGAAAATAACTGAGTCACAACACTAAATCAGCGTGGTGACTCAATAAATTGGCTAAATAAATTAATTAAGCTGAATTAATTCATTTAGCAGTGAAGCATCAATTCAGAGAAACTGATGATTCTTCGTTTAACCAACGTTGCTTTAGTTGGACTGGCGTCGTCAACGACACAGACCGCATGTGGCGTTCGGCGATTGAGCGTTGAAGACAAGCACCGAACTTCAATTGAAAAGTCCCTGTGGGTTTTAAGACTCCTTAGTGTTAATTCAGAAGTCTCCTCGTCATAAGATAAAAACTGATGCCTGTCAGCCATCATCATTGCTGCGATCTGTGCAGCTTCACTATCGTCACTCGGAATAATAGCTTTATACCGCTCAAACAGTGAAATAAAGCCAATCTTCACCTTCGCATTTAACTCAACGTTCAGAGAGGGATGTAATACTAAATCCCTCATAAAATCCCGACGAATGTCATCCGAAAAGCGCTGATAAACCCAGTACGGTATCGTTACTTGGTTCGATGAACGGTCACTGTTTTGTGCCAGCCAATCGTGGAAACAATAGTCGCGAATACCCAATAGTTGCTTAAAGTTATCCAGCCCACCGAGAGTGAATTCAATTTGACGAGAAGAAAAACCATGGTCTATAAAATCTGGCTCTTCAAGGAATGGCGCTTCTTGTAGCAGAGTCATTGCATGTATGATGATACCGATGTCGCTAACGGTAACACCTGTTGAAAATAGCGGCGAGAAATCAGAAGAAGCAAACATTGATTCGTGACACTTCCATGTTTCTATCACATGCTTACGCTGAGTATCATTAAGTCGAGTCATTATGCCTCCTCCGCCATCAAGTCAAATGCGGAGACTACCGATAAGCTTTTAGTAAGTTTTAGCTTTTTACCATACCGACCAAACGTCATATTTGGGTTTGAGTGTCCTACAATTTCGGCAACGTTATGTTCTTTGATGTCACGTAGTTTAAGTTCATCAATGAAAGTATGACGGAGGCCATAAGGCGTTGGACGGTTTTTAGGCTTCATGCCGATACTGGTTTGAAGTTTGCCAAACTGTATGCGATATGTTTTCGACCAATCGTTGTCTTTGCCCAATGGCTTAAAGTTGAAAATCGGAGTATTCGAGGCTTGCATGCGGCTTTTTACGAATTCAATGAACCCTTCATCAATCAGAGCAGGATGAATCGGCACAGCTCGCAGAGCGTGTTCATTCTTGAGGTGTTGGAGTGGGGAGCTATCAGAGATTTGCAGGTAGTGAATACCTGCGTAACATTGGCAGTCAATCGTATACAACTGACAAGCCTCACTGGTTCTTAATCCCATATAGAGTTGAAGCCGAGTTATCCACTTGAAGTCATCACTCATATCTTGCAAAGCGTGACTTTTGAATAGTCTGTTGAGTTCAGATAGCTCCCATCTATCTCGTTGTTCACTAGCATGCTTAACAACTTTGAATTTAGCATTCACCTTGTCTGTTGGATTTGTGTCGATATATTCCATCGCATGAAGCCACTTAAAGAATTGCTTAACCGCAGCAAAGTACTCTTTGTTCGTTTTGGCTGAACGTCCTTGCTGACGCAGGTGGTCAATGTAACGCATTAAATCTGCTGGTCTTGGGGTTGTGACTGATTTGCTATCGAAGAAATCAAGACAGTGTCCAACCCGCTGCTCAAGCTGATGAATAGTTAGATGAATGACGTTTTCGTTTTTCTTACTGCCGATGAACTTCGCTAACCATGTTCGATAATTGGCGGTGTTAGCAGTAGTAAGAGATGGGGCATCGCAACTCACTTGCTGTAAGTCAACGTCACCCATATCGATAAAGTCATTCTCATGCGCATCGACGGGAAGGTAGTGATTGATTTGCTGTACTGACGGGTAAGTTTTGCGGATAGAAGCGATATCTCGCAAGAGCGCGACTTGAAAATCAGTAAAGGAAGTCGCTGGCGCTGACTTCAGTTTCAATAGATGCTTTTTGACACAAGCCGATACTTGTAAATTACGCTCGATCGCCAAATCACGATTTTTAGTGAAAAGTGAATAACGAAGCTCATTGGGAAAGCCTGCCTGGCGCAGTTTGACTGGAGTGGAAAGGCGTGTGTAATACACACTAGATGGCAGTTTTAGCAGATACATATGTATCACCTCTATGTAGTAGGTGATTTTTCTATGCGTCAGATATGAAAAAAAGCCCTGAAAAATCAGAGCTTTATTCATTTTAAAAGTGGCGGAGAGATAGGGATTTGAACCCTAGAAGGGCTATTAACCCTTGCCGGTTTTCAAGACCGGTGCTTTCGACCACTCAGCCATCCCTCCGTATGGGGCGCATATTAGCGAGTCATCACTTATGTGTAAAGAGAGAATTGACTTGAAATGTATCGACTGCATGAATTACCAACAAAGTGATATAAGTTTCACCACTGGTACTATTCCTCACACATATTTACCAGCCAATATTTAATCAAATGTCACAGGTTAACTAAAGCTGTCTAAGCTAATGCCTCCAGATAAGTTTTTAATAACTCAATAAATGCAACTTAGTGCACTCATTTTACTATTTTTAATTAGAGTAATATCCATCTTAAACTGTAACTTACAGAGCCATCTTCGCTTTGGATGGTAATGAACCCGTGTCCTAAAACGACCAGAAACTTAATAAGTCTCTACAGAGAGTCGACTATTCCCATAGGGAATCCTACACATTTATTTAATCATTGAATGATAAAAATAGGCTACACAGCCGATATCAACAATAAAAATAACAATACTGACTTTTGTAAGTAAGCACACAAGGATTTTAACATGCAGAGCTTGATACGTAGATTTACTCAGAAACCAAATGAAAGTTGCTCGACTGAGTTAGAAGCAACGAGAGTTCTTCGAACAAGTTTAAGCGCCCTTTCAGCGCTTAAAGAAAATGAACTCTACGTTAACGGTGAGCCGGCAGTGCTGATCATTGGCTATGTATCTCCCCGCATTTCACTTGCCTCTGTGAAGTCGACATTGCAAAGCCTTTCCGTCGCAAAGCTCGTTCTCACATCAACCGCCGGAGAACTATGTAGCGACCAAGTAAGCAAGAAAGATCCAAACTTACGAACATTAAACAGGGATAACAACCTGTATCTCGATAACACCGAAAATCATATCGTTTTACAGCTCTTTTCAGCCACATTAATCGATAATATTTCTATTCATACGATTCCACTCCCTTGTGAAGATATCCGCAATAACACTGTGCGCAAAAGTATGGATCAGCGAATGCAGGAAATTGAAAAAGAACTGATTTCAATCAGACCGCCATTCGCACTAGAGCATAATGATACCTTCGCCCTGACACTCGTTAATGGATATACCAACTGCGAAAGTGTATTCATGGAGGCTATATATAGTAGTAACCTGTTCCCAGTACCTTTCGTTGGTGGTACATCAGGCAATGATTTCCAGAACCAATCAGCGCCAATAATGGTGGATACGAAGGAGCTTACGCATCATGCGGTCATCTGCTTTATCAAGCTGAATCCCCGCTACCACTATCGACTCTTCACGAGCCATAACTTTACACCAACAGCTTTACGTTGGACGGTAGCACAATCCAATACAGCTCTTCGACAAGTGAGCCAAGTTATTGATGAAACACGGGAGTCAACCACCTCAGTAGTAGAAGCACTTTGTAAGCACTTCCGTTGCTCACCAAGTGCCCTAAAATCAAAACTGAACGGATATACTTTCGCGATTAAGGTCAAAGACAAGTTCTACATTCGCTCAGTTGCTGAAGTATGCCTTCAATCGGATAGCCTACAATTTTTTTGCGATATTCCCATTGCAACAGACATCTATCTGATGAGAGCGGAAGATATTGCCTCAGTCACAGAAAAAGACTTTAACGACTTTAAAAAAACAGCAAACCCAATCGGGGGAATATTATTTGACTGTATATTAAGACGCCTAAACAACACACAATCACTCTCGCGTATCAACGCCTTTAAAGAGATTCCTGTCGCAGGGTTTTCGACCTTTGGAGAGCTATGCGGTGTCAATGTCAACGAAACACTCAGCGCTGTTTTCTTCGTCGAAAATACACCAGCGACAACGACCAAACACAGTAACTTTCTCCTTGAGTATGCAAAATTTTCTCAATATTTCATCGAACTAAAATTACAAGCAAGCCGCTTATTAAACGCGATGCAAACACGCTTAGCTCATGAAAATGAAGATATTATGGGTGTAGCGAACAAGTCAGTCGCCTTTTCCCGGCAAGCTGAAGAGAAAATCGCCAATATCAAGTCAGAGTATGACCTTTTCAATAACGAGTTTGTCGAGTTTAAAGGCCACGTCTCCAATACTCACGCTCAACTGTCGCTGTTAGATGGGCATGTTACAGATACTAAGCATGATCTTGCTGCCATCGAGACCATCTTTACGATCATAGAAAAAATAGCCGACCAAACTAACTTACTTGCCCTGAATGCCAGTATTGAAGCCGCTCGTGCAGGACAGCATGGTCGAGGTTTTGCTGTTGTTGCTGATGAGGTGAGAAAGCTCGCGCAAGACACCCAAAACTCTCTAGATGACTCACGCAATAACGTCAATAAGCTCCTACGCCATGTGAGTACGATCACGAATGAGACTGAACAGATCAGCACTGAGGTCAATCAAACACAACAGCGAACAGGGGAGATACTGCAACGTATCGAATCTATTGAGTACCTCCTCAGTGATACCGAATCACTCATGGAGCAGAATGTCGCCATCATCCAGCAACTTGAAAGCGTTTCACAGATACGAAATGAAAAGGCACAGCTTGTCGATATGGTAGGAAAACTGCTCGAGCAATAGTTTTTCTACTGCTAACTGTACGCTTAACGTTAAAAGCCCGCTAATTTTAGCGGGCTTTCTAGTGTATGGTAGTCAGTATGAGCAACGCAGCCTTTAGCTGTTAGAGTTCACGACACAAGCTCATTTAAATGAGTTTTGTCAAGATATACGCCAGAAACAGAAAAGCCGCACTGGAATGTGCGGCTTGATTTAAACGCTATGTCTCAGTTTGCTAGCCCTGCTCATTACGTTGAGCGTTCGTTGTCTAGCCTGCGTGTAGCATGGGCTGACGTTTAAGGTGGGCCTAGCTTTTCCATTTTTCTGTGTATCACCAAATTTTAAGGTAACTCACCCTGAGCCGGTACGATTAACGCCTTGAAACGCTTAAACCTCCGTAAGCCATGATGAACTTCTAGGCTCATTTAAGTTACAATTTAACTATGGTCCTAAATCCGATGTTTGGCAAATATTAATTACCAATTTACAGCGTGCATCACACTTATTTCAGCTGTAAAAATCGTCTTTAGCAATATAATTCCTTGTATATCAGAACATTATAGATGAAAAAAACTTTATACTCTCATTTTTTGCAACTTGTACGACGCGTGCCCACCGCTCAGGCTGCTTTAGCACTCGGTACGATGGGCATTGGATTAGCGTGGTCGCTGTTTGTGCCGCAATACGCGGATTTTCTTCGTCCATTCTTCACCACGCTTGGTGCATGCTTTCTTTGCCCAGTACTACTTAAATACGCCATTACACCTAGCCTACTATGGCGTGATTTAAAGCACCCTTTATATGGTAGCCTGATGGCACCAATAACGATGTCTTTATTAGTACTCTCAGACTACCTTTCTGGCGTGTATGGCGCGCAAGCAAAAATGCTCTGGTACCCTGCAATGACGATGCACTATAGCTTCATGGTCATTTTCTTCTTCCATCAATTTCGTCATTTTAAACTCACCAATATTGTGCCAAGTTGGTTTCTCTACCCTGTCGGTGCAATTAGCGGCACACTTGCAGGCCCACAGTTAGGCTATACCGAGTTCGCCTTAACGATGGCACATATCTGTATTGGTCTGTACTTCATTATCTTGCCTGTCATCCTCTACCGTCTCTGCTTTGCGAGTCGATTACCTAAAGCGGCAAGACCAACGTTGGCCATCATGGCGGCGCCAGTCAACCTCGCTCTCGCGGCATACATGCAAAATTTTGCAGACCCAGATCCCATATTAACAGGAGCATTAGCGGGTATTAGTTACACGATGACAGTCTTTATTTACCTCTGCTACCCTTACTTACTTCGTCAACCTTTTCACCCTTCGATCGCGGCGATTACCTTCCCTAGCGTTATCGGAGCCGTTGCGACTGAGCGTACCTCTGTTTGGTTGAGTGCACACTACCCACAATGGTATTGGCTTGGCTATATGGGGCAGCTTGAAGTTATTCTGGCGACGGCATTAGTGATTTGGGTGTTTGCAGGGTACAGTCGATATTATTGGGCACGTATTGACCTCATCTTTCTAAGAAAGAGAGCATGATTGATTAATATTTACTTTAACGCACCAATATCCTTTCAAGCCCAACGATTGGTGCGCCTCAATCATATTCCATAGCCTCCTGCACGCCTCATTTCGATAGTTCTATTCCTGTGGTTGTCAGTCCCTACGCACTGGCAACCTCTCTACTTTTTGCGCCAGACGCTTATCTCCCTCTACAACGTTGAAATGCTATAATCCCTTCAAAAATCAGAGGATTAATATTTGAAATCTTTCGATCTAAGCCGAGCAAAAAGCACTACCTTTGAACGGTCACATCCTCATCGTTGAAGACAATAAGATCAATCAAATGGTCGCTACCACAAACCTGAAGTTACTTGGGATCCCATTCTTATTGGCTAATAACGGGCAAGATGCCGTCGATATTTATCGCGAGCATTATCATGAAATAGCGCTCATTTTAATGGATTGTATGATGCCGGTAATGGATGGATTTCAGGCTGCTGAAGCCATCCGTGCCATTGAGGCTGAGAATGGTTACCCCAGTAGCCATATTATTGCCCTGACGGCTTCTATACTCGATGACGATGTTAAACGCTGCTTCAGTGTTGGTATGGATGATTACCTACCGAAACTCTTCAGAAAAGAGATACTCACAGAAAAACTTGAGCATCAACTTTCATCGAAACTGGCAACATCGTTATAAGCTATTTAGTCATATGAATAACGGTACGGATACTTTCGCCTTTATGCATGAGATCAAACGCATCATTGATGGTTTCAAGTGGCATTGTGTGTGTAATAAACTCCTGCAAGCCAAACTCGCCATCCATATAACGATTCACGATATCAGGTAACTCTGAGCGGCCCTTAACACCACCGAACGCACTACCACGCCATACTCGCCCAGTGACTAACTGAAAGGGCCGCGTTGATATTTCCTGTCCCGCACCAGCAACACCAATGATAACCGATTCGCCCCAACCTTTATGGCAGCATTCAAGTGCTTGGCGCATCACATTAACATTACCGATACACTCGAAGGAGAAATCAACCCCACCGTCGGTCATCTCTATAATTACTTCTTGAATCGGTTTATCAAAAGACTGAGGGTTAATACAGTCAGTCCCCCCCAATTGCTTCGCCAATTCAAATTTGCTTTCATTAATATCAACACCGATGATGCGGCTTGCACCCGCCATTCGTGCGCCAATAATGGCTGACAAACCAATACCACCTAAACCAAAAATAGCGACCGTGTCGCCTTTCTGTACTTTAGCGGTATTGAGTACCGCCCCCATTCCTGTTGTCACGCCACAACCGAGAAGGCAGACTTCTTCTAAAGGTGCTTCTTTATTTACCTTCGCCAAGGATATTTCTGGAAGGACAGTATATTCAGAGAATGTTGAACATCCCATATAGTGGTAGATAGGCTCACCATCTTTATAAAAGCGCGTCGTTCCGTCCGGCATCAATCCTTTACCCTGCGTTTCTCGCACCGCCTGACACAAGTTTGTTTTTCCTGATTGGCAGAACTTACACTCACCACACTCAGCGGTGTAAAGCGGAATAACATGGTCGCCGACTTCAACACTTGTCACACCTTCACCAATCATCTCGACAATACCACCACCTTCATGGCCTAAAATCGAGGGGAAGATACCTTCAGGGTCATCACCCGATAGAGTAAATGCATCGGTATGACAAACACCTGTCGCGATAATCTTAACCAATACCTCACCTTTACGAGGCAACATCACATCCACTTCTTCCATTTTCAGTGGCTGTTGAGGACCCCAAGCAACCGCTGCACGTGATTTGATAAATTTATCCGCCATGATATTCATCTCTTTAGGTAGTTTGACCAAGACAGTAGCCCTTACATTCACAAGAAGAAGCCAGCCTGCTATGAAGTGTAGTATAAGCAGCTCGCGCTATGTGATAACCCCGTATAGTTGAATACATTTTTAGGTGTATATACTAAGTTACTGCCTCTGCGGCATGAGAAAGTAGGCGTGTGATAAAATGGCTCAACAAATAAAGAAAGTCGGATCATTGGCAGATAGACCTCATTCATTATTCACACCCTTTGCAGCGATGCTTTTTCTCATGAAAGTCCATAATATTCCCCTGTTGATCAAGGGATAGATCACAACAATCACTGAATAAATGATTTAACTTATCGCGGCTTTTTTGCACACGAGACTTCAACGTTGAATATTTAATTCCATATTGTTCGGCATATTCTTTCTGCGATAAGCCTTCAAGCTCAATCGCCGATAGCATTTTAGCTTCATCAGCGGGCAGTGATTGAATAAAGGGCGCAATACAACGTGACAGCTCTTGATGTACTGTCTTTTCACCTTCGATATACCATCGTTCATCTTCACGAAGATCCTTACCCTTCGCTCGCTTGCGGTAAAAATCAATGATCGCGTTATTCGCTACTTGAAACAGCCAAGATTTGATTTTGCTTGGATCTTTGACGTCATCTAAATGCTGATAAGTCTTGATCAAAATATCTTGCAACAGGTCATCTACATCATCCGGATTAGCGACATTTGAGTGCAAAAACGTCTTTAAGCCGCCACGATAATCCTGCCAAACCATTTCTATATTCATGTATCACCGATTCTAAATGTTTCACTTCATCGTAAGACGAATGAGAAGTCAAAAAGACGAAAAATCTCTGTTTACACTGTAAACTCGCCAGAATACATCGACTCAAAACAAGTCAAAACACTCTCTATGACTTCGATTCACCCCCACCTTCTGAGTGAGCTTCATGCTGATGGGTCGCATGCACTTCTTGAACTCGGTGACGAAGAGACTGATCAAGCTGAATAAACAGTTCACGAAACTCTGCTGAGTATTGAGAGGGATCGTCTTGCTGCTTCCACGTTTGGTAAATCAGTTCATGGTTTTCATTCTCGACCTCGGTAAAGGTATCGACAAGATGAGTGGCTTTCTCTTCTGAGCATCCACTCGAACGCAATGCCATTTTGCCGACGGCAAGCGCGGAGTGGTAAGTTTCACTCACAACATTGTCCGCACCGGCTTTTTTCAATGCATAGTGATGCCGACGATCAAAGGCTCTCGCAAGCACAATGACATTGGGAAAGGCTCGTTTAACGAAGTGAACGATTTCTAACGCTTGCTCACGATCGTCAATCGCGACCACCAGCAACTTCGCGTTATCGATGCCAGCAGAATAAAGAATCTCACTCCGCGAGGCATCGCCATAATAACTTTTGATACAGACACTACGTAGGTTTTCAACTTGCTCAGCTTGACGATCAAGCACGACCGTCTTTATTTCATTTGCAACCAGAATCCGATTCACTATCTGACCAAACCGTCCAACTCCCGCAATGATCACACTGGCATGTTCGTCGATATTATCAGGACCACCTTCGTTAGCTTCTTGCTCAAAGCGAGCCAATATCACCTTATCAAAGAATATAAACAATCCTGGTGTTAGCATCATTGATAGCGCTACAACTAATGATAGCGTTTGTGCCATATCCGCAGAAAAGACATAGTTTTGTACCGAGAAGCTAATCAACACAAAACCGAACTCTCCAGCTTGCGCCAAGCTTAATGTCAGTAAGTAGCGATCACTTCCCCTTACTTTAAAAACTAGTGCTAGGATAAACAAAACCAACGCCTTAAAGGCGATAACGGTAAACGTCAGCCCAAGTACCGTTCCCATTGAGCCAAACAACACGCCAAAATCAATACCGGCACCAATCGTGATAAAGAACAGTCCAAGCAGCAGCCCTTTAAACGGGGCGATGTGAGATTCGAGCTCGTGCCTGAACTCACTATTCGCTAGTACAACACCCGCTAAAAACGTCCCGAGTGCAGGTGAGAGTCCGACTAAATTCATTAATGCAGCAATACCAATCACCAACATCAATGCAGTCGCTGTTGCAATTTCTGGTACACGAGAGCTAGCAACATAGCGAAACAGCGGCCGACTTAAAAAGTGCCCCACGACAATAATGGCCGCAATAGAGCTAACGACAACACACGCATACGCGATGCCAGAAAGACCATGCACCCAACTCATGTCATCATGATGCCCCTCAGATACCGCCGCTTGCGCTTGTGCCGCAATATCTGGAGAGGCTAACAAAGGAATAAGAGCAAGCATCGGGATAACCGCGAGATCTTGAAATAAAAGAATAGAGAAGGCATTTCGCCCTCCGATACTGCCAGATAGCCCTTTCTCACTAAACGTTTGCAGTACGATGGCTGTCGAGGAAAGCGCAAAGATCAAACCAACAGCCAGTGAGATTTGCCATGTGAAGCCCAAAGCGATGCCGATAGATGTAAAAATGGCCGTCGTACCACCGACTTGTAGCCCACCCAGACCGAGTAAGCGATGTCGCATGGTCCACAGCATTTTGGGTTCAAGCTCTAAGCCAACCAAAAATAACATCATCACGACGCCAAACTCAGCAAAATGCTGAATGCTATTGGTCTCTTCGCCCACAAAACCTGCAATGGGGCCAATAATGACACCTGCAATCAAATAACCTAATACCGACCCTAATCCAAAACGGGTCGCAATTGGGATAATGATGACAGCGGCACACAAGTAGACAAAAGCTTGAACAAAAAGACTTGTCATTGTTGATCCTTAACCAGCAAGAAATATAAAAAGATAATCAAAGCAAGATTGTCAGATCATTCTAGTCGATATATAGACGGTACCGCCTGATGCCTTTATAAAAGCGTAGATATCGGCTATACCGTCATGTGGTTAAGGAGCAAATGGTCCAAATAAGGTGGATGTGCTCAGGCTGACGGTGATGACTAAAAAAGAGACGGCGACAACAGCGCCATGTTATTCATGCAATCTCGAGGCTTTCTGAAGGCAGTAGTGTACAGCGTCTCTCTGAAGAGCTCGGTTATGACTCTGTCAGTGCATTTATTACTATGTTTAAGAAGGTAGTCGGAAAGTCACCGAAGCAATATGCTCTGACCCAATGTTAATCCCGTTTCAAATTTAGTGGCTAAAACACCATATTTAGCACTAGACAAGCGAGGCTTCCTGATAGCGTAACTCGTGACATCCTTCCCAAACAGAATACTGATTATTAGCGACTAGTATCATAAACATTGAACTATCTCGAATCATTAAAGATTCAACCTCGTCACTCAAACTTAAAGCTTCAATGATTACGAAAACTTGACCATTTTAAAAAGAGTGTATATGTCTAATACACAAATATTAAATTATCACAACAACACCGAAGGTTGCCTCATGCCAGGTAAAACATATGGGGAGAGTAGCACCAATTATCATGTATCGAATAGTAAGAAAGCATTAGACGAAATATTCTCTGAAATCGATGGTTATAGCACCATAAAAATGGTCATTTCAAACCAGCTGGAGATAACCAACTGATGCGAATTTTCATCTCTATACTCCTTTTTATATTGTTAGCCAGCCCTCCCACGATCGCTCAATCAGATAATTATAATCTAATCTGGATGCAAAAAAACCATACACAAATATCAAATCTATTAGAATCAAAAGCCCCCCTTTCTACCACACCTACAATTAATACGTTATATGATATATGGGTTAATAGAGATGGTGCTGTTTCAGGGGAAGTTTCTCCTTTAATTTTAGCGGCTCTAAACAACCATACGGAGCACACCCTTCACTACCTATCAATAAATAATCTTTCATTTGAAAAGTGGCTCTCTGAACTAGAAGGTATCGTTTTCACTGATTTTTCCGGTGATACTATTTCTGAATTAAAAGCATTAAAACATAAGACAATAAAGACATTAGAAACGTATTTAGCACAAGATGACGCTCTTTACACTGAGAATGGCAACACTCTGCTTATCACGCTTAGAGCGATAAAAGTTCGTTCTGTAAATTAAACGCAGAAACTTAACTAAAAGTTAGGCACAAAAAAAGCCGCTGACAAGTCAGCGGCTTAATATCACATTCGGTACTAACGAATTAGCGATTCAGTAATTCAACAGATTGTTGAACAATAACCAGCTCTTCATTCGTTGGGATGACCATTGCAACAGCATCCAATACTGCTGACTTAGCAATGATACCTGCAGCGCCAAAGCGAGCATCTTCATTGCCTTTTTCATCTTCAACAAAGCCAAGTAGCTTAAGGTTGTTCAAAATTTCACGACGGATTGGAAGTGAATTTTCACCGATACCACCAGTGAAGATAATTGCGTCTAGGTTGCTCAACGGGATCATGTACGAACCGATGTATTTCGCAACACGGTAAGTGAAGACTTCAAACGCTAGCTTAGCGCCTTCATGACCATTTTCCATCGCTTCTAAGATGCCACGCGCATCCGAAGTTAGACCAGAAACACCAAGGAAACCTGACTTTTTGTTTAGCGTATCGAAGACTTTCTCTTGGCTCCAGCCTTTCTTCATCAAGAACTCAATGATACCTGGGTCAAGGTCACCAGAACGCGTGCCCATCATCAAACCAGCAAGTGGTGTGAAGCCCATTGAAGTATCAACAGATTCACCGTTGTTAATGGCACAAACAGAAGCGCCGTTACCAAGGTGTACAGAAATGAAGCTAGACTCTTCTACAGGTTTGTTCAGCATTTTTGCCGCTTCACGGCTAACAAAGTAGTGACTAGTGCCGTGGAAACCGTAACGACGAATACCGTACTCTTTGTATAGGTCGTGAGAAATAGCACCAGTAAACGCTTTCGCGGGCATTGTTTGGTGGAAAGCCGTATCGAAGACAGCAAATTGTGGTAGAGATGGGAACGCACCCATTGCCGCACTGATGCCTTTAACCGCTGCAGGGTTATGCAGAGGAGCCAAATCAGCCAAGCTATCGATTTCAGCAAGAACGTCTGCATCGATTTGAACAGTAGAAGTAAACTTCTCACCACCATGAACAACGCGGTGGCCTACGGCTGTCAAACGCTCAGTAAAACCAAGGTCATCAACTAATTTTACGATACGGTTAATAGCATGTTGGTGATGGTTGTCAGCAGCAGTAATTGCTTCTTCTGATTTTTGACCATCAAATTTCCAACCGATCACCGCTTCAGGTAGACCAAAGCACTCCCCTAAACCAGTCAATAACGTATCACCGTTATCAGAGTCAATCAGAGCGAACTTAAGCGAAGAGCTTCCCGAGTTTAAAACAAGAACCAGTGAGTTGTTCATGAAAATTCCAAGCGTTGTGTAGAATACAAAAGGGGATTAATCCCTCTAAAATTTGTAATAGCAAACTGTGATGGGCGTGTGGAGCATACCTTTCAACGATGTATTGCTATGTTCGTTTAGTTTACTCAATTTTTTTTGAAAAATTAAACGTATATTTACATTTCGTGACACCTAATTGATAAAAATCTGGCTTAGATCAATCTTTATGACCTGTATCACACCGAAAAAGTCCAATTCAGTTCATATGCTAGCTTGCCGTACTCAACTATTTTGTAATTGATAGAAATAATACTTGGCGTGATCTTCTTCTCGTTGTTGAATACTCCCGAATAAAAAGCCCCTCAGAGGTATCAAAAACACACTCTAGAACTTGCGCAATTGATCTATCTAACGTCATCATCAATATGAGTTAATTCACTTAGTTACGGAGCTATTCAGTGTTAGATTCGTCAATAAAATGTGTGATTTTCGATTGCGATGGCACGCTCGTCGATAGTGAACGCTTATGTCAAGAAGCGCTCGTTGATGTCTTTGCGCGTTTTGGTGGGCAGCTCTCATTACAAGAGTGTATCGCTCACTTTCAAGGGGGGAAGTTAGCGGATATTTTAGCGGAGGCACGAGACCGCTGCGGTATTCGGGTAAGCATTGATGTCTTAGAGCCCCTCTACCGTGAAGAGTGTCGCCAGCGATTCGAATCTGAGTTACAACCCATTCCCGGTGTATCACTGCTCTTAGAAGAGCTACAACGCCGTCAAATTGCTATCTGTGTTGCCTCTAATGGCCCGATAGAAAAGATGTCGCATACACTAACACTGACGAACTTGAAGCGTCACTTTAATGACTGCCTATTCAGTGCCTTCGAGATTCAAAGCTGGAAACCAGACCCCGACCTTTTGCATTACACAGCAATGCAAATGGGTTACAGCGTTAACCAGTGCTTGTTTGTTGATGACACGTTACCTGGTATTCAGGCTAGTATCAACGCTGACATGAGAGCGCTTTATTTTCGCTCTGACCCATCAAGACCAGCGATCACAGACCCACTAGTCTCTACAATCGATGCAATGCCAAAGGTATTAAACTTCCTAGAGAATAGTCCTGACATCTAACATGCATGTCGACGAATGACAAAGCGCTAGAAATTAAACAAAAAAGGTCGAATACTGTTTAGCGAGAAATCGCACGGCGTATTCGACCTTTTTCGTCATTTATCAGTTTAATTCAGTGGGATTCTAGCCAGATGAGCCAGCACAATCCTTTAAGTTCACCTTAACTCTCACGCCAAGATGCATCCCCATAGTTACTTTTCACCATGTCCTGACCTGAAAACTCACTCAGTAGCCGATCTAAATTGTCATGACTGCGTTGTGATGCTTGTGGAGACTGCGCCTCTTGTTTTTCTGACTCTTGTACGTAATAGTCCACGTCAGTACTGTAAAGGCGACCCAACTCTTCCTCAGAAGGAAAATACCCGTCACGATGATAAACACGGTTCAACATTTCCATCGCCGAGTATAAAGTGTAAGGCGTCTCTTTCAATTTATTATAAATCGTTTTAGCAACGCCTTGAACGTTCAACAACGTTTCAATACCAACCAACAGCACGACATCATCGCGCTCTTGTCGTGCAGAAGCATAGCCATTGGCAAATGCAATGGAGAACCAAGTGTAAGCTACCGCCGCATCGTTTGCCGTACTTCCTAAATGAAGTTTACCAGCCAAAAACTGCGCTTCTGCATCACCCTGCTCTGCTGCACGCTCAAGCCAATAAATGGCTTTTTTCTTGTCTTGTTCAATCCCTTCACCCGTTTGATAACAAAATGCCGCTTTTTTCTGGGCGTGTGCATCCTGGTTAATCGCTGCTCTAATCCACCACATAAAGGCACGCTCTGGCTCTCTACTTGAGAACCAATCGCCAAGGTACAGCTGAGCGGGGAGATAGTTTTTTTCACCTGCTCGCGTGATTTGTTCTATCGCTTTTTCAAAGTTCGATTCGACACCAATACCACTTAGATAACATAAACCAAGCGCATGCATCTGGTCAGCTTCACCATTACGTGCTCCAACAACGGCTTCCCAGTAGCTTGATTTCGCTCGTCCATGCGGATCATCCACATCGTCACGGCATAAACGGATCAATGCCCGTTGCGCTATCTCGTTCTCTTTGAGCGCCGCCATGGTGTACCATTTTATCGCATCACGCGCGTTGACCAGCTCGCACTCTTTTGCCAACGATAATAACGTTGGCACGTGCCCAGATAGCGCTTTCTGCTGACGCTCTTTACGTTCAGATATCTTCGCTTGCTCTAAAACCAAGCGATACTGAGCTTCCCGCTCCTTTTTAATCCTGACTTTCGATCGCTTCACGTGCGTCATGTGACTGACAAACCAAATGAAGACGATAAACGGTATAGTAATAAGTGCTATACCGATAAGCGCATTCGTCATTTTTAAACCTAACTGGTGCTAAACCAAATACTTATTTATTGACGTAACACGAATACATCAACAAATAGTGACAATTACCCCATATTTTACCATTTTTAAGGCATATTCGCATGATTCGTCACGCATTGCGCCCATTTTTTCACCAATAGATTGAGAAATAAAGCTTATTATCAATAGCTAAAACTTTATCCATAAGCCGTTCAAATGAACGTTGAGTACAGTCTGCCTATCAAAGTAAAAAGGCCACTTCAATTAATGAAGCGGCCTTTTCGTCATCGAAGTTTAACGTGTAAGCAATTTACACTGTAAAGCCTGACTCATTAATCGAGGGTTTCAAGTTTAGTGTCATACTTATCAAATAAGTACAGTACTTCTTCATCTGGTTTCGCCAGCATACTCACGATCAATGCAGCGATGGTTGCGAATATGAATCCAGGGACAATTTCATACAGGTCAAACAAACCTCCTGTCTGCTGTTTCCACCAAACAACGGTGATACCACCGACTAAGATCCCTGCTGCCGCACCATATTTACTCATACCACGCCAATAGAGGCTTAAAAGAATAACGGGGCCAAATGCGGCACCGAAACCCGCCCATGCATAAGAGACAAGTCCTAGCACACTGCTTTCTGGGTTAAACGCCAATACAAGGGCAATGATGGATACACCGACCACGGCTAGACGCCCAACAAGCACGACTTCAGTATTACTTGCATCAGGACGAAGTAACGGCTTATAGAGATCTTCAGCTAATGCCGACGATGAGACGAGTAGTTGTGAATCTGCGGTACTCATGATGGCAGCCAAAATAGCAGCAAGCAGAATACCTGCGACCACTGGATGGAACATCGCATCAACCAGCAACATGAACACACGCTCCCCATCGGCAAGTTCAACGGTTGGATTATTCGTGACATACACTAATCCAACAAGACCGACGAGCATCGCGCCTGCCATCGATAACCCCGTCCAAATCACTGCAATACGACGTGCTGTTGTCAGCTCGCGATTACTACGCGATGCCTTGAAACGTGCCAATATGTGTGGCTGGCCAAAGTAACCAAGCCCCCAAGCAGCAAGTGAGATAATCGCTATCGCTGTCAGTGGCTCTCCCGTTACACTGCGGAAAACAGTCAGCAACTCAGGGTTAATCACAGTGAGGTCAGTTTCTAACTGTGAAAAGCTGCCATTCATAGCAGCAATAGGGACAATCACTAGCGCTGCTGCCATTAACAGCCCTTGCACTAAATCAGTCCACGCAACCGCCAAGAAGCCACCAAATAAGGTATATGACACCACACAGACGGTACCGATAATGACCGCTGTTTGGTAATTGAGACCAAAGACGGTCTCGAATAATTTACCGCCAGCAACAAGGCCTGAGCTGGTATAAAAGAGGAAGAAGAGCAAAATAAACAGTGCAGAAATAACCTGAAGGAGTTTGCCTTTGTCATTAAATCGACGCGCCAAAAATTCAGGTAGCGTAATTGAATCATCTGCAACAATACTAAACGTCCGTAGTCGTTTTGCCGTTAAAAGCCAGTTCAGCCACGTACCAACCAATAACCCTCCACCTAACCAAACCGCTTCATAACCGGAGGAAAACGCATACCCTGGAAGGCCAAGTAGCAACCATCCTGACATATCCGATGCCCCAGCTGAAAGCGCTGCTGGCCAAGGTCCCAGTGAACGTCCACCCAAAAAATAATCGCTAGAGTTACGCGTCTGGCGATATGCTACAAATCCAATCAACAACATCATCGCTAAATAAGCGAGAAACGTGGCTGATATGGCAAAATTATTTTCTATCATAAATATCCCTATTTTTATTTCTGTCCATCAATACTGAGTAAGTAAGCATTAAATATAGAGCAGAGGTGGTGCATTTTTTACCAACCACCTCATTGTTCAATCATTCACGTTACGTTTTGTGAGCAATTCGTCGCTGTCACCGGTAAACAACACTATCACTATCAACTCACCAAGATCACACATTAACGTATGGTTCAGTGTTACCGCTCATCGTTCAGTGCCAACAGGCTTGCATTACCGCCGATGGCAGTGACATTGATAGTACGTGTGCGTTCATATACCCATTGCAGTGCCGTATTTGGATCGATGATGCCAGCGGCACCTGATTCAATACCAATCACAGGCACAATAGCACCTGACAACTGAGCGATCTCCTGACGCCAACGCTGTTGTAGCGCTAAGTGGCCAACACAGATGACACCCGCATGTTCTGCCGTGACTTTCGTACCGGCTGTCGTCACGATCGTCCCTTCCGGTAGCTGGAAACCCAGAGCTAAACACTCTGCAGTTAACTGCTCATCAACCGTGCTATCCAATTGAATGCGATTGCCCGCTAACAATGCACGAGAGATAAGTACTCTTAGCGCCTCCGCATTCTCGGTCTCGTCGGATTGTGTCGCAATAAACACACCGCGTGGAACCAAGTAGAGTTCATTGGTTTCTCCCGTTGGACCTACCAGCTCTTCAGGCTCCATCATTCGAGCAAGCGGTTGCTGATAATCCTGTTGAAGAATCGGTAATATGCCTTTCTCATCAGCCCACACAGTCAAAGCGCTTAAACGCGCTTCAATAGGCCACTGAGACCATTGTGTATTTTTCATCAATTATCCCTCTGCGCTGGTGTTAGCATTCACGGATGTGCGCTTTATCGCGACAGCATCAACAAAGTGACTTAAATAGTGCGGTCCTCCGGCTTTAGGGCCAGTCCCTGAAAGCCCGTGCCCTCCAAAGGGTTGAACACCAACCACTGCCCCAACTTGGTCTCGGTTCACATAGCAGTTACCAACTTGTGTTTCCATTTCAACCTGTAAATAAGTACGCTCGTTACGGCTATGAACCCCTAACGTCAAACCATAACCCGTTTGATTAATGCTAGCCGTCACATTCGATAATTGTTGAGCATCAAAAGTAATAACATGTAGGATTGGCCCGAACTGCTCTTCAGACAATTGCTTTAGATGATCGAGCTTGATCATCGTTGGAGAGATAAAGTCTCCCTTTTCATTGTCGATCTTTAGCGGTGCTTGATAGAGGATCCTATCCTTGTGTTCGGAAAGATGATCAAGGAGCTTTTGCTTTGCGCCACTGTCGATCACTGGGCCAACGTCTGTATTAAGTAAATTAGGATCACCAATAGACAACTCAGCCATCGCTCCTTTGATCAAGTTAATAATTCGCGGGGCGATATCCTGTTGAACAAAGAGCACCCTCAAGGCTGAGCAGCGCTGACCCGCTGATGCAAACGCAGAGCGAACGACATCACGGACAACTTGCTCAGGCAACGCTGTACTGTCGACAACCATCGCATTTAAACCGCCTGTTTCAGCGATGAAAAAAGCAGGCGTTTGCCTACGAGCAATTTGCGATTGAATCAATTTGGCAGTGGCCGTTGATCCCGTAAAGACAACACCTTTAATACGCTTATCATTGGCGACAACATCGCCCACGACCTCACCACCGCCGAGTATCAATTGAATCACATCAGCTGGCACGCCCTCTGCAAGCATAATCTCAATACATCGGGAAGCAATAAGGCTAGTTTGTGGCGCCGGTTTCGCAATCACGGTATTACCAGCAACCAGTGCTGCTGCGACTTGACCAAGGAAGATAGCCAGTGGGAAATTCCACGGGCTAATACACAATACGACCCCTTTACCTTGATAGCGCAACAGCGTCTCATGTCCACCTAAACCAACAACCTGACGCGGTGTACTAAACTGCTTTTCAGCTTGTGCTGCATAGAAATAGCAAAAATCGACGGCTTCTCTAATCTCGTCAATGCTATCTTGCAACGTTTTGCCCGCTTCACGGTGACAAAGAGTAATCAATTCACCCTGATGGGCTTCTAAACTAGCCCCTATACGTCGTAAGTATTCAGCTCTTTCTTTCACGGGACGCTGAGACCAATGCACAAAGCCTTTAGATGCAACATCGATAGCCTCTGACATTAAAGCCTCGCTGCCCATATCAGCGTATCCAACGACATGAGAGCGATCATAAGGGGCTGTTACCTTATTGGATGAATGGCTGTCTGTGCTCTCAACGTCACACTCTGCCGAATCATTTGATCGAGAATGACGAAGTGCTAAATCACTGGGTGCCTCAGCAACAGAGGCAGAACGCCCACCAATCAATGAACTCGCATGCCATTGATGCTGACAATAAGTCTCAATCGATGCTGATAGTGATGAATATTCGCTCTCTATCTGTATATTCACGCCAGCACTGTTTTTGCGCTCATCACCAAAGATAGCAGGCGGTAATACAATGGCTGGATGATGAAGTGTTTGACGCGATAACAGCGTATCAACAGGATGCTCAATCAATGAAGTCGCAGGACAGCGCGCATCGACAAGGCGGTGAACGAACGAACTGTTCGCACCATTTTCAAGTAATCGGCGGACTAAGTAAGGAAGTAAATCCTTATGGCTGCCAACTGGCGCATAAATTCGGACAGGCTTTTGATAAGTATCACAAACATGCTTATAAAGCGCATCGCCCATGCCATGCAAGCGCTGAAACTCAAACTCAGCACTCGATGGTGCCATCGTTGCAATGGCAGTAACGGTATGCGCGTTATGACTCGCAAATTGAGGATAAATACGCCCTATCGCGGCTGTTGAAAAAAGAAAGCGTGCGCAGGCTAAATAGGCAACATCCGTCGACTCTTTGCGAGTATAAACAGGGTAACCTTCAAGGCCGAGTTGCTGACAATGTTTAATCTCGCTATCCCAATATGCCCCCTTAACAAGCCGCACGGGGATCAACACATCGGCATCATGGCTCAGCTTTGTTAGCCAAGCTAGCACTGCCAATGCACGCTTTGAATAGGCTTGAACCACGATACCAAAGCCTCCCCAGCCCTTTAAAGCTTCGCTGAGCAGTAGTTTTTCGAACAGTACTAAGGAGATCTCTAAGCGATCGGCCTCTTCTGCATCAATCGTAATCGCAACGCCCCGAGCCTTCGCATAAATGAGCAAAGCGAGCAGTGTTTGATACATTTCAGTAAGAACTGCCTGCTGGTTACTGGCCTCATAACGTGGATAGAGTGCAGAAAGCTTAATCGAAACTGAGGGTGGATATGGACTATCACAGATTGTTTGGCCCACTGCATCGATAGCCTCTCGATAGTCGGCAAGATATTTACTCGCGTCGTCGCGTGTCAATGCAGCTTCGCCGAGCATATCAAAAGAGTAGCTATTCCCTTGCTTGAAGTTCTCAGCGCCTTTCTTCATGGCTTCTTTAATACTGCGACCCAATACAAACTGGAAACCCATAATCTGCATGGCTTGCTGCATCGCTTTGCGAATGACTGGCTCAGAGAGCTTATTCACCATTTTTTTGAGTGTATTAACAGGGTTGTCTACTACACCGTAGCCTGTGACTTTACCGGTAAGTAATAGACCCCACGTGGAAGCATTCACAAATACAGACGATGAATTTTGAAGATGCGCCTGCCAATCCGCAACGCTTAATTTGTCACGGATGAAAGCATCTGCCGTTCGTTGATCTGGGATTCGCATGAGTGCTTCAGCTAAGCACATCAACAGCACACCTTCATCGGTGTCGAGGCTATATTCCATTAATAGGGCGTCAATCATATGAATGGCGTGTTTATCCGCCCTCACTTTTTCAATCAAAGCTAACGACCGTTCTCCGATCAAAGTACCTTCTTGATCATCGTTCCGAGCAAAAGGGATCAGCTGTGAGATCCACTCTGATTCCTCAACAGCGTATAACGGAGAGATCTGTTTCCAGAGGGTCTCTCGCGGCTGATGTAGCCAATTTTCCACAAAATAATCTGCCGCCTTAATCATGATCTTCCCTTATCTATCATGCAAACCTCGGATATGTTATTTCAAAGTTAAGGTTTGAGGTACATTTTGTAGTGAGATTTACTTCCTTTTTTGCGCGTGGGCTCATTTTTCGGCTTCAGCCAGTTCAAAGCAAGGTAATACTGACTAAAAAGCAGCACGGAACGATGATCAAGTTTGTCCAGATTACGTTCAGTGTCATTTCAATTTCTGAATGATTTTCTTACATACTTCTAGTCTGGTTCTTCCTCTAGCCCCTTGAATCTCATAGTATTGCGTCTAATCTACAAGCATCTATGCCTTAAAACTGATCATTATCATATGCCCCATGATCATTGTTCTGGCATCATTTCGATCAACGTTACAGACTAACTTGATCATTGTTCCGAAGGATCCATTTTGAATTTATTTCTTTCTAACCTCAGTGAAGCACTGCGGATTACCTCGCCAATATTTTTAATGTTGGTTTTAGGCGTTGTTTTTAAAAGAAAAAACGTCATTACAACGGCTTTTGTTGATAGTGGCTCCAAACTCGTTTTTAACTTAACGTTACCAGCTATGCTCTTTTTAAGTATCGCAAACGTTGACTTGGATTTTGGGGCTCATGCGAGCATTTTGCTATTCGCCTTTATCGCTAACACCTTAGTTTGGCTTGCCGTGATGCTAGTCTCGAGGTTTTCTTCTTATCCTTTCGCGACAACGAGTGTCATGGTACAAGGCGCATTTCGAGCCAATACCGGTATCATAGGGATAGCATTAATGGCTAACGCCTATGGTGAGCAAGGTGTCGCTGCCAGTGCGTTTTATGTCGCGGTAATCACACTGCTTTATAATGTCCTCGCAGTGATCAGTCTAACTCCAAGAGGATCACAGAAATCCTCTGGAACGATGATCAAGACATTAAGCCGAAACCCATTGATCCTTTCGATATTGGCAGCAACCTTGTTGAAAGTCCTTAATGTTGACCTGCCTGAGGTACTCATGGTGAGTGGAAAATACTTTGCCGACATGACCTTACCGCTCGCTCTCCTATGTACTGGCGCAAGCCTTGATTTCAAGCAATTAAAATCAACACCAATGCCAACGATCATTTCATCCGTTGCTCGCTTGATCATCGTTCCGATTTTCATCGTTTCTGCCGCTGTTATGATGGGCTTCAGAGATGCTGCATTAGGGTTGATTTTCTTTATGAGTGCTAGCCCAACTGCAGCAGCGAGCTACATTATGGCCAAGGCCATGAAAGCTGACGACCGTTTAGCAGCCAATATCATTGCGCTTACAACGCTGTGCTTTGCGTTCACGATCAGTGCAGGTTTGGCATTACTAAGAAGCTGGGGACTTGCATAAGTGCTTACAGGCGCTTTAAACGCAGATGCAGCTCTACTTGGAAGCATTCGGTGTTAAAAAGCTTTGTTTTTAGCCGCTTCGGTTTGAAAACGAAAACTTAACAGCTTGGATTTAAAAAGCCCGCATTGAATGCGGGCCTATTGATGACAGCTTAGCGCCCTAAGTATTGCGCTATCGAGATCTTGCAAAGCCAAAGGATGCAGAGCGAGGCAATGAGCTCGCTTTAACTTTACGTCTTGGTGCTGATTCTGGGCATCTCATAAATAGTGGCTGACTTCCTTTCGCCACAACATGCGTTAATACACTCTGGTAGTAACTCGCCATAATTATCACTCCCTGCTATCAATTAAACTGCCAATACAGTAGAAAACTCAACTTCAGCAAGGCTTGATTTAGATCAATAACCGACCAAACCGACTTACTAAGTCATTGATAGTTTATTTTGTGCTAGTTTATATATGAGCTACCTCACAGCATTATTGCATTTTAATGCAAACAAACTATATATCTAATCAATAGAAGTATTCAGTGAAATCATCCAACACACACCTAACTAAAAGAAAAAAATGCTTTATAAACTAGTTAGATAAGCACTAAATCATTAACTTATAAATAGCGTGAGTTTAGCGAATATAGCCTTTAAAACGCAAAGTGTACCGCTAATTTACATGCTATGCGGAGTGATTAAACGTCGCCACAGCCGAGGGGAAAGTGCCATCTTTAGCTACCGAATAGATATATCAAGTTAAGGCGCTAACCGCTCAATCAACCATTTATCGTTTTCTTCTCGCGTAAATAAAAACCTGTCATGAAGTCGGTTTGCTCCCCCCTGCCAGAACTCAACACTTTCAGGAACAACACGGTATCCACCCCAAAATGATGGTAATGGTACTTCACCATTTGAAAATTTCTGTTTCAATTCAAGAAATTTGCTTTCAAGTGCAGAACGCGCACTCAAACGATTACTCTGATGGCTCGCCCATGCCGCAACTTGGCTCTCTTTTGGGCGAGATGAAAAGTATTTCAGTACTTCCATTTTAGACAAAGGCTCAACCTTGCCAGTAATATGTACTTGACGCTCTAGGTTGTGCCAAGGGAAGTGAAGGCTCACATTGCTACTGTGCGCTAAATGCTGTGCTTTACGGCTTCCAAGATTGGTATAGAAAACAAAACCTGCGTCATCGACATTTTTAAGCAAAACAATTCGCTGATAGGGCATTCCTTGCTCTGAAACGGTTGCAACCGTCATTGCAGTAGGATCAGGAAGGCCAGCATCAACCGCTTGTTTTAACCAATGTTCAAATAAAGCCAGTGGTGCTTCAGGCAAATTCTCACGACGCAAACCGCCTTTAGTATAGTCACGGCGAATATCTGCCAAGTCCATTCTTTGTCTCCTCAAAAATCAATGGCTAGTCTGGAGATTGTGCTCGCACTCAGAATGAACTGCAAGTCCTTGTCGTTGCAGTAATGTCGGTTTTTTCAAGGTTTTGGCTTTTACAATTTGTTAACCTGATATCCATTAACCGTTATTTCGTAGAATTAGCAAGGACATCACGTGGTGCTTAAACGATCTATAGTGGGGTTCGCTCTATTACTCGGTATCTTCATGACGGGGGTAATCGGTGTTATCGCCTACCAACAAGCTCGAAATAACGTTGCAGAAAACCTTAATCAAGACATTACTCAATTAAGCGAAACGTTAAGCAATGAGCTAGAAAGGTTTAGCCAACTTCCTGTGCTCCTTTCCAGCGACCCTCGACTTGTACGCTTTTTGACCGCACCTCACAATGCTAACGCAACCAACGGGTTCCTCAATAAGTGGCAGCAAACCCTTGAAGCTGATGTGATTTACCTCATTAATCATAACGGGTTAACCCTTGCTTCTAGTAATCATAAGCAATCTGACTCCTTTGTAGGGCACAACTTTCGGTTTAGACCCTACTTTCAAGAAGCGTTAACAGAACAACGGGGTCAATATTTTGCTCTTGGACTGCAGTCTCAGCGCCGCGGTTACTATTTTTCAGCACCTGTATTAAGGCACGGAACGGTTCTTGGGGTTCTCGTTATCAAAATCGACCTCGGTGAGATAGAAGAACTCTGGCGATATCAGTCTTCTGACTACTTGATAACAGATAATAATGGCGTTGTTTTCTACAGCTCTCGATCTGAAATCCTTTATCAATCACTACTCAAACTATCAACGGCCCAAAAAGAAAAAATAATCGCTTCTCGGCAATACGGTACACCGGCGCTGAGTCCCTTAACAACAGCCGTCACACTCGACGAGCTAACACGCCCTACCCTTACGATGCTCCAGGGTGATGGCACAGAGATAGAGTACATTAGCCAGATGTACCCAATGCCACATCTGGGGTGGCGTATATTTGGCCTCTCTCCCGTCTATGAAATATGGCAAGCTGTTGGCCAAGCCACTGTTGTGTTTTCTCTCTTTTACCTCCTCATTTGTTTCGCTCTAGCGTCTTGGTTTGAGACTTACTCAACAAAGCAAAAACTTGCACGCCTCAATGCACGTTTAGAGCACTTGGTAAAAGAAAGAACCAACAAACTCCTACAAAGCAACCAACAGCTGCGTGAAACGTTACGCCAATATGAACATAGTCAGCACGCACTGCGACAGACAGAAAAAGAGCTGATTCAGGCCGCAAAACTTGCCATGCTAGGCGAGCTTTCAGCCAGTATAAATCACGAAATAAACCAACCTTTGGCAGCCATGCGTACCTATGCGGAAAATGCACAGCAATTTTTGATTAAGCAACGTTACGAGCGTGTGGATGGTAACCTTGAACAAATTATCAAACTCAACAAGATGATCAGTGAAATTATCGCTCGGCTGAAAGTCTTTGCACGCAAGAACGGTACAAACCAAGCTTATTGCGACTTGCAGTCAGCAATACATTCTGCTTTGAGCATCGTCAATAGTCGCCTACTTAAGGCGGGCATCATCGTTAAGCTAGAAGAAAAGTATAAAGGTCACATTGTTAACGCTGATGCCGTTCAGCTTGAACAAGTCATTATTAATCTCCTCACAAATGCTGAACAGGCCTTAGAGTCCCACCCTTCGCCACAAATTGGTATTACACCAGTCAAACATCTCGATGGTATGGAAATCCAAGTATGGGATAACGGTCCTGGCATCGACAACCCTCATCAGATTTTTGACCCGTTCTTCACTTCTAAACATGATGGACTCGGTCTCGGCCTAACAATCTCAAAGCGTATATGCGAAGACTTTGGGGGCACTTTGAGCGTTTCGAAACATAAAACAGGCGGCGCGTTGTTCCATATTTATATTCCAATATCAACGGAGAAAAATAATGAGTGTTGATGTTATTTTCATAGACGATGAAAAGAGTATTCGTGACGCTGTTCAACAAACGATTGAGCTCGACGACCTCAATGTCATCTGCTTTTCAAATGCGACACAAGCACTAAAAACAATAACCTGTACGTTTAGCGGTATCATTATCACCGATATAAATATGCCAATGATGGATGGTATGGCACTCTTGAAACATGCGTTATTAATCGACAAAGAGCTTCCCATTGTCATGCTGACTGGCCATGGAGATATCTCAACGGCTGTCAATGCAATGCGTGAAGGGGCTTATGATTTTATTGAGAAGCCTTTTGCTACAACACACCTGCTCGATGTCATTCATCGTGGTATCGACAAGCGTCGTCTCATTCTCGAAAATAGAGATCTCCGCCAAGAGTTAGATCTTCAAACTCAGCCTGGGCCACGGCTACTTGGCAACACTCATGAAATTCAGCAGATTCGGCGTGTGCTCGCTCACCAAAAAGGTCGGCAGAACGACCTCCTCATCTGTGGAGCGCAAGGCTCTGGAAAAAAACTCGCGGCACGCTTTCTCCAACCAGAGTCGACGCAATTTTTCGCTACCCAGTGCACCTATACAACCGTTAGCCAGATCATCCATCAAGCGAATAATATTCCTTCCTACGAAACTGCGCTTTTCTACTTAGAGGGGATAGATCATTTAGAAGATCAATTCACACTCGCGACTTGGCTTACGACAAAGCCCAGTCACGTCCGATTCGTTGCGAGTTCGCAGCAAACTCCTCAGTGGCTCTCTAACCCAGAGAATTTTAATATTCAGCTCTATCTACAACTGAGTACAATCACCATTTCAATGCCTAGCTTGGTTGAACGCAAAGAGGACATCGAGTTACTCTTCAACAATTTCTGCCGGAATGCAGCATCACGTTTTGGCCTAACTCACCATAAGCTCAATGACTCTGAAAGACGAAGACTGTTCGAGCATCCTTGGCCTGACAATATACACGAACTGCGCATGGTCGCGGAACGCTTTGTGCTATTGGGAAAAGGACTCCAACTCGCTAGCCCTCACACCTCTAACAACCATCAACCTTTGGCTGACATGGTCATTCAGTTTGAAAGCAATATTTTAAGCGATGCGCTGCAACGCCATGAAGGTCGCCTCAAGGATGTCCAAGAAGAGTTAGGGCTCGCACGGAAAACACTTTACGACAAACTCAAGAAGCACAACATAGACAAGGGTTTCTATAAAGATAGGTAAAGCGTCTCTTCGCATTTTATTTTTAATATAAAAAAGGCTTTCATCGTTCAATGAAAGCCTTTTTCCGCATGAAGTGAATTGTCTTTTCGTTACGCAGCAAACTGCTTAATAAAAGCAATTGAATGCTCGTTGAACTCATCAGGCTTTTCAACATTACAAACATGGCCACAGTTATCAAACTCTGTCAGATAACTATTTTGATGTGCCGCAACCATCTCTCTAACCGGTTTGATAAACATGTAGTCTTCTGCGCCCATAAGATAGAGCGTAGGAATCGGTATATCACGCTCTTTAAAATAGCGCATCAGTGGGTTTACATCGGAAGCAAGTTTAAACCAGCGCTTAAACTCTTGCTGGCAGAGCTTTTTGGCCTCACGAACAAATAGGTGCCGAGACTCTCTTTGATTCTTTTGAGGCATGATGATGTACGCAAATAGAGAATACAACCACATGTAAGGAATGAAGCTTTTACACATGTCACCAAGCTTCACTAGGATCTGCGAACGAATATCAAAACGTGTGATAGCTCCACCGAGTACCATGGATTTCACACGAGCAGGAGCAAGCTCTGCTAAGTTACGAATGATAATAGTACCCAAAGAGATTCCAACAAAGTGAGCACTTTGAATACGTAAATGGTTTAGCAGTCTAACGATGTCAGTCGTGACTTCTTTAAAGCTATAAGGATTAGCAATAATGTCTTTCAACATATTATTTGATTTCCCGTGGCCACGGAGATCAAGAAGTAACACGTTGAAGTGCTCTTTATAGGCACGAATCTGCTTAAACCAAATTGATGAGCTACCACCGGCTCCATGTACAAAGACAACCCATTCTTTACTGTCATTGTGCAAATAGGTTTTATGAAAAAGCAAAGTATCAGACATTTTGACCCATCAATAAGTAATTTACAGTGTAAATACTAGCATATTCACTCACTGGACTAAACGCAGTGCTAACAAAGAGTGTATCAGAATGAAAACAAGCGTCGATTTAAAGTGAAAACGAAAACTGTTCATACACAGATATTGGTTTTCGTAGAGGCTAGGCTATCAGATAGGCTGCATGTCGATGGTCTTACCATTAAAACGTAATTTACTCGGACCATGCTCTTCGAGGATATTTAACGCTTCACCAGCAACCGTACATTGAACACCAGGGTAAACATGATTGATCGCTGTCACTGTGCTTTGACGGCTTTGCTGAGTGAGCTCTTCGTTACATTCGTCAATAGACGATTGGAGGCGACTTAATTGAGTTGTTAAGCTCGCCTTTGCCTGTTTGAGCTTAACGATGGTTTCTTTAGAACGCTTAGCTGCTGGTAAAGATGCTATTTTCTTAGCAGCACCAAGCACTCTCTGCATTGTATCCAGCTGAACTTTTAGTTCAGTCGTAAACTGTCTACGTTGCTTTATTAAACGCTCATAATTTTCAAAAGCAGAAATTGTTGTTGGGGTTGACGCTGTAGCGCCAAGGTTAACAACTTGAATACCACCACCCACACGGACGAATCCGCCATTGAGTGTACCTTTTCTTCCCATCGAGTCTGAAACAACGAGGTTTCCTTTGCTATGAATGTGACAATGCAATGCATGCAGAAAAAGATGTACGTCACCATCCGCATTTAAGTTGGCATACTGTGCAAACTTGGATGATATCTTTCCTTTAGCACTCACATTGCAATTGAGCTTCTCTCCTCTGCGGCCAATAATTCCATTCGCGACAACAACATCTTCACCCGCTTCTACAGAGGCTGATTCAATAAATCCACCGACTGTCACAGTGCCAGTCGCTTTCACTCTCATTCCCTGTGACACGTCACCGTTTACAACAATACTCCCATCAAAAATAATATGTCCTGTACTGACATTTACCGAAGAGAGGCAAAGCGCTTCATCGATTTCAACAGTGTTATCTTTGATGTGTGGAATGCCTGAAGATGCAGAAAGTAGCAGCAATGGATTTTGAGGAGAAATGACGGTGCCTTTGCCTATTTTAAAATTTCGGTCTTTGCCATTATTAGATTTGAGTTCACGCCCTTTAACATTGATGCCATCTTTTCCTCGGGTAGCCGGTGTTTTCTTCATCACCGGTGTACCAGCCTCCACCATGATGATATCGCCTAAGTCACGCATGTCGACGGTTCCATCTCCACGGTCACGAGGCCGAAGTACACGCTGCGCACAATCTCGAACCATCGCCTTAAGCTGTGCATCTTTCCCATTAATTGGACGTGTACCAAACGCAACAGCGTCCGAGAGCGTTTCACCAGGCTGCAACTTACGTGCTCTTAAAAGAAGTTCGTCGAGATGATTATTACTAATGCCGTGTACAACGCCTTCTGCACTAAGTGATGCAATCAGCTCACGGTGAGTGATCGATTTACCTCCATAACCTCCAACGATTGTCACAAAGGCTGTCATCGCATCTTCATCAATCCTAATGGTTGATTGAGCATCCCTACGCTCTGCAATTATAATTGGGGTGTTGGCTCTCTTTTCATTCTCATCAAGGAGTGACGTCAGCACATCAACAAGCTGTGGTTCACTCACATAATAATCGCGGACACGGTAAGCCGTAAGTAGAGAATAAATATCGTCTACCGACAAAATGCCATGCTGTTCACGATCGTATGCCGCCGGCTGCAAAAAAACCTGCGACTCGTCATGCGAAAGAACTACCAATTGTTGTGCCACCATTACCCCTTTCTTCAAAAAAACGTGATATTAAGTTCAACTAGTGACTAGAATTCTAGTCTATAGAAACGAAATTAGACGGCTTATGCAATCTATTACAGTCCTATTTTTGACCAAACTCTCATTAGTAATTTTGAACGACAGAACTTCTATCACTCACTGACGTTAATCACTCATTTAACAGAGCATTTACTCTTAAAATTTTAGCGAGACCAATGACATTCAACACTAATTTACACTGTAAATTCTGCCAGCTTCTGCCCAAGATATTGCCGCCAAATATGTTCAATCTGCTTTCGACTTGATTGAGGGTTTGAATTCAGTAACAGAGCCCAACTCTGATTCATCACGCATTTTAGAACGAGTTGCTCAAGCTCAAATGATGGAACTTGATTTGAAGAAGAGACGAAGTGGCGAACCCAACGACTTAGTTCATCGACCACTAAGTCGTACCCAAGCCCTCCATTCGCATAAAGAATAAGTACCTCGATATCAGAGGAAGATACCTTATCAAATTGCGGGATAACAGTAAGGAGGTGCATCACAACATTAATATCTAGTGTCTGGAATTGTTCCAAACATTGACGCACGAAAGCACGACCAAAACGCTGGAACAATGGTTCGAGCCAAGCAGGTGCTTCATGATGATGAACCATTAACATCGAATGTGTTCCACTCGATGCATCCCTTGAAATACCGAGCCGTACAGGGACAAAACCGCAACCGGTCCAGAACATTAATGTATCAGTATGACAGGCAAAACTCGTTCCTAAGTAATCAGTCTCAACCGTTTGCCTTAGATAATTGACCAAACCTGTGCCGATTCCCGCACGTCGATATTGGCTAGAAACAGCAACTCGCATAATTCGTGTCGCCGTTCCTTCTAGAGCTGAAACGGTTCCTGTGTGCATTGCAATACTTTGCGCCATCATATTCCCCTTAACACGCCGACGGCCTAGTCTAACGTCTTCTGCAAGGGAAGGTTCAAAACCACCTTCACTGCAAGCCAATAGGCATCCAATGATTTGGTTATCCTCTTCAGCAACAAATATAGAAATGGCACTGTCATCTAACATCTGCATCAAGTCAGAAGGTGACGTTTGATAATGTGCTTCAATCAAAAGTCCAAACAGATGCCTTAAAAGCGTAGGATTTTCTATCAACTCAACTTGGTCAATAACACGATAAATGGGTGACGAGCTCGAAGAAAGATTCGAACGACTAGGCTCTGCATCTAACAGTAAAGCATCAAACAGCCATTGCTCTAATGGACAGTGTTGCGCCCACCGAATGGGCGTGGTGAGCGTCAGTTGGCGAAAATTGGGGTAAAGCGTTTTGAGCAAAGGAACAAACTTAATTTGAAACCCTTGTCCGGAGCCTTCATAACCATGAGTTGTCGTACTAAAAACCATTCGACGATAATGTTTAGCCAGCGCAAAAAGCATCGGAACTGGAATGGCAGCAGCTTCATCGACAATAACGAGGTCAGCATCAGGACGTTCACTTAATAGTGAGTCGGGAGCGATAAAGCGCAGTTGACTACATGATGGAGAAGCTTGCTTTGATGTTGGAAAATCGAAAGTGAGATGTTTAGAATCATCGAGACCAAGCTGTGATGCCGCAAGTGAGAACAACCCAGAAACAGCAGAGAACTGTGGAGCTGTGACTATAACGTTAAGTGGCCTATCACTCATTAATTGTGCGATGCCTAATCCAAGAGCAGAAGACTTTCCACGACCTCGATCCGCCGTTAATACTAACGGCCGTTTACTATGCCCAGTAGACACACGCTTTATTGCCTCAACAGCGAGTGCTTGATCCAAACTTCGGCACTGGAGCTTATCAACATAAGGGGGATTCGCTTTCTCACCATCAAAGCAACGATACGAGACATGACTATTTGATACACGCAAACAGCCCTCAGCAACATCAATTTGCGAAGAGATCACTTTTTCAAACGGCGTAGAAGGAAAGTGAATGGGTAATAGAAGCACCAACATTCCACCGCCGCAAATTAGCCCACAGCCAATACCCAACACATTCGCATCAATACCTTCTCGAAAATCTAAGACCAATAATTCCAGTTCGCGTCCCAAATAATGACGAAGTTTTTTCGGTGTAATGGACTCACAAACACCCTTAATATGAAGATTTGCATGAGAAGCCGATAGCCCCTCAGAATCAGAAGGACAGATGAAAGGAGAAAACCCCGTTGGAGAAACAACTAACGTAGAGGAGTAGGTATCAAATAGAGGCTGTAGAAGCTCAACAGGATTTTCTAACTGTGAAGCAATGAATCCTCGAGTATGACTAAATCTAGCCGAATCAACCATTAACTCAAGATAGTGACGGTGAGAGACTTTGGTAAGGTTGGAAGTGTTTTTTGTCATGATACAAAGAGACCGATATAAAAAAAGCCGCACTTGGCGGCTTCTATAATACGTCGGTTCTATGATTCAATAAACTCTTTGACTAGTCCAAGCAAACGGTTCATTTGCTCATCATCCAGTTTTTTGAACTTCATAGTGAGTTTATCGCTGTCGCGCTGGAAGGAAACACGTCCCTTAACTAACTCTTCAGGACCATTTTTCTTCGGCTTTTCAGGCTTACTGGTCGCAACCAGTTTCTCGATATCTAAAGTCACTTCACGCGTTAAACGAGACAAACCACTAATATCTTTTGTTTGCCACAACGGCTGATCGTCACGATTGATATCAGACAGTAAATTTGTTCGTTCACTGTCAGGTAAATTGAAGAACATACGATGCAGTTTAACGATTGTTGGACGGCCTAGTTCACTGACGCTTGGATACGCCATTAACAGCTCCATCGGTAAATCAGCAGCCTTAAGTGCCCCACTTACCAGTGCTTCACTACACTGACAAACTTTAGCAAGTTCCTTTTGATCACACACATCACCACGTGAGAGCATCGCTTGCATCTCTTTACCACGCTCGTACAAAGAAAGTGGTTTATGGGCGTTAGCAACATCAGACAAAAACTTCGCATGTTTAGTCGTAATTCCGTGTGCAACGTAAATCAAAAATGGCTTATTCGCGAGAATACATGCCATGCGACGACGGCTGCCATCTAAAACTTCGATGCTACCATCTTCACGCCAACGACCCACTGCAGGAAATTGCTGACCACGTTCACGCAGAGTAATCAAAATATCCGCTAACGCATGTTGAGTTAGGAATGCTTGTTCTCGAGCATTTTCTTCAAATACATGCGTTTTTTCTGCAACATTTTCAGCCTCAACAGTGATTAACTCAAAAGAAACTGTTGATTCGCCAGCTACAGCAAGCTCAATAACCGCGGCTTTTTCTTTCGCTGCAGTTTGTGCTTCTTGATGTGTCGTCGCACGTCGTTTGTCTGCCTTTCCAAAAAGGCGCGCATTCAGATCAGAGGTTTTTATTGCCATTACTCTTCCTCGTTAATCATCATCCAATGGCCATGAAGAATTCGTTCCAGCTCTAAACCGGCACGCTGAATTGCTTCTTGTGCATTATTAAGTGTTTTCTTACCACCCTCAAACTCTTGCGTTGTGAGATCGAATACCGTGCTATAAGTATCTGCACAAGTTTCAAATGCTCGACTACGAGGGATCGTGGCCATCATAACTAACTCACCCAACAAGTAGTTCATTTCAGTCAACACAGACATTTGCTTCTTGTTATCATCTTCAAACATGGTCGGCATTAATCGAATAAACTTCAAACCAGGCCAATCTTCGTTAAACATTTCATAAACAGCAGGTAAATGCTGGAAGAAATTCACCGTTGATGACCAATCTAAACGCTTAGCGGCACAAGGGATAATCAGTGCATTCGACGCATACATCGCGTTCCAAACAAGTGGATCGATATGTGGACCTGTATCAATCATAATAACGTCGAACTCATCTTCAATCGGCTCAATCACTTTTTGTTTGAGCAATTCGACAATATCTAAAGATTGGTTGTTTGCAAGATCTTGCCATGCGTCAGCATTAAACATCGCATCTTCAGGAAACGAAGCAATTGTTTTTAAGTTTGGATATTGCGTCGGAAGAATAACCTGATCCATAAGGAAATCTTTATCAACTTTCGTCCCTTCTGGCACGTTATCCAGCATGACATCTACCGCAGAATAAATGGTTTCTTGCTCAGCAAATGAAATTTGTGGGTTTAAGAAGAGGCGTAATGACCCTTGTGGATCTAAATCGATAAGACAAATGCGATAACGCTTTTCAAGGTTTAGCGCTAAACATGCGGCCATGTGAACCGCTGTCATTGACTTGCCAGTACCACCTTTTTGGTTCTGGACATTGATTACCCAAGGCTTCTTAGGAGAGCTGATTTTTTCGTGAAACGCAGGAATCTTGGCAGCAGACATTAACTGGTGCGCTTCTTCTAACGTAATAGAATAGTGATTGGCATTATTCTTTGTAAACTGATGCCCCTCTGATTCCATTCTTCCAATCGCTTCATCAAGCTTTCGACGAGTCAGGCCGGAACGCGTTTCCATTAATGCTTTTGACATCGGTGGAAAAAGCACGTCATTGCGTTCTTCCAAAACAATTTCAATTCGATCAGCCTGCACTTGCTTAGTCTGCTCTGCAATGCTGAACAGGTGATCGATGGTCTGTTCCCTATTCATGAATAATTCACCTCAAATAAAGTTACTCATCATTGTACAGCATAATTACAATCGCGCAATGTTTAGCTGTACATCAACAATTTTCCACTAATCAGTGATACAAGCATCACAAAAGGGTGATCAAAGACAATTTACTCACCGAAACTTAAACGGCTAGGACATCGTAAACAAAGCCACATTTTAAATGATACAGTGTCACTTTTTTACAATGTAAATAATATTTCTCCGGAAGCATGATAAATGCAATTGAAAGTACGGGAGATGTCATTTGGAAAAAGAGCAATAATAAATGATGAAATCAGTGAATTTGTGGACTCAGTAAGCGATAAAAATGATAAAGGCATGAGAAAAAGTAGAAAATAGATCAATCATGGTCAGCAGAACAATCAGACTGAAATAAGAAAGAGTACCGGAACAATGATCAAGCTAAAAATGAGGCCGGAAGCATGAGAATAAACATTTTTTTTACGGTTGTTGTGCATTCAACCTCAAAAATTTGCATCAAAACAGACAAAATACCATGGAATTGAATCAAAACCGCCAGCACTTCATACTGATCACAAGCCTTGATCATCTTTTCAGGCCTTATCATGATCATTCTTCCGAAAATTAGCCAAAAAAGGTGAAGTAAAGATCATAACCAATATCAATTCGATATTACGCTTTCTTGATCATGCTTTCACAGTGTAAATCGTACTAAAAAAACAAACGAAAGACTCCGCCTGTGGATAACTCTGTGAATTACACTTGAATAGAACATGATCATCGTTTCAATTCGTACATGATCATGCATGCGTACTCTCAATGATCATCGTTGCGTCACTTTAATGATCATGTTTTCAGGTTTAAGGTGATCACTGTTCCGATGAAATCTTGATCATGCTTTTGAATACCCATGAAAAACTATCTTTTATTTTCAGTATCTTACGGACTTATGCACGCCCAGATCATATGATCACTTTAATCATATAGATCAATATTAATCATTAAGATCAGTTAAATAAAAAAAAACAAAAAGATCTTTATTTTTTATATTCGATCTATTAATCTTCGGAAACATGGTGAAATTACGACGATCTGCAAATGGAAACCCCTCTAGACAATAAAATTTTGATCTCATTGCCCCGAACGCACAAAGACGGGCATCTATTTCAGATCCCACCCATGTTGGTTGATTGGCTACCCCAGTACCAGCATTTCAAAGGTGTGACTAAGAGTATCATAGAGCTATTAAATTTAATTTCGCTCAGAGGTTTATCATCTCCAGATGGTCTTGTATCAACCACAGAATTAATTGACGCGACAGAAGGACAACTGACTCGAGCCGCAATTCAGCAAAGGCTGCGCGCAGCAGTCGCTATTGGCTTGTTTAAACAGCAAGGTGTTCGTTTTGAAGAGGGTTTAGCAGGCAAAACTATGCTGCACCACTTTGTGAATCCTGCGTTGCTTGTTTCTCAGTTAGGTTCGCATGTTCTTAATTCAGAACAACATCAACAAAAACAGAAACAAAAACGTTCGAAAGCATTAGCACAAACGCAAGTTAATCGACGTTTATTGACAGAGCATGGATTAGGTATTCCGCCGACAATGCCTGACGAAGCCGATCAAATAGTCGTCTCTCCGACCAGCTGGGCTGGGATCATTGATCAAGCTTTGGCGCCTCCAAGAACAAGAAAGAGTTACCAAAAATCGATGGTCGCGATTTCTGGGACAAAAGCGATCATTGAAACACGATCTTCTAAATCGATCATGACTGTTGATGATCTTATGACGCTCTTCGCCTTGTTCACTTTGACGGTACAGTACCACGAGCATCATATTTCAGAATATGAGTTACAAAACAAACGTTTAGACAATAAAACACCTGTCTATATTACCGATGTTTTAGCACTTCGAGGCAAGAAAGACAGTGGGCCTGCTCGTGATTCTATTCGTGAAAGCATCGATAGGATCGAATTTACCGATTTTCAGCTGCATGAGCTAACGGGCCGTTGGTTGAGTGAAAATATGCCTGAAGGTTTTAAGTCAGATCGTTTTCGGTTTGTCGCTAGAACGATCACGGCCTCGGATGAAGCACCACGCGAAGGTGATGACGGTGAGATCAAAATTAAACCTAACCTGTATATTTTGGTTTGGGAGCCTTCGTTTTTTGAAGAACTGCTGACCCGGGATTACTTTTTCCTCTTCCCACCAGAAATTCTTCGTCAGAATACGATGATTTTCCAGTTATATACCTTCTTCAGAAGCCGTATGTCGCGTCGCTTGAACGATTCTATGCTGCTGAGTGAATTGAACCAAAAATTAGCGCGAAACATCGAATGGCGCCGTTTTAGTGCTGAGATGATACGTGAATTACGCAAACTCGCAGAGCATCAAGTCATGGATGGCGTGTTTACTGTTAACTTATGGGGCTATCATTTAACAATCATTCCAGATGAGGGCGAGCAGAAGTACCCTGATTTCCGAATTGATATTAAGTGTGATCCTGATGAAGTGATCCGTTACTGTCGTGCAAAAACGACAAATCAAGGTAAACGCTCGCTGGCGCCAACGATGCCAAACCCACTTAGAAATGAGATCTTGCCTAAACAGCAGCTTGATCAGCTTTCCGAGATCATTGATGGTGAGTTTGAACCTATCCAGCGTAAGGAAAAACGACCTAAAGGCAGACTAGGTCGCCGAGTTAAGCAACGTAAGCACCTTGTTGAGATCAATGCTGATGAGCTAACCATTGTTTTATCAAAATATACCTCAGAGGAAGCCCTCAAACGCTCTATAACCGCTCTTGCCGCGATGACGGGTCACAGCGTATCTACAATCACTGAAGAGTGTCAGGGTTACTTAGAGAAGCTTGACTGGCTCAAAGTAGGCGAGGAAGTGCTGAGCTACGAAACCCTTAGCCAAGTGGTTGAGATGTATAATTCTCAAAATGAATCAAAACACCTTTCTATTGAACGTTTGATTTCAGGCTTGGCAGTTCGCCGTAAAGTCTCTAGATTGGTTTTTGAAGGTCATTTTAATCAGCAAGTGATGAATGCATTAGATGAGGTTGCTACGGGATCATAGGAAGAATGATCAAGGCATACCTCTATTGAACAAGCCATATAGGGAGTAACAATGCGCAAAACCTTGATCATTGTTCTGAGTTCCTTGATCATCAGTCCAACTTTTGCTCGTGAGCCAGTGGGGCTAGTGTTAAGTGGTGGTGGGGCGAAAGGCGCTGCGCACATTGGTGTATTAGAGGTTCTTGAAGAAAACCGTATCCCTGTTGATATCGTTACTGGTACAAGTATGGGAGCATACGTGGCAGGGATGTATGCCATGGGACTATCTGCTGATGAAGTTAAGACGCGTACCTTTGGCGTAGATTGGTCTGATGGCTATGATGAGAAGACCAGCCGACAGAATGTTTCTCTTCGACGTAAAGAGCAAAGCGATCAATACCAATTGCGTACAGGAATTGGCATTAATCTCGATGGTGAATACAACGCTCGGCCCAGTGCTTTTCAAGGCCATGCGATGGCAATACTGCTTCGCCAACTCACTAATAATATCCCCCAACTCCAAAGCTTTGATGAGCTTGCTATCCCTTACCGTGCTGTAGCGGCAGATATTGAAACGGTCGAACCTTATGTTTTGTCTAAAGGTAACCTCTCACTTGCGATGCAAGCCTCTATGACGGTTCCCGGAGCCCTAAAGCCTGTCGAGTGGGAAGGAAGGATGCTTGTTGATGGTGGCATTGTTAATAACATGCCTGTTGATCAAGCGTTAGCTTTAGGGGCAGAGCATATTATTGCCGTCGATCTCAGAGACAGTCTTTATGGGCAAGATGAGCTCAATTCAGGCTTTAATATTGCTGGGCAATTAATTACTCATATGACTAACTTAGGGAGTGACGCGCAAGTCTCCCTATTGTCTGATTCAGATATTTACTTACAGCCTGATGTGAGTCATATGACTGCCGTCGATTTTGATGACATGCTCTCCGCATATAATGCGGGACGAGCGATTGCTGAAAAAAAACTTCCTCAACTGCTTAAATGGCAGGTCTCTGTTGAAGAATATGATGAGTATGAGAAACAGAAGCTGGATCGTCGTAGTCAACTCTTCTCAAACAGCGCTTTTTATATTGATCGTATCGAAATAGTCAATCATACAAAACGCTCAGATCATGCTCTGTATACATTGTTACAACTACCTACCGGCGAAATATTGACCACGGAGATGATCGAAAAAGGGATCGAGCGTCTTTATGCCCAATCAACGTTTGATCGGATCACCTACGTGATTAATCATGAAGGGGGTGAGAATATTCTGTCGGTCGATGTGAATGAGAAGGTTTGGGGCCCAGGGTATCTCAACTTTAAACTTGCCATTGAAGACGATTTTGCCAGCCGCTCAGAGTTTTTATTTGGCGCGCAGTATCTCTACACCAATTTAACTGATAAAGGTGGGGAGTGGCTTACAGAGCTTGATTTAGGAAGCTGGAAGCGTCTCTCGACTGAGGTCTACTTACCTTGGGATTACGAGCAGCAGTATTATACTGCGGCCGGTATTGTGGGGAATAATGAATTCAGACAGTTTGGGCGTCTTCCTTCAGATCAACTACCTGATGGCGTGCCTGAGTCTGACCTCGTTTATGACACCGAGTACAATGAACTCACGACTTTTGCGGAAATCGGTTGGAACATAAACCCGAGCGTTAAAACGTCTGTCGGTGTTGATGCCGCCATTGGTAAGTACAATGTGGTCAATGTCGAATTAACTCAAGATGTTACCTATTGGGGAGTCTATTGGTCATTTTTAGCTGATACGTTGGACAACAAATTTTTTCCTCAAGTGGGTCAGTACGCATCGGTAAAATTGGGAACAAGCCATATACGTTCTGAAATTTCCGGTGAAAATCGTAAAGATAATCCGTTCTATTATGAAGCCGAGTACGTGAAGCCTTTCGATTTTGGTCGTCATTCTTGGGTCGGTGGGCTATTAGTTGGGGGATCTGATTCAGAGGAGCTCCTTCCTGTACATGCTCAAGATCTTGGTGGTTTGTTCAATTTATCCGGCTTTAGCCGCTACGAGTTAAACGGTCGTTATCGTGCGTTAGCCTCAATCAAATATAAATATCGACTGTTCGAAATTGATTACGGCTTCGTTCAGTCTGCGTTGTTTGTCGGTGGTTCGTTAGAGCAAGGCAATACGTGGTACGAAAGTAGTGACATTCATTGGGATAATACACTGACGGCGGGCAGTATTTTCGTTGGTGCCGATTCTTTGCTCGGGCCGCTTTATCTTGGATATGGGCAAGCTCAAGGTGGCCATTCGTCGCTCTACTTTTATCTAGGCTCACACTTTTAACGCCATACTTACGCGACTGATGTTCGGAATGCATACAGTGATACTGTTCTGAATATATTACGATGACTCTGAAGGCGGGCCTTCCTTTGGCTCGCGGCTTCAAAAGTTGATGGCGTTACAACAATGCGAGCATTCTTGTGTATCATTGATTGATGCTGGTTGCCGGAGTGCAGCTGTTTACAGTGTAAATTGAGGACAAGAATGTCTGAGCTAATCTCTCCTAATATTCAAACGACTTTTTTCACCGTACAAATGACAGATGGCTACCATATACGCTTGAGTAACAGCACGCTTGATCATCCTCATCTTCATGCTCATTTAAAAGGGCGGGTACTGCTCCTGACGGGGTTTACTGAGTTTATTGAGAAGTACGATGAAGTGATTAGTGAGTTTGTTACCCAAGGCTGGGAGGTTGTTTGTTTCGACTGGCGTGGGCAGGGGCTCTCTGATCGTTTTCATGATGACCCACATCGAGGTTATGGTATTGATTTTGACCAGCAGCTCGACGACTTGAATGTTATCTACACGCAATTTTTCGCAGACTATCAGGGAGAAAAAAGAGTCGTAGCTCACTCTATGGGGGGGCATATGGCTTTGCGTTACATTGCTCATCATCCCGGCCACTTTCAACAAGCCTATTGTCTTGCGCCAATGATTGCTTTGCCGATGCCTGTGCGACTGATTAAGTGGGTAAGCCGGCTTCATATACTGCTTGGGCTTGGTGAGCGGTATGCGTGGGGGCAGGGGGTAACGGATGACGCTGTTGAAACAAAGGTCACTGAGCTGTTTGAAAAGCTTTGCCATGACAGAGCACGTTTTGATACCTGGTTTACATTGGCGCTATCGCGGCCTGAATTTCGAATGTACGGACCAACTTGGCAATGGTTAAACGCGGCGAGCCATAGCCTAGAGCGCCTTTGGCTAGAGGTTGAGCGGATCGAAACCAATACTGTGATATTTTCAGCGACAGACGAGAAGATTGTTAACGCTAAACCTACACCATCGTTTGTTGAGCGTAATCACTGTTTAACGCTGGTAACCGTTGAGAATAGCCGACATGAAATATTATTTGAAAATGACACTATCCGTGCAAATTTCTGGCGTGTGTTTGATGATGGGTGATTGTGTTCTCGCACTCGAAATGTGAATCAATAAACGAAACAAACATGAAAGCAGCATGCCATTGATATGCTGCTTTCATGTCATGTGATGCGATGTTTCTTTACTGCCAGTACTTGCAGAGAATGATTCTTAAATGAAAACTGTCTCTTAATCAAAGCCGTACTGAAGTGAAAAAAGCGCCTAAATAAAAGAGCAGTTCAACGAACAGAGAAACTCAATTAAAAACGGTAGTCGAACGAGAAACCAAACGTGGCATCATTATCTTTTTCAAACAACCAGCCTGATTTAGTTTGGCTGCCATTGTAGCCGCTTAAACGCATGTTGATACCAAAGTCGAGCTCTGGCGCGATATGGTAGGTAGCACCAAACTGTAGGCCATATTGAAGTGTGCTGAAATCATACTTGTCGACACCATCAAACCATTCGATGAAGCGTGTTCCCATGTGCACACCGATGTTTGCTGTCCAATCAGCATTCATTGGCATCATGTAATCATAGTGAGCAATAAGGCCAAACTCGTCGGTAGAATCTCCACTCCACTCCATGGTTGCCATCACACGATGCTCTGGGGAAAGATATGAGCCAAATCGTAATTGAGTTTGAGTTGAGTCATCGCTTAAACCGGACCAAAATCCATAATTGTAGTCGCCTGAAGTGCGAGCAAGCTGTCCACCGAAAAAGAGCTCTGATCCAAATGAAGGAGCAGCAATGGCAGCAATTAATGAAGCAAGTAATAATTTTTTCATTGTGAAACCTAAAAAACGTTGTTCAATTAAAATCCAAAAATAAGACTGCGCTAGTCGCGCAGATCAAATACATCGTAGCCTTTGCTGTCAAGACAGCGGCGCAGTACATAACTTTGGTCTGTTGTTGCTTTCATCGCGCCAGCGGTTGCCCCGCTCGCTGCGCCGACGGTACCACCAGCAACCGCACCAATGAGTGCACCTTCACCTGCGTTATCAGAAAGGAAAACACCTTGCAGAGCGCCTAATGCAGCACCAGTAACGCCAGCGTTGACAGCCCCTGTTTTAGCGGCTTCACCTTTGTCGACTTGTTCGGCATAAAATTGGCACTCTTGCATATCTTGTTGAAACTCTTCTGCAGATTTGTCGTGCGGACCAACGATAGGCGCTTGGTTATACGCGCATCCTGCTAGGAGAAGAGCTGACAATAAAACGATGTTTTTTTTCATGATGCGATAACACGGTGCGTTAAGAAGTGGGGCTAATTTAACGGGGAGTTCATTATCACGCAATGGTTATTTTTTTCTCCGCGACTGACTTATGTCTACTTGTAACACACTTAAAAAACGATGTTTTTTAAAAACAAAGAGTTATCGTTTCCTAAAGTCGATGTTCAGTCATGAGTTGTTACATTTTGATGGATTGGCTGTCCTTGAGCGATATCGCAGCACATCGATGTTGATGTGCATACGATGTATCGGGACGAAATTAGAGGATAATATGCGGTAAATAACGTGAGTAGTCTTGTGTGATCAAACTACTGTCTTCTCGAATCGACATACCTGCGGGTTCATCATTCACAAGCCAACTACCGATTAAGGTGTAGTTCTCACCAAATTTTGGTAAGGGGTGGTATTGCTGAATAATGGCACCCTCTTGCCCGTACGGGCCTTCTGTCTTTAAGACCGACTGACCATCTCTGACGATCTCAATATTGGCGCCTTCACGTGCAAAGAGAGGTTTTACCACATAGTCTGTCAACGTCTTTGCTTGTGGATCATCACTAAAGTAGGCTGGCAAAAGGTTAGGGTGATTAGGGAATAACTTCCACAGCATAGGTAAAAGTGCTTTATTGGAAAGGACTGACTTCCATAATGGCTCTAACCAATTTACTTTGCTGGTTTCAATATGCGTTGAAAACTGCTCTTCGAACATAAACTCCCAAGGATAAAGTTTAAACAACCAGCGAATGGGTCTATCACGTAAATCAGTAAATTCACCAAGACCATTGATGCCAATATCTTCAACAAAAACGAATGCTGTTTCAAGCCCGGCTTCATCCGCACAGTCTTGCATGTATTGGACGGTACCTCGGTCCTCTTCTGTATCCTTACAGCATGCAAAATGAAGCGTCTGACCTGGCTGTTTTTGTGATAGCTCGTGAAAACGTTCGATTAATAAGTCTTGCAAGAGGTTAAATTGATCACTGTCTCGCCTTAGTTGACCACTTTGAACACTGTCTTCTAACCAGAGCCATTGCCAAAAGCCGGTTTCATAGAGCGATGTCGGCGTATCAGCATTATTTTCATAAAGCTTAGCCGGACCTTGACCGTTATAAGCAAAATCAAGACGAGAATAGAGAGAGGGATCCTTTCGCTTCCAAGAATCACGGATCGGTTGCCACATCGCTTCTGGGATTTGGAATCGACGCAATAGCGCTTCGTCATTAACGACTAGGTCAACGACTTCTAGACACATTTGATGGATCTCTGCCGTTGGCGCTTCGATATCTTCTTCGATCTGCTTGAGGGTGAATTGGTAGTAGGCGCTTTCATCCCAATATGGCTCATCATACATAGAGTGGAAACCGAAACCATATTCAGCAGCAAGTGCTTTCCAATGGGCGCGAGGCGTACTGTGTAAACGAAGCATAACATCATTCCAGGCTGGGAGAGAGGAAGGATAATATCATAAATTTTAATGAGTTAACTAAGATGGGTTATCATGAATACTAGACCTTTGTCCCAGTTTTTCTGAATGTCTTCACATCAAGCAGTGGCTTGCTTAATCATAAGCAAGGGATAGGAACAACATATTATGGCTCGTTTTTCTCGGCTGATGCGTTTTGGAATAGTAGGAGTCGTTGGCTTTATCGTCGATAGTGGTTTTTTTATGTTGCTGTATTATGGGTTAAGTACGCCCTTGATGACTGCCAGAGTGATCGCTTTTGCTATCGCCGCGACAGTGACCTGGTACGGCAATCGTATTTTTACCTTTCAACAGCATGCACCTATGTTTGCTCAGTGGCAGCGTTTTTTCTTGTCTGCTTGTTTGTCATTGATTCCTAATGTCGGACTTTTCATTGGCTGGATCACTTTATTTGGTCAGCATGGTTACCACCCCTTTCTTGCGCTTAGCCTTGGTGTGGGGGGAGGGATGTTGAGTAATTTCTTATTGAGCCAGTATTGGGTGTTTAAGCACGAAGACTGATCAATATCCCGAGATGGTGAAATGGCACGATGGAATTGCCACCGAAACTTGCTGATAACGACAGTTCTTTAATGCGCTATGAGAAGTGCTTCGCATTGAGTGTCAAATGACTATCTCCTATCGCTTCATATTGACATTATTAATGAAATTCACTTTTGTGGAGCCTCTATGAAAAGAATTAGCTTGTTAATCATGTCTTTATTGTTGGTGGGTTGCTTAAGTGATCCATTGGATATCGCTAGCGGATCAGTGAGCAACATGCGTGTTGTCGACTTCCATTCCCAAGATACGGCGACTTTGCGGATCAGTGGGTTGATAACGGACTCTGATCTAGTCTTGGTTGAACATACATTGACACAAGAAGGTGACGCGTTGTTTATCAAGGCTGCAATTGGTGAAAGAGAGCCGAATGATAGCCGCGCTACTTTTACGTTTGATATTGATGTCCCGCCAGAAGTGAACCTTGTTACGTTTGGTCGAGATCGCAGTGAGATATGGCGTCGATAGCTTTTTATTCATATCGAAAATAACTCTCTTTTTTATCGAAGCGAAAAAACATGATCCAGTTCTTCTTTTTGATCAAAGGATCGAAATCTTTGCCAAACGGTGATGCTCATCTATCCCTTTCTTTTTCTTCGCCTCGTATGATGACGTCTACTGACCTGCCCATCTTTGGTTCAGTTTATTCGTTGATTTCATATAAAGGAGAGCAGTGCATATGAGCGCTTTAAATCTCGATGGTCAGTGGTATTTATCTTCACTTAATGATCCTTCGCTTCAAACACCTATGCGATTACCTGGTGATGTGCACTCAGCGCTGCTTGCCGCCGACATGATTCCTGATCCATATTGGGGAACGAACGAGAGTAACGTGCAGTGGGTTTCAGAACATGATTGGCAATTAACACGTACGTTTGAGGTCGATGCTGAGTTTCTTGCTTCTACAGTGATCGATTTATCAATGAGCATGGTTGATACCATGGCTGACATTCACTTAAACGGTCAACGTGTGCTGCAATGCAGTAATATGTTTCGGCGTTATGAATGTAACGTCCGTCAGTGGTTAGTCGAGGGAGAAAATACCCTATCTATCACTTTAAAACGTGCGGATGTTGAAGCGGCTGCACGTGCAGAAAAACTCCCTTTTCCTGTTCCTTGGGCTGTGGGTAATAACCAAATTCCTTATATGAACACCTTGCGAAAGACGCAGTGTCACGCGGGTTGGGATTGGGGTATTTGCCTGTTAGCCAGTGGGATTTATGCTTCTATCGAACTGATTGCACGCCCTCAATATCGTCTGAATCAATTTACCACGACTCAATGTTGGCAAGAGGATAACCACTGTTTGCTGAATGTGGATATTGATCTTGATGTCGTTGATCTGCAGAAGGAGGCGCAGAGCCTAACCGCCACTTTAATATCACCATCGGGTGAACAGCAAGAGATAGCTATCTCTGCTGAGGTGTTTCGAAAACAAGATAAGCCAGAATTGAGCTTTGAGATAACCAACCCACAGCGCTGGTGGCCTGCAGGCTATGGTGAGCAGCCTCTTTATTCGTTAGTCGTGTGTATCGACGGTCAGGAAATCCAGAAAAAGATTGGTTTGAGAGAGCTGGTATTAGAAACCCAGCCAGATGAAACCGGTGAGTCGATGACCTTTGTCGTCAATGGCAAAGCCGTCATGGCAAAGGGAGCAAATTGGATCCCACTTGATGCGATGCCCGCCATGCAAACACCGGAACGTTACCGCCAGCTTCTTCAAGATGCGGTTGATGCCAACATGAATATGATTCGTGTATGGGGTGGGGGGATGTATGAGCGTGATGAGTTCTATGCGCTGTGTGATGAGTTGGGTTTGCTGGTATGGCAAGACTTGATGTTTGCTTGTGCGCTTTACCCCTCTACGCCTGACTTTTTGGTTGACGTTGAGTTAGAGGTACGTGACCAAGTGCGTCGCTTACGCGATCACGCCTGCTTGGCGTTATGGTGCGGTGACAATGAAGTGATTGGGGCGATCGGTTGGTATCCCGAATCACGTCAGAATCGTGAAAAATATGTTGTTAACTATGACCGCCTTAATCGTGTTTTACAGCAGACTGTAGAAACGGAAGATCCAACACGTCGTTTCTGGGCAAGCTCACCGTGTAATGGTGAATTGGACTTTGGGGATGCTTGGCATGACGATAACAAAGGTGATATGCACTTTTGGGATGTATGGCACTCTGGAAAATCGTTAGATGCTTACCATAACGTTAAGCCGCGCTTTTGTAGTGAGTTTGGTTATCAATCTTGGCCATCACTGCCGACTGTCGAAATGTTTGCTGATCAAAATGATTGGAATGTAACGTCGCCGACATTTGAACAGCATCAAAAGAATGGGCGTGGTAATAGCATCATTACTGAAATGTTCACACGTTACTTCCGGTTTCCTAGCAGCTTTGAACAGATGTTGTATTTGAGCCAAGTACAACAAGCACTAGCGATTAAAACAGCCAGTGAACATTGGCGAGCCAATAAACCGACCTGCCGCGGTATTCTCTATTGGCAGCTTAATGATTGTTGGCCGGTGAGTTCATGGTCGAGTATTGAATATACCGGACGTTGGAAGCAGCTCCATTACCATGCTAAGCGTTTCTTTGCTCCACAGTTAGCAACGTTTGTCTCTGGTGAGCATGGACTATGTTTGCAAGTAGTGAATGACGAGCATCAAGTGCGAGAGTTTACCGGGCAAGTGTCTTGGGTTGATTGGCAAGGTAACGCATTAGAAACATGGCCAATTTCTGATACGGTGGATGAAGATGGTAATGAGGTTGTTTGGCAGCTAAGTGCCGATGATATCGCGGAGCGCAAAGGGCAGGGGTTCTATCATGTTGAACTCAATTGCCAAGGTCGGGTCATCTATAACACATGGTTTGATGATCTGTTTAAGCGTTTACCCCTAGCCTCTGCGAAAGTGACAGCAGAGGTTGTGGAAGGTGAGAAAGGGCTGCGAGTTGTTTTGAAAACCGATGTACCAGCCTTCTTCGTCCATCCTGAGTATGCGGGTACAGGGCGCTTTAGTGATGCGAGCATGACGGTATTACCTCAACATCCTGTCACCGTTGATTACCTTGGTAATGCAACGCGAGATGAGCTTGAAGCAGGGCTGAGAGTATACCACTTAGCGGCGAGCTATTAGCCAAAGGGAGTTATCGACATAAGAGAGTGTATGTCGGTATTGCTTGATGCTGCTCGCCTTGTGGAAATCATCAAGGTGAGCATCATTCAAGCTTTAGCACTGAATTCTTGCAATGCGGACAACGCATCTTGCGCGTAGGCTGATTGGACAAAAATATGGTCGTGATAGTAGGCAGCGATCACATTTGCGCTAATGCCTTTTGAAGCCAGCTTTGACGCAACCGCTGCGGTTAATCCAACGGCTTCCAAACTCGAATGCACAGTTAACGTGATTTGGCGAAATGAACCCTCATAACTTAATGCATTTAGGTCAGCAACCGACTTTTCAATGACTAAAGTCAACCCTTCAGCTTCGATAAACGTGGATACGGGATTGAGGTCAGCAAATGCATTTAAGCTTTCTTGCACGGTACAAAAGACAAATTCTGGAGCCAGAAGCTCTGGTTTCATAGACTTGAGCAGCTCTTCTAATTCGACAATACCTGACATTGTTTCTCCTTGTTATTTACGCTGTTTCTTTCTTCTTATCATAAAAATGAATGAAGCTATTCAATGATCTCAGTCGTTACCACTGTTTTCACGGAGTTCGCGATAAAACAGTTCTCGTGAGCAAGGTGATGCATTTTTTCGAGTTGCGCTCTACTAGGCTGCTTTTCACCATGAAATATAATCTGAGGGCGCAATGTTACCGTTGTTATTGACTCTCTGCCTGAGTCGTCAACCTCTAGCACTCCAACCGCTGTATCTAGGTAGCTATTAATGACATAACGTCTTTTTGCTGCAATGGATAGGAATACGAGCATGTGGCAGCTCGAGAGTGAGGCAATGAATGCTTCTTCTGGGTCAACATTCGCTTCTACCGAGTAGGGGAGAGGAACGACATGTGGCGATGAAGACGCAGGTACGGTTACGCCGCCATCAAACTCCCATAGATGCCCGCGACTGTATTGATTGTTGCTAAATACCTCGTCGTCGGCACGCTGCCATTTGATAGTTGCAGTATAAGATGACATCCCTTTCTCCTCATTGAGTGCTCCAAATACCTTATGGAAGCATAACCAGTTAATCAGTATTGCTAAAGTGTAAGTCAAATTGACTCCGTCGATAGTTTAGCTAGCTGCGACGAATAGTTTGGCAGTTTGTAATGATTTGTCGGTGTGTAATGGCTTATTGATAGGAATGTCTCAATTGTTGTATCAGGGCGAAAAGGCCGCCTTTTCCCCTGCTTGCTTCCTATAATCAAAAGTGTCATTTACATGATAAACAGGTTGTATATGTTGAAAAATCATTTAGTTATCTTGCCTTTAGTTAGCATTCTTCTTTTCGGCAATGTGAGTACTGATGCAAATGCCAATGAACTGGATATGCTGTACAAAGTAGAAACTGAGTTTACCTATGAAGACTTGGTGGTGGATGTGCATGGTTACCCAGTTCCGACACTAACGGCTTTTCGCGGCTGGATGCTGTTGAACAATGCCGAGAAAACGGTGCTAGAAATCGCACAACGTTTTGAGGAAGGAGGCGTTGTTCGCCGTGATGATACGATGCCACTTCATCTCGTCCTTTTGCAAGGCACGGAATGGTCGATTAGAAGTACGTCAGTGTTTACGCTGCCTAGTGACAAGAACGTAGAGAATATGATTAGGACTATTAAGTTTATTCAGCAGCATGTTGAACCTGTGATAGGGGTGGTGATACCACTATCTGGGGAGCGCAACGATTTTTATAACAGTGTGGCTGGTGGTGCTCCAAAAAGTCAGCATTTGAATTTTTGTGCCTTAGATTTAGTGCCTGTAAAAGCTTGGTCGCGCACTGAATTACATCAGAAGCTTAATCAAATTTGGAATTCTGTTGGGCAAGCGAATAACGTAGGATTAGGCCTGTACAGTGGTATTCGATTCCACATTGATACTTGCGGTTTTCGCCGTTGGTAAAGGGGTATTCGTGTATTACCTTCCTTCACTCCGTGAGGTATTGACCTGTCGAGAGGTATCCCTGTAACGTGTCGTCTGGTATGTAGGGTATAAGTTGCTGTTTAATTAACATGCCAACAATTTCTTTTAAGAATGATAGAGGGACGACTATGTTCTGGATGAATGCACTAAAAGCTGAAAATAAAGCGCTCAATCTGAAACTCAAAGAGCAAGAAGAGCGTTATGAGCAACAGATAGCGAGTCTTCAAGAAGAGATTGAATTGGCTAATACACGCTACCAGCAAGCGGTGTCGCAGCAGAACTTAAGTTCGGAAATTTTAATTAGTAGCCTTAAAGGGAGTTCAATGATTGATGCCATGCGTGAAGGCATGGTATTGGGCGCCAATAAGTTACAAGATGAATGCGCAGGACTTGCGATGCTCGATGAAGCATTTGCACAAACTCACGAGGGTATAGAGCGATTAGAGAATCGTACTTATAACATCAGTGAGCAGACGAAAAGTAGCTTGGATACTGTTACCGTATTGGACGAGACGGCAACCTCTATTGGTGCCTTAGTGTCAACGATTCAGGAGATTTCTGATCAAACTAATTTATTGGCCCTGAATGCTGCGATTGAAGCAGCAAGAGCGGGGGAAGCTGGAAGAGGCTTTGCGGTTGTATCAGATGAAGTAAGAGCGCTTGCCAATAAGGCACATGAAGCGAGCGAAAATATCGATAAGCTCGTTAAAGAAGTTTTGAGTCAAGTCTCTGATATAAAACAGTCAATTGGCCAAAATAAGCAATGTGTTGATGAGGTATCAGCTTCTGCTGCGCAAATTAGTTCGGTGGTGAGTGAAGTCATCGAAAAATCACAGCATATGCAAAGTGTGATCAATCAGGTTTCAACCCGCGCATTTTTGGATGTGGTGAAGCTTGACCACCTAGCGTGGAAAGGCAACGTATATTCACACATTGAACAGGGCGACTTTAACCACACCGTTAACTCACATACCGAGTGTCGATTGGGGAACTGGTATCGTAATGACAGTGGCAAACAATTCCAAAATTTAGCAGCCTATGCCGCTATCGATAATCCGCATAAGCGAGTACATGATAGTGGTAAAGAGGCAATGCAGCATGGCTTACAAGGTAATTTTGCTGGTGTTATTGCGAGTGTTAACCAGATGGAAAATGCGAGCATTGAAGTTGTTTCTAGTCTTCAAAATCTCATGGCGGAAATTGAAGGCCAATAAAAGACATTTCGATAGACGTAGGTAAGCGCTTTGTTCGAGCTCTTCTTACACTTTAATTTTAATCTCTTTGAGGTGCTGTTAGGCTGAAGCTTCAGCACTTTTTTATCGCTTACTCATTCTGTTATATTTCGGTACTGGCCTCTTTTGCCAGGTGAAAGTGTTTGGGAAGCTAAATGGGAAGGATGATGATAAAAGCGAATGCACTGTTAGCATTTGAAGCGCAATTTCATGCGTTTATTGAAACAGAAATGGTGACTGATGGTGCTCATGACCTTCAGCATGTAATGCGCGTCGTTAACACCGCAAAGCGGCTCTGTGAGCAAGAAGGTGCAAGTTTAGAAGTGGTTGTGCCGGCGGCTTATCTTCATGACTGTTTTACCTATCCGAAAGATCACCCCCAACGTAAAGAGAGTGCAAGAAAAGCGGCAGATAAAGCGACCGAATTTCTTCGGACTATCAACTACCCAGAAGTCTATTTTGATGCTGTTCATCATGCGATTATGGCTCATAGTTTTAGTGCAAACCTTCAACCGGAAACACTAGAGGCAAAGGTTGTGCAAGATGCCGATAGGCTAGATTCTTTAGGCGCGGTGGGCATTGCGCGTTGCTTGTTTGTCAGTGCTGGTTTTGATTCATCTCTCTATTCTGTCGACGACCCCTTTGGGCATGAGCGAACGTTGGATGATAAATCTTTTACCGTCGATCATTTCTATACCAAGCTACTTAAGCTTGAAGGTATGATGCAGACAGCCTCAGCCAAAAAAGAAGCGCGCAAACGAACGGCATACATGGAGCAATTTTTGGTGCAGCTGTCGAGCGAAATCATCCAATGATAAATCCTCTCAATAAGGTAATTTATTTCCCTTTATCACCTTCTTAGCTTATCGAGTATTGCTGCTTATTGTCTGGCTTTGATTATTTAACCAGTGTTGAAATATAGGGAATATTCCTCTGCTTATCTTCCCACGGTAGCCCATATCCGACGAGTAGGTCATCGTTTTCTAATTCATATGCAAAGAACTGCGAGTTCTCGATCATTACCCGTCCTGGTTTGGCGAACAGCGTCGCAATAGAGAGTGATTTGGGTGAAAATGCTGTCGATAGGTATTCGACAAGACGCTTCATTGTGCCACCGGATTCGATCGCATCATCAATGACGATGACGTCTTGCCCATCAATATTCACATTATTGTGATACACAATATCTGAGGTGTTGTTACTGTCGCCCGGCGTATGAGGGCAGGATATGTAGTCCATTTTGATTGGAAACGTGAGCTTTCTAACCAGATCGGCGGTGAACAGTATCCCGCCAGGAACAACCGTAATCACAACAGCTTCGTTGAAGGTATTATTGAGCTGGTCAGCCACGCTAGAGACACCAGATGCTATCTGCTCAACGTTGAAGACGACATTGCCAAGGTTGTCGTGATGTATCATTCATTACCTCATAAAGACATATTTACTGGTAGGGAGAAGGAAAGATAGCGTTAAATTGTCTTGATAACCCGAGCAGGGTTACCTCCGATAACGACGTTGTCTCCGAAGGGCTTGGTAACCACTGCCCCTGAAGCCACCACCACATTGCTACCTAAGCTGACACCGGGATTAATGGTGGCGTTTCCCCCAATCCAGCAGTTATCACCAATCGTAATCGGCTTAGCAAACTCAATACCGCTGCTTCGTTCAATGGGATCTAATGGATGGCAAGCCGTATAGATACCGACCTGGGGGCCGATTAAGCAGTTATCGCCAATAACGACGGGGGCAACGTCTAAAATAACGCAGCCGAAATTGGCATAGAAGTTGTCGCCAACGTGGATATGAGTACCGTAGTCACAGTTAAAGTGCGGCTCAATGCTGATATTGTCAGACGACTGCCCAAATAGCTCTGCGAGTATGCTTTTTCGCGCTTGGGTGTCGTTTCGTGTTGTCATGTTATAGCGTACTGTTAGTGTTCTTGCTCGTTCACGCATTTGAATGAGTGTGGCATCACTTGGGTCATAGTGCTCACCCGCTAACATCTTTTCCAATTCACGCATTTAAAGTTCTCTGCTTATCACTTTGATGGAAGAGATTATGTAAGCAATGGACACGGAAAAAAACAGAGAATATAAGAAAATAACTTTCATTTTTATCCCCTTTGTTGGCAATCTTTATTTTCTTTAACATTAAGGTTGTTTTTGATGGTATTTATTAACATGGATCATTTTTCGTCATTTATACCTGTGATCATTGAAGGGGCTTGATTTTTTGCGACGAGAAGATCATGCTATCAGCCATGAAAATGACTCTA
>JBHOGO010000188.1:0-1769 GCA_043421945.1 bacterium sp. HQB-150 | reverse complement strand
CGCCTATCTGGAGCGGGTCATACTAGCTGGAATTAAGGGCTTGAACAAAAATTAAACACTCATGCTCTTGCCCTGTTAATCCATTACTATCGGTTGCTATTTCATAGGCTAAAAGCAGCACACTAAGTGCAACGATAAGTTCAATAGGCTCAATAGATGGATTAATGATTCCAAGGCTTACCATGACTAATGTCATTGAGTGGGCAATCGTAAATCCTGTTATGGTTTGTATCAACTTCTTCTTTGACTTGACAATCATCAACAAGCAAATGATAAAGAGTACGTGATCAAATCCACCTAATATATGCTCTAATCCAACGATTAGATAGACTTGATTACTCGCGCTAGTACTTGTTTCTACTGGCACTGTCCAAATTAGCTCATCGTCTAACTCCGTGATTTGATTATTACCTTCAAAATCGTAGTAGTTAATCAATGTTGAAACTTGTGGAACATAGTAATCAAATATGACTTGTAATGTTTCCCCTACGAGAGTCTCATTACAACTAATTATTGAGATTAAACTATTAAATTGTTTATTTTCGCAATGCTCAGGGAGTAAAAAGTACGGGCTATTCTCTTCTTTATACTCGTCAGGTAACCTTAGCTCTACACGATACTGGTTGTTCTCCATCGTAATGACCGACATGAAGATAGGTTCTAAGCCGTGAGCACTGATTGACGTAGAGAATAGCAATACCCCTTTAACAATGAGTATGCTAAATATCCGATAAGCAAACTTCATCTTAAACGTCCGTTCTTATATTGAGGTTATTAATCAGATCCGAAACCGTTTTTTGGTAGCGCTGCTCTACCTTTAACTCATATAGGTCGTTAAGTACTTGCTTTTTGACATCGTCAAATTGGGGCTTAATCGCTGGATTGGTATTAAGTTTAATCCAATGATAGCCACCTTCTGTTGGGTAAGGCCCGTACCACTTATCCTGGTCTTGTGTCAGTATTTGTGCTTGCTGATGATGACCAAAAAGCCCTGATATTGAATTTTTATCAATAGAGCGGAAGACTTTATTAAAATTCATCGTGTCTGAGAAAGAGACGATAGTACGCATGCTATGATCTTGACTATTGAGCTTTGCTAATAAATGCGGGTCATTTTTTTCTTTATTCACTAATGTTAGGTTGTAACTTTCATCTTTTATATAAAGGTGAGTGTTATCATCAAAAAATGACTCAGTTTCCTGAACGTTTGGAATTTCTTGTTCAGCGTTTGCCATCATCTGTAATACATTTTTAGATTTTGCTGCGATAACCGACTTTAAATCTTCATCGTTTTTGTCTAACCCGTTATTAAGTGCAAAGCTGTATAATGCTTCAGTGGTTAAGAACTCGTTTATTAACTCATCTTTCCCTTCACTGTCTAATGAGTTAATGTACGATATGATCATGCCTGAGTTATCTAAACCATATTGAACATTGACAAACTTCCTCAGATTTTCTTGGTTGACTAAAACATTATCATGCTGCTTATCATAAAATAGTGTGCTATCAATAATAAGAATACCTATTGATATTAGGAAAAATATAACAAGAGGTTGCTTTGCTATATCGATAATTAATTTTGATGATTTTTTCATACCTTGAAATTCTTTTCTTAATAACTAACGGACTAATCCTATGGCTATTGTGTGAATAGAAAATTAACAGCTGTATAGGATTTCTATACAAGGGATATAGTTAACCTGAGATCGGTTTAAGCCATCGCCATCAATCCTGATTTTTCTGTGTTTGTGATGTTAAGTGATGGCTTC
>JBHOGO010000187.1:0-1789 GCA_043421945.1 bacterium sp. HQB-150 | reverse complement strand
GGCATTGCTTTTCTTCTCCATACATAGAGATAAACTTATGAATAGAAATACCTTTTTGAAACTGAATTCGATTTTTAACCATGATGATTTCCTCACTCAACGCCTATTACTAAGTATAGTCATCAATACTGAGTTTTAGTGGTAATCAGGTAAATATTTAAATGCTGTTTTACTTCAACTAAATAAAGAGAACAGATACTGAATTAATAGTAGATATGGCATACTTATTTTTATTGGTCCTATAGTGTTAGTAAGGTGCACACGTGATTAAAGGTATGAACAACAAATCCGTAAGAAGATTCAACGCCAAGCAAATTATGCGCCTCCTTTTTCAACACCGTCAGTTATCTAAATCGAAGCTAGCTGAAATTCTTGGATTAAGCATCCCGGCGATTACAAAAATACTGAACTATCTAGTGGAACGAGATTTGGTAGACCATGTCTTATGTGAACATACTGGAAGAGGAAACTCGACTGGGTTGTATCAAATGACAAGTAGCAGTACTCCGATTCTTTGCCTGCATGTAACACCTTATAAAATATCAGCGATTGTCCTCAATGGAATGATGGATCCTATAATGGATTATATGAGCGTTGATATTCAACCAAAGAGTCCTGAAGAATTGATTTCTTTGATTTTCAAAGTATATGGTCAATGCAGTAGGCTCACCAAATGTTCGAGTCTGCGTGTTGCTATGGCAGTGCACGGTCAAGTTGATAGGAAAACAGGGTCATCCGTATTGATGCCTCAAGCTATTTGGGATGAACCAATCGACTTTAGGTTTGTTCTTGGACAAGAGTTTGGCGCTGAAGTTCAAATCGACAATGATTGTGTAATGTTAGCATTGGCTGAAAAGTGGTTAACAAAGGATCATCCTAAAGACTTCTGCGTGATTAATGTTGACTATGGTATTGGCTCGTCCTTTTTAATAGACGATAAGATATTCAGGGGGGAGTTATTTGGTAGTGGTCAAATCGGGCACTCTATCATTGACCAAGATGGTAAGAAGTGTAGTTGTGGAAGGTACGGCTGTTTAGAGACAGTTTCTTCAAGTAAGGCAATAACAGCTTCTGTTCGAAAAGAGCAAAAAACTAGAGGTAGTTATGGACTAGATCCCCCCTCAAAACTGGAATTTGAGGATGTAGTTGAGCTTTATCTATCTGAGCATTCTAGTACAACCCAGATAGTCAATACCGCAGCCAATGCATTTGGGATAAGCCTATATAACTTTCTTGTGACATTGAGTGTTAATGATATAGTGATTTATGGAGGTGTGAAACAGTTAGGAGAAGGATGGTTGAATATTGTGAAAATTAGAGTGCTTTCAAATCCTTTTGAGACTAATACTAATACTCTGAAAGAGCAAAGAACTTCGGTTCGTTTTGGAGAACTTAGTGAATCACGCTTGGTAGAGGGTATTGGATTCTTATACATAGAATCCTTTATTGACAGCTTTTAGATGCTTACTTTTGTTGATTGCATGGTAAGTACCATGCATTGCATTCTTCACATTACTAATTATCGTATTAACCCATTGAAAGTAAAGTAACTCTACACAATAATCACCACCGCCAGTCACTATTGGTAAATGAAAAATGTCTGCATTTTTGACCCCTTGAAAACATGCAAGTCCATCTGAAATCACTAAAGATTTCGGGAGTAGATGAACGTTCGCCCAACCCGTTATCTCTTTGGTTTTAAAGCCATTAAACGTATCCGCCCCATGAACCCACGGGCGATATTACTAATGTTTGAAGTTCCAAGGCAGGAGTGCATTGATATCAGGTT
>JBHOGO010000186.1:0-1819 GCA_043421945.1 bacterium sp. HQB-150 | reverse complement strand
TAGGTGGAGATGTAAGCCATTAGCGCAACGCGCTAATTAAGTAGGTCGCTCCTGATTCTCAATATACTGCTTCAATACTGATAGCGGCGCACCGCCAGCAGTAATGAGGCAGTACGCCCTAGACCACATAGCGTTAGTGCCCCAGTAGAATTTCTTTAGATGCTCTCCATGCTCTTTCTTCATGTAGCGCGAACTAACTGTCTTTAGATTGTTGATGAACTTACTTGGTTGGATTGACGGATTCATATCAAGTAACAAGTGAACGTGATCAGCCTCACCGCCAAATTCTAGAATGCTCACTCCCCACTTATCAGCAAGATCCCTCATCTTCACCTCTAAGTCTGTAAGCATCTTATCCGTGAACGCCTTTCTTCTATACTTAGTAACTAACACTAAATGATATTTTAGATTGAAAACGCAATGATGATGCGCTCCATAGCTGGTTTTCTTTGTCATATTTGAAGTTGACACTAATTGAATTTGCAAGCATGATACGCACAAGTTTTTAGAGAGTAAACCATGCGAACTGAACGAATATTAGTTAGACCAGCAGATGAGAATTATCAGGCTATGCGTAATGCGTGTCGTCTGGCAAAATCCGTCTTCAACACGGCTAACTATCGTATTCGTCAGGCGTTTATTCACGATTCTGAAGTTATCTCTCATAGCGCAGTCGATAAAGAGCTAAAGAAATCAGCCCACGAAAGCTACAAGGGGATGCCTAGCGCGGCCTCAGCACAGCGTGTAATTCAGGTTCTAGGTAAGGATTGGAAGTCTTTTTTTGCCGCAATCAAGGACTGGAAAAAGAATCCCGAAAAATACAAAGGAAGACCAAAGTTACCAAACTATGCAAAGCATCAAAAAACCTTTGTAGTTGGAAGGAATGGATTCAAGGTTGTTGGCGGGTATGTTCACCTGTCAGGCTCGGCAACACTTGGCCTAAAGCCGTTCAAAATAATCTGTTGCGAAAACCAACCATTCAACGAAAAAGCAGATCTAAGTGTGGTACAAGACATACGTTTTGTCCCTAAAGGAAACTGCTATTTCATTGAGGTTGTGTACAAACCAAAGTCATCAAAAAACGCCGTTGCCTTAAACAAGTCTAACGTTCTTGGCATTGATCTAGGCATTGATAACCTAGCAACTATTGCATCAAATCAGCAGGGCATCCGTCCCGTTCTGATTAACGGCAAAGTTATCAAGTCAATCAACAACAAGTACAACAAAGACAAGGCGAACTTGCAGTCAAAAGGCAAGGGGAAACACGTCTTATCCAAGTCAATCAAGCGTTACAATTGGATTAATGACCACTTGCATAAGGTGTCTAGATACATCATTGATATGTGCCTCACAACGGATTCTGGCGTGATTGTTATCGGAAAAAATAAAGACTGGAAACAATCAATTGGTATTGGTCGCATCAATAACCAAAAATTTGTATCAATTCCTCATGCTGAACTGGTAAACAAGATCCAGTACAAGGCGGAAGAATACGGTATTGAGGTGATTGTCCGTGAAGAAAGCTACACCAGCAAAGCCAGCGCGATAGATCTAGACCATATACCTACGCATGGTAAAGACGATAAAAGGGAATTCAGTGGTAGACGAGTAAAGCGCGGTCTGTACAAGGCATCAAACGGAAAATTGCTCAATGCAGATGTAAACGGGTGCCTGAACATAATAAGAAAAGAATTCGGAAATGACCTCCTAAGAGGTCTATTCGATAGCGGCTGCGTGTTTCAGCCGATGCGAGTCACTTGCTAGGTCACTCGCATTAGAATTGGTGAGTTTGGCGAGTAAGTCAAGGCTACACCAAGAA
>JBHOGO010000185.1:0-2080 GCA_043421945.1 bacterium sp. HQB-150 | reverse complement strand
ATCGCTGGCATTCATGTTAATGTGGCTACCGATGTATTGTTGAACGCAAAATGTACAGCAAAGATCAACACGCCCTAGCTTCCAAGTTAAAAATGGAATACGTTAGCCAGTCGGCAAAGTAGGTAAAAACGTCCAACATTGTGGCACCCTCTAAACGATTTACCTCTAACACGTTTGAGGTCGCGAAAGGATGCACACTTATTTGAACTATTTTGGGATTGTGATTAGCAAGCTCGACCTAAGGACAAGTTTAAGCCAAATAAATCCTTCAAAGTAACCTCCCTTAACCATTGTGCGCATGAGGGTAATATATAAAATGTCCGGAACTCATTTATGTCCACGGATCTTTCAGTGCCTCTCGACCTACAGTAATCGCGACTGGAACACTTCTAATTGATAGCCAGACTCTATGTAGACCAATGACACCGAAGAGGAGGTCAACATGAGAAAGTTATCTTCAGGAAAATGTAGCGGCATAAAAAGGCCATTCAAGCTTGAAGAAATCTGGCGAATAAGAACCAGACTTGAGCTTGAAAGTGACCTTATGCAGCTTGCTCTACTAAACCTAGCCATTGATAGTAAGCTGAGAGCGAGTGATTTACTAAAGCTTCACGTATACGACGTTTCTTCTCAAGGAGCGATATATGAAAGGGTTCAATGCATCCAGCAAAAAACGGGCACGGATGTACACTATGAAATAACTCCGAGAACGCAGCAAAGTATAAGTCGATGGATCTACTCTGCATCCCTAGATGCAGCAGTTTTCTGTTTCCAAGTTGTCGTCGCAAAGGGCAACCTTTAGCTACTCATTTTATTGTTCGATAATTAGGTCATGGGCTGTAAAACTGGGGTTGAACGCAGACTATTATAGGACTCATTCAATGCGTCGCACTAAAGCTACGTTGATCTATGCCAAAACAAAAAATTTTAGGGCGGTACAGATTTTACTAGGGCATTCGAAGTTGGATAACACAATTCGTTACCTTGGTGTTGAACTGGAAGATGCATTGAGGCTTTCAGAGTAAACGGACTGCTAGATGTATTGATACAGGCTTTTCTCTACCGCTGAAAAGCCTGTCCCCTTTTCTTCTTTGATTAACTATTAGCCTATCACCCAAGTAGCGTATTGATTGTGTGCTTCATTCTTGTAGAATCCTCGCCTTTAAATCCCTCCATTGAGATCCAATTTTGAAAAAAATCACTTTAATTTATCTATCTCTATTAGCTTCTGCATCAGCATATTCAAGTGTTGATGAGACTAGTGAGTCAAATGTTAACGTAAGAGAAAATCGTGCCTACTTAGGCATGACACTAGGTTCGACAACAAGCGGTGTCGCGAAAGATTTTAATGGGGTATGTATCGGAGAGTGTATCGATGACAACAGTTCAAATTTTGGATTGCTATTTGGTTATGACTTCAACTCTGTATTTGCAGTAGAAGGCTCCTTTAATACTGCTAGAGGCCATGATTATGATTTTTATATTGTTTCTGACAATACGTATCGTGTGAAAGGTGAGTTAAGTCACGATACGTATGCTATTGCATTAAAAGGAACAATACCTGACTTAGGTAACTTTCGACCTTATGGCAAATTAGGCTTAGCTTCCACTACTACCGATGACGGTTGGGATAGCCAAACTAATACGGGTATCCAGATTGGTATTGGTGCCGACTACGCAATATCAAATGACTTCTCTATTCGTGGTGGGCTTGAGAGTGCTCCTGGCAAGTTCTTTGGTCTAGATGGCGGAATAAATACTTTTAGCCTTGGTCTGATGATCCACTTGTAAGCCTTTGCAGTATTCAAAGGCATTGGATCAGTCAGATGTAGGCTGGTCCAACTTTTTGCAATACTAGAAGTTATCCGAAAAATCATAGTTGCTTCATGATTCGTAACTCAGTTCTGTCCAGAAACGTGCTACAAGCGATGACAACAAAATCATAAATACCAAGCAAGTAGTGAGTAATGTAAGTAACCTGAGATCGGTTTAAGCCATCGCCCTCAATCCTGATTTTTCTGTGTTTGTGATGTTAAGTGATGGCTTCTCTGGTTTTAAACAATAAGCGATCAGTCCACCC
>JBHOGO010000184.1:0-2113 GCA_043421945.1 bacterium sp. HQB-150 | reverse complement strand
GCTGTATTCAAGCATTCAAACAGCTCCAATGCCAGAAAGGCTGCTTAAGCTAGCTGAGGCTCGGTGGTAATCAGGAAGATATTAGGCATGAAGGATGAAAGGGAAAGTAATAACCAATAAAAGCATAATCTCCAGCTATTTTACTCTCATGACTTGATAGGCGTTGTTGCAAATAATTAGAGAAGACAGATTTACCCAGAGGTGCCAATGATTACTGAAAAACAACCTCAACATTGAATAGGCGATTCATAAAGGCGGATCTCTCCTGCACAAGGGTTTTACGTTCATCACGACGAAGCCAGAAATCAAACTGCCCTTTGTTCAACATTCGTAATGATTCTAACCCCTGGATGGTTGACCAGGCTCGCTTTCGTATTTTGAAACCACCGGTGGCAACGATGAGCTTCTTGATGGGGGCGTGATCTGACTCGATACCATTATTGAGATACTTCACTTGTCGCTGCTCAACATCCACTCGAAGTCGTCCCTCTTTCTTCAAGCGAGCAATCGCATTAGCGTATGAGGAATGCTTGTCCGTATTCAATGTGGTCGGCTGCTTATCTTTGCTGTAATGCCGCAAACAGCGTTTAAGAAACTGATAAGCGGCTTCTTTATTTCGTTTGTGGGAGAAATAGAAATCCAACGTTTCGCCTTGCTTGTTGATGGCACGATAAAGGTAGTGCCATTTCCCTTTCACTTTGACATAAGTTTCATCGAGCTGCCACGAAGAATCAGTCCGGATGAATTGATGACGGCGTAACTTCTTGCGTAGTGTCGGGGAATACTCAATGAACCAACGATAAATGGTCGAGCGATTAACCGAAATTCCGCGTTCAGCCAGCATGTCACTGAGGTTGGCGTAACTCATAGGGGTCGAACCATACCACCGAAGGCACCAAAGGATGATTTCAGGCGCAAAGTGTTTCCATTTAAATTCGGGATTGGTCATTGAGTCGCTAGATTAGATGGGAAAGAAGGGATTCTGAGTCTTAACTGGTTTTTTTGCAACAAGCCCATTTCAATGGCTAGTTGAACTTTGAGCAACGAAAAAGCGTCTTCTAGATAAGTTTCTGTCAGGTAGATAAACTCTTTAAGTAGAAGAATAACAAAATCACTTTGTTTATTAATTGCACATTGCTCAGGGTTGCTTGGGTTGTTTTTTTCGATAGAGAATAACGAGACTAATTTTTCGGTTATAAGAGCATATTTGCTGCCTTTTAATACTAGGTCTGCTTGTATAACTTCACTGAACTCAAGGCTAGCTGTCACTCGTTTTGATGGACCGCCAAAATTATCGCCGAAGTCGTAAAGCGAGAGGAGTTCATGAGCACCGTTAACAGGGTGCACAAATGAGGCTCTATCGCTATCTAGTGATAACTCATGAGACATGTTGAACCAACAACCTTTAAAAAAAGCCTGATTTATGGTTAGATGATCCGTAGGTAGTGCTTTGTCGATTCTCACTGCTTGCCTCTGATTCAAATTATTGCTAGAATCTTTGTATATTAAAGAATTTGATTAACTTGTTCTATAGCTAACAGGTTGATACACAGAAAGAATGGTCGCCTCTTGGATTGGTGTTTGTCCCACAAGTAGATCCGACCAACCTATACAAAGCCCTCGATAACGAGGGTTTTTTTGTGCCTTCAACATGGTGATTCAAGTCTAAGGTTATACCTCCACTCGAGAATAAGAGCTTGCAGGTTGCTTCCACTGTGCCAAGCATCTTGTCGACATGAGTAGTGATGAGTAAAAGCGTTAACTCAGAAATGTCCAGAACAGTGCCGACTGGGGCGTGTAAGACAAAATTGCCCCAAACCGTTTTAGAACGTGAAATTTTTACGATAAAATTGGCTAATGGATTCTGACGAGCACCTTTAATATGTCTTTGTTGCGTAATTCGATGGAACTAATCGGCTGAGCTGCGATCTGATCGACTATCGCACATAACCATCCTAGTTCCATGGCTAAACACCGTTATAAAACAAACAACTGGAAGCAATACAACAAGGCGTTGATTAATCGCGGCTCCCTTACCTTTTGGATCGATGAGCAAACTATCAAAGACTGGAAACAAACCAAACAGTGCAAACGTGGTAGACCACGTGTTTTC
>JBHOGO010000183.1:0-2165 GCA_043421945.1 bacterium sp. HQB-150 | reverse complement strand
ACTATTCAAGATGAAAATGGCGCTACAGTAGAGACACACATTAATGTTGATGTGCTACCGATTAACGATGCGCCAGTGTCAGGTGACCTTGCTTACAGCGTTGATGAAGACGGTGCCATTACCCTCAGCCAAGAGCAGTTACTATCACAAGCGGGTGATGTTGAAGGGGATGAGCTAACCGCGAGCGATTTAAGTGCTGGCGACAACGCAACGGTGACACAAAACGATGATGGCTCGTTCACCATTACCCCGGATGAGAATTTCAACGGTGATATCGACCTGAGCTTTGAAATCAGTGATGGCGAAGACACCATTGTTGCTTCGGCTGACCTGACGGTTAACCCTGTCAACGACTTGCCAACGGCTGAAGACCAAGCGTTCTCAGTCAATGAAGATGGCACGATTACCTTCACGGATGAGCAGTTATTGGATGGTTCTGCCGATATCGACGGGGATGATCTGTCGGTCGAATCTGTGAGCTACACCGGCACAGACGGTGTCTTCACGGATAACGGTGATGGTAGCTATACCTTCGCACCAAATGAAAACTTCAATGGTGAAGTCGACCTGAGCTTCACGGTATCGGATGGCACAGATACCGTAGATGCAAGCATCGATATCACCGTCGATGAGGTCAACGATCCACCGGTTGCGGGTGCAACCTCTTACCAAGTGGACGAAGACAGTGTTATCACCATCAGTGATGAGCAATTGCTGGCGAACTCTTCAGATGTTGAAGGTGACGTAGCTGTCGATGGTGTGAGCTACTCCGGCACCGACGGTATCTTCACCGATAACGGCGATGGCACTTACAGCTTCGCACCAAACGAAAACTTCGATGGCAACGTATCACTGGATGTGACGGTTGTTGATGAAGATGGCGCGACGGCAGAAACCACGGCAGGCATTGATGTTATTGCAGTGAACGATGCGCCAGTCTCAGGTGACCTTGCTTACAGCGTTGATGAAGACGGTGCGATTACCCTCAGCCAAGAGCAGTTGCTGTCTCAAGCCGGTGATGTTGAAGGGGATGAGCTAACCGCGAGCGATTTAAGTGCTGGCGATAACGCAACCGTCACACAAAATGATGATGGCTCATTCACGATTACACCGGATGAGAACTTCAACGGCGACATTGACCTAAGCTTCGAGATTAGCGATGGCGAAGATACCATTGTCGCAAGTGCAGACCTGACGGTTAACCCTGTCAATGATTTGCCAACGGCGGAAGATCAAGCGTTCTCGGTCAACGAAGATGGCACGATTACCTTCACCGATGAGCAGCTACTGGATGGCTCTGCCGATATCGATGGCGACGACCTCAGCGTTGAGTCTGTCAGCTACACCGGCACAGACGGTGTCTTCACCGATAACGGTGATGGAAGCTATACCTTCGCACCGAATGAAAACTTCAATGGCGAAGTCGATTTAAGCTTCACGGTATCGGACGGCACGGATACGGTGGATGCAAGCATCGATATCACCGTCGACGAGGTGAACGATCCACCGGTCGCAGGCGCAACGTCTTACCAAGTGGATGAAGACAGTGTCATTACCATCAGTGATGAGCAGCTGCTAGCCAACTCTTCGGATGTAGAAGGCGACGTGGCTGTCGATGGTGTGAGTTACTCCGGCACGGACGGTATCTTTACCGATAACGGCGATGGCACCTACAGCTTCGCACCAAACGAAAACTTTGATGGCGATGTCAGCCTCGATGTTACCGTCATTGATGAGGATGGCGCGACAGCGGAAACCACAGCAGGCATTGATGTTATTGCAGTGAACGATGCGCCAGTTTCTGGTGACTTGGCTTACAGCGTCGATGAAGACGGTGCGATTACGCTGTCTCAAGAGCAGTTGTTGTCTCAAGCAGGTGATGTGGAAGGGGATGAGCTAACCGCTTCTGACCTGTCTGCGGGTGATAACGCTACGGTCACACAAAATGATGATGGCTCATTCACGATTACACCGGATGAGAACTTCAACGGCGACATTGACCTAAGCTTCGAGATTAGCGATGGCGAAGATACCATTGTCGCAAGTGCAGACCTGACGGTTAACCCTGTCAATGATTTGCCAACGGCGGAAGACCAAGCGTTCTCGGTCAACGAAGATGGCACGATTACCTTCACCGATGAGCAACTACTGGACGGCTCTGCCGA
>JBHOGO010000182.1:0-2167 GCA_043421945.1 bacterium sp. HQB-150 | reverse complement strand
TGTCCGTGCGACGTGAAGTCGCATGAAGCGCTGTTCACCGCGATAAGAGTGAACCGTTTGTATCACCAGACGACCCTAAGGCTCTGAATAAAGCAGCGAGCCTGACAATGTAACGAAGTTTGGCACTGTGCCAAACGGGAGCAGAACCGTGAGGGAATGCTCCTCCTGATAACCACGAATTGGGTGAGTGCTAGGGAATCAGTATGATGAACGAAAGTGAATCCATGTAAGGTGCGTTATACGTGAAGCAGCGGAAGTGGTTAATACGCTGTGGCCAAACGGCGATGGGAGTAGGAAAGAGGTTGGACAATACTCTTTCGTGATCGATAGGCTCCTCGCACTATAGTGGGCATCTACCCTGATATTGCGCGACATGCGGAACACGGTAAGCCAGTATCGTTCCTTCGGGAAAGCTGTCTGTGAAGAGAGCCGATAGCGGTGCTGGTAAAGGAGGTTGGAAAAAGCGAATGCTGCATTGTAATGATGCAGATACAGACGGATGTTTGACACGAAAGTGTGCCTACTTCCAACTGGTCTCCCATTGCAAGATGATTTGGAAAACTTTATTTAAGAAGGAACGCAGATGATCTCTTCTCATGAAGTGAGTGCCCCTTCTGGCAGCGCCCAATGGCAATCCATCGACTGGAAAGCGGTTGAGCGCCATGTGTTAAGGCTCCAGATGCGCATTGCAAAAGCAATCCGAGAAGGTAAACACGGTAAGGCGAAAGCACTACAGTGGATACTGACTCACTCGAAAGCAGCAAAACTTCTCGCTGTTCGTCGAGTATCACAAAACAAAGGCAGTAAAACGCCAGGAATTGACGGCGACATCTGGAACACCGATGCACGTCGAATGGCGGCAGTCAGCTTACTGAGCAGAAAAGGCTATCGAGCTAAACCGCTCAGAAGAATCTATATCCCGAAGAAAAACGGCAAACTTAGACCATTAGGTATCCCGTGTATGATAGACCGAGCGCAACAAGCGTTACATCTTCTAGCACTAGAACCTATATCGGAAACAATTGCCGACCCTAACAGCTATGGCTTTAGACCTAACCGAAGCGCAGCCGATGCAATACAGCAGTGCTTCAAATGCCTGTGCAAAAAGGGAGCAGCACAATGGGTTCTTGAGGGGGATATCAAAGCTTGTTTCGACAAGATAGGTCACCAGTGGCTACTTGATAATGTCCCGACAGACAAAAGGATGCTCAAGCAATGGCTGGAATGTGGCTATATAGACAAAGGGCTATTCTACAAAACGGCAGAGGGAACACCACAAGGCGGGATAATTTCACCCACCCTGATGTTGCTTACTCTTGTCGGACTAGAAAAGTTAATTAAATCTATCGCTCGCAAGACAGGCAGCAGAGTAAACTTTATAGGTTATGCTGACGACTTTGTTATCACGGGGTCTTCAAAGGAAGTCCTAGTGAATGACATTAAGCCGCAACTGATGGCTTTCTTACAAGAAAGAGGTTTAGCGCTTTCTGAAGAGAAAACGCACGTTACTCATATCAATGATGGTTTTGACTTTCTTGGCTTCAACGCCAGAAAGTACAAAGGGAAACTGCTCATTAAACCGAGCAAATCCAACGTATTATCATTCTTACGAAACATGCGTGACCTCATTAGAAAACACGCAACAATCCCAGTAGCCGATCTCATTAAGATGATGAATCCAAAGCTACGAGGATGGGCGAATTACTATCGCCACTGTGTTGCTAAACAAACCTTCGGCTATGTTGGTCATCAGATGTTTCTAGCGTTATGGCGATGGTCAGTCAGGCGTCACCCAAACAAGGGACGTAAATGGATCGCACACAAGTACTTTCTAAACTATCAAGGGCAATGGATTTTCCATGGCTGGTTTAAAAAGGATGGACTGTATGGCGTGATCCGACTGTTTCAAATCGGTCAAGTGCCAATCAAGCGACATGTAAAAATCATGAGTCAAGCGACCCCGTTCGATCCTTTTTGGGAAGGTTTTCTCAATGAACGTAAGGTGAAAAATACAGGTCGTAACTCATGGTTTGATCCTGTCGCCACTGCTTTGTGAGTTGCTGGGTAACAATAACGCCTTAGTGGAGGCTTGAGCCGTATGCAGTGAAAGTTGCACGTACGGTTCTTAGGAGGGCGGCATCTGGTAACAGGTGTCGCCTATCCGACA
>JBHOGO010000181.1:0-2182 GCA_043421945.1 bacterium sp. HQB-150 | reverse complement strand
ATTGAATACACTCGGATTTTGACATCTTGGTAGGATCGTTCAACTGATCACTTTATTCTTAACTGATCGGCATTACGGCCTTAGCCAGCATTTCTTTTAGAAAATAGTTTTCTAATTACAAAGCAACAACATTCGCTGCTTGAAGACCTTTTTGGCCTTGTTCAGTTTCATAAGAGACTTTTTGGCCTTCAGCCAATGTTTTGAAACCTTCAGAAGCGATAGCACGGAAATGAACGAATACGTCAGCGCCGCCGTTATCTTGTGTAATAAAACCAAAACCTTTCTCTTCGTTGAACCATTTTACGATACCAGTGCTTGAATTAGACATATGCTGCCCCTTATAAAATTAAATAAATGAATCGCTAGAATGCGACGTGCTAAGCGGTTGAATTATTGAATGTTACGGTAAATATAAGGGAAACACTTAGGGACAATACACTGATGTAGAGGTTGCTAAGGTTTTACTTGTACTTGGTGTTGCATTGAATAACTCTCTGAACAACAGAGCGGGAGGGATATTAACACCTGTTCGTTTTTTGTACAGATAAATTTTAACTGAAACTGAAAATAATCGCCTCAAGAACAAAAAGCACATTGATTCGACCAATGCCCTTTTACACACAATGCGCACATTGTTTTACATAAGTGTTCATAGCAAGAATACCTACCCAGCGAGCAGAACAACATAAGACATGTACTTCATAAGAGATTAACCCCAAAATACAATTTTGGTCTCATAGCTGCCCACATTACTAAGGTATTAGTCAACAATCGAAAGGGAGCACTATGAACGACAATGGAAAATTCCCAAGGCGTGAATTTAACCTCCCTACAAGTCCTTACGCCCCAAAGATACCAAATGCAAATAGTTTCACTGAATACATAACCTAAGCCTATAAATCATGTCTATAGTACAAATGACCGTTTAACTAACAACGTACTGCGATTACTTGCCAGAGGATCTATACATGAAAGGACTTGGATTCAAGACTCAACTCATCCTATCAACGACTATCATGTTCACCCTTGCGCTGAGCATTATAGGTTTGGTCGCCTTAAGCACCGTGCAAGAGCAAGTGAAAATACGAGTAAAAAACGATCTTCAACATACACTCGACATTGAATCTCAAAAAATTCAAAACAACTTCAATATCACCGTCAATACCGTCACCGGATTGGCAAAAATATTTGATGATGGAAGCATCGTGCAGCCCTATGAACAGTTGCTGGCTTACACCGTTAATATTACGCAAGTTTATAAACTAACGTTAGGCTATGAAGATGGTTCTTCCTATGCTTCGCGCAGCTCTGGATCCTTCCCTGATGGAATAGGACTACTCGATAAGTATGATCCTAGAACACGCCCATGGTATCAGCTAGGCACACGATCTGGCGGCCTTGCGATTACCGATGTTTTTTTCACTCAGAGTACTGGTATGCCCATGGTTGGTGTCGTACACACAGTAAAAGACGGTGTGTTACTCGCTGATATACGCCTAAATAATCTACAAGGACAATTAGAGGAAGTGACATCCGTTACGGAAGGTGCAACAGCATTAATCATTGATACTAAAGGCTCCGTACTTGCTTCTACGTTCAACGGTATTGAAATCAAAGACCAGCTTCAACAGTCATCACTCAGCGAGTTTCGATTAGGTCAGGACCGCTATTTGGAGCTCCATGTTGAAGGAAGTGATTATGTGGTTGTTGCAGACTCACTGGCACTTGCAGATAAGTCATTACACATGGTTTTGCTACTTGATAAAAACCTCGCTTACACCGATATTACCAACGCTACGATGAAAATAGTGACTATGTTGGTGATTTCAATAATCATTGGTGTCGCCATCATTTATACCCTGCTCAATTACCTCTACCGCCCTATCACTTCCCTTCGCTCATTAATCTTAAATCTCGCTAGCGGCAACGCCGATCTCACTCAGCGCCTTGCAGTAAAAACCAAAGATGATATTGGTCAAAGTGCACAGGGCGTGAATGCGTTTATTGAAAAGATTCAAACCATGATGCTTAAGGTCGATGACGCAACCAAAGATCTTTCCGGCGGTGTGAATCAATTACAAACTCGCTCTGCAGAAAGTAAAGAGTTAGTGAATTACTCCCACTAAATCAAAGATTATAGTGTGAGCTTCTTGGTGTAGCCTTGACTTACTCGCCAAACTCA
>JBHOGO010000180.1:0-2238 GCA_043421945.1 bacterium sp. HQB-150 | reverse complement strand
CAGGTGTCCGGATTAAAACGGAATGTGCGTCCGGATAATACCGGAATAGGTGTCCGGTTTGCTCCGGCGCATGCAATTAGATCATATTTTTACTTAGATTGGTATTAATTGCCTTCATGTCTGGTGTATATCATTGCTTACGCAACGTCTGCATGAACTGCTCGTAAAAAAAAACGGAAGAGCACGGGAAATGTAAGCTGAATAAAAGATAAAAAGAGTAAGAAAAGGAAGTGGCAATACAAAAACAGAGCGAGGGTAAAAAACCAAAGACTTATTTAGAAACGCAAAAAGGAGCTTTCGCTCCTTTTATTAAACATAGACGACTAAATTGCACAACTATGAAAACATGCTATCGCCAGTTTGGTCGATAAACATTTGTGCCTTAGTTAGCATAAAACTAGTGGCATCTTGCTCTGATCCCAGTAGGTCAGAACGGATAAACGTATACGTCTTGGCTTCATCGCCAATCTGCTTACATATACGGCCGGCGATACGATATTGGCCATTCTCTTTTATCGGCTCAGGATAAATCTGAAAACCTTTGTATTCGACCGGCTCTACGCTCGCCTTTGCATCCGGCTTCGAAGACTTACCGAATAATTTCGACAAAAAACCCACGTTTCAATCTCCTAATGTAACGAAGGTTTATCATGCCATGAGAATGACATACGTGCACCCGTTTCATTAAAATAGCCAGCTATCTAAACGTCAGTTCTTTATTAACCATTTACAATCCAAATCAATAACAAGGTCATCCGCCACCTTGAATATGAATGGCGTATTATAGGCCAATATCTTTTCGCAAATGTTCGGGAAGATCAGTTGCGTAAATTGCTGTCTTTTCACTACGTACAAAAAGAATATCCCATGCGTGGCGAATCAGTCCTTTGAATGTTAATGCATAGGCTTTTTTGTCCACTGACGCAGCAGTGTGAGTGTGTTCATAATTTGCTACATGTGCCATAGGATGCCCCTGTTAAGTCATTCATTTAATGCGTTAATCTTATCTGAATAGGGTGACCCAATACACTGACAAAAAATGACAAACAACATTAGATAAACTAATCCGAACAAGAGTTAACAAATCACCAACAACAACACTTTAGACCTCATTCATGAAAGGCGAATAGGCAACTAAATAACCGCCATGTGATGAATATTTATTCACATGCTATCTAAGCTCCTATAGAATGAAACACTCTTATAACAAAGGTCTTTTCTTCCATGCTCACATTCCTTTCAAATAACAGCGCATGGCTCTTGATTCTCGTATCAATGGTCGGTTTTATTTTCCCCGAGCTCGCAAACTTTGCGTTCCCATACTTGCCAGCGATTCTCTTTCTATTAATGCTATTCACGTTGGCAGGCATGGAGCAAAACCTTGTTATTTCATACCTTAAACGCTCTAAGACCTGGCTTTACGCCCTTATTCATAATGGCTGTTTGACACTCTGCCTTGTCTTGATAGGCTATTTACTGGATTTTTCTTCTAACCTGATTTTGGCACTGGCTGCTGTTGGTTCTACAGGTTCTCTTTTTGCTACCCCTGCTATCGCCCGCTCCGTTGGCCTTGACCCACTCCCTTGTATGGCAACAACGATTGCAACCACATTACTCATGCCTGTCGCCCTCTATATTTCATTACTCCTACTTCAAGAAGGCAACTTCAATCTTGACCTAATCGCTTACATAAAAAGATTAGTTATATTTATCATTCTTCCTATGTTAATTTCCGTCTTGCTTTATCGATTTGTCCCTCACGACATGTTAAAGCGAGCGCACTTACAGCTATCACAAGTCACTATTATTCTCGTCTTCAGCTTTCCGCTTGGCCTTGTGGGTGTGTTTCGCCAAGTGTTTGACAACAACCCTATATATGCCGCTAAGCTACTGGGGATTGCTTTTTTTATTTGTAGTTTTTTCTTTATCGCAGCTTATAGTTTGTATAGAAAAAAAGGGCAAGAAATAGCCTTAGCTGCTGCGATTACCTCAGGGAATCGTAATGTATTACTCACTTGGACTGTCGCTGGGCCATTTTTAGGCAGTGAATATCTTGCCCTTATCGGTGCCCTTCAACTTCCAATCTACCTACAGCCCCTCATCGTGAAGACGATAAGACGCTTTCTACTAAATTAGCAACCAGTTGGGCGGGGCTTGAAGCCAGGGCAAGAGCATGAGTGTTTAATTTTTGTTCAAGCCCTTAATTCCAGCTAGTATGACCCGCTCCAGATAGGCGAT
>JBHOGO010000017.1:0-66917 GCA_043421945.1 bacterium sp. HQB-150 | reverse complement strand
ATTTCCTTCTTGGTTGAAAGATCTGATCGCAGAGCCAGCTTTTAGTTCCCTTCTCTTCTTATCCCGAGTTCAGGTTAGTTAAGTATCCATTTCATAAGCAATGTTATGGACACCGCCCCTGCTCTTTGTAACCTGCTCAAGCTGCCTCAATTTTGCATTGAGTGCTAGTAGGTTTGTTTGCTCAGAAACTCCTTTGATCAGTTGGTAAGTACTCTATCTGGCGGCCTTTGCATTATTTTCACTGGACAAGGCAAGATTATGCACCGTACTTACTGCCTGTGATGCTGATGTAGCCATTTGCACCACTTCGTATATGGTCGTAGTCACTTGATGCTAGCAACTGAATTAGCGTGGCTTTTCTGCTTTATTGAGCGTCCAGTGATAGTGCTAAATCTGCCTTTCAATTTGGCAATACTAACCCTTGCTCCCAACAATAATGTTGGTCAAAATCAAACGACAAGCTGTAGGGAAAAGAGGGTAACATGTTTGGGTTAAGCCAGATAAAAGCGCAGAACTTGGAACTGAAACAAGAGTTACAAGCGCTAAAACAAAAGCATAGGCAAGAAATAAAGGCATTAGAAAGCCAATTTGAGAAGTCCAAACATCGTACCAGTGCGACACTGAAAAAATCCCAATACCAAGAGGACATTCTTGCCAGTAGTTTGGAAGGCAGCCATATGCTTCAAACTGTCCGTAATTTTATGGTCGAAAGCTCCAATTTTATGGAGGCAGAAAATGAAAATCTACAAATGCTTGATGGAATGTTTGCACAAACTCAACAAGCAATAAGCCGGCTTGACAACCGAGCTGAAAAGATAAGTACACAAGCTACTCAATGTATAGACTCTGCTCAAATACTTGATAGTACAGCTAATTCCATCTCTCGTTTTGTATCCGCGATTCAAGAGATTTCAGATCAAACTAATCTATTAGCTCTAAATGCCGCCATCGAAGCTGCGCGTGCGGGAGAGGCTGGTAGGGGATTTGCAGTTGTTGCTGATGAGGTGAGAACCCTTGCGGGCAAGGCGAGTGACGCGAGTGAGCAGATAAACTTATCAATGAATCAAGTGTTAACACAAGTAAACGCCATCAAATCATCAATTAACGAGAACCAAGCTTGTGCTGAAGAAGTGTCGGTTTCGTCTGCACAAATTAATTCAATTGTGCATGAGTTGCTCGATAAGTCACAACATATGAAGCAGCTTATCCACTTGGCTTCGACGAGATCCTTCTTTGATACGGTTAAGCTTGATCATGCATTGTGGAAGAATATTTGTTATCGGACGTTGCAAAATGGAACGCACGATGACGGTTTAAGATCTCATGTTCAATGTAGGTTGGGCGAGTGGTACTATGACGGTGAAGGAAAGAACTACAGTCACCTAAGAAGTTATTCTCAGCTAGAAGAGCCGCATAAAGAACTCCATGACCATGGTCAGAATGCTTTGAATCATGCACAGCTTGGCGATCTGGATGGCATAATCAAGTCTGTCAACGCGATGGAGAACTCTAGTGAAAAGGTCGTTGCTCAGCTCGATCTTATGATGAGTGAAATCATTAAATTGAGCTTGAAGCAATAAGACTGGGTTGTCTCTGGACTAGATTGTCTGGCTAGCTAGATTAACCTCTCAGTGAACACTGCGACATAGGAAGCTGGGGTATCCGGCGGAATGCTGAGATCAACCTTCCCCATAGAGAGTTGCATATTTGCTACCGGCGCGCCCTGATTGATAGTGGGGCTTTTCAATCCATTGCCTTTTAATAAAGCCGCTTTTTTGGCTGGTACTTATTCTCTGTAACCGTTGCTGCTTGGCTAAAAGGTAGACGGACTGAGATTGTTTTGCTCACAAAGGAATGTTGAGTGAGTTTGCGCTCTTCGTGTTGCTCGTATAATGCTTGCCATTCCTGACCATAGCAGCGTCTAGCCATGATCTTACGTCCATATTTATCAAGTAAGATCATAATTGGGGGCTGGTGGCTATTAGAATGCGGTGTTTGTGGGGTGTTTACTCCCTACCTGTGTGTGCACCTTTCTTTTTTGTTCATGTTATCAATTTCCATAAACTCCCACCGCTTATCTATCAAGTAGCTACACTCTTTATGTTGAATAAAATTAGTCATGTACAAGAGCAACTCTAGCCTTTGATTTAGCACAGCGATTAAGGGCGACTTATCTAAGTTCTCTGCTTACGAATATAGATGAGTGTATAGCGTTCTCTTTTGCTGTTTAAGTTTACTAAGGAGAGTATTACATGTATCGTTCTTCGGCCATTGTGGGGCTGTTTGTAGTCATAATGGTGGGGTGCCAAGATCCATTACCACCCGTTCCTGAGCCCGAGGCTCGCCCTATCAAAACGTTAACGATCTCTAACTCAAATCAGTCGGTAATCCGAGCTTTTCCTGCAACATTAGAGGCAGGTGATAAAGCGGTTTTGGCCTTTCGTGTTTCAGGCATTATTGACGAGCTTCCTGTTCGATCAGGACAACGTGTTGAGAAAGATGACTTACTTATCCGTATTAACCCAGATGAACTGACTCTCCTTAAAGCGCAGGCACAAGCGAATTACAACCTTGCATACGTGCAATTTAAACGTGATGAAAAACTACTGAAGACTAACGTCGTGTCTGAGCTTCAATATGATACGTCGAAAGCAAATTTGAACGAAGCTAAAGCAGGGTTAGACCAAGCTGAAACAAACTTGAGTTACGCGGAGTTACATGCACCATACGGTGGCAATATCTCGCTCGTATTGGTTGAAAACTATCAATATGTATCCGCGAAAGAAGCGGTAATGAATATTCAAAGCTCTGAACTCATTAATGTCGTATTCCAACTGCCTGAAGGGTTACTCTCCCGCTTTAAGAAAGGGGTAGATTTTCCAACTGCAACGGTATCATTGGACACAAGACCGGGTGAAGTCTTTCAAGCAATGTTTAAAGAGATAGACACTGAAATCACCGATAACAATGCGAGTTATCAGGTCACCATGGTAATGGAACGACCTGAAGATAAAAATATTTTGCCCGGTATGGCAGGCACGCTCAATTTAGTGATGCCGAGTTCTACGAATACGAAAATCCCTGAAAAAGCGATATTTGAGCGTGCGGGTAGCCTCTATGTGTGGCGAATTAACATCGATGGGAATATCGAAGAAACGGCCATAACACTTGATTCACAAGGTCGTATTTTAACTGGGCTGATTGATGGCGACATGATTGCGATTTCTGGTGTTGAGTTATTGAGTGCGGGTCAGAAAGTGTACCCATGGGTTCAAGAGAGGGGCATTTGATGAAAAACAATAGCGTATTAATAGCGATATCTATTATGGCATCAATGGGTATGCTTGCAGGCTGTGGACAGGCACCTGTGGAAAGTCGTGCCCCAACCATTGTCGTTGAAGCGATGACGATTGAACGAAGTGGTGTTGAGTCACAGTTTCACTTTGCTGCTGAAGCTCGTGCCTCTGATAAAACACCGCTGAGTTTTAGAATTGGTGGAGAGATTACCAAGATACATGTTAAGGCAGGTGAACTCGTCAAAGAAGGACAATTGATTGCCACATTAGCACCGACTGATTATGAGATTGCACTTGATGATGCCCAAGCACGTTATGGTGTTATTGATAGCCAATATCGTCGTTCTAGCCCATTGGTTGAAAAAGGCTTCTTATCTCAAGCACAATTTGATGAGATAAAAGCCCAGCGTGCTATTGAGTTATCCCAGCTAAATATTGCCAAACTCCAACTGAGCTTCACTGAACTGCGTTCACCTTTTGATGGGGTGATTTCTAAAGTTCACCGCCAGCAAGCTGAGAATGTACAGGCGGGTGAGGCGCTGGTGAACCTGCATCGAACTGACAGTGTAGAGATCATTGTCCAAGCGCCTGACAGTATTTATGCCACGAAGACACCAGCAGAAGTACACAATGAAAAGCCGACAACAAATATTATCCTTTCTGATGGCGGTCGTTATGAAGCGGCAATAAAAGAATTTACCACAGAGCCTGATCCTCGTTTAGGCTCTTATGTCGTGACACTTGAAATGCCAATGCCCGAAGACAATTTGATACTTGATGGTATGCCTGTCGAAGTTGAGTCGGATGAAGACCAATACATTGCGCAATCCGCCCTCGATGTTGTATTGCCGATTAGCGCTATTTTCAATGAAGATGGTGACACATTAGCCGTAACGAATAAATTTGTCTGGATTATTCAAGAAGATAAAACTGTAGAGAAACGCCACGTGGTACTAGGTAACTTGATGCCACAAGGAATTAGAGTGCTTTCTGGTGTTGAGCTAGGGGACAGAATCGTAATATCAGGCGTTAATCGACTGAAGGAAGGCTGGATGGTAGAAGCCACTGAATCAGGCAAGGAGATGCAGTCAAATGAATCGTGATATTTCTAGTTATTTCATTCAGAACTCCGTAGTGAGTTGGATGATTGCACTAATCTTCTTGATTGGCGGTGCAATGGCTTTCTTGAGTTTAGGGCGTTTAGAAGACCCTCAGTTCACCATTAAAGATGCCATGATTGTGACCACTTACCCAGGTGCAACACCACAACAAGTGGAAGAAGAGGTGACCTATCCAATCGAGAAGGCGATAGGACAACTGGTTTATGTTGATGAGGTAAGTTCAACATCAAGCAGTGGCCTCTCACAGATTACGGTCTCAATGAAAGATCAATATGGTCCGGATGACCTACCACAAATTTGGGATGAGTTGCGACGCAAAGTGAACGATATGGCGTCGACGTTACCACCAGGTGTCAATACTCCTCAGGTGAACGATGACTTTGGCGACGTGTACGGTATTTTGTTGGCCGTAACGGGGGACGGGTATAGCTACCAAGAATTGAAGACTTATGTCGATTATTTAAGCCGAGAACTTGAAGTGGTTAGCGGTGTTGGCAAGGTTTCTGTGAGTGGTACACAGCAAGAACAAGTCTTCATCGAAGTGTCTATGAAGCAACTGAGTAACTTAGGTATATCACCACAGGTTATTTATAATCAGCTGAGTACTCAAAATACAGTTACTAGTGCTGGTTCTGTACGTATTGGCGATGAGTATATTCGTATTCATCCTACTGGGGAGTTTAAGAGTGTTGACCAGCTTGGCGATCTGATTATTACCAATGATGGTAGTGAAGGGCTGATCTATTTACGGGATGTCGCAACGATCGACCGAGGGTTCCAAGAAGTCCCGACCAATATTATTACTTTTAATGGGATGCAAGCTCTCAATGTGGGCATTTCATTTACCTCGGGTGTCAATGTCGTTGAAGTGGGCAGTCGTGTATTTCGACGTCTCGAAGAGCTTAAAGAATCTCAGCCGATAGGGATGGAAATTGGCATTATATACAGCCAGCCCACTGAGGTTGATTCGTCAGTTCAAGGGTTTGTTATTAGCCTTGCTCAGGCGGTTGGTATTGTTATTGTCGTATTACTTTTTTTCATGGGGGTACGCTCAGGAGTGCTGATTGGGTTAATTCTGTTATTAACCGTACTGGGTACTTTTGTCTTTATGAAATGGATGGCGATTGATCTTCAGCGTATATCGCTCGGTGCGCTCGTCATTGCGCTGGGGATGCTGGTGGATAACGCTATTGTTGTTGTTGAAGGCATGCTCATCGGCTTACAAAAAGGGAGGACAAGGCTAGAGGCTGTAAGTGACATTGTCACGCAAACGAAGTGGCCATTGCTGGGTGCTACGATTATCGCCGTTGCTGCATTTGCACCGATTGGACTCTCGCCCGATGCGACGGGTGAATACTGTGGAACACTTTTCTCTGTTTTACTCATCTCTCTCATGCTGAGTTGGTTTACAGCCATATCATTAACACCGTTTTTCGGTAACCTGTTTTTTTCCAATTTAGAATCTAAAGGGGAATCAACAGAAGGTGATGAGGTTAAAGACCCGTATCAGGGTATTGTGTTTGTTATTTATAAACGCTTTCTTACTCTTTGTCTTAAACATGCCATTTTGACAGTCGTTAGCTTAGTCATCATGCTCGGCGGTGCGCTATATGGTTTTACCCACGTAAAGCAGGCTTTCTTTCCATCTTCAACGACACCTATGTTTATGGTGGATGTTTGGTTGCCAGAGGGCACAGATATTCGAGTCACCAATGAGAAGCTGCAAGAGCTTGAAGGCTGGTTAGGAGAGCAGGAAGGGGTTGAACACATCACTGCAACAGCTGGACGAGGATTACAGCGCTTCATGTTGACGTATGCCCCAGAGAAAAGTTATGCCGCATATGGCCAAGTGATGGTTCGTGTTGATACGTTTGACCGCGTTGTGCCTATGTTACATCAAGTACGAGATAAGCTTGATATCGATTTTCCCGAAGTCGAATATAAGCTAAATAGAATCGAGCTCGGCCCTGGTGGTGGTGCGAAAATAGAGGCTAGGATCATTGGCGCAGATCCTACCGTTATTCGTGATATTGCGGGACAAATTACCAATATCATGCGACATGATCCAGGTGCATTTAATATTCGACATGATTGGAGAGAGCGAACAAAACTCATCGTGCCTGAGTTCAATGAGTCTCAAGCGCGTCGCTATGGGATAACGAAGCAAGATGTCGACGAATACCTGCAAATGGTCTTTGTTGGTCAGACGATCGGCCTATATCGTGAAGGGACTTCTCAGTTACCTATTATTGCGCGCTTACCTGAAAATGAGCGTGTGGATATTAGCACTATCGAAGCGATGAAGATTTGGAGTCCAGTCTTGTCGACTTACATTCCAATTCAACAGGTATTGCTATCTACCAGCCTAGAGTGGGAAGACCCTATCATTGAAAGAAAAAACAGGAAGCGGATTTTGACCGTTATGGCTGATCCTGATCCCCTTGGTGACGAAACCGCAGCGACATTACAGAGCCGGCTTCAACCACAAATAGAAGCATTGGAGCTCCCTCCGGGTTATACATTGGATTGGGGCGGAGAGTATGAATCGTCTGGTGATGCACAAGCTTCATTGTTCTCTACAATGCCAATGGGTTATTTGTTCATGTTCTTGGTGACCATACTGTTGTTCAATGCAGTCAAAGAAGCTTTGATTGTATGGGCAACGGTCCCACTGGCAGTGATTGGTGTCTCCTGCGGGTTGCTGTTGTTGAATACGCCGTTCGGCTTTATGGCTTTATTAGGCTTTTTGAGTCTATCAGGCATGCTGGTTAAGAATGGTATTGTTTTATTAGATCAGATTGAGATAGAAGTGAAGAGCGGTAAAGATCGTTATGACGCTATCGTTGATGCTGCTGTGAGTCGTGTTAGGCCGGTATCAATGGCAGCAATTACAACGATTCTAGGAATGGTACCACTATTGCCTGATGTGTTCTTCAAACCGATGGCGGTGACTATCATGTTTGGGCTAGGCTTTGCGACCATTCTTACTCTTATCGTTGTACCTGTGCTTTATCGCTTGTTCCATCGTATTCCGTTGCCTACAAGCTAAGTAGTTGTTTGGCTAATACCTCCATTTAATGAGGTATTAGCCTTTATCGCGTCAATTCACTTTAAGCCTGATAGATTCTTATTATTACAGCTGGAAAATTTGGCACTATAAAGTAGCCTAAACTATGATGTTTATGTAACACGTTGATAAGTTGTAGGGGTGTGTTTTGTCTGAGCTTGAATTTATTTCTCTAATTTCTAAAAGTAAGATAACTGATTTTTCAATATCTTCTGAGCTTGAGATGCCGATGGCTGCATTTTCAGGTTTAGTGAATACATCAATCATAATCTTCACAAATGTATACCATGATGAAAATAATGGTGAGATCCATTTTATAAGTTCTCGTTATGATAACGATTTGTCGAAAGTCACATATTCAACATCCATATCTCCTATTGATAATCTCCCTGGATTCTTTCAGGGTATTTCTAGAGAAAAAAAAGAGACTCATATTAACTATGCTTCATTAAATGAGTTATTAGGCTTTGAGTGTGATGTAGAAAAAGGCAGATTGTTTTGTATGTCACCCTTTTATTATGAAAATAAAATGATTGGAATGATAAGTCTACTCACTGAGCATCCAGTGGATCTTATTAATCGTTTTAACGCTAGTTATTGGGTTTTGAATAATTTGTTTTTGAACCAGTACAAAAATAAGGTCAGTACTGTAAAGCTAGATACGTATCAAATTGTTTTGGATCTCATGCCGCAAAGAGTTTTTTGGAAAAATAGGACATCAAATTATCTTGGTTGCAACAAAGCGTTTGCCACCGATGCTTCGTATGACAGGCCAGAAGATCTGATTGGTTTAAGCGATTATGACACGTTTCCAGAGCAGGCAGAGCTGTATCGTTCTGATGATGCACGTACGATGGAAACTCGCCAACATATGATAGCGTCAGAAGAGCCTCAAACTCAAAAAAATGGGAAAACGATTTGGCTTCGTACCTCGAAACGCCCCATTATTACAGAAAATAATGTGGTGGTTGGGATGGTGGGAACGTATGACGACATCACCTTACTCAAGGAAACTCAACAACAGTTAAGCCGAGCTAAAAGTGAGTTGGAAGTACGAGTGGAGGAGCGCACCGAGCAACTGAGTAGCTCGAACCTACAACTCGAACAAGCGATTCAAGACTTAAAGACAACACAAAATCAGTTGATAGAAAAAGAGAAAATGTCTGCATTAGGACGGCTTGTTGCTGGTGTTGCCCATGAAATTAATACGCCTTTAGGTATCGCACTGACAAGTTCAAGTTTATTGGCGTCTCAGTCTAATGACTTAGAGAGTGCTCTTCTGAATGGATCAATATCGAAGACAAAGTTTCATGAGATCTGCAGTGTTATTAATGAAGGTAGTGAGCTTATTTCAAATAACCTACATAGAGCATCTGAATTAATCAGTAATTTTAAGATGGTTGCAGTTGACCAATCCTATGACAATAAGCGAAAAATTGTATTGCAACATTATATACGAGATGTAGTCAATGCAATGACTCCTAAGACCAAAGAGAAGAACATTAAAGTGTTTGTTTCTGGACTGGATGAGGTTGAAATTTATACATACCCAGGTTCATTATCCCAGATACTGACTAACTTGATCGATAATGCTGTTTTACATGCATTTTCTAATGTGGATAGTGGTGAGATAAATATTCAATATGCAATTGTTGATCAGCAGATTGAGCTAATATTTGAAGATGATGGTGAAGGTATTGATGAAGATATGCTTAGTAAAATATTTGAACCTTTTTATACCTCTAAATTAGGTAGTGGTGGAACAGGGCTAGGGCTCAGTATTGTTTATAATATTATTACACAACGACTTAATGGTCATATCCGATGTGAGAGCCAAATTAATAAAGGCACTCGCTTTACTGTGTCCATACCCATGTAGTGCCGGATTTCGATAATACTTATTTGTGATTGACCTCTATCTAAAGCTCAGATTCAACTGGCAGCAAGCCCATGAATCTATTGGCTGTACGTTTAAACCAAGAAGTACCAGGCTCAACATCGAAAGTTTCATCACCAATCTTCCATTGTAGGTTACCTTTTTCATCTAATGAAACTTCAAAGGTATGAGTTGGAAGGATAGCCAGCACCTCTTCGGCGAGGTCGGTGCTAAGGCTCTGTGAATAGATAGAAACGCCAACTTCTGTATTCTCGTAATAGGAGCGAGGATCGAAGTTAAAGCTGCCGATGAAAGTGGTTGTGTCATCAAAGATGAAAAACTTAGCGTGTAAACTTGAGTGGGATGCAAACCAATCAGGAAATTTGTTTTTCTTCCTTTTTTCTATCGTTCTTCCATCAGCTTCGTGAATGATAACCCCCATCTCAAGGAGATCATTGCGATACTTTGCATATCCAGAGTGAACAATAGGGACATCATTAGCGGCGAGTGAATTGGTGATAACGATAACCTCAATACCTTTATCACGAAGTGACTGGAAAAATTTCAGGCCATCTTCGCCGGGTACGAAATAAGGTGAAACCATAATGAAGCGCTCACTCAAGGAATGAATGAGAGGCTCCAGTTGCGGGGCGAGCATGAGGTCATATTCATCACGACTAGCAGAAAGCTTTATCGCGTTATCCGCTTTTAGCTGGGTATAGGCCCAATTAAAAGGTATTTCGCTTAAGCCATTAGCATTAACCCACAGGCTGCTGTTGACTGCTTTGGCATAGGCAGAATCGCTCTGTTGTAATAGATATTGTTCGAGTTGACCGCGAACGTTATTGAGGTGCTTACCTGTGTATTGCTTTGGCATTTTTTCAGAAACGTTACGGGCTTTGGGGCTATTCCAAAACTCGTCGAATAGATCAGAAACATCATCTGTCACAGGGTTGCTGAGAAGTACATCTAAATCATCAAAAAGGATATCTGGATTCGCCCCAAAATACTCATTTCCAATGTTTCTGCCACCAAGGATGGAAAACTGATTGTCAGCAATGAGGGCTTTGTTGTGCATACGGCGTGTTTTTTTACCAAAGCCAGTGAATAGCTGCCCAATCATTGTTCGACTTCTTGAGAAGGCATTGAAAAGGCGAATATTAATGTTTGGGTGAGCACTGAGTACCAGTAGGTAATCGTCGTTGCCGTAACTACCAAGGTCATCCAGTAGTAATCGGACCGTCACACCACGATCTGCAGCCAAAAGCATTTCATTAGCAAGAATCTGTCCGCTAAGGTCATTGCGGTAAATATAGTACTGAACATCAAGAGTGTGCTCGGCTTTACGCATTAAACTGGCACGGGCAACAAGTGCATCTATTGGATCGGCTAATAGAACAAAACCACTTTCAGACTGCGGAATTTCAGCAGGGCGGATAAGTGTTGTGGTATTGAGCAGGGAACTCGGTAGAGTCGAAGCGACTTTATATTGCTTAATTGTGTGCTCTGACTCATTGATGCCAGATGAACCAAATAAAAAGAAGCCAGAAAGACACAGAATAACCAGTAAACGCATACAAATATCAATAATTTATTTTAGGCTATCATGCGTTAAGTTAGAGGAATAGGCAATTTTGATTTGTAACGCTGTGAGAATGGCGGGAATTTCTAAGTGTTATGTGAACAATATCTGTGCAAGAGAATTAATGCACAAGAAAGAAACGAAAAGAGGCGATAGATTATCGCCTCAATATGTCTAAACAGCAGGAATACTTCTCAACGTTAGAGAGTGATTAGCTGTTTGCACCGCCGATAACTTGCCATGAGATGGTTTCACCTGCACGAATTGGGATCACTTTGTCATCACCAAACTTGTAGCTTGCAGGAACAGGCCACTCTTTTTTCTCGATTGTGATGGTATCTGTGTTACGCGGTAATCCATAGAAGTCTGGACCATTTAAGCTGGCAAACCCTTCAAGCTTGTCAATCGCACCTGCGCCATCGAATACTTCTGCATAAAGCTCAACAGCAGCGTGCGCAGTGTAAGAACCAGCACAGCCACAAGCAGACTCTTTACGATCTTGTGCGTGTGGAGCAGAGTCAGTACCTAAGAAGAACTTCTTAGATCCACTTGTTGCGGCTTCAACCAAAGCTTGTTGGTGGGTATTGCGCTTCAAGATAGGTAAGCAGAAGTAGTGTGGACGAATACCACCCACTAACATGTGGTTGCGGTTAAACAGCAAGTGGTGTGCTGTGATAGTCGCCGCAACGTTGTCACCTGCATTTTTTACAAACTCAACTGCATCTTTGGTCGTAATGTGTTCCATGACGATTTTCAAATCAGGGAAGTCTTTAACGATTTTGCTCATTACGTTATCTAGAAACGCTTTTTCGCGGTCAAAGATATCAACTTCACTGTGTGTCACTTCACCATGAATAAGAAGAAGTAAGCCTTCTTCTTGCATGACTTTAAGAACAGAGTAAACATTCTCTACATCTGTTACACCAGAATCTGAGTTCGTGGTTGCACCAGCAGGGTAAAGTTTACAAGCAACAATGTGTCCACTCGCTTTTGCTTTACGAATTTCATCAGCACTTGTCTTATCGGTTAAGTAAAGGCTCATGAGTGGAGAGAAATCCCCTTGAGGTTGTGCCGCTAGAATGCGGTCACGATAAGCCAATGCTTTTTCTGTGTCGATAACAGGTGGTACCAGGTTTGGCATGATTAACGCGCGACCCATGTAGCGGCTTGTATCACGAACTGTATCAGCCAATACGTCACCGTCTCGTAGATGTAAGTGCCAGTCATCTGGACGAGTGATGGTTAATGTCGTCATCTTTGGTTCCCCTGTAAAAAAAAATCAATCGATGGTAAGGATGTGAACGTGGTTTGTAAAGGAGTTTAATGCGCGAAAAGGCAAGTTAACGCAATCGATTGCCTTTCAAGCTCCCAAAATTAAATACTCCGCACTAAACACTCCGAACTCAACATCTAGAGCTCACCACCCAGAGCTATGCGGTAGCAACAGCGGGAATAGATTCTGCGCGTTTTGCTCGTAAGAGACCAACAAGTGCAAGCCCAGTCATGATAAGCATGGCTGCTCCTAATGTATTTTGGTCCTGAGCTGGGAACATGGCAACAAGTAAGGTAGTAAGACCAGCACCTAGGTTTTGCATACCGCCCAAAGTGGCACCAGCGGTACCGGCTTGTTGCGGGAAAGGAGCTAACGCAGCGGTAGTCGCAATGGGAAAAACAAGACCAGCGCCAGCAAAATAGAAAGCCCCACCAATGACGAGGCTGATCGCATTGACTCCGATGCTAAGACCTGACACCAAAATACCTAAAGCGCCAATGCTCAAAGCGATAATGCCAAGCATCATACTTTTCTCTCTCCCAAGGCGACGTGATAGAACACTAGAGAGCCAAGAGCCTGCTAAATAGCCAGGTAGGGGAAGAATAAAGAGTATGCTGACCATTTTAGGTGATAGATTGAGTACCCCGCCGAGGAGCACACCTAATGCGGCTTCATAAATGGCAATACCAGAAAAAGCAGCGACTAAGCAAAGAACATATCCTTGGAAGTGTCGACTACTTAATACAAGTTTGTAGCGGGACAACACTGGTTGGTTGATGCGCTTCTCTACTGGAAGTGTTTCGCTGAATTGAGACATGAGGATTAGCGTAACAATAAGCCCAAAACCTAGTAGAAATTGGTAGATTGATATCCAGCCCCAATGTGTTGCCAGCCATCCTCCAAGAACGGGAGCAATAAGGGGAGAAAATATCACTCCCATACTGACGAGGCTATTAGCGTGTTGAAGCTCTTCGCCTTCATAGCAATCACGAGTGACTGTCCGACACATCGCGCCGCAGCAACCTGTACCAGCACCTTGAATAAAACTAGCGACTAAGAAAAAAGTGAAGTCATGAACGTAAAGTGCAATAAGGCTACCCACTATGTAGACACTCATTCCAAGCATTAGGATAGGTTTACGACCATACCGATCAGAAAGAGGTCCGTAGATAAACTGTGTGAGTCCATAAGAGGTTAAATACGCAGCCATGACGGCTTGAAGTTGCCCAACAGGCACACCGAATACCTGTGCTATTTCCCCGATAGCGGGTACATACATGGTCTGAGTCATCTGACCGACACCAGCCATAAGGATTACTAAAGTTAATAGCTTGGCCATTCCATTGTTAGCGTACATACAAACAGTCTCTACAGTGAATAATGTTATAAATTGTCGATAAAATAGTCAAATAACAAGCATAGTTAGAGTTTAATGCTGTCGTTTGGCTTGTAGCGCAAATTATAAATTTACATATTGTTATTTGTCAGGCGCATCCTGCTTTCGGAAGGTAGAGTGTAGAGTGCGACAACATGAGTAGCAACAATATAGAAGGTTAGAATACACGACAATTTTCGAGTATTCGGATTAGTTTTTTTAGGGTATTTATATTCAAAGAAGAAGAGGTATGACACAAAAGTTTCATATTGAAGAGTTATTTCAGAGGGACAAGGCATATTATCTCAGGCGTACCTCGAAGGCATGTTTGTGTTTTTCATCGCCTATTGGTTTTCTTTTGAACACTCGTCATACAGTGTCTTACTTTTCGTTATTGATTTACTAGCAAACCGTATATGCTCTTCTGTCTCGTGCCACTGGTGTGTAGTGGCATAAAAACTGAGGCAATAAATGAAAAAGATATGCTTAGTGCTAACGGTGTTGTCAATGGCAGTGCTAACCGGGTGTGAAGATGAAGATAAAAATGCGGATCATCGATATAAGGACTGGCATGATATCTCGTCGATGGATAGACAAAATTCGGTAGAGTATAAATTCAATTACGATCCTCAAAATGACTATATGTATTATATTTCAGAACGTCAGTCAGTCATTGGCGCACAATTGTCTAGAGCAGAGACGTATTGGACACCAGAAGGTGCGATAAGCTACACAGAGGATTTTGTACAGCAAGACTGTGATTGGGGTGAAGGCAGCTGTGATTCACGCGTTCGATTTGAGTTAGCAAACACCAGTGGAGATGTGATCGTTGCCTATCACAGCGCGAGCGTAAACGGTGGGCATAGTTGGTTTAGAGACCCACTGCATACTGATGCGTTTGGTGATGAGCAGTATATTGTTGCTGGCACGAGGTATGAAAGTCGTGATTTTGGTTTAACTTGGACCGATATGGAGATGGAACTGGATGCACATCACCGCTTCTTTAATGGTGCTGACGTTTATGCAGGAACAGTAACCCGTGAGGATTCGACCTCTTTTTGGATCACAACGGATAAGGGGAATCATTGGATTGAGCATAGTGAGGTTTCTGGCGTCCCGACGATGCATCCATTAGGTGATCTTATTGCTCTGTATGATGAGAGTGAACACGCTATTCATTACAGTGAAGATTTAGGGACTACGTGGCACCTTTTAGATGTTTCTTATGCAGCGTTTAAATCGGTATGGACTGATGGTCGTCGATTATATTTCCTTGGTGAAAATAGCGTTCATCTTGCGATGATTCAAGATGATGGCACACTGAGTGAGTTGGTGCAGCTCGGGAGTACCTTTGATAGCTTCCAAGGTATTGGTGGTGAAGCACCGGTTACAGTCTCTATGGAATTTATGAAAGAGATGGCTTTTGTATCGTTTACTAATGGAAGAGTGGCCATTGCTAAACCCCAATAGAGATTGACGGTTTTGGTAATGTGTAAGCGCTCCACGATACTACGTGGAGCGTTTTAAGATGGGATGTACTTGGAAATCATGAGTCGATGTTTGAACCAAGCTTAGCCTCCACGTTAATCATTCCCGCTGAAATTACCGGAGGAGGCACCAAGCAAGTATTGGTTGAACTATTGTACTAAACCAATACTCAGACCATGTTGTCGACAAAAGCGTTGCCATGGTACGGGATAGAACGGATTAGTCACCACGTGTTCTGTTTCTGCTGATTCGCCTAGTTGTACTGTAACTTCCCTTGCAAACAGTAAGTGGCATGAGGTGAGCAGTTTCGCTTCATCTTCTTGTGTTGTAGCATCATTGAGGCGTTTTAAGTAATACTCCCCATTGTTTGCGTAGATTTTGTCGCCAACGATGGGGTGCCCTAAATGAGCAAGGTGCGCCCGGATCTGGTGCTTACGGCCGGTCACCAATTCGCATTCGACGATAGAAAAATTCTCCCCCCGCTCTAAAATGCGAAAATGTGTCTCGCTATATTTCCCTTTTTCATCATCATGACAGACATGCATTTGGCAACGAATGTCACTCTCTTTACGGGTTGTTAACTCGCAAGAAACGACTTTCTCGACCCAGGCAGGCGTACCATATATAACGGCGTGATAGCACTTGCGTTTCATTAGCGCTTTTAAAGCGGGCTGCCACTTTGTTGCCGCTTGTTGAGTTTTTCCGATCAATACAATACCTGATGTATCAAGATCTAAGCGATGAAGTAAGTGAGCATCAGGCCAGTCACTTTCGCGTTTAACCAATGAAATGAGTGTATTGTAGATATTTCGAGTCGTTCGACTTACTGGTAAGCTCGGTGGCTTATGGACAGCAGCGATATCCCCTTTGTGCCAAAGTAATCGCCATGCAGTGTCCACAGGTGCTTCGCTATAGTTCGAGAAGGCAATGGAAAGGTGCTGATTTGCAATAAGCTGGGTCGACGCAATCGCGGGTTCACCATCTAGGCATATTCTCTGTTCTGTAAAAAGGGTTTCCCACGGTTGGTTGGCATAAGGGAATTGGCTTTTGAGGTATTCGATAAGTTCTATACCGGCATGTTTAATGGCGATATCGTCATGGTAATTTACTTGCATGTCAGCTCAGTTGTCGTGTTTAGCGTGTCAATCAATGAATGAAAATGATATTAACGTCGGCGCGCTGTAAATATGAATATGGATGAGTGCTCATTCTTCACGCTGGTAGGGGGAGAGAAGTTTATCAGCCGCGGCAGATTTATCTTTGTACTCCCAATAACATTCAGCTTGCTTCTCTTCATCCCAATTTAGATCATTCATGATGGCAAGCATGTTTTCAGGTTCGGAGCCGATAATAAGACAGATTGCTCGGTAAAAACGTTGAGCATCTAAAGAGTGGCTTGAGTAAAACTGCTCTTCTTCTATGTGACTTGTTGATGTCATAAGGTCTTCGGCATCAAAGGCATCTGCTGCTGCTAACGCCATAAAAATACCACCTTGTTCACTACGTTGGTTGATGAGAAACAGTGTAGCGAGAGCATCGACAGCATCCTCTTCCATTCCTAGAACTGGGAGCGCCAGTTTTTCGACAAGTGCGTGCCCTAGTTCATGATAAAACGTATGTGCAATGACACCATCGATGGCATCAGGCAACTTGTATTCATAATAGTCAGCATTAATGAACGCAGCCTCTATGTCATCAGCAAAAGAATAGGGGAACCAAATTTCATTTAATTCGGGGTCATAAAGAGGCCCATCTTCTGCGCCCAATACAACTTCTAATTCAAATGGAAATTGATACCGTAAGTTGACAAAGTCGACGTGCTTGGCGAGGGCTTGGGTTATCTGCTCTTTTTTTGGGTGTTTTTCTGCCGCGATAATTAGTTCAATATTTGCAAAGGTGAACGGCGTGATGAATAAAAGCAGTAAAAAACAACGACGCATAGCGGTACCTTTCGAATGCAGTGAATTTGTGAAGTATATATGCCTTTGAGCATACGTGAAGCCCAAAGGCTGTGAATAAAACCTTTTTTCTAATATTCAGGCAATAAAATAAGGGGTATTGAGACAGGAATGGTCATGTTATGGCCCTAAATGGGGACTTCTGAGTGGAGGCTATGACGATTATCAATGAGATGAATTGAACAAAAAAATGCCCTGAAGTGGTTGCTTCAGGGCAAAGGGCAGTGTGAGAGTTGCTAATTATGGAATGAGATTTGAAAGTGTGGTCGAACTTAGCGATGGTTTTTAGGTGGTTCGCTAGACTTTAAAACGCGCGACAATATCATTTTGACGATGGGATAATTCATCGAGTTTTTCGCTCGCAGACGCGACCTCTTCCATTGATTGGTAGTTTATGTCAGCAATATGGCTAATGCCTTCTAAAGCTTGCGCTATTTCTGAGCTTGTATTGCTCTGCTCATTCGACGCTTGAGAAATCTGGCTACTCATTTCACTAATTTCCAGTATGAGCGATAAGACTTCTTCCATAGAACTGTTGGCGTCAGAGGCTTGGCTGCTGCTAGTGATCATTTCAGATACACAGCTTTGCATCATATTGACCGCTTGGGCGGAACCATTTTGTAATGTTTGGATCATGCTTTCTATCTCTTCTGTTGAAGAGGTCGTTTTAGATGCAAGCACACGAACCTCATCCGCGACAACGGCAAATCCTCTTCCTTGTTCACCAGCGCGTGCAGCTTCAATGGCGGCATTAAGTGCAAGCAGGTTAGTTTGATCTGCGATATTGCGGATGACGTCAAGAATAGCACCAATATTTTGGCTCATCTTTTGGAGTTCGTTGACGGCTTCTACCGAGTTATCGATGCGCTCAGAAAGCAGTTGAGTGGTGGATATCGAGCGACTCATGATATCACGACCTTGTCCTGCTGCTTTTTCAACTGAGGTGACCATTGCCATGGTTTGTTCGGCGCTGTTAGAGACATCCTTCACCGAGTGATCCATTTCGGTCATCGCTGTTGCAACCGACGCTGTCCGTTCACCTTGTTCTTTTAGTTTCTGTTTTGCTTGTGCTGTGATGCATTGGTTTTCGGTGGCAACGTGGGCTAGCCCATCCGATGTTTTCCCAAGGTCACGGAGGATTTCACGAAGGGTAGTCGCAAGCGTATTGATATGGCCGCTGAGTTGTTCGAATTCACGGAACTGTGAAGTTTCGAAGCGTTTAGTCATGTCTCCTTTCGTTAGGGTTTCTAATGCTCTCAGCATGGCATGCAAAGGGGAGCGAATACGTGTAGAGATATACCAGCCAACGACAACACATATTGTTATCGCTAGAACGCCCAGTAAAAAACCGCGTTGTTGATTTTGCGTGTAGGTATTATCGGCCACCAAAATTGCCTGATTCATAATGGAATCGGCTTCGGTGACAAACGTATTCAGAATAGCAGTGGCTTGATCGACCTCTATGGCAAGTGCGGCAATGTTGTCATAGAGCTTTTTGTCGGCAACGAGATAATTGTAGTGTTGTTCAAGTATGCCTTGGGGCTGCCCGATATCGAGCGTGTATTGGTCAACAGACTTCTGAAATACCTTACCAATCTCAGCGGACTGTCGGACAATGCCATTAAACGCGTAGTTTAATTGGGTTACACTCTTTTTGTTGTCTCTGAGTGCTTGCTCGACGAAATTTATCTCTTCACTCGCAAGGGCATCTGACGTCGTTACCTCAGTTTGACCGAGTTTGACAAAATAACTTTTAGAGATCATTTGTACCGCGATACTGTCACTATCATCGACGTATGCTTGCATTTTATTGCTAAGTTCACCGAAGAGGATTTGGAAGCGTCGGACGGCTGCGGAGCGTTCAGTTTCTGCTCGGAGTTTAGCTTGATAATTTCCCATGGCTATCTGAGCTTCAGTGAAGTATCTCGTCTCTAATTCATCCAGAGCTGCCAATTGAGAGGATAATGTCGGAAAAGGCTCTGCTTCTTGTTTTAATGCTTTGCTTGCCGTTTGAAAGGCAACTTGTGCGTTGGCAAATTGTTGAATGTAATTTGCCATGCGAGCTTCATCTCGCGTAGTGAGGAAGTCTTTAAATGCTTTATCAGCAGACAGCAAGCGTACACTGGTTTGATTGGCTTGTGAAAAGAGCGGCAACGCCTCGCTGGTAACTGTGTCTAGCTGAGTATATATCTCGCGTGAACCTCGCTGCATGACAAATATTGTGATGGCAAAAAGCAATACCAATAATGCAAACCCGACATTCATCCTGACAATAATCGAGGCTTGTCGACGTTGTTTCATAATTCTTTCCTTAAATTACAATGCTATACAGCAAAATGTGATCAATAAACTGACTTTGCGAGCATTTATACTTATGGAGTATATTAATATGCTTCGCGAAATAACCGATCTAAATCAACCCTAGCACTGTCTCATTTTTGAGGTAAGAGGCAATTTCTCGTTTGTGATCAACGTTGTTTTTTTAAGGTTTAAAGTATCTTCATGCGTGACATGAATTAAGCTATTGCATAATAGCGAATTACTCATTTAGGCAGCGTTTAAGGTGCACTTTTACTGCTAGCGCTTTAAGCCTGTGCGCATTGTTTGGTGTCTGTTGGAGTGATATAGGCTACTGTTTATCTATCATTTGCTGGTAGATGCCGTAATGCATCCTCTCTTTCTACTATTAGGTATAAACTCTATGTGCTCATCTAGTGCATCTTGGGTATAATCATTTAAAATTGATGCCTTTAATGGAGTGAGTAATGGCTGAAGAAACGATTTTTAGTAAAATTATTAGAAAAGAAATTCCTGCAGATGTCGTGTATCAAGATGACCTTGTGACGGCTTTTCGAGATATAAACCCTAGAGCACCAAGTCATATCTTGATTGTGCCGAATACATTAATCCCTACGATTAACGACGTGACAGAAGCAGATGAAGCAGCACTCGGTCGAATGATCACGGTCGCAAAAAAATTGGCGGCGGATGAGGGGATTGCTGACGACGGTTATCGTTTAATCATGAATTGTAATACGTATGGTGGGCAAGAAGTTTACCATATCCATATGCACCTCGTTGGTGGTAAGCCTCTTGGTCCTATGCTTTTAGGCTAACGGAACCTTCCGCATGATTTGTTTATCATAAAATCATGCGGTCCAGCTTCATATTGGTTCTCGTGTGAACTAAATTAATCTGAATCTTTCTGGCGGGCTAGTATCCAAGTTGCATCGCTATCAGTTTCGGCAGAGAATATCTGGATGAAAGTCATTGTATTGAGTTTGTGCTCCCTTTTATTGACAGGGTGTGCTGGGCTAAGCGTACAAAACATGTTTAGTCATTACTCGGCGTCGAATGCGTCGAGCTATCAACATCTTCAGTCTGGGGATTATGCTGCTGCGCAAAATGCGATTGCTGATACTGGCGGAGAATTTCTTGCTGGCGTGGAGCATGGACGCATTGCGTTTTTGGCTGGGGACTATGACCAAAGTCTTGCAGCGCTAAAAGAGGCGGATGTTTATTGGACCAATGAACAGCGTCAGGCACAAATAAGGTTATCTGAAGGTGTGGAGCAAGCAAGTTCGCTACTACTCAATGATAACGTAATTACTTACATCCCTTCGCCTTATGAGGCGGGTTTTCTGCACCTTTATATGGCTTTAAATTACCTCCAATCGCGTGATTTGGAGGGTACATTAGTAGAAGTTCGCCGTGCTAACCGTGTACAAGAGGCTGCTTTGAAGATCCGTGAAGGGCAGCGCTCTGTGGCAAGCCAACAAGCGAGCGAGAGTGGCGTAACGCAGAATGTAGGAGCAGTACTCGCGCGATACCCAGATGTTGGGGATAATTTAGCCACAACACAAAATGCCTACCTTTCGTTTTTTTCTGCCCTTATGTATGAAGCGGATAACGATCTCAACAGTGCTTATGTCGAGATTCGCCGTACTTTAGCAGTGGCTCCGGAAAACGACGTTGTTATAGATTCTGCAATGCGTATTGCTACACGATTGGGAATGCGAGATGACTTGCAAATTTTAGAGCGTCGGTACGGAAAGTATGATGCCCCAGATAAAATGCAGAGTACGCTTATTGTTATTGATGAGCAGCAAGTCGTTAATGCTTTACAAATGTGGCGTTTACCACTGGTTTTGTGGGACAGTAATTATCGAGATGCCATTTATAATGTGTCGCTACCGTACTACCCTGAACAAAGGTTTTTACCTTATCAATCGGTGAGTGTTGATAATGTACCGGTGCAAAAATCACTGGTCACGGATGTCAACTTGATGGCATCACAAGTATTAAATGACAATATGCTTGCTATTATCACACGGCAAGCGCTAAGAATTTTGGCAAAAGATCAAGTTCGACAGGGTGCGGTGAGCGGTACAAGCGACGAATACAAAGAATTGAGCAATACTGTGGTAAACATATTCAACCTTCTGACTGACCAGGCTGATACGAGAAGTTGGCAATCATTACCAGGGCGAGTCTATCTTTCGCAGCAAACTCTGGACGAAGGTGAAGTCACTGTTTCTAGCGGTGAAAGTCGTTGGACAGTACCTGTTAGGCCTGGGCGAACAACACTATTTTGGGTGTCTAGGCAGTCTGCCAGTGCGTCAGGGTGGCATGTATTATTAGGAGCAAACCAATGAAATGGGTAGTAGCAACAATGTTGGCATTTGTGATGGTGGGCTGTAGCCAAACATCGACAGGTTTGAGCATTAATAGTCAATCTCAGAATGTAGTGATAGATGATTTTGGCTTGGGCAAACGGATTGAAATTGAACGCGCGGCGCAAGGCGAGGTCAATGGGCTTATACAAGCACGCGTACCAATTAAGAGTATTACTGACAAAACGCTGAATCTTCAATACCGTTTTTATTGGTATGATGAGCAAGGCTTGGAATTGTCTGGCAGTGATACACCATGGTTACAAGCCATTTTGTATGGTCGCGATCATGTGACTCTTCAGGGGATGGCACCAAGTACCCAAGCAACACAGTATCGTGTATTAATCCGTGAAGCTGATTGATTATCTAACGTTTAATACTGCTTCATTAGCTGGCTTTGACTAATTTGTAAATGGAAAGAATGATGAAAAAGAATGCAATTATCGCAATAGGGTTAACCGCATTGTTAATGGGCGGTTGTGCACGAAAAGTAAGCTATGGCGATGCACAAGCCACAGAAACGACAACCATTGACTTTGGCTCTTCAGATCTGCAAAAAATTGCGGTCGAAATGACCGACAGTATGCTTTCTTCAGGATCTGTCGCGGCGATCACGCGCGATAGTCGCCCAATTGTGTTTGTTGAACGCATTACAAATAAAACGAGCGAACATATCGATACTGAGTCAGTAACAGACTCTATTAGTACTCGATTATTGAACTCTGGTCAGTTCCGTTTTGTTGATATGACTCGTGTAGAGTCTGTTCGTGATCAACTCAATTTCCAAAATAATGACGAATTGGTGAACCCAAACACAGCGATTCAGTTTGGTAAAATGGTTGGTGCGGAATACATGCTATACGGTAATCTGTCGAGCATCGTGAAGTCATCAGGTAAAGATACGGATGTTTATTACAAAATGACCATGCGTCTAATGGATCTTGAAACAGGGCTCATTGAGTGGGCTGACGAAACCGAAATTCGCAAACAAGAATCACGCTCTTTACTTGGTTTCTAGGCTGCCCCTAATCCTCATTCAAGGATAGAGTAACCACTAAAGAAGGAGTGCTTACACAAAGAAGCAGTACTTATATAAAGAGTAAGTACACACTGTTTTGTCTTTCTCTCGCCCTAAAGAGATAAGCTGAGCGGTACGACAAGAGCTTGTTTGTGATAGGCATTCAGTGAATACAGGCTAAGTAAGGTTTGTCATTAGAAATGGATGATGTCGTTTCTTTGTGGCGCACCCCGAAAGGGTTGCGCCATTTTAATATTAAGGCTATTCGCCCACTCAGTGGTGGTCTTTCGAATCGTTGCTGGTTACTCAGTATCGATAATCAATTGTCCGTATGGCGTCCAAGTAGCTCACTACTGCCGTTACTTGATATATCAAGGGAGCAGGAAGCAGAGATTTTATCCCTTTTACGAATGGAGTATTGGGCACCATCTCCTTTGCACCTTGATAATGCCGGTTTGCTCGTGACCTATCTGGAAGGTGAGCCATTTCAAGGTGACATTACAATGGCAATGCCTTTGTTAGCACGTATTCACCAATATCAGGCACCAACGCCAGCAATGAGTGTTTTACAACGTGCAGAGCACTATTGGCGCTCTATTCGTCATCCCTCTGAAGCACTAAAAACATTAAGAGCGTATTTTTTTACGATATCTGAACCACCCCCCCTTGCGACAGTGTTGTGCCATTTAGATTTCGGTTCGCATAATTTAATCATGACGTCGTCAGGGATAGCGATTATTGATTGGGAGTTTGCAACGACGGCATGCCCGGCATTGGACTTGGCGATGACCGCCCAATCGGAAATGAAAGATCCACTAGAGTTGATTCGAGCCTATGCCTCCGTTAGCCCATTCAGTGAACGTGAGCTAGCAGAGAAAGTCATCTCGTGGTGGCCTTGGTGTCAATATTTAGGCGCGTTGTGGTACTGCATTGCAGGGGAATATTGGAAGTCACCAGAAATGATAGCTGAAGGTGAATGTATTGCCGTTCAACTACTTAAATCAACACATTAGACATTCATGCTTATACTTAATGGATAGTGATTATGGTTGAAAGTTGAGTGAGAGCCATTTTTCAAGGAGCGAAAATGAAGCAATTGAGATTGATATTGGTCATTGTAAGTTCGTTTGGCCTAATGGGATGTACGTTAAAAATGACGTATAACTTACTGGACTGGTTTATCCCTTATTATGCTAACGACTATATTGAGCTCGATTCATCCCAGCAAGACAGATTTGAAGCGCATCTAGGCCAAGCTTTACAGCAGCATCGTGAAACAGGCCTGCCTGATATTGTTGACCATGTGAAAGATTTAAAGTCTGAGGCAAAAGATACGCTGACTTACGGTCAGATCTCAACATTTCATCGTCAATTTACGGAATTGGCTCAAAGACAAGCCACTTTGTTCGTCCCTGCGATTGTTGACACTTTACAGCAGATGTCTGCGACACAAATTGAAGATATGAATACTGTTATTCAAATAAAAATGGCAGAGCTCCTAGAAAAGCGTTTAGTGCAGACTGAAGAGGAAAAATACAGTAAGCGTAAGAAGCGTCTGTTCAAAGTGGCTAAACGCTGGATCGGTTCATTGAGTAGTGAACAGACGCAAATGCTTGGTGAAATGGCTACGTACCAACTCGAGCTTGAACCCGTGCTTCTAGAGAATCAAGACGCCCTTTTCAAAGATTGGGTCACACTGACAAAATTGAATGATAGTGATGACTTTGAAGAACGTGTTCATACTTACCTTCATCGCCTTATCGCACTAGAATATCCTCCAAAGCAGGCTGAAATAGATCGTTATCTTGCTCGACGCTTCGAGTTGCTATGGCGCTTAAACAGCACGTTAACCATTAATCAGCGAGAGCATTTTCAAGGTGAACTAAGTCTATTGATAGCGACGTTAGAGAGCTTGCATCAGTGATATTTGCAATGTTGATAGGTTGTATCTATTGTTGCATCGCTTGTGGTTTTTGTGAAAGGTTAAGCCTGTTATTAATAGGAAATCATGCTAAATTGGAGTTGAGATAAATCCTTATACAGGGAAAGGCTATGATTATATATCTGCACGGATTTGACTCTACAAGTCCAGGTAACCACGAAAAAATACTGCAGCTGCAGTTTATTGATGAAGATGTACGTTTTGTAAACTACAGCACGTTGCATCCCAAGCACGATATGCAGCACTTGCTGAAGGAAGTTCAGAAACTCATTACAGAGTCAAAAGATGAGTCGCCCATTATTTGTGGGGTGGGGCTTGGAGGATATTGGTCAGAGCGTATCGGCTACTTATGCGGGATCAAACAGGCGATTTTTAATCCAAACATTTCACCGGAAATGACAATGCAAGATCGCATAGATAGACCTGAAGAATATGCTGATATTGCGACAAAATGTGTTGATAATTTTCGTGAGAAAAACCGCGAAAATTGTTTGGTTTTTTTATCCACAGAAGATGAAGTTTTTGACAACCGTAAGACAGCAGCAGAGCTTGCAGACTATTACGATATTGTCTGGGATGAAAAAGAGACACACAAGTTTAAGAAAATCTCGCATCATTTACAGCGTGTTAAAGCGTTCAAAAATAGTTGAGTATTTTAAGTGATATGTATCCCTTCAAGAGCCGTTAATTCTGCCGCTCAACCCCAATACTCATACAACTAGTTGTTTAACGTGTTGCCTTTGCAGCACGTTCTTTACGCTATACCTTATAAATATTACAAAAATATTTGATAAATCACTTTGCAGTTAACGTATTCTGATACATAATCCCCCCATAACTGGTGTGTTTTTTGATTTACATCAAAAAAGTGATTGCAAAGTTCTGCTTGCCGACGTTGATGTTGCGCCTTAAGCCAGATGCTTTGAAAGAATGAAAATAACGATCGATCATTTTTAATACTGTGAAACAACAGGCTATACGTTGAGGTGCCTCCAATTTTGGATGTGTTTTGCACTCATGTTGATGCCTGTAAGAGAGCATCTTCTCCTTCTACACGCATCGATAAAGAATTTAACTGTTTGGTCATTCGTTGACCGAACGGTGTCAGTTTTTAATTTAAGCAGCTTTGAGAGGGATACATGACTAGAATCGTAATCGTTGGCGGTGGTGCTGGTGGATTAGAGTTAGCAACGAAATTTGGCCGTAAATACGGGAAGAAAGGAAAAGCTGAAGTCACACTGGTTGACCGTAAAGCAAGCCACCTCTGGAAGCCATTGTTACATGAGGTAGCGACAGGTTCATTAGATGCAGGCGTTGATGCATTGAGCTATCGCGCGCATGCAAAAAATCACGGGTTTGAATTCCAGTTAGGTAGCTTAGAAGCTATCAATCGCGATCAAAAATGCATCACATTGTCCCCAATGTTTGATGAACACAATGAACAGATCATGCCTGAGCGTATCATTAGCTATGATGTACTTGTGATGGCGATAGGTTCAACTTCGAATGACTTTAATACTTCCGGTGTTAAAGACCACTGTATCTTCTTAGACAGCCCTGAACAAGCTCACCGTTTCCGTACCGAAATGAATAATCAGTTCTTGAAGCTTCACACGAGCATGGAACAAAAAACGGTTGATATTGCAATTGTCGGTGCTGGTGCGACAGGCGTAGAACTCTCTGCTGAGCTGCACAATGCAGTAAAAGAGCTGCAAAATTATGGATTCAAAGATCTAGATAGTGCCAAATTAAACGTTAGCTTAGTTGAAGCTGGCGAACGAATTTTACCAGCCTTACCACCAAGAATATCTTCTGCTGCTCATCACGAGCTGACCAAGTTAGGTGTTAATGTAAGAACTGGCACGATGGTTGTGAAGGCTGACAAAGAAGGCTTAACGACCAAAGAGGGTGATCTAATTCCTGCTCAAATTATGGTTTGGGCTGCGGGTATTAAGGCACCGGATTTTATGAAAGATATCGCCGGTCTTGAAACAAACCGTATTAATCAACTGGTGGTTAAATCAACGTTGCAGACTACTCGTGATGACGACATTTATGCTATTGGTGATTTGGCATCGTGTACACAAGAAGACGGTAGTTTCGTTCCACCTCGCGCACAAGCGGCTCATCAGATGGCATCGCACGCTTACAACAACATTGTCGCTCAACTGAAAGGACAAAGCTTGAAGCCTTATGTGTATAGCGACCATGGTTCATTAGTGTCACTAAGTAATTTCTCGACAGTGGGAAGCTTGATGGGCAACTTAACGAAAGGATCGATGATGGTGGAGGGGCGTATTGCTCGTGTTGTCTACATTTCACTGTATAGAATGCATCAGGTAGCACTTCACGGTGTTTTTAAAACCAGTTTGATGATGTTAGTGGGACGTATCAATCGTGCATTACGCCCGAATTTAAAGCTTCACTAGTTGATAGTGGTTACACCTTTCAATGTGAACAGCTTGTTCTACCTACCTTCTTAATAGAAGAGGCTATTTGAAAGTTCAAACTTTACAGACAAAGCGATTGGAAACAATCGCTTTGTCTGTTTAAAGAGCACGCCGTATTTCCACGAAAGCATTTTCATTTAAAAGTAACAATTAAACTTAACGTTAATCTGCTAATGTTAGATCCTCTGTGAGTTTGGCTGTATTTCTACCAAACAGATAGGCGCGCCGATGCTGTATTGATATCCACTTGGTGTTAATTCGCCAGTATCAATGTTTCGGTGAAAACTGACGATATTATTTGAATGTTGGTTAGCAACAATTAACCAATGACCATCTGCCGATAAATTGAAATCTCTTGGAAACAAACCACCACAATCATAGGCATTGCATAATTTTGGTATTTCAGAAGTGAGATCGAACAGGCTTATTTTGTTTTGAGCACGGCAAGAGACATATAAGAACCGTTCATCACTTGAAAGACGAATAGCCGCTGCAGCTTCATCCTTGGCTTCATCTGTTAATAAATCACATTGATAGCTGAACTCCCATATGGAGGTTTGCTTTTTTGCTAGTACCACTAAGGCTTCAGAGAGTTCACAGACAACATAAGCAAGAGTCTCGTCTCGGTTAAAAACAAGGTGGCGTGGGCCCGATCCTGCTGGCATCTGAATGGATTGTTGCAGAGTAAATGTGTTTTCTGAACCTGAGTTATTTTGGAAACCATACAAGTGGATGCAGTCTGCCCCAAGGTCTACTACAGCGAGTTGTTGTGAATGTTTTAAAAAAGTGACCTGATGTGCATGAGGGGACTCCTGACGTTTTTTATTTGGACCGCTCCCGTCGACAAAAAGATCTGCAATGAGAGAGGTTGGCTTTCCAGTATCATCGACTAAATAAGCATTTACATTACCAGTGCCATAATTTGCCACGGCAAGATACGGCGGACATATGTCTATGTGGCAAGGGTAGTCACCTTCAATAGGTAATTGGTGGTTGCCATCAGATGCGATAAAAGTGAGTGATGCACCTTCTTCTTTTGATATCTCACTAAAGGTGTAGATGCCTTTAGCTGTCGCAGTGAGGTAAGACGGATTTCGTAAAGCGATCAGGTCGTCTAAACGATGTATTTCACCAGTGCTAGTATTCAGTGATATCGATGAGATTCCAGTACTGGAACTTGGCGAATCAGTATAAGTGCCAATATAAAATTCTAGGTGACGATGAGCAGTCATGAAAATCCTTGTAACATAGAAAGAGACAAGCATTACCATGCCGACTAGTAAACTAGACAGCAATCTTTTTTTATGAAATTTGAGAAAATTGTGAACTGTCTAGTTAGTTAACTTGAAATTTCATTAAGAAAAAATCAGACTTAATTATTCCATCATTTCAGATGTTTATATGATGGAATATAGAGGTAGCATGAATATACCAATACATATCAACCCGAATCATTCACGTGTCACAGCATCCGCGTTTATGGCACAATATTTAGATAGGGTAGTGTCATGTTGTTGCTCGTTAGGGAAGTGCAGTGTGTCATCGAAAAATTCAGATTAGGGGACAATGTGGCTAAGAAATTTTATGTGGTTTGGAAAGGCCGCGAAACAGGTATCTTTACGACGTGGGCAGAGTGTAAATCTTTAGTGGATGGCTTTGCTGGTGCGCGTTATAAGTCTTTCCCTACGCGAGAAGAGGCTGAATCAGCGTTTGGTGGGCAGCCTAATAGTAAGGCGGCAATGAAAAACGCCTCGATGAAAAAAACGCAAGGCGCAACAGCGACTAAAAAAGCAAAGTCAGCCCCACTTTCACAAGTGCAAATTGACGCCATGGAATTTGATGTGAAAATTTTCACTGATGGTGGTTGTGAGCCTAATCCTGGAGAAGCCGGTACTGGTTTAGCGGTTTATCAAAATAATGAACTGAGTGAACTTTGGTATGGGCTTTATCAATCTCTTGGGACTAACAATACCGCAGAGTTAAACGGCTTACAGCAAGCATTGCTAATCGCCAAAGAGAAATTAACCTTAGGGTACTCCGTTGGAATATTTTGTGACTCTAAATATTCGATTGATTGCGTAACAAAATGGGCAATAGGTTGGGAGAAAAAAGGGTGGACTAAACAAGGAGGTGAAATAAAAAATCTCGATATTATTAAACCCACTTATGCGCTTTACCAAGAGATAGCGTCAAAAATTGCTATTCATCATGTTAACGGACATGTGGGTATCGAAGGAAATGAGTTAGCTGACCGAATGTCAATCCTTGCCATTGAATCTCAAGATGAAACCTTGACCCTTTATCGAGAATCGATTGATATTCCGAAAATATTGGCTTTACGTGCGGGTTAAAGACAAGAATTATTGCGCTCGTACAAATCATGATTAGCCTGCATGGTGAACGTTTTAATTTTCTGGTGTCAGCGAGTAGACCCATGCATCAATCGGTCGTTGCTTAAAATAGAGTTTGTTGTGCGCAAGGCATTCTTTTTTTGCATCAATACTCTCCGCCACTTTGAGGCTAGCGATGTTTTCTGGATGTATAATGAGCTCTAGCCTCGTCAATCCTAATTGATGAAAGGCGAAAGATTTCACCGCTTCGACAGCTTCACGCGCGTAGCCTTTATTGATAAATGGTTTGCTGACCCAATACCCTAAGTTTGCTTGGTTGAAGAATGTATTAATGCAATCTAGGGTTACTGCGCCGATTAATGCCTCTGTCTTGGTACAAAAGAGTCCAAATTCAAAGCTGTTTCCTATGATGAAGTGCTGTTGGCTAAGTTTAATCCAACGTTGTGTTTCTTCATCATCAAAAGGTGATTGACACCATTCAATCCAAGGTGAGATGAGGGATATTGAATCATTTACAGCTGATTGAAAAGCAAAGAGGTCACAATCTTTTAGAGGTCGAATAAGTAAACGTGCAGTGTTGATATTCCGATGCATATCCGCTCTCGCTGAGTAAAAGCATGCTTATGTAAGAAAGAGTATATTCGAAATAATGGTTGAGCCCAAATATAGAAAAGCCCTCAATGGAGGGCTTTATTATAAATCACTATTTATTCTTCACCGCTGAAAATGTCATCTTCGGCTGTGAATTCTTCTTCTTCATTTTCACTTTCAACATGGTCAACATTTGCTAAAAGCGGTGAAGGCTCTTCAAGCAATCCATCAAGATCGATAGGTTGAATTGAATTATCTGCAGAGCCGACACGACGCACTTGAATGATCATCCCCATTAGTGGATGGTCTAAGTAGTGAGTTTCGCCACTACGCATGCGACGGCGTTGATCCATGCGATATGTCTTCAGGTAATCTTGCACTTCGACGGTCGCTTCAACGCGCTGAAGATGCTCAAGTCCAATAGCGGCATCTTCTAATGGCGCTAACGTTATATCATCAGCATCGAATGACAAAGTGTCTTCTTCAGGCCCTGCCAGTGTCAAAGGGGCATTACCATCAGTGATGTGGCTACCAATGACAACTTCTTGGCGGCTTGGTATGCGTAGATCGAGTTGTGCTTCGACAAAAAGATAGTGCTGAACATAGACTTGAATTTTCCCTTCTAACTGTGGCAAGGAGGGGTCATTAAAGTCTGCGAAATCAATACTAACCGTCTCTGACAGTGGAGAGTCGACTAATGTTGGGTTTGCTGCTTTTGACAAGCCATTCGCGAAATATTGATCGCCATAGTTTTGACCGTTTTGAATATGCAGTGTTGGTGCACTACGCTTTCCTTGGTCGCCTTGGCGCCAAACCATATGGCTGAGTGGTGTGAACCCAGCATGGTTTCTTAAGGCTTCATATTGACGCTTTAAATACTTAGAACCACTAGAAAGCGGTGTAGCACCTTTCGATGACATTGCGGATTTATCCGAAATATCCAATGTATTGTTGTAGTTAATGGCCGATAACTCTTCAGGCCAGATCTCATTGGCCGCATTCGGCTGCATATTACGTTTAAATAGAATGATCTCAATATCAAATTGACGTGCCATCGCAGAGCTACTCGCAAGCAATGTGAAGGCAAGGATCATTTTGTTAAGCATAGATTGACGCACACGGTCCCCTATCATTGTCTATTCGCAGCAAACTCTTTTAAGTGTTCTTCTATACACTTTAAGCGTTTATCTGCCTCTTTCAATTCAGTTACTATTTTAACCCTACTTGGGCCATCCATTCGGTAACGTTGTGGTGCTTTTTGTAACAAGCCTACCAGATATAACGGGTTAACGGTCGACTTTTCACTAAATTCAATTGCGGCACCGCGCTCACTGGCTTCAATTTTACTGATGCCCATTGTCTCAGCTTGAAGCTTGAGTTTGTTAATATCCAGCAAATTTTTGGTTGGAGTTGGCAATAATCCAAAGCGATCGATCAATTCGACACGCAACTCTGTTAATTCCGTTTCATTCTTTGCACTAGCAATACGCTTATAAAGTGACAAACGTGTGTTGACGTCTGGGATGTAATCATCAGGTAGAAGGGCAGGAATACGCATTTCTACTTCAGTTTGCTGTTTGAGTAGTTCGTCTAACGATGGCTCTTTACCTTCTCGTAATGCTTCAACGGCTTGCTCTAGCATTTCCATATAGAGTGTAAAGCCGATCGATTGGATCTGCCCACTCTGTTCGTCTCCAAGTAACTCACCTGCACCACGGATTTCTAAATCATGCGTGGCGAGCGTGAAGCCAGCGCCTAGGTCTTCTAATGAGGCGATAGCTTCAAGTCGTTTCTGCGCATCTTTAGTCATACGCTTTGGATGTGGTGTCAACAAATAAGCGTAAGCTTGGTGGTGGGAGCGTCCAACACGTCCACGTAATTGGTGGAGTTGCGCTAAACCGAGATGATCTGCACGATCCATCACGATGGTGTTAGCGGTTGGGACATCAATACCTGTTTCAATGATTGTTGTACAAACCAAGACATTGAATCGCTGGTGGTAGAAGTCAGACATAATACGTTCAAGGTCGCGCTCACGCATTTGTCCATGTGCTGTCGTGATACGTGCTTCAGGAATTAACGTGGCGAGATCTTCAGCCGTTTTGTCGATAGTCTCTACGTTGTTATGCAAGAAATAGACTTGCCCACCACGTGCTATTTCACGCAATACCGCTTCCCGAATGAGAGCTGGTTCACTCTGCCTTACAAAAGTTTTAATTGCCATTCGACGGGCTGGTGGGGTCGCGATGATGGATAAATCACGCATACCACTCATTGCCATGTTCAATGTCCGAGGGATAGGCGTTGCCGTTAACGTCAGAATATCCACGTCGGCGCGCATTGCTTTGACTTTTTCTTTCTGGCGAACACCAAAGCGGTGCTCTTCATCAACGATCAACAAACCAAGATCACTGAACTTGAGCTCGCTACTGAGCAATTTGTGTGTCCCTATAAGGATGTCGACCTTGCCATCTTTCGCATCAACCAACACTTGTTTCTGCTCTTTGGCCGTTTTAAAGCGTGAAAGCACCTCGACACGAATTGGTAAGTTGGCGAAGCGATCACGGAAGTTTTCAAAATGCTGTTGCGCTAATAATGTTGTTGGTACTAAGACGGCAACTTGCTTGCTGTTTTCCACGGAGACAAAAGCGGCTCGCATTGCAACTTCTGTTTTACCAAAGCCAACGTCACCACAGACAAGCCTATCCATTGCTTTGGGTTGGCACATATCTGAAAGGACAGCATTGATGGCGAGTGCTTGGTCATGTGTCTCTTCAAAAGGGAAGCTGGTGCAAAACTCTGCGTAGGCCTCACGATTTAAGATGAACTTATGACCTGGTTTAAGCTCACGTTTTGCGTAAACATCGAGTAATTCAGCAGCGACATCGCGTACCTTTTCAGCGGCTTTTTTACGTGCTTTTTGCCACGTTTCACCACCTAGCTTATGCAGTGGTGCACTCTCTTCAGCGCCACCAGAGTATCGGCTGATCATATGCAGTGCAGATACAGGGACGTAAAGTTTGCTACCACCTTGGTATTCAAGAGTCACAAATTCACTGGTCATTCCGCCGGCTTCAAGGGTTTGTAGACCCAAATAGCGCCCAATACCGTGGTCAAGGTGCACAACGGGTTGTCCCGGTTGTAACTCGGCAAGGTTTCGGATGATCGTATCGCTGTTTACAATTTTTTTATCTTCGTTTCGGCGACGTTGTACAACACGTTGACCGAGAATATTGCCTTCGCAAATCAGGGCGATGTTTGATTCATTGTCGATAAAGCCTTGTTCACTGCGGCTGATTATCAAGCAATGCTGGTGGTCGTGATTAATCGCTTCTTCAAGTGAATCGACAACCAGTGGACGAAGTTTAATACGAACAAGAAGATCAAGCAGTGCTTCACGGCGTCCCTGTGACTCCACAGAAAAAATCACTTTTCCTGTATGTTGTTCGACAAACTGACGCAGTGCCGCCATTGGCTCTTTTAGCTGCTGATTAACGCCAAGGTAGGGCAGGGTAGTCAGCGATAGGTTCTGATAACCACTTTTGTCTTCTTCTACTGCACTATCAAGGAATTGCACTTGAGGCAGTGTTTTGAATCCAGCAAAAAGTTCATCAGTACGAAGCCATAATTCATGTGGCGCTAGCAGTGGACGAAGTGGATCGACTTTACGTTGCTCAAAGCGGTAGGTGGCATCGGCCAAAAATGTTTCGGCAGACTCCGCTACGTCACCCAAAGTCAGCAATAGCGTGTTTTTTGGTAAGTAGTCGAAGAGCGTTTCTGTCTTTTCGAAAAACAACGGCTGCCAATATTCAATACCTGGTGGCCATGTTTTGCTACTGACTTGTTGGTAAATGGATTCAACTTCACGGCGAGCATCAAAGCGCTCACGCCAGCGAATACGAAATTGCTCTATAGCGAGGTCATCAGTAGGAAACTCATGCGCAGGCAGCAGCGCGATGTCGTCAATTTCACCTGTAGATCTTTGATTCTCTGGGTCAAACTGACGAATCGTATCGACTTCATCATCAAAAAAGTCGATACGATAGGGTTGGTTACTCCCCATTGGAAAGAGGTCAATTAACGAGCCACGGTTGGCGTATTCGCCATGCTCCATGACTTGATCTACATGGCGGTAACCCGATTTTTCAAGCTGTAAACGTAGCTTTTCGAGTGAAAGGCGATCACCTTTTTTGACTAAAAGCGCATGCTGTTGAATAAACTCGTTCGGCGTTAGACGCTGCAATAGCGTATTCACGGGCACCAGCGTAATGCTGTTTTTAAGCAACGGTAAGCGATAAAGGTGCGCCAGTCGATCAGAGATAATGTCCTGATGCGGTGAGAAACTATCGTAAGGTAAGGTTTCCCAGTCAGGAAAAACATGCACCAGTCCGGGTAAGAATGTCTCTAACTCGGTTTGTAATCGTAATGCGGTTTGGGTGTCTTTTACAACCAGCAAACAATGGTGTTTATGTTGCTGATATGCATTCGTAATCGCGATGGCTAAAGAAGCATGCGCTGCTTGGCCTATCGTACGTTTATCTGCCGCTTTTGTTGGTATTGAGAAGGAAAACATAACTTAATTCTGACTATTTGTTGTGTTGCGTGCTTGAGCACGTCGACGAAGGACTTTTTGCTGCTGTTGTAAAGCAGCACGAATCAAAATATCACGATCAGATTCTTGGATTTGCACGTAGCGAATTTTAGCTCTGACTTTTGATTTGCTTAAAGCTTCTAAGTGTAGTAATTGTCCATAACAATAAACGGCTGCAGCAGGTGATTCTAAAAATATGCGTACCACACAGAATTGCTCTTCAGCCCATGCTTCACTCACGTTGCTATCAAGGATAACGGTAAGGTGCCCAGCACCAAATGTTTCCGTGGTAAAACGGGATTCAATCGGGTTGTGCTGCATCAACACGTAGCTGAGTAGCATGTTGATTTTTTCGTTCTGCACAGAGAGGTACTTCAAGAGAGACTGAGACTCTTCTTGACCAAAGCGTGATAACTCTCTTTCTGCGCTCTCTTCGAGCTGAATGCATTCGCTGGCAACACGAAACAGAGGCGGTATCTCGTCCAAGAAGGCATCTTCTTCGGGCACGATACTACCTTCGGCCAGAGGAGATAGGTTAACGCTGATGGCGCTGTGGACTGAGAAGTATTCGTCTTGATCCATGTCGAATTCCGGTATGTATTTTGTTTGGATTATCACGCAGGTTTACTACTTCGGCAAGTGAATGCGTGTCATTAGACGAAGCTTTGCACAACAAAGTCGATAAAAAACAGCGAATGGCGAACTTACTTGGTATTCCTGAGGTCAGAAAGGTATCCTTACCACATTCAAATATTTAGTGGCGATTTTGTGTTGAGACCAGTTTCACTCTACATCGGCTGGCGTTACTTACGTGGGCGCTCTGGCGATAAGTTTAGTCGGTTTGTTTCCTATATGTCGATGGCTGGTATTGCCATCGGTGTGATGGCTTTAATTACAGTTCTTTCGGTGATGAATGGCTTTGAACAACAGCTGAAAGGACGTCTGCTTGGCGTATTACCCCATATTGTTGTTAGTGCTGATACGCCTGTTGCTGGTGATCCCCCTCAGTCTGCAACAACCTTGCCTGGGGTTTATCGAAGTGTTCCCATTTCACGCGGAGAAGCTGTATTACAAAGTGCAGAGTCTTTAAGTGCTGTCGATTTACTAGGTGTTGACCCTGAGCAGTACGAGCCGTTATCGATGTATATGGTTAACGGGCGAATGTCTAACTTAAAGGCGGGCGGCTATGAAATTATTCTGGGTCGTAGCTTAGCCAATTCTCTTGGTGTACGCATTGGTGATGATGTACGCGTCATGGCGACATCAGTCAGTCAATATACACCTTTGGGAAGAATTCCAAGCCAACGTAATTTTACGGTCACTGGTTTATATTCTTCAACGACAGATATTGATAGCCAAATGGCGCTGGTTCACATCAGCGATGCAGGTCGGTTATTACGTTATAAGACTAACCACTTTACAGGGTGGCGTTTGTTTGTTGACGACCCCTTTGCTGTTCCGCAATTGGAAGCGCAATTCAATCGTGCCGAGTTAAACGCCGCTCAACAAAACGTGGAATTCACAGATAACCAGCAACAGTACCAATGGTCAGACTGGCGAGCACAGCGTGGTGAGCTCTTCCAAGCCGTTAAAATGGAAAAGAATATGATGAGCTTGATGCTAGGGCTTATTATCGCGGTGGCTGCTTTCAACATTATCTCATCGTTAATCATGGTGGTTATGGAGAAGCAATCAGAAGTCGCGATCCTCAAGACGCAAGGAATGAGCATGCGCCAAGTTCAATCCATCTTTATGTTTCAAGGTGCAATTAGCGGATTAATTGGCAGCTTGTTAGGGGTGATGTTGGGTATTGCGCTATCAGTAAACCTCAATACTATTTTAATGGCGCTAGGTGCAAGCGCACTATTAGTGGGTGGCGAGTTACCCATTGTGTTGCAACCGCTACAAATTTTTACTGTTTTATCTTTCTCTATTTTATTGAGCTTCTGCGCAACGATTTTACCTGCATATCGTGCCGCTCAATTGCGACCAGCTGAGACCCTCCGTTATGAGTAAAGCCCTATTAACCTGTACTGGTATCCATAAAACGTTTATTGACGGTGCAGCAGAAACCCAAGTGTTAAATGATGTTAACTTTTCACTACGAGAAGGGGAGTTAGCAGCGATTGTAGGGGCATCGGGCTCAGGGAAAAGTACGCTACTTCATATTCTGGGCGCACTTGATAACCCAACGCATGGTGACGTGATGTTTCATGGTGAATCACTGACGAAAATGAGCAGTAACCAACAGGCGAAACTAAGAAACCAGCACGTGGGATTTATTTATCAATTCCACCACTTGTTGGCTGATTTTTCTGCTTTAGAAAATGCCGCCATGCCGTTATTGATTGCAGGACAGTCGGCTAAAAAAGCGAAAGATGCCGCTGCTGTTTTATTAGAACGGGTGGGTTTAGGCCACCGAATGTCACATCGTCCTTCAGCACTGTCAGGTGGTGAGCGCCAGCGTGTTGCGATTGCAAGAGCCTTAGTCAATGAGCCAGCGCTGGTTCTTGCAGATGAGCCAACGGGTAATCTAGACCATAAAACGGCGATTGAAACGTATGATTTGATGCGAGAGCTTAATCAAACGTCAAAAACCGCGTTTCTTGTTGTTACACATGATCAGTCGTTGGCGGCCAAAATGTCTCGGCAGTTTACGATGCTCGACGGTGTGTTGCGTGAAGGCTTTAATGTTGAGAGCCAAGAAGTCGTTCAGGGTGGCGTACATGGTTAGTCCTCTTTCTCTGTTTATCGGTGGGCGTTTTACACGAGCAAAAAAGCGAAACCGTATGGTGTCGTTCATATCTATCTCTTCGATGATAGGCATTGCGGTCGGTGTCGCGGTGATCATTATTGGTTTATCGACCATGAATGGTTTTGAACGTGAGCTTGAAAACCGTGTACTTGGCGTTGTACCACATGGCGAGCTGGAGGCCGTGGATGCACCTTTGCAAGATTGGCAGTCTGTTGCCAGCAAAATAGAGCAGCATCCACAAGTGGTAGCGAGTGCGCCGTATATAACCATGACAGGCTTACTGGAAAAAGGCACGTTACTAAAAGCGATTCAATTACGTGGTGTTGACCCGACTTATGAAGAAAGAATTAGTCGGATGTCAGATTTTATTGATGCCGAAGCGTGGTCGTCTTTCGAGCCGGGGCATCAACAGGTCATACTGGGGCAAGGTGTTGCTCAGCATTTAGAGGTTGAAGTTGGGGATTGGTTAACCGTCATGCTGCCAGACCCATCACCATCGCGTCAGTTAAAGTCGCCCCAACGCATCCGTTTACAAGTGACAGGGTTATTGGCGTTGGGTGGTCAAATTGATCACAACTTGGTGTTAGTGCCTCTAGAGGATGCCCAGCAGTACGCTAACTATGACTCTGGGGTGACTGGTGTGGCACTCAAAGTTGATGATGTCTACAGTGCGCCTTCTATTGTGAGAGCGGCTGGTTATACATTGCCGGTGCGAGTTTATATCAAGCATTGGCAGCAAGAGTTTGGTTACCTCTACCGTGACATTCAGATGGTGAGGATCATCATGTATATCGTGATGGTGCTCGTGATTGGTGTCGCTTGTTTTAATATTGTTTCGACATTAATGATGGCAGTGAAAGATCGTGCAGGTGACATTGCGATTTTAAGAACGATGGGAGCGGGGAACCGATTGATTAGCGGCATATTCATCTGGCAGGGACTGCTATCTGGTCTCATTGGTTGTACCATTGGCGCAACATTAGGGGTCGTGGCCTCTTTGAATTTGCCTAACTTGATGCTGTGGTTAGAGTCATTATCGGGCAATGCTTTTTTATCTGGTGATATTTATTTTGTCGACTTCTTACCATCTCAGTTACTTTGGAGTGATGTGGTTACAGTCGCACTAACAGCATTAGCACTTAGCCTTGTTGCTACTTGGTATCCAGCAAGACGAGCTGCTGCACTCGATCCAGCGCACGTGTTGAGTAGTAAATAATCGATATTAAAGAATGCAATTAAGGGAGAGGTACATATGGTTAAAGCTGTTGGAATACTGCTAAGTAGCTTATGTGTTTCTCCCGCTATTGCAGGCTCGCTTGATATCTGCCATCAACTTAGTGATAGCCACGAAGGTGTCACACAATGCTTAAACAAGCTACAAATGACGTATCAACAGCGTCTGGATGAGCGTTTTTCTACCACACGGTTAGAGCGTCGTGAACTTGATTTAATAACTGAAAATCGCTATAACGCCGAAGCATCGTTGGAGGCTGCTTATCGTCAGTTTAATGATTGGCGTGAAGTAAAGTGTCACGCTGAAAAAGCGTCATACGCGAGTGGAAACGGCGCTGAGCAAGCCTATTTAGGGTGCATTGTTGATGAGACTAACGCCTTTGGTGATTGGTTAGAAAGGTAGTTTTTTATCTTATGCGTGCTTATTCATTACTTTATATAGTTGCTTCTTGACACTTGGGCTGCCAGATCGCGGTGAAGCATGATGACAACTCTTTCTGCATCCAATAAAAAGGGCCACCGAAGTGACCCTATTCGCTAAGTCAATATGTCATTGCTTAGAATGATGCAGACATACCGACGTAGAAGGTACGCGGCTCAATCACATAGCCACTTTGCGAAAGCTCATCTTCAATCGCTTCATCAGTGATGTTCTTAATACCGGCACGGAAGCGTAACATCTCATTAAGCTGGTAGTTAGCACCCAGGTTAAAGAGCGTATAACCTTCACGGTATTCTGCGTCGTCACCGGTGAAGCCAATCACTTCTTTGCTGCGGTAATTGGCACTAACAAAAGTACTCCAATCTTGGGTCGGGAACCAATCAAGTTTGGCAAATGTCGAGTGACGAGAGCGACCTTCAAGTTCTAAGCCTGTTGCCTTATCTTCAGTATCGAGGTAAGTGTAGTTACCCGATAGGCGGAATTGCTCTGACAGGTTAACTTGCGCGCTTAATTCTAGACCTTGTACTAACGCTTCTTCAACGTTTTCGTAGGTACGCCATACATCAGAAGGTGTAGGCTGTGAATTGAAGTCACCATCCATATAACATTTTTGATCTGCTGGGTTATAGACTGCGCCTTCTACTTCACACCAAGGGTCTGTGTTCTGGATTAGGTTACTGATCTCGTTACGGAAAAGTGTGCCTTCTACACGCCAGTTATACTCAGAGTAAATGGCACCAATTTCATAGCTGGTGTTGGTCTCAGCTTCTAAATCAGGCTTACCGATAATCGTACAAGCGCCCTTACAGCTGGTCATTGCAAAATCTGGGTGGTACTGAACCATGGTTGGGGCTCTAAATGCTCTACCCACACCACCTTTTACCGTTAGGTTATTAGTCGCTTGATGAACAAGATAAAGACGTGGACTGACTTCATCCCCGTAATGTTCGTGTGAATCGTAGCGAACACCCATTGTTGCGGTAGTATTTTCCGTTATCGTCCATTGGTCTTGTGCAAATGCAGCCCATTGGTAAGCTTCAGCCTTAGTTCCAACGATGTGCTCAGGGTTAGACAGTTCGCTTGCTTGGTAATCCACACCAACCGTCAGAGTGTGGTCATCGCCCAAGTAGGTTGTCGCTGACACTTCAGCAATTTGTACAACCTCTTTAATGTCATCACCAAGGTCGGTACTTTCACGGTTGTTTACTTCTTCACGAGATACGCGTGCTAGCGATTCACCCCAATTCCAGAAACCTATGTGCGACAGGGCAAAGCTGTTGCGTTCAACACGAGTTTCTCCTTCGGTAATGTTAAGTGCATTTTCAGCCACACTGTCTCGTTGGTCATCACTGTAACCAAGGTCAAGGTCTAGCATGTGATTGTCATTGGCATGCCAGCTTAAAGTACCAAATAAGCTGAGTGAGTCACGCTCTTCTAAAGCGGTAATGTCACCACGGTTAATATCTGTCCCCGGTTTTATACCAGAAAAAGGCTTCCACGCTTCACGCGAACTTTGGTTAACGGAGAGTCTTGCAAAAAGGGTATCTTCGATCAGTGCGCCAGCAGTTGAGAAACCAAGAACTGACTCTTCACCGCCGTTGCTATCAAAAGGAGAGGCAAGATCTATATTGAGGTTAGTACTCCAATCATTACTTGGCATTTTCGTAATGATGTTGATGGTACCGCCCATACCGTCAGAGCCGTAAAGCGCAGACATTGGACCACGGATGATTTCGATTCGCTCAATAGAATCCATTGGAATCGTCGATAAATCAAAGTCGTTGGCACGAACAATGGCACTTGCCGAGCTCATGCGACGACCATTTACCATGATCAGCGTATATTTCGATTCCATACCGCGAATACTAATGAATTTTTTTCCTGCGCGTGTGCTATCCATATTTGCTTCAACACTGGTCGCTTCAGAGATGATGTCAGCGATGGTAATTGAAGGGTTGTTTTCAATTTCTTCGGCAGTAATCACTGACATTGAAGCAGGTGCGCTATCTAAAGCAATTTCAGTTCGTGTTGCGGTAACAACAACTGTCTCTTCAATATTTTCGTTAGCCATGAGCGCGGTTGAAACACTTAGTGCTACCGCAGTGATAGCAATAGGAAAGGCAACTTTCATTAGCATCCCTTTTGAATGATCTTGTTAATCTACTTAATAATTATTCGCATTATCATATCTATCTTGATTTAAATTCAAGTTTATATTTTGCTGTGAAACATCTTCTTACATATATCTGTCGCGGAATATTACCTTGATTTATTTATATTGCTGAACTGTTTCGCTGTGTGTATGTATTAATGGTTTTTTGTGAGGGTGTTGTGTGTATTCGGTGCATCTATTTAGCGTTTCTTTGCACCATATTATTGCTAAACGTTCCAAAAAATTTGCTTAATATTTATTTATTTAAATTAATTTCTTTTTAAATCAGCTGTTTATTTTTATTTTTGTTTTTGGCACATCTGTTGCAAAGGTATTTGTTAGTGATTCAATTGTTTCAATTAACAGAAAGGACTCCCAGATGAAACTATTTAGATGTGTATTTAACGCGCTTGTTACATTGGTGCTTTTATTTTCAGTCAACGTGCATGCTGAACAGCTTACTTCGATTCAAGAGCGTGGTGTATTAAAAGTGGCTGTGCCTCAGGACTTTCCGCCATTTGGGTCTGTTGGTACCGATTTAAAACCTCAAGGCTACGATATTGATATGGCCGCTTTTCTAGCCGATAAGATGGGTGTGGAATTAGAACTCGTTCCTGTGACCAGCGCAAACCGTATCCCTTACTTACAAACTCGAAAAGTGGATCTCGTTATTTCTAGCCTAGGAAAAAATGCGGAAAGAGAGCTCGCTATCGATTTTAGTTCAGCTTATGCACCATTCTTCCTTGGTGTATTTGGAAAAGAAACTGAAGCTGTTACTTCAGCAGAAGAGCTAGCAGGTAAAACCGTTGGTGTAACTCGTGGCTCAGTTGAAGATATTGAGTTGAGCAAGATCGTACCTAACAGCACGGTACTGAAGCGATATGAAGATAACAACGCAACACTTTCATCTTACCTTTCAGGTCAAGTGAGTTTAATTGCGACAGGTAACTTAGTTGTGACTGAAATTGCAACTCGTTATCCAGACCGCGCACCACAGCCTAAATTCACTTTACAGAACTCACCGTGCTTTATCGGAATACGTAAAGGTGATGAGAGCTTGCTGAATGAAGTCAACATGTTGATTAAACAAGCTAAAGAAGAGGGTGATCTTGAGAAAATTTCTCAGAAGTGGTTGCACGCTGCTTTCCCTAGTGATTTAGAGGCGTAGTGGGGGATTACCATGAGCTACCAACTTGATTTTGCAGGCTTACTACCTTATTTACCCCAGTTCATGAATGGTATTGCAATCACCGTGAAATTGACTGTCATCTCGACGATAGGGGGATTATTCCTTGGCACATTATGTGCCGTCGGGCGTGGCGGTCGAAGTCGCTTGTTGCGATTCGCATGTGCGAGTTACATCGAGGTGATTCGCAACACGCCATTTATTGTTCAGCTGTTCTTTATATTTTTTGGTTTACCCGCATTAGGTATCAAGTTGGACGCATGGCAAGCAGGTTTGCTTGCCATGTTATTAAACCTTGCAGCATACAGCGCAGAGATTATCCGTGCTGGTATAGAAGCGACACCAAAAGGGCAGTGGGAAGCTGGTAAAGCCTTAGGTCTATCTCGCAGACAAACCTTTATCCACATTGTTTTGCAGCCTGCTTACCAACGTGTTTATCCGGCAATCACGAGTCAATCCATTATCGTGATGCTAGGCTCGGCAGTGGTTTCTCAGATATCCGTTGAAGAGTTAACGTTTGCAGCTAACTTTGCGCAATCACGAAGCTTTTTAAGCATAGAGTCCTACCTCATCACGGCAGTCATTTACTTAGTGCTTGCTATTTTGATGAGACAAACTTTTTTGAAAGTGAAGCAGTTCACCTTCAAAAACCCCGTGTAGGAGCCCATCAATGATCGAATTTACCGATTGGGATATTTTCAAAAATCTTCTTTTAGCAGCTCGATGGACGCTGTTGCTATCACTTATTGCATTTATTGGTGGAGGTGTTGTTGGGGCATTTCTGACATTCCTACGCAGTATGAAGCACGTTGCGATGACGCGCGTAGTACAACTTTATGTGGAGCTTTTTCAGGGTACACCACTCCTAATGCAGTTATTCATCACGTTCTTTGGATTATCACTGGCGGGTATTGAAGTCAGTGCATGGAGCGCTGCAACCATTTCTCTGACATTGTTTAGCAGTGCCTTTTTCCATGATATCTGGCGAGGGTGTATTGAATCGTTACCGAAAGGCCAGTGGGAAGCATGTCGAACACTTGGTATGACCTATTTACAAAGTATGCGTCACGTCATCGTGCCACAAGCTATGCGTATTGCTATTGCACCCACTGTTGGCTTCTCTGTGCAAATAGTCAAAGGTACCGCCTTGGCATCCATTATTGGTTTTGTTGAGCTAACCAAAGCGGCGACCATGCTCAATAATGCAACTTTCCAACCCTTTAAAGTGTTCGCCTTTGTTGCCCTGATCTACTTTGCTATTTGTTTTCCTTTATCTTTATTTGCTCGCCATTTGGAGGCTCGCCATCATGTCACTCGTTAGTGTAGAAAAAGTTCATAAGTATTATGGCGATAATCATGTTTTAAAAGGGATTGACCTCAAAATTGCTGCAGGTGAAGTCGTCTCTATCATTGGGCGAAGCGGTTCAGGCAAAAGTACATTGCTACGCTGCTTGAACGGTTTAGAAACGTATGAAGATGGAGCGGTCATCGTTGATAGCCAGTCTGTCGAAAATGATGACTATAAATTACGTTTGTTGAGCCGCAGTGTTGGTATGGTCTTTCAAAGCTTTAACCTTTTCCCGCATAAGACAGTGGGTGAAAACGTGATGCTCGCACCACGCCTTGTATTGAAAAAAACAGAGGCAGAGTGTCGAGAAATTGCAGAAAACTTGCTCGAAAAAGTGGGACTGAGCGATAAGTTTGACGCGTACCCAATAAACCTTTCAGGTGGTCAGCAACAGCGTGTTGCAATCGCTCGTTCCCTTGCCATGTCGCCGAAGGTCTTGCTTTGTGATGAGATTACGTCGGCACTGGATCCCGAGCTTGTCGGTGAAGTGCTAAAGGTGTTGGAGCAACTTAAAGCGGAAGGAATGACATTAATACTTGTCACTCATGAAATGAATTTTGCCCGTGATGTCGGTGACCGCGTCGTGTTTATGAACGAAGGTAAGGTGTGGGAGAGTGGTGCAAGTAACGAGGTATTCGCAAACCCGCAAACGCCAGAATTACAGAGCTTCCTTGCCGCAGTGCGCTGAGGTCGGCTGATGAAGGATACATGATGGGAAATAGCAATAAGCCTTTTAATGACAGAATAGTGGCAAGCTACAGTACGTTAACGCCGAGTGAGCGGCTCCTTGCTGATCATCTGCAGATGAATCCTGAAAAAATACTGGTGCATTCTACAAATGAAATAGCCCTTGAATGTGGTGTCTCGAAAGCGTCTGTGAGCCGGTTTATTCGTAAGCTTGGCTACGTGGACCATCATGCAGTCCGTCAGGCCTTAATTCAAAGCAGAGAAAAAGGCGAGCCACTGCAAGTGTCAGAAGGTGAGCAAAATGATCTCGACACAGAAATTAGAGCATTACAGCAATTAAGGTCCCAGCTTGCGGCACCCAATATGGATGCTGTGATTCAGCGCTTAGCGATGGCTTCCAGTATCAAGATTATTGGGTTTAGGAACAGTTATCCTTTGGCTCTGCACCTGCGACAACAGTTGCTACAGTGTCGTACACGTGTCGATCTCTTTCCTCAGCCGGGTCAAACCATTAGTGAAGAGATAGCAATGCTTCAACCTGACGACTTTGTCATCATTATTGGAGTACGTCGTCGCACACGACAATTTTCTACTCTGATAAAGCAATTGAAGAAGCAAAACACTCTTCTGATAACCGATCAATCGGGTGAAAAATATCAAGAATACGTTGAACACTGTTTGGTTTGTCAAATGAACAGTGGCCTGCCACTCGACAATTACTCCGTGCCAATGAGTTTGTTGGCGCATCTCTCTAATCAGACGTATCAGTATTTAGGGCCTAAAGCGAGTGCTGTAAGCCAGACGATCAGCCGTCAATTTTCGCAATTAGAAGAGCTGGAATAGGAAACATGAATAGGATGAAAGAATATTAGGATGATAGAAGGCAGAGATAAGCGAGTTTATTGTCAGCAAGGCCCCGAGCATATTGCACCACTTCAGTCTGGTGATTTGGATGGTTTGCGTTTTGTCTTTAAAGATCTGTTTGATGTAGACGGTTATACCACTGGAGCAGGCAATCCCGCTTGGTTAGATTCTCATCATGTTGCTAAGGCGACATCTCCTTTACTAACTACGTTGTTGAATGCTGGGGCGGAATGTGTGGGGCGTGTGCAAACCGACGAGTTAGCCTATAGCTTAGAAGGTCGAAATACGCACTATGGAATGCCAATTAATCCTGTTGCGCCGGATGCTATTCCTGGCGGGTCATCTAGTGGTTGTGCTGTCGCTGTCGCGATGAATGCCGCTGATTTCGCACTCGGAACCGACACAGGGGGCTCCGTTAGAGTCCCTGCAAGTTACTGTGGGCTTTTCGGTTTGCGTCCCACTTGGGGGAAGCTGAGTTTGGAACACTGCTTTCCGCTTGCTCGTAGTTTTGACACCGCTGGTTTGTTCGCGTCATCGTTAACGGTGCTGAATAAGGTACTTAATACCCTTACGCAGCTGAGTGACACGTCATCTCAAGGCTCGGCATCACATAGCCGAAACGATAGCTTGCCTCGACGATTAATCATTGATGAGCAGCATCGTGCGCTGTTGGGAGAAGGAAGAATATCGCAATTGTCGGCGTGGTGTGTGGGCGCTGGGTATGAATTGAAATGGGTTAATGCTTTAACACCTTCAGGCTATTCCCCTGAGTGGCTTAGCGAGTGCTTTCGAGTAATCCAAGGCCATGAAATCATCACTGAACATGGTGAATGGTTAAGTACCTATGGGCACTCATTGGCAACCCCTATTAGTAATCGTGTTGCTTGGGCGCGAACGATCACTTCTCAAACATATGAAGACGCTAAGGTCGGTAGGCAAACATTCAGTGCATGGCTCCAGTCGACGTTGGAACAACATGATGGCTTTTGGGTTTTACCCACGACACCAGGTGGACCACCAAAACTAGAAACACCCCAGGCTGAACTCGATGCTTATCGTATCTCCCTAATGGGATTAACCAGCATAGCGGGTCTTTCTGGTTTACCTCAGTTACATATTCCTATGATGTCGACAACGTTGTTTCCAATGGGAATATCTCTCATGGGCTCTGCTCATAGTGAATCAATATTATTGCAAAGTGCCACAGCGCTAATAAAAGAACGAGCTAACTAAAACATTCTCATCAACCTGTTGGGTCGGTTTTAAACCATTGTCCCAGACTGCGTAATCAGACCTATAAACCTTGCGGTGACAGAGAGGCCATGAATAAGAGTGCTCGTCGAAAAATAAAGCACTGAGACATTAATTTGAAAATTTTCGGAGAAAAAATGAAGAACGCTACTCAGTTTGAAACACTTAATCCACCACAAAGACTGTTGATGGGACCGGGGCCAATTAATGCCTACCCACGTGTTCATCAGGCTCTATCGTCAGCGCTGATAGGTCAATATGATCCAGTGATGACCGGCTACATGAATCAAGTACAAAGCCTTTATCGAGGTGTGTTTGAGACTCAGAATCAACATACCTTGCTAATCGACGGGACTGCTCGAGCTGGGATTGAGGCAGTGCTGGTCTCTTTATTACAGCCAGGCGATAAAGTACTTATTCCAGTGATTGGACGCTTTGGACATTTACTGTGTGAAATTGCGCAGCGTGTTGGTGCGACGGTAAAAACGATTGATGTTGAGTGGGGAGAGGTTTGTACGCCCGAGCAGATTGAGAAAGAGCTAAAGGTGTTTCAACCAAAATTACTTGCCACAGTACAGGGAGACACTTCCACTACGATGAATCAGCCACTTGCTGACCTTGGGGCACTATGCCGTCGTTATGGTGTGCTGTTTTATTGTGACGCAACAGCGTCGGTGGCAGGTAATGCACTGAAGGTTGATGAATGGCAGCTGGATGCGGTTTCAGTCGGTTTGCAGAAGTGCCTAGGTGGCCCGTCAGGCAGTGCTCCAATCACGCTGAGTGAGAGAGCGGTTGAAGTGATCAATCGACGAAAACGCGTAGAGGCAGGCATTCGTTCAACTCACCATATTGATGGCGATGAGATGGCCATTCAGTCTAACTATTTTGATTTAGGGATGGTGATGGACTATTGGGGACCTGAACGTCTTAATCACCATACAGAAGCGACTAGCATGCTTTATGCTGCGAGGGAGTGTGCAAGACTGTTTCTTGAAGAAGGTGCAGAGCAGGTTATTGGTCGTCATGAACAAGCGGGTAATGCAATGGCTTCAGGGCTGCGGGCCATGGGTTTAGAATTGTTTGGTAACGCACAGTACAAAATGAATAATGTGGTCGGTGTTTACATCCCTACAGGCATTGATGGAGAGAAGGTACGTCAAGAGCTATTACACCGTTTTGGTATTGAGATAGGGACATCATTTGGTCCGCTACATGGAAAGATATGGCGGATTGGTACTATGGGCCAAAATGCGCGTCAAGAGGCGGTGTTAATGACACTCGCTGCGTTAGAAGCTGTTCTTATTCGTCATAAAGCGGCTATTCGACCAGGGCAGTCAGTCATTGCCGCGATGGAGCACTACGTTTTTTAAAGCATCCAATCAAATGGAATATGCGATTTAATAATGTGAGTTGGCATTGAGTGCTAGAGACCGAAAAGAGAGAAGACGAAATGAGGGACTATTTTGTGACTGCCCCTGCTGAAATAAGTATAAGTGAGAAACAGACGACCCCCTCTTCAAGTGCAGATAAAATCATGGAGCAGGCTGATGTCTTAGCGCGTTATAGTGCAATGCATGACGGTTTGCTGCGTGCATATTTAACAGCAGAGCACAGGCAGGCAAATGAGCAGCTGGCACGTTGGATGCAACAAGCTGGACTCGAAACTTGGCAAGATAGCGTTGGCAACCTTTGGGGAAGAAAGGTGGCCAGTATGCCACGGTATCCAGCGGTAATTATTGGCTCTCACAGTGACACGGTCACTAACGCTGGGAAATATGACGGTAACCTTGGAATCTTACTTGGCATAGAAGCAATGTTAAGACTGAAAGAGGTCGATCTCCCTTTTCATGTCGATATTGTCGCTTTCGCTGATGAAGAAGGGGCGCGATTTAATACCACGCTGATCGGCTCAAGTTCGGTCGCTGGGATGTTTGACCACGATTGGCTTCAAGTCGAAGATGCTAACCAGATCTCTATGGAGCAAGCGATGATCAATTTTGGTATTGATCCTCTACTTGCTGGTGGTGATGCCCGCCATTCAGAGGATGTCATGGCATACCTAGAGGTGCATATTGAGCAAGGTCCAGTGCTTGAAGCTCGTGACCGCGCTGTTGGAGTTGTCTCTGGTATCGCTGGTGCGAAGCGATTCAAGTTCACGATATCTGGAATGGCAGGGCATGCGGGCACAGTACCTATCGCAATGAGAAAAGATGCGATGTGCGGCGCTGCACAAATGATCAATGAGATTGAGGTATTTGCTGATCTTCATGACATTGTTGCGACAGTGGGTTTATGTGAAGTTATTTCTGGTGCTATCAATGTGATTCCAGCAACGGTGTCTTTTACGCTTGATATAAGAAGTCATGATCAAGCACAGCTGGAAGATTGCTGTGATCAGCTCCTATTAAAATTGGGACTCATTGCGGAAGAAAGAACGCTTTCTTTGGTTTCTGAACTGCTCTACCAAGCAGAGGCTGTTCCTTGTAACCAAAGGTTACAGTCCCAATGGTGTCAGGTTGTCACTGATGTGACCGAACAAGCGCCAGTGGTATTACCTAGTGGGGCAGGACATGACGCGATGAAAATGGCCAGTATCACAGATATCGGAATGCTTTTCGTACGTTGTGACAAGGGGATTAGTCATCATCCAGCCGAAAATGTCCATGTTGATGATGTATCAGTGGCTTTAGAGTGCTTAGAAAAGATGATCATACAGATGGCCGATAAACCGACTTCGGATCCCCTCTAATGTATTGGCAGAGATTAATACGACTCTAAAACCAACGCTAATTCCATAGAGCTAATAAAAAGACAGCCGAATAAAATCAGCTGTCTTTTTACTTTTAAGCGCTATGTCTTGAACAGATTGAGGTTAACATGAAGCTGTTCACCATCTTCAAGCATCTTGTTACTAGCGAGAGCAACTTGTTCAGCCTGCTCACTCGTCTGAACGCTATGATCGGCTATATTGGTGAGGTTTTGGCTGATTTCATCTGTTGCTAAAGTTTGTTGAGAGCTTGCCTCAGCAATTTGTTCATTTAGCGTTAATATAAGGTTTACCTGCTCCCCAATGGCATGCAGAGAATCTTTTGCCAATACGGCTTGCTCTTGTGTTTGTGATGACTGTACCTGTGTTTGTGCCATGGATTCAGACACTTCCTTCGCCCTTTTTTGTAAGCTTGAAACAATTTGTTCAATCTCATCTGTACTTGCTTGGGTGCGCGTGGCTAATGTTCGTACTTCATCAGCCACGACGGCAAAGCCTCTTCCTTGTTCTCCCGCTCTCGCTGCTTCAATCGCTGCATTGAGTGCGAGTAAGTTTGTCTGCTCAGCAATGCCTCGGATAACATCGAGCACAGTACCAACATCTTGGGAATCTTGTGCAAGTTTCTGGGTGTTTGCTTCGGTCTGACTTAATAAGCTTGAAAGTGAGTCAATTTGGTTACTTGCTTTGTCGATGACCTGCGCCCCCTGCGCCCCTTTTTCGCTTGCTTCTTTTGCCGCTTCAGCAGCATGTTGTGCGGCATTTGCCACTTCTTGGTTGCTTGCGTGTAGCTCATTCATCGCCGATGCGACGGTATCCACTGCTTGATGCTGCCTTTGTGCTTTTTCAGAACTATCTTGAGCAACATGGTTTAGGTCATTGGCTGAGTTAGTTATGCTGTCACTAACAGGAACCATATTGACAACAATCGAGCGAATTTTTGTGGTGAACTCATTAAAAGCGGTGGCGATATGAGAAAGCTCATCTTTGCCATTGAGTGGTAGCTGCTTCGTTAGGTCGCCATCACCGCTGGCGATATCATTCAGAGCATCAAGTGTTTGTTTGCAAGGAACTAAAATACTTCGACTAATCCAAAGTGCCAGTATTGTCATCGCGATAAGGGAAAAGAATAATGCAGACAAAACATGCTTAATTCGCTCCCAGACGACGGCGTTGATATCGTCGATATAAACACCTGTTCCGATGATCCAGCCCCACGGCTTATAGAGCTTTATATAAGAGACTTTTTCAACATCGATATCTGAGCCCGCTTTGGGCCATAGATAATAAACAACCCCTTCTCCTTGTGCTTTCGCTAATTTTACGAACTCCATGAAGATCTTTTTCCCATTCGGGTCTTTAACACCAGATACATCCTTGTTATTTAACGCAGGCTTTACAGCGTGCATTAACATTGTAGGCTGCATGTTGTTAATCCAGAAATACTCATTGTCCTCATAACGTAATTTTTCAACAGCTCGTTTCGCTTGCTCTTGAGCTTGTTCCTCTGTGAGGAGCCCAGCCACTTGTTGTTGATAGAAGTGGTCGATCAGGCTATGAGTGGATTCAACTAAGTGCCGTGTCTTGATTTTTTTTGCATCCATTAGGTCGTTTTGATATTGATTCAACACGTAAGCTAGTGGGATTAGCATGACTAATGTCACGATTGAGGTAAGCAAAATAAGACGCTTTTGAATAGAGAGCGTCCTGAGGCCAAAATTTTTCATGTACAAGATACTCCACAGTACGTTAGTTTTCTTTGCCCTGTATGAATTTTATATTGTTGTTCCTGTTAATAAGGTAGTGGAACCTTAGAGATATTGGTAGGAATGAAGAAGCAACTTTCGACAAGAAAGGTTTCTTGAAAATGGTTGAGACTGACTTATATAAGTATTTCAATGCCGTAGTGAATAATCTGATTAAAATCATCTAAATACTTAAATGTTCTGTTATATGCCGCTTGGGTCACCGATAAAGAATGACAGTATTGGTTTTTATCAAAATAACAACCGAAAGAAAGCCAAATGTTTGAACTTGGTGATTTGTCAGTTACATAAAGAAGTGAGCCTAGTTTGGCTTTGAAAAGAGAATGATTGCACTTGGGTTTGATTTGACCAAAATGTCCAACAAGCTTGCTGGACATTTTAAAAAATTGGACATCGATTTATTGTTTTTTCTTCTTACCGGGTAATACACGTTTAATCGTTGAAGCATTAATGCTAATGGATAAACGGCGATGTTGCCTCTGTTTCCAGCTTCTGACAACGGAATAGCGCCATAGCCATTGAATGGAAAAATAGCCCATGGCGGCAAAAATGAGCCCACAGACGAGGCAGCCGAGTAAGAAAGGGGGGCCAAGTATCGACATCTGGTGGATCACGTAGTTCCAAGACAATTCGAAATGAAAGTCGTGTGGTGGGTAACTTAACAACCATGCGCCTACTTTATAGGCGATATAAAACATGATTGGCATGGTAATGGGATTAGAGATCCAGACAAGTGTAACCGCTAGTGGCAGGTTTACACCGCACGCAATAGCTAGCCCTGCAGCCATGATCATTTGGCTAGGGAGTGGCATAAATGTCATAAACAAGCCAACAGCAAAAGCGCCAGATGCGGATCGGCGATTCAAGCACCATAGGTTTGGGTTATGAAGCAGGGAGCCAAAAATATTGAGGGCTTTCTGGCGCTTAATATGCTCGTGGCTAGGGATAATTCTTTTGATAAACTTTCTTGGCATAGTGTCTTTAAAATAGCCTAATGAGAATATTTGCTTTGGCATTCGCAATGCCGTTGTTAGCTTTGCCTTGGTGGCCACGTTTACTGTCGGTGACTGAGTTATTAGTACTTTTCGGCAGTGTCATGATATTCCACTTTCTGTCACGAAAAAAACGTTATTTTGCCGTACTAGCGCTTAGCTTTTTCATTGGCTTGAGCATTGCGCACTTTCATGCATGGCACTATAAAAATGAAACAAAAGCACTTTTTAATCAATTACTACAATCAAACGACGCGAATATTACCATAGTCGGTCGTGTCATCACCTTAACTCATCCGACTTTTTCTCAAAATTCCATATTAGTTTCTGTAACGAAAATTAACCATGTTAGTTTGCCTGTTACAGTTCGACCACTTTTGCGTCTATACGATATGCAAACGGTAGAAGCTTGGCCCCAAGCAGGGCAATTGCTAACGTGGAATGTACGTTATCGACTCCCGTATGGACGCTTGAATGAAGCAGGCTTTGATACCGAAAAAAATGCGGTTTCTCAATATATTCATGGTAATGCGCGTATTTTATCCTCTGATCTTGTTGATGAACACGTGACATATCGGCAAAAGCTATTTAATACAGTAGTAAAACACACTGCAGACCTTCCGTTACAACGCTACCTTTTAGCTTTATCGTTTGGGTACCGATTTGAATTAACCGCTAGCGATTGGGAGCAACTATCCACGAGTGGTCTTGCACACTTAATGGCTATCTCAGGCTTACATATAGGGATGCTGTTTGTTATTGGTTGGCGAATAGCACAAAAGGGCTTAGTTCTTTTGCCTGAAGCGTGCTTTCGGGTTGTTGTTCCTGTCATATCGGGAGGGCTTCTGTCACTGTGCTATTGCTGGTTGTCAGGTTGGACTCTGTCAGCGCAACGTGCGCTGATGATGTGTTTTGTAGCAAGTGTATGGCTTGTGTCAGCAAAGCGAATACATCTTGTTGATATATGGCTTTTCGCTCTTGTCATGACATTACTACTTCAACCTTTAGCCGTATTGGGTAAAGCATTTTGGCTATCTTTTGGTGCTGTTCTTATTCTTATCGTTGCACTGCCTTGGTGTCGTCATCTCGCTCAATGGAAGAAAATAGTTGTGTTGCAACTGGTGCTAACGGTGGGGATGTTTCCCATTCAAATGGTGTTTTTTCAAGGGGTATCATTTGCTAGTCCATTGGTGAACCTTGTGGTGATTCCTTGGTTTAGTCTCGTCCTTATTCCTGTGCTTATTGTTTCGCTCGGAATATCTGTTTTAGCAACATCGACCTCTTTTTTCACTGCCCAGCAGTTTGTTGATATTGGGAGTGGGGAAAATAGAGGCGGGTTAAGTGAGATTGGGCTAACGGAAACCGTATCGCTATTAGACAGTACCGCTCAGGCGAGCTGGTGGTTAACGGATTGCTTACTGCGGCCTGTGGGATGGTTACTGAATCAATTTGATGGACAGTTAGCAGTGCTACCTTCACATGGGCAGTGGATTGCTGTTGTCCTATTAATTATTGCGATGTTGGTATGGCTGTTTGGGCGTTACAGTCTTATACCCAGCGGTATTATGGTCACTGTGCTGTTATTTGGGCAAGTGCGAATGCCTGATTGGAGTGTCTCATTTTTAGATGTGGGACATGGCTTAGCAGTGCTGATTAAACAGGACAACAGAGCGGTACTGTACGATACGGGAAAGCGCTGGGAAAAAGGGAGTATGGTACAAAGTGTTGTTAACCCGGTGCTAAAGGCTTGGCAGGTAGATCAATTAGATGGCGTCATACTCAGCCATGCAGATAACGATCATGCGGGTGGTTGGTCGATTATAGACAAACAGTGCTCTCCAACTTGGAAGCGTAGTAGTGATTTTAGAGAAGGATTCTTAGCATGTACGACAGGTCAACATTGGAGGTGGGGACAACTTCAATTTGAAGTGTTATGGCCACCAAAGCTGGTTGAGCGAGCGAATAACCCGCACTCTTGTGTGATTAGAGTGAGCGATACGTATCGAAGTGTTGTTTTGACTGGCGACATCGATGCTATCTCTGAACTGCTGATGGTTAATGTGATCGAAAGGAATACCAATAGGGCGAGTAACGATTCTAAAAAGGGGGACTCTTACCAATATCATCAAGCGCTGCCGACTGCGATTATGACGGTGCCCCACCATGGTAGTAAAACATCATCCACTGAGCGGATGGTGGGCTACTTTCAACCCCAGATGGCAATAGTATCGGCATCATGTTTCAATCAATGGGGTCTCCCCGCAGAGCAAGTGAGAGAGCGATATATTGAAGCCGGAAGCGAATGGCTTTCATCCGTATCCCATGGTCAGATTACCGTTGACTTTAAAGGGGAGAAAATGAGCTGGAGTGGTGAAAGAAGCAGCAAGCAAAACTATTGGTATCGTAAGTTATTTGTTGAGTTGCAAGGAAGTAAGTAGAATGAGGGTATACATAATTATTCGTAAGCTGTTATGACCAATAAAACTGACGAAACAACGTGGCAAACTTTTAAGCGTTTATGGCCCTATATTAGTGTTTTCAAAGCGGGTTTAGTGGTTGCTGTTATTGCATTGGTACTCAATGCAGCCGCAGATACCTTAATGATTTCAATGATAAAGCCTCTTTTGGACGAAAGCTTTGGCTTGGATTCTCTGGAAAGTGATTTTCTTTCCAAGATGCCCTTTTATTTAGTTGGTTTGATGTTACTGCGTGGCGTCTCTGGCTTCATCTCTACTTATTGCTTGAATTGGGTTTCCGGTAACGTGGTGATGACGATTCGACGTCAGCTCTTTAATCACTTTATGAAAATGCCTGTGAGTTATTTTGATAAAGAGTCTTCAGGCGCATTACTTTCTCGAATTACCTATGATTCTGAACAAGTGGCTTCTTCAACCAGTAGTGCACTGGTGACGATCGTTAGAGAAGGGGCATCGATCATCGGTTTAATGGCACTGATGTTTTATAACAGCTGGCAGTTATCGGCAATTTTATTATTAGTTGCCCCTGTTGTTGCCATTACCATTAGTATTGTATCGAAGCGCTTCAGAAAAGTGTCTAAGAACATGCAAGATGCAATGGGGTCGGTGACAAGCAGCGCTGAACAGATGCTCAAAGGCCATAAGGTTGTATTGAGCTATGGCGGACAACAAGTTGAGAAAGATCGTTTTGATGCAGTGAGTAATCGCATGCGCCAGCAAACCATGAAACTTGTGACTGCTCAAGCTGCGGCAAACCCAATCGTTCAAGTTATCGCATCGTCAGCATTGGTTGTTGTCCTGATTTTGGCTAACTCAGAATCGATACATAGCCAGTTATCTGCAGGTACCTTTGCATTAGTCTTTGGTGCTATGTTCGGTTTAATGCGCCCTTTGAAATCTCTCACCAATGTGACCGCTCAGTTTCAACGTGGTATGGCTGCTTGCCATACACTGTTCGATTTGATGGATCTTGAAACAGAGAAAGATAACGGTAGCTATGAAGCTGAGCGTGTAAAAGGCGATATTAATGTTAAGAACGTTACGTTTACCTATCCGAGCAAAGATACGCCAGCTCTGCGTGACGTGAGTTTTACGATTCCTGCAGGGAAGACGATTGCACTTGTGGGCCGTAGCGGCTCAGGTAAAAGTACTATCGCCAATTTAATGACACGTTTTTATGAAATTGATAGCGGTGAAATTAGCCTAGATGGTCATGATCTTATCGATTATAAACTCTCTAACTTACGCTCTCAGGTCGCCGTGGTTTCACAAAACGTGCATCTCTTTAACGATACTATTGCCAACAATATTGCTTACGCAGCTACAGATGAATTTACCCGTGAGCAAATAGAACATGCGGCTTCACTGGCTTATGCGACAGACTTTATTAATGGCATGGATAACGGGTTTGACACGGTTATTGGCGAAAATGGTGTTAGCCTTTCTGGAGGGCAGCGCCAACGTATCGCGATTGCAAGAGCATTATTACGAAATTCACCTGTTCTGATTCTCGATGAAGCAACCTCTGCACTTGATACGGAATCTGAACGCGCGATTCAATCAGCACTAGAAGAGCTTCAAAAAAATCGGACAGCGATTGTTATTGCTCACCGTCTGTCGACAATTGAAGGTGCCGATCAAATTCTTGTTGTTGATGAAGGCGAGATTATCGAACGTGGTACGCATGCTGAATTGATTGCACAAAAAGGTGCGTATTCACAGCTACATGCTATTCAATTTGGTGAATCTGCATGATAGAACGCCTTTGGTTCTCGCCACGGTGTATTCATAAGCTGTTGTGGCCATTGTTATGGCCACTTAGCCGACTTTATGGGTACGTTGCGCTCAAGCGTAAACAGGCTTATGAGCAAGGTAAAAAAGAGAGTTACCGTTCACCGTTACCTGTGATTGTTGTCGGCAACATTACTGCTGGTGGTAATGGGAAAACCCCGGTAGTTATTTGGTTAGTTGAATGGCTTCAGTCTCAAGGCTATAAACCGGGGGTTGTTTCTAGAGGTTATGGAGCGAAAGCGCCATATTACCCGTATCAGGTTCAATCTGACTCCAGTCCACTTCATGTGGGTGATGAGCCGCTCTTAATCCAACAGCGAACTGGGGCCAGTGTTGTTGTCGACCCAAAGCGAGCAACAGCGGTACAGAAGCTTGAATCATTAGGTGCAGATATTGTTGTAACTGATGATGGTCTTCAACACTACGCACTGCAACGTGACATTGAGATTATTGTGATTGATGGTCAACGTCGGTTTGGTAATGAGCAGTTTATCCCGTTAGGCCCACTGCGCGAGAAACTTTCTCGTTTAGAGAGTGTGGATATTCTTATTAATAATGGCGGGCAACCCTACGGTAAAGAACTGCCGATGCAATTAACCGCAAAAGAGTTTGTGAATGTGCAAACAGGCCAACGTGTTGCTGTTGAACAATTCAACCAGCAGGTCATGCAATCGAGTTCTGCCATTGCTATAGCAGGGATAGGGCACCCCCCTCGATTCTTTCGTACACTGTACGATTTAGGTGTCAATATAGAAAAAGAAGTAGGTTTTGCTGATCATCAAGATTATGATGCTGAAGCATTATTGGCGTTAACGCCAAGTAACCAACTGCTACTGATGACGGAAAAAGATGCCGTCAAATGTCGTCAATTTTCTCAACCACACTGGTGGTACTTACCGGTATCCGCAGAGATGGATAGCCAGGTTATGATGACATTAACTGCAACGTTAAACCGATATAAGGAAGAGTATGGATCACCGACTACTTGAAATTGTTGCTTGCCCACTGTGTAAGGGTAAGTTGAATTTCGATAAAGACCACAATGAACTCATCTGTAAGTTTGATCGACTTGCTTATCCCATCCGAGAGGGCATTCCGGTTCTTTTAGAACCTGAAGCACGATTGCTCCCTGTTGATGAGGTGAATTAGCCATGAGTTTCACGGTGATCATTCCTGCTCGATATCAATCAAGCCGTTTACCGGCAAAGCCGCTGGCCGATATTGGTGGGAAACCAATGATTCAATGGGTTTACGAGCAAGCTCAGCATAGTTCAGCTCGACAAGTTATTGTTGCTACCGATGATCAGCGAATTGTGGACGCAGTAAACGCTTTTGGTGGGGTAGTTTGTATGACTCGTGAGGATCACACATCGGGTACAGAGCGCCTTGCGGAAGTCGTTGAGTATTATCAACTTGCTGATGATGAAATCGTCGTTAACGTGCAAGGTGATGAGCCTTTAATACCGCCGAGCGTGATTGATCAAGTGGCTGAAAACTTAGCCGCACATCCAGAAGCGCCAATGTCGACGTTAGCCGCAAATATTGATCATGAAGATGAAGTATTCAATCCTAACGCTGTGAAAGTGGTGACTGATCAGCAGGGGTATGCTCTCTATTTTAGCCGTGCGACAATCCCTTGGGATAGAGACAGTTTCAATAAAGAACCAAAGCAGGTTAATCACCCTTTGAAACGTCATATTGGTATCTATGCGTATCGTGCGGGCTTTATCAGCCAATATATTAGCTGGACGCCATCACCGTTAGAGAAGATTGAAGCTTTAGAGCAATTGCGGGTTCTTTATTATGGTGAAAAGATTCATGTGGATGTTGCCAAAGAAGTGCCGCCTGCAGGTGTTGATACGCCAGAAGATCTAGAAAAAGTGCGTGCATACTTAAGCGATAAGCAAAGGTAGCTGAACACTAGACACACTTCTTTTATTGGTGTTGAACCGTTTTAAAAATAAAAAGCCTCGCAATGCGAGGCCTTTTTATACACGAAATTCAATTAGAACTTAAAGCGTGTAGTCACCATGAGTTGGTCGTCATAAGTGTAATTAAAGCGGCCTTCTAAGCCAATAGAGAAGAGTTCCGTTGCATGGAAGCGACCAGTTACCATACCAAATGTTTTGTCTTCACTATCAATAGTTAAATGGCCGATTTTACCGCTTACTTCTAATTGAGGACCTAACCATTGACGAACACCTAGGTTAATCTCCATTCCCCAATCGCCCGATGACTTGTTGTATTTGTCATTGAACATGCGCAATTTCAGTTCACCGAACATGTCTGCCCAGTTATTAACTGGCGCGTGGAAACCAACACCGGTACCGAGATCAAGGTCGCGATCGAACTCAGTGTCGATGTGTGCAGTGAAGTGAGCATTAGGGTGTATTGACTTACTAATTGCAGCGCCGTAAGTGACAGGGCTAATACCAATGCGAGCTTCCATATAGTCGTAGCTAAAGTTGCTCATCAAAGGTTGGCCTTCTGCCATTGCTGATGTTGAAGCTAACAAAATGCCTGTTGCCAAGATTGTTTTACGCATATCTGAATCCGATTTCCCTTAAATTAACGACTTATTCTATTTGTAACGACTGAGAAGCACAACTGATAATGAGCGACTCAATGATTGATTCTCTTGAATGATTAGTGATGATTTGCCTGATGTTTCAGCCACTATCGTCAGAGTTAATCTATCGCCAATAAAATGACTACTCACCAAAGCTGGCGCGGTTGTCACTAATAGCCTGCAAGATGCGTTCCGTATTGAGCACTTGCATCCAAGGCATTAACTCTTTTTCATTTTCGATAACGTAAGTCGTGAGCTGCTCTTTAATCGTATGCTGTAATTTTTCTTTCTGCCATGGCTTAGCAATAAAATAATCAAGGCTACCATGGTTAACTGCTTCGACGGTCTCGTCTAATCCAGCTTGTCCAGTGAGGAGTATTTTCCGAGCATGTTTAGTGTGCGGATGTTCACTTAAAGAAATTAAGAACTCTACACCGGTTATTTCAGGCATGATATGGTCGCAAAGTGCGAGAGCCAAAGGTGTGCCTTCTTGTTGATAATCGATTAAAACTTGCTTAGCTTCTTCCACGCTTTCACACGCTTCAACCATAAAATGGCCTTCAAACACATTGAGATCACTGAGTACACTTTCTAGAACTTCACGCTCATCGTCGATACATAAAATAAGATATTTGTTCATATTAAATTTCCTCGCTTACGATTGGTATCGAGACAATAGCGGTTGTCCCTTGGCTATGTGTTGATGTCATCGAAATGGTGCCTCCGTGTTGGCGAACAATCTGCTGGCAAACGGATAGCCCAATCCCGAGACCAAAATTACCTTCACGTTTTGTTGTGAAGTTAAGTTCGAATATTTTATTGATTAGTTTTGGATCAATTCCCGACCCGCTGTCTTTGACAGAGACAGTAACCCAAGGTTTATCGTTTTTATGTATAAGCTGGGTGGAAACCCTGAGTGCCCCATTTGGTTCCATCGCATCCAGTGCATTCGCAATGAGGTTAGTCCAGACTTGTTGCAAAGCAATCGGGCGACAGCGAATGGCGGGTAGGGCTGCATATTCCCGTGTCACAGTATGATGTTTTAATCGATTTTCAAAAATAATCAGCGTGTCTTCAATACCTTCATGGATATCTCCAGTTTGTACACTCTCTTCATCTTGGCGGGCATAACTCTTGAGACTCTTTACCATATCAGCAATCCGTTTTGCGCACACGTTCATCGAACGCAGGAAGCTTCCCATTTGGTAATAGTGTTCCCACTCGTTGAGTAGCATCGGCAAATCATTCTTTTGAGGGATGACCCAGCTACTGCGCCAAGGCTCTTCGTCAAGGTTCATTCTGACGAGCTTTTTAGCAAGATTTCGGTCCCCTAATAGACTCTCAACTTGGCGTGCTCGTTGGCGAGTCTCCGCCGTCGAAAAAGGCCTTGAAGTCATCGCGATATTGAGAATCTCGTTACCTCTTCGTTGATTAGGCTTGTCGAGAGGGGAGTTGGTCACTTTGGTAATGGTCTCTTGAAGTGTTTCACTACCACGAAGAATAGCCGCAATCGGGTTGTTGAGTTCATGCGCGACACCAGCAACGAGTTGCCCCAACATCGCCATTTTTTCTTTTTCAATAAGTTGTGTTCCGGCCGCTTCAAGCTCTTTGATGGTTTGTTGGAGGCGCATTTCCGTTCGAATCGCATTCTTTATACGGCGATTAAAGTGTCGTAATAGCAAATTAGTAAAAAGAGGTAATAGATCTGACCGTGAGTTCATGACTTTATTGAATAGTTCGCGATCAAGCTTGATGACTTGTGTTTGGCTCAGTGTAACGCCAGTTGAAAAGGAAGGGTCACCACTGACAAAAGACATACCACCAATAAGGCTACCACTTTCATGGCGGATCACTTCATGTTGTTCGCCTTGCTTATCTTGTTTATATAAAATGACATTCCCTTTTGCGATAAACCAAAGGTGGTGATTTGGCTCGCCTTCTCGAGTTAGAATATGCCCTTCGCTATAAGTTCGGCAGGCTTTGGTTTCATCATTTTGTTCGAAGAAATCATACAATGCTTCGATGACTTGTTCGGCAAGCACAGCGTCATTGAGCGTATGCGGATCGTTCATAAACCCTGAACGATATCGGCTCATTTGACGATCAAGGTGGACTTTATGAATTCGACGGCGATCTAATACATCACTGTAACTTAGCCAATCGCATTGGGGTTGAAGTAATATATATCGGGTGAGCTCTTTGACAAGAGCTCGTTTTAGCTCTACTTCAGACCATCCATTCGTTAAGCAATAGCTCAGTTTCCCAGCATTGACGGCTCGAATTAGCCCCTGCACATTAGAGCCATCGCTTATCAATATGGTACCAGCATGAGGGCAGCGATTTACTTGCTCTAGATAGACAAGAAAATCGATAAGGTTATCACCGTTATCTTCACAAATAATGAGGGCTATTTTTTGATGCTTAGTATGGATAGTGTGTATCGTATCTTTTGCGTCTTCACTGTCGTTGGAGAAGTGAATTTCGAAATAATCGTCAAGAAACTCGAGTTGCGCGCTGAGTTGCTTACGTAGGTTGAGGTTTCGAGTTAAGCACAAAATGACATAGGGATTCACAGCATATCCTTATTACTATTCTTCATGGTTGGTCGTTGTAACTTACATGACAAGCATCCAAAATTTGTCAGTAAAAACAGTCTACGGTAATTGCCACTCAATGACATTGACCGTGGTTACAACTTTGTTCACTTTTTTGAATATCTTTCTGATTTATGGCGGTATTGTTCCCAAATTTGTCTGTGTAATCATTCATTGCGTGCGTCAATTATGCGGTAATGTCTAATAGAGTAGGAATGAATTTTCATATACACTGATATCAATTTTTAATAAAGGAATTCATTATGATAAAGCGTTATTTTGCAGCAGGTGGTGCAGTTGCACTTGCTGCTGTTTGGCCATTGGCCGTTGGGTATGTAGGGCAGACATTGTATGAAGATCAGGCCGCAAAGAATGACTATGGAAGTGTGTTTACACACACCTATGATTACCAGCGTGGATACTTATCCAGTGATGTCTACACAACGCTGACGTTTGTCGGGCAAGCGGCAGAAACGCTACTAGAAGACGGGTTCCCAGTTGAGTGGCAAGTTCACACCAAAGTAAAACATGGCTTGCTATCGATTAGCACTGAGAATGTGATTGTTTTGACAGACGAACAACGCATACAAGCTGATAAAGTCTGGGGAGAGGGTGTAGAGCCAACGCATATTAGCACAACTTCTCAGCTGAACGGTGACACAGTCTTTGAGTGGGTCATTAACCCAATCACGTTCGAAGATGAATTAACGGAAACAACGTTCAATGTCGATACGATTACAGTACGCGGAGAAGGTGATGTTGAAGGCAAAGGGCGTGCTGATTTTTCTGTCCCTAGCGTGACATTAGTCTCTGCTTATGACGAGAGTGGTTCGTTATCAAACCTAACAGGTACGGTTGATGGGTACAACGATGGTAATTTCTGGCTAGGTACGCAGGCTATTCACATTGATGGAATCGCTTACGATGATGGCTATGAAATGATGTCTGCCGATAATATTTCATTTAACTTAGATAACCAACTTGATGAGTCAGGTGGAAAGCTAAACCATGTCAATCGTTGGTCGGTCGGTAGCTTTAAGCTAGATGATGAGGCTCTCGTCAAAGATACTAATGTCACGTTCACGTTGGATGGTTTGAATTATGACGGCCTAACACAGCTTGTGAAACTTTTTGACGGCTTAGAAAACGACGACTTTATGATTGATGAACTGGATGTCGCTCTTGCTCTCGATCTTTTGGTTTCTAAAGGCATTGATAAGTTTGGTATTGATGCGGCCATTAATTTCCAAGATAACAATGTCACTTTAGGTTCTAGCTTAGCGATTCCGGAGGGGATTGCTCGAGTGTCAGAAAACCCTTTGGCTATTCTTGATGTTCTGACAGGCGACATCAACGTTGCTGCAGACAAGCAGCTTGTTGATGCGCATGGGATGATGATGTTTGCCGAGTTACCTGCGTGGATAAAGCAGGGCATCATTCTCGATTCAGGTGATCAATATCAGTCGACAATCAAAATTGAAGAGAACCAGATTGTTTTTGCTGATGGTACTAAAGTCCCTCTTTTTGCTTTGGCGATGATGCTGTTGTAACAGACTCCTCACTGATGCTTTTTTGAGTGCATTGTTGATGTTTTTTTGAACGTGTCATTGAGACAATAGGCCCTACAACGTATGCGTATGTTGTGGGGCTTTTTTATCTGGCAGACGTGTTATTTTATCGGGTTTTAGGCACTCAATAAGGCATGGTTTGGACTAATTGCTATTGCCTATCAATTAAATTTGTCTTTTCAATTTAGTAAACCGTGAAATTTAAGCCACAATCAGAAATAACAGGTAGCGTTATCTATCTGACCATATGCATGAATTTTAGGGAGGCTCTATGGAGTCGTTAAAAGTAAAAGATTACATGAATACGCGTCCAGTAACCTTCTCGCCGGAAGCATCACTTTCAATTGCACTTGATAAATTACTCTCATCCAAGCAGAGCGGTGGCCCTGTAGTTGACCAGAACCGTAAAGTTGTCGGCTTTTTGTCCGAGCAAGATATGATTCATAAGCTCTTGAAGGTGGGTTATTTTTGTCAAGATACCCATTTAGTCAGTGATTGTATGCATACTGATGTATTATCTGTAGGGAGTAACACGTCGGTGATTGACCTTGCAGATAAAATGGTGACAGCAAAGCCAAAACTATACCCGGTTGTTGATGATGGGGTGCTAGTGGGTATTATTACCCGTCGTGATGTACTCCAAGCGATCAGTAATCACTTAGGAGACTGCTTTAAGCACCCTGTATAGTGAGGAATATAGCACGAGCATAGTGCCCAACCAGTAGGAAGCTATTTAGATGGCATCACAGCAGGCAAAGTTTCTTACTGGTTCAACAATGCGGCACATTATCGTTATGTCGTGTACGGGTGCCATTGGTATTATGGCACTGTTTCTTGTTGATTTAGCTGACATGTTCTTCATCAGCTTATTGGGCGAGGTTCAGTTAGCGGCAGCGATTGGTTTCGCTGGCAGTTTGATTTTTTTCTCTACATCAGCGTCAATAGGTTGCTCTATTGCCGTTGGTGCATTGTTGTCAAAAAGCATAGGAGCAGGGGAGCGTAATAATCTACCTGCACTCTTTTCTAGTGCGTTACTCTATGCCACTTTTGTCAGTGTAGTCATCACAATATTTATGCTGACTAACTTAGATCTACTGCTCAATATGCTTGGCGCAGAGGGTGTCACCGCTGAGATGGCAAAACGATATTTGTATATTTTATTGCCCAGTGCGCCTGTTATCGCTATTTCAATGGCATGTGGTGCAGCCATGCGAGCGAAAGGGGATGCAAAGCGTTCTATGGTTGCCACGCTCATTGGTGGTAGCGTCAATGCAGTACTTGACCCTATCTTTATTTTTGCTCTCAATATGGATGTTCAAGGGGCTGCGACAGCCTCTGTGTTTGCACGTCTTGCGATGATGCTTTATTCCGTCTCTGTACTCCGCACACATTATCAACTGATGTGTTTACCTAAACTGTCTGATGTTGTCTCTCGCATAAAAATGATCTCTGCGATTGCGATTCCTGCTGTTGTTGCGAATACTGCCACGCCTATAGGGAATGCATTTGTTACACGTGCTATCTCGCCTTTTGGTGAAGATGCTGTTGCAGGATATGCTGTGATAGGTCGGATTTTACCCGTCAGCTTTGCGCTAATTTTTGCTTTATCGGGTGCTATTGGGCCGATTATTGGTCAAAATTTTGGTGCTCACCGTTTAGACCGTGTAGGGCAGGCGTTGAAAGACTCAATGGTTTTTGTGGCGCTTTATTGTGTTCTCATTGCTGGTGTGTTGTATGTTAGCCAAGATGCGCTGTCTGCTTTGTTTAGTTTAACGGGACAAGCAAAAGATATCGTCGCTATTTTCTGCACTTATGTAGCAATAACATTTATATTTAATGGCGCGTTGTTTGTCTCTAATGCGGCATTTAACAACCTCAACAAACCTTCTTACTCCACCATGTTAAACATGGGAAAAGCAACGCTAGGCACATTTCCTTTTGTCTATTTTGGCGCTATTTGGTATGGCGCTGAAGGGGTTTTATTGGGACAAGCTGCGGGTTCAATTTTGTTCGGAATGCTGGCTTTATATCTCGTGAACCGTGAAGTAGCACAAATAGGCCGGACTGAAGCATGCCAACGTATACAGGAAGATGTACTTGAACCTGCTATCCCGCTTACGCCTTTCTGTACGGCGAAAACGTGTCAGCTAGAAGATGATAATTCACGTCCCTAATATTTAAACGCGATGATCAGCCGTTTCAAACTACACGGTTAAGGCTATGTGGTTATGGCTAAGATTATGTGGTTATGGTTAAAGCTATGTAGTTGAAAAGAAGAGTTAAAACTAAGTGGCTAAGAGAAAGGCAATATAGTGATATTTGAGCAGTGAAAACTTAGAGTAGAAAGCAAGTGCCTACCATGTCTGGTGAGGCACTTGATATACGAAGTCAATCAGATTGACGCAGGATGCATTCACTCATTAGGAATATCGTTATCCCAAGTGATTGTCGAAAAAGTTAATTGTTCTTACCCAAGCAAGCTCAGCTTCTTCGGCAGCAAAGCGCCCTGTGGAGTCATTGTGGAAGCCATGATTAACCTTGTCGTAGATGTGAGCAGTAAACTGAGCATCATTTTGCTCCAGTTGCTGTTGGTAAGCCGGCCACGTCGCATTGACGCGTTTATCTAACTCAGCAAATTGTAAAAGAAGAGGGCCTTTTACATTAGCGCGGAGTGGCTCTGTCGCTGGTGTACCATAAAAAGGCACACCCGCATCTAACTGGTCCGGTATCGTTGCTGCTAGCATATTAACGATGTAGCCACCAAAGCAGAAACCGACAGCCCCCAACTTACCATTGCTTCTTTCGTGGCTCTTAAGGTATGAAGCTGCAGCAAGGAAGTCTGCTTCAATTTTCGCCTTATCTAGATCTTTTTGCAGTGCCCTTCCCTGATCATCATTACCTGGATAACCGCCAACAGGGTGAAGGGCATCTGGAGCGAAGGCGATAAAGCCAGTTTTTGCGAGTCGACGAGCGACATCTTTTATGTAGGGATTTAGGCCTCTATTTTCATGGATAACAAGCACGACTGGCGCTGTACCTTCAAGGTTTTTAGGAACGACGAGATAGCCTTTGCCTTCTCCGTGTCCTTGAGGCGACGGGAATGTTTCAAATGTCGCAAAGATATCATCATCATTGAAAGAAACTTGCTCTGCTAATGCATAGTTTGGCGTTAAAGCCGAAGTGATAGTCGCTACACTTAGTCCAAGTACAGCTAGACCGCCTAAACGATTTAAAAATTCTCGACGGTCAATGACACCATGTGCGTATTCGTCATACCAATCAAAGGCTTCTTGAGGGATGATAGTCTCTTTCTGTAAGCTGCTTGTTGAGGTTATGCCTTGGGCTGTTGTGTCATTGTTTTGCTGTTTCATGTCGTAAATTCCTTTATTGAGCGACAAATGTTTTGTCTATTATTCATCGAAACCGAAGCGACGAACGGTGTTTTCCTTTCCCATCTCATTTATGCTTGTGCATCTTAGTGCGCGGTGCAGCATTGAAAGAGATGCAGTTATTTTCTACTAGCACTTATTGACGATCAGTATAGTCAACAGACTGAATTATGGTGGTAATTAGGCAACGATGTGAAAGGTTCTTTATAAAGGAAGCTAAAGTATCTGTGCCCATGTGATGCTCATCAGATAGTGATGCCATCACCCTTCTTCAAAAATAGATATTTAATTAATACCCACTAACTGAAATAACTCACGGCAATACTCATAACCACCATCGAGAGAAAGAGTAATAATACGTATACCTGTGATCATTGAAGGGGCTTGATTTTTTGCGACGAGAAGATCATGCTATCAGCCATGAAAATGACTCTAAC
>JBHOGO010000179.1:0-2240 GCA_043421945.1 bacterium sp. HQB-150 | reverse complement strand
ATGATGATTTCCTCACTCAACGTCTATTACTAAGTATAGCCATCAATACTGAGTTTTAGTGGTAATCAGGTAAATATTTGTAAAAGCAAAATATGGTACCCATTAATATGACTATACAAGCAGTTGATGAACTGACGAACAGCGCCCCAATGCAGGTAGACGCTCTCGTATATAAAATCGGCGAGATAACGTGTGACTTCTCGAACAATTACCTCGATGACGGTGATCAGACTCATTGGCTGATGCTTAAGGAAGCACAAATACTGCTTGCCCTAGTGCGTGCATACCCTAACCCTGTCAAACCCATCGAATTACACCAAAACATCTGGCAATCAGGGCCGCTAAATGAATCACTCATCAATCGAGTCATTATTAATCTTCGTGAGAAACTAAACGATTTAGAAGAGGAGATCATTCGTAAAGTACCGGAGTTTGGTTATGTGCTGACCATGGTACCTAAACCTGTTATCCCTAATGCCGCCTTTGCAAAGCCTGGCAATGAGACTTACGATGATATTTACCATCATCCGAAAACAACCGCTGATCTCTCCGTTTTTAAACCTATCGCCATATATAGCTTGATTCCGATAATGATGGCCGTTGCATTTCAGATGGGATTTTATTTCTATGATCGCTTATCAGGCTTCAACGACACTGTACATTGGGTAAAGTTATCAAACCGTATCACTGACAGTGAAATGGCATCATTAAAACGTGATTACAGTGGTGAAGAAACACTATTCATTGATAAAACAAGAGAAGGAGATCTCGTGGTCTGTAATCTCCAACCTGGCAATAAGGGAATCGCATGCACAACAAAATAATTCCGCTAGTACTTCTATTTGTTGTCAGTTTCGTTGCTGGCATGGGCTATGTTCAGTACCTTGAGCACAGAAAAGGTAATTTCCGTTTTGATGGACACTGGATCGCGACTTCAAGCTTCTCTCACCTCCCTGAACCTTTAAGCCTCACTTCGCAAGCTTATATCAGTAATGGTACTGCATTATTCCACGAGTATTACAACACGGTATGGATGACTGAAAAATATTTCACTTCATCTGAAAAAACACTTTTTCAGATATCAAAATATAAACTTGCATTAAGAACAGAGTTGCATCAAGTTTCTCAAGACGGTATTCCTGTTCCTCGTCATAATTTAGTTATCTCAACGTTTTTTCCCATCGATAATAATCAATTCTTCATGAAATATAGAACAGAAAGAAATGAAGATGTCTATTTTCTCTACCATAAGAAAACCTAAATAACGTAAACCTAAACAACAATGAACAATTAAACATAGAAATTATAAACACTAAAAAATCCCTAAATAATAGGGCTTTTTAATATGATTAACAGATTTTTTCATAAGTAAGCATAATCTATGCATAGTAGAGCATTAATGAGTTAAGCCTCAGGTTTTAATACAATGACTCGTTTCTTGGTTCCTGAATCGATGACCTGGCTTAATGGCTTAGTCTCAACGTCACCAGATTCCTCGACAACTACCGATGGAACAACACTATTGACCTTACCGTCGGCGTTTGGGGCAACAGTTTCTATATCAATCAACAAGGCGTGATTCTCTTTTTCTAACTTAGCCGCTGCTCCCCTTTTTGCAATCTCCTCCTCAAGTGCAGCTAACATTGCGATTTCAGCATCAGAAGAAGTTTCACTCTTATTCACTTCACTTTTAGCTTCTTCGCCTTCTTCCAATTTAGCCAGTGTTGATAAAGGCGTATCTTGAATTGTCACATCCGAAAAATCCTCTACTGATGTCGCAATATTGGTGTGACTTTTTTTCTGTGATGGTATAGGCGTTGGGGTCGTATCTACGCTCCCTTTAAACCAGCTAACAGGCATAATCCACGGCTGTCGAGCTTGCCATTCGGCGCTTAACTCACTCTTTATCGCTTTAGCATTAGAGTAACCTTCAATAGGACCTGAGACTAAAACGTTATAAAGGACCCCTGACTGTTCCTTAACGCAAATATTAATGCTAGAAAGTATATCTTCAGGAAGTAGATTGACATGCTCTTCACTAGGAAAAGGTTTACTTGGCGAGCCAGAGTATAACTGTATTAAATATCCACGGCCCCAATCATCGTAATACTCTTTACAGGTTGGAATATTATCATTTAATTCCCAATCATAACCCGACATAGGATCAGGGCAAGAGCATGAGTGTTTAATTTTTGTTCAAGCCCTTAATTCCAGCTAGTATGACCCGCTCCAGATAGGCG
>JBHOGO010000178.1:0-2302 GCA_043421945.1 bacterium sp. HQB-150 | reverse complement strand
TAGGAAGAGAGAAAAACGGCAGGATCAAGTGATCGGAATAAACCGAAACGAGCGATCGCAATCACCGAAATACGCAACTTGGGGGCAGGCATGATTGGCTACATTCGAGTATCAGATTCACAAAGAGCCGATGGCGAATCACAACGAGAATCTATTAAGGCGTACGCTGCTAAACGTGGCATACAAATATCTGATTGGATCGAAGAACATGTGTCTGCCACCAAGACAGAGCTGCGTGAGCGAAAGTTATCTTCCCTCATCGCCTCGCAACAAAGCATCATTGTATCGGATATCACTCGGCTGGGTCGCCACAAGGTTATGGAGTTGGTCGGCGCTATAGGCCAGATAGCCTCATACGGTGAGCTGCATTTGGCATACAACGACACCATCATTAACTCAGAAAACGTTGATAATGCTGAAATCATTTTTACCGTTATTGGGCAGTCCTTTGCCAGTGCTGTAGAGGCCCAAAAGCGCTCCGATCGAGCCAAGGCAGGTCATGCTAAACGTAAGGCCAAAGGTCTGTCATCTGGTCGCCAGAAGGGCCAGAAGGTGAAATCCAAACTCGATGAACACACAGCCTATATATTGCCCCTAATTGATAAAAACACCTCCAAGGCAGAAATCCTAAGACGGCTAAAAGAACGAGGTGTCTCGATTTCTAGAAGTAGATTCTACTCTTGGTTGGAAGCCAGAGGGCTGCATAACAAGAAAGCTGAGTTTCAGACTGATATGTTCTTTGAATAGCCTAACTTGCCTCCCTCATTTTTGCAGACTCGTTTTTGCCCCAATATATGGTACGTCCCGTTATTGCAAGTAGAGTTCAAAATAACGAGCTGATTTGCGCTAATATATTCAGAGTCTATTAGAGACTGCCATTAGTCTCAGCTCTTATATGGACTCCTCGTTTTATTCAACAACTTTGTAAATATCGCGATAATTGCGCTCTTATATACGGGCTCTCATTGGATAGCTAATCCTGCCCTTTGATGTGTTCGCTCCAATGGTTCAAACCTACGATGCAGTATCTCAGTACTTTAGAGCTGGGCTGATTTCCATTGGCAATGTTATTAACGCGTTATTCTGTGCAAGTTGTTGAATTTAAATCATCACCTTCCTAACTTCGAAGCATCAGGGGACAATATTCGGTATCACTCTTAATCAATGCCACAGCAGTTCTTACTGTCTTGTTTGCCAGAGCGATAGCCGCTATTTTCTTACCACGCCTCTCCACCATAGCTTTAAGCCATCGTTCCTTTTCTGTCTTGGGTGGACGAAGTGTTACTTTGTATACGATGGACATTGCTCCTTGGTAAAGTAAGCTTCGTAAACGCTTATCAGCACAGCTTTTGGATATATGCCCAAGCCGCTCTTTACCTCCAGTAGAGTGCTGTTTTGGAGTTAATCCTATACAAGCTGAAGCATCTCTACTTTTAGTAAACTCTTTAGCATCACCTAATCGCACCATCAAGCCCAAAGCCACCATAGGACCAACTCCTTCAAGCTTACTGAGCTTTTGGCAGACTTTATTTTGTTTAGTCTGTACGACTATCTGTTCGTCATAAGCTTCAATTTGCTCAGTATAGATCTCCAAAAGATCGGCCTGGGACTTCAAAACTTGCCGCAAGCTCATTGGCAATCCATTTTCGGCATCTTCTAAAATGTCAGGCAGCCGTCTCATTAAAGAAGCTACTCCTCTCGGCAACACAATCCCAAACTCATTCATAAAGGCACGAACCTGATTACTAAGCGCTGTTCTTTGAGCCAACTGTAAAGCTCGAGCACGATCCAAGCACTGCAAGCCCTGTTCTTCCTCTGTCATCACATTACAACTGCTGACATGAGGAAGTAGAGCCGCAATTGCTATTGCGTAAGCATCATTCTTATCAGTCTTTTGTTTGAGTTGTAACCCTTTTACGGCTCGAGGCGGTATTATCTTCACATGATGACCGCTACGTTTGGCTAATCGAGCCCAGTAATGAGCGCCGCCGCAGGCTTCCATTGCTACCAATGCGAAATTCTTTTTTCCTGTAAGAAGAGTTATCAGACTCTTTCTACTAATCGCCTTGTTTACAGACACCTCACCGTTCTTGTCCATATAACAGACTTGAAATGAGTTCTTTGCTAGGTCAACTGCGAGTATTAGGTCGTCCTTCATAACTGGTCTCCGGCATTTCAACGGGTGCTGATATACATTATGTCCTGTGAGGAGAGGAGTCCATACATCTATGATGAGGTGTGCGCCAGATTGTCCTCGCAAAGCGTAAAGCATACTAAGTTGCTGTTTGGGGCAACAGGTCTT
>JBHOGO010000177.1:0-2334 GCA_043421945.1 bacterium sp. HQB-150 | reverse complement strand
GTAAGCGGGTATTCCTACCCACCTAGCTATTGAGAGGGCGTATTGTTATAAGGCAAGAGGTCACTGACATCCCTCCCTGCTTCTCTTTGGGGGAGCTCCGTCAGGACATGACGCAGATACGCATAAGGCTCCACGCCGTTGGCTCGGCAACTAAGCATGATACTGAACAAGGTCGCACTGGCATTCGCCCCGCTTTGTGTGTCCGCGAACAGCCAGGCTTTCCGGCCGGTGGCGACCGGGCGGATTTCCCGCTCGACTCGGTTGTTGTCTATCGGGTATTCGCCATCCTCGACATATCTTTCAAGGTAAGACCATTGTTTAAGTGCGTAACTAACCGCTTTCCCCATCGGGCTTTGGGGAAGCAGTTTGGCTGCCGCCTTATCCAGCCAGCTGTGGAAGGATTCGAGTATGGGGATACTCTCTTTTCGCCTCATAGCGTACCTTTCTGTTGCTGATAAGGACTGGGCTTTCTTTTCGATGGCATATAGCTTCTGGATATAGCTCAGTGCCTGCTTGGCCTGGCCCACTTTTTTCGGGCTTAGGTCGAGCGCATCCTTGAACTTACGCCGGGCATGGGCCCAACAACCTAGATGGGTCACCTTGTCCAGCATCCGCCAGGCTGAGTAGCCATCGGTCATGATGGTGCCTTCGTAATCATCAAGGAAGACCTTTGGGTAAGTATGTGCCCGACCCGGCTGATATTCGAACAGCACCACCGGCGTGGTGCTATGCTCGGGGCTGGAGTAAGCCCAGAGATAAGATTTACTTTGGGCTTTCTTGCCCGGCTCTTTCAAGACTTGCAGCGTGGTCTCGTCACCATGGATAACCTGCTCTTTAAGTAGCGCCCTGCGCATGGCCTGGTAAATCGGTGAGAGCAACTCGGCAGTCTTTATCATCCAGTTCGCCAGTGTGGTTCGCTGGATATCAACGCCCACACGTGCCAGCTCTTTTTCGATACGGTATAGCGGCAGACCATCGGCATACTTGCTCACTGCCACGGTCGCGAGGGTGCCCGCCGTGGCGATACTGCCTGGAAGCGGTTGCCGAGGCATTGAAGCGGTGATGATTTTGCTGCCTTCGCCATGATTTTCGCAATGGCGGCAAGCGTATTTTTTGCGCTCATGACGCAGGACTTTGACTTGTTTGGGAATGATATCGAGCTGTTCGGATGTGTCGACACCAATGGCATGTCGCTTTCCCTGACAGCATGGACAAGTCTTTTCATCTTCCGGTAAATCGTACTCAATGACCTCACGGGGTAAATCCGGGTTGATGGGCTTGCGACCACGCTTGCGCGTGTAGGTTACGGTTTCCATCTCCGGCTCATCGTCGGACGGCCCAGTATCTGCGAGTGATTCGGCTTCATTGAACAGGCAACCCTGCGCCGGGAACTTCTCGCTTTGCGGCAGGTAGCGCTTGGCTTGTGCCAACCGGAACTGCTCCCACATTTCGGCAATGCGGGATTCGTACTTTTGGCTGATGTTTTGAACCAGGCCATCGATATAGGCCTGGATTTCCGGGGTGATGCCCGTGGGCTTATCAAGTTCCTTTTGCATACTAAAAGTATAGTAAAAACAGTCGTTTTTGCCATTTTAATTCACTGTTTTTACGAGATTTTTAGCCCGCTCATGGGCTGATGCGCTACGGCATTTTGCCAGTTGAGTCCATCAAGTAGCCAGCGCAGTTGCCTGGCCGTGATTTCCATCGCCACCGTGTCTTGCGGGTGCAGGGGCCACTTGAACTTGCCGTTTTCCAGCCGACGGTAGTGGAGCCAGAACCCATTGGTGTCCCATTGGAGGATTTTGAGCTTGTCCCGGCGGCGGTTGCAGAACACGAACCAGTGCGGCCCCACAGGGTTATGCTCCAGCACATCTTCAACCAGCAGCCCTAAGGTATTGATGGATTTACGCATGTCTGTGATCCCGGTGGCCAGATAAACATTGCCGGCCGGTGCGGTGATCATGATAAGCACTTAATAAGTTGCGGCAACAGTGTGATTGCCGAGGCATCGTTGATTGAGACCCGGTAACCATTGGGTGTTTCGATCACCAGGGCCGTCAAAGATGAGGCCATCGAAATGGGTACCATAACACTGGTCGGCTCACACGATGAAACCGTTAGTTTCTTTTGCCAGTAATAAAACTGCGACTGGGCAATTTGGTTTTGTTCGCACCAGGCGGCAACGGTCAGATCGCTGTTCTTCTGGTGTTGTAAGCGTTCTTGCCATAGCTGTGTTTTGTCTTCGCGAGTCATGATCTAGCTCCGTTAATTAGGGAGCTAGATCAATACCAAGTATTGGTGGTTATCTGAATATGGGGAGAAATGGGCGCTTAC
>JBHOGO010000176.1:0-2397 GCA_043421945.1 bacterium sp. HQB-150 | reverse complement strand
GTATCAAACTCGGCTTCTCAAACTGCTTGGTGCTCTATATGAATCAGTTTATTCCTAAGTGGGCTGCGGAATCTCGGGTATAAAAGAACCGAGTGAGCCATGTCAATCCACCACGTTGTGTTGACTCCGTCTGAACGACACAGCCCTCTTCTGTCGGCTGAAGTACCCAAGCATGATACATATGCACACCACCACACTTACCTTTCCAGGCGATTCTTTGATTATCAATATACTCAACCACAGTACAATCAAAGTGCAACGCACGTGATCGCCATCGAAAAACAGTGCCTTTCTTCAGCTCAATACCATCCCCGTTCAAGATTTGTACCTTTGTTTTGCCATGACCATACTGTGGCCAATGAATTTCCATCATTAAAACACTCAACGTCAACATACAGGCAATCTTTAGAGGTTAATACTGAACATCGTACTTTGCATGTTAAATCACTCAATACTTCTCAAAAAAGCCTTTCATCGACTCTTGGTTAATAGGCTTTAGATCTTAACTATTAACAAACGTCACGCTAGCAGTTGCTTTGCAAGGCTCCACTGCTTAGGAGACTGTCCGTACATTCGTTTAAACTCTCGACTAAACTGAGATGAGCTTACATAACCAACGGTCATCGCCGCACTATTCACATTCATACCACCAGCAATCTTCATCGCGGCACTGTTCAAGCGCATTGCCTTTACAAACTGAATGGGTGACATGCTGGTCGCTTGTTTAAATTTACGATGAAAAACCGCTCGGCTCATGCCAACTTGTGATGCCATATCATCTATCGTAACGGTTTTATCAAGATGAGAGCCTAGATACTCAATAGCACGCGCTATCTCGTTCCCTACCCCAAATGCATGTTTTGCAGAGTCTCCAGCCTCCCCTTTCAATACCGCGTAATAAAGTTCACGAAGCCGACTTTCTCCGAGAACGGCGGTATCAACATCGCTATTCCCTAGTTCTAACAAACGAAATAGCGAGTCAGTAAATGCGCCATCCCATGTAGATAGCGTTAACCCTACAGGGACAGAGCCAGCCGCCGCTTTACGAACCTTTCGCGATGCACTTTCAACTTCAATCGCCAAATCTTTCATCATTCTAGCGTCGAGAGAAATATACACACCTAGCAAAGGGTTTTCGGGGCAAGATGTTGGCGTCCCAGCCTCCACAGGCATCGACATCGTGCAGCACATATATTGGCTACTATCGTAGATATATCGATTTCCCTCTAAAATGGCCTCTTTGCTCCCACTCACGATTGCAATAATCGTCGGCTCATAAACGGCAGGTGCACAGCTAACAGGTTTAGAAACCCTGAAAAGTTGCACGCCTTTTATTCCCGTATCAACCATTCCGTCTTCACTCAATCGGCTCTCAATGAGTTGCCTTATTTTTTCTTTGCTCATTTCACACTACCCTACAACGCCACCTAAGATGCTACCTACAATGCCACTAGATAAATCAAAGTCACTACATAACAAAGCACACTAAAAGACCTCATGCATAGCACCTAAATATAGCGTTTAAAAAGAATAAATATGATACTAATAGGCATGTTTTATACGTTGAAAGCCTTAAATACGAGCGATAGTGAGAGTTATAGTGCTTTCTTGAACAAAAAGCAATGCGCTGACATCATCAGTGAAAACGTATTTAGAAAGAGGCTTCGGACTCAAGATTTGATTAACGCTTGATTGAGTGTCCAATGCTTCTTTTTTTGGTACTCTTATTTCGACTGCAGAACAGCTAAATAACCCGTCAACACAATAAAGAATTTAGTATTACACTATTAATAAACTTATCTAATAACCACATCGATAGAATGACGAGGGCTGAATCCTATGAAGTCACGAAATAAGGGTAACCCAACTCACAAACAATCAGGAATTACCTCGATTGAATACGCATTAGTCGGGTTAGCGATGGCTATCATCGTTTCACTTGTCTTCACCAGTGGTGAAATTACAACAGCATTAAATAGTGCTATTAATCAAGTTGATACGACGATAAATCAATCAAAAGAATAAACCTAAAAATCATAGACAACACACTAATATTTACGCCGACGCAGCCTCAGTCAGTTCAATAGCCGCTGATTCAACTGAAACCCGTACATCTATACCTGTGATCATTGAAGGGGCTTGATTTTTTGCAACGAGAAGATCATGCTATCAGCCATGCAAATGACTCTAACCAACCAGCAAAAGCAGGAACTAAAAGTCTTACACGGCGCTACTCGTGACGGACGGGTTCGTGATCGCATAAAAGTGGTCATTCATGCGAGTAACGGTTGGAGTGCCCAAGAGATTGCCGATGCACTTCTCATACCAAACTGGAAAATTAACTGGTCAGGTTGATCCACTCTCTTGAACACATTTTTGATACCCTTTGGGGACTCA
>JBHOGO010000175.1:0-2465 GCA_043421945.1 bacterium sp. HQB-150 | reverse complement strand
TGACTGATGGGGTAATGTCGTTAACCAGTGCAAACTATCTGTTCTGTTCTTTAAAGAGATCATGATGGATTCCGAACTATTTTCACAACGTTAAATCATGATAAACGCGTTAACGCAGGGCGCCAATCGATTGTTAGTCGATCAATGTCTATAAAAAGAAGAAAATGACCAATATATGGCAACAATTGATACAAACAATAGGATGATATTGCTCTAAATAACTTGACCAGCGCTATCGCTCGGCAGACACCCAAAAAATAGAAATGGTAGGCAACGCATTTAAGCGTTGTGTTTGTCTACCCATTCTACTTCTTGCGCGCCCATAATACGGAATACGAAATTTGCTTGCCAGACGAAAAGCAAGAAGGGCTAGCTTAGCTTTCGAAAAATTCGATGATATTCAGAGACGAAACTAACTCATAGCGCTCACCACTGCTAAACAGTGCTCGACTAAATCGCTGCTTACGGTAAGTACGCCTACACGAATTAGCAAGCATTATGGTACACACTACGCTACCGACGAACTGCTTGTCATTATCATCAAGTGGGTCTAGCAACCCATCTTCCACCGCTCGCTCTAACATTGGACCAAAGACCAATAGAGGTGAATCGCTAGTCGTCATTGCCAGTATCATAACTTTGAAAATCAGTATCGGACAATTTAATTGCTAAACATTACCCTGCGAGCCCAAATATTTTGAACTGGGCGGTTGTTGTTCCCCATTACTTTGTTCAGCGCTTTTTGCTGAGCCACAGATAGTGGTTGAGTTTTTTCAAGGACAAACCAGCGAACACCTTCAGAACACGGTGGTGTCGTCAGCGAGCCGTTAAAACGGTAAAAAGCATCATAAGCAGGAAGCATATCGGCTACAGCAAATGAATCATTTAATGTTACTGTAGAGCCTTCTTTAGGAAGTTCAGCGCTTAACTTAGCTAGTTGAGCATTTTCTTTGTCAATTTCAAACATCACTGCTATTACAGCAAGGTTTCCATCTCTGTCCGTGTGTACTAAGTGTGCTTCAAGCGGATATTGCTTACTTTTAATCAAGTTTTCAGAAGGAGTATGAAAGTGGAACTGCTTAAGCTCAAACTCTCGGCCATCAACAGATAGGAAATTGTCACCTTCAACTATGGCCTGCAGTGTATGGCCGTTGTTAAGCAAACCAACAACCTGACCGTTGTAAGAAATCGATAGGTCTTGCATATCACCACTTATTGCATTACTAACATCGATAGGACTTTGGTTTTTTCCCGAAGCGCACGTTTTAGAAACCTTTCCCCAGTCCTCTGGGCCATTGTGCTTTCCATAGCCCCATTCAGAGGCCTGAGTAGAAAATGAGATACAAGTAACCAGGAGAGATGCTATAAGGGGGGTATTCATGCTATTTTTCCTATACTAGACTGATGAAAATAAATTTAAATCATTGGTTTATTTCGAAGGTAAAGAATAACCACATAAAAAACAAGGCAAAATAATTACTCAATTTTGAAATGTTCAATTGGGTTAGTTGACGTATATTTTACGGTTAAATTGTCGTGTGAGATTGTAATTGCCTGCTAGCTCAATAAGAGCATCTGGCCAGCAACAAACGGGTAATGAGACTAATCTCCAACTTTCGTGTATAGCTTTCGGTGGTCATTAAAGCAAATATGCTCATGATCGCTTATTGAGAGACAGCTTGGTTAGTATACATTCCGTAAACTCTAATTCGGTGGTAGCAACAAGTATTATGACAACAGCTAAACTTTTCTTACTCTTTGCATTGATCTTTACTTCATTTACTTCTGCTGCGGCTTCCTACCCAATAAATAGTGCTTGGAAAAGTAGTTCAATCTTGCCAGTTTCATGGCTCGATGCGTTAAGTATTTATTCGCCTGATGGTAGTTTCAAGGGTGTAGCGAACTCAATTACTCAATCTGATGATAACGTCGTAGAAGTTATCCCTAGAATGGTGGTTTCACGGTGCAATTTAATCTATTACCCCCACCTAAACCATTGATTTATTGTTGATGTATTGCAATGAAGACCGCATTATGTACAGTTAACCACTGTATAGATGTGTTTTATTACGGATTGAATAAACGCCATTTGAAGGATAAATGGTTGTACTTAGAGAAATGCGTCTGGATGAATACCCAGCATATTGCCAGTATTTTATTGATGACTATAGTCATGAAATCGCTCAAAACTACGGTCACTCAATGGATCTCGCCATTGAGTTAGCTAAAAAAGACCTGCATCGTTGCTTTCCGAACGGGTTGCAAGGAAGTGAACATTCTCTGCTTTGTATTGAAACTGAAATTAAAGGACGGTTATGTCAGGTAGGTTATTTGTGGCATTCAATTAATGCAGGAGATAAATCGACTTTCATCTATGACTTTTATGTGTCTAGGGCGTGTTGATCTTTCGTGAGTGTTTTTTGAACAACATGGTAAAGAGTTATAATTTGCTTCGCCAAAAGTAA
>JBHOGO010000174.1:0-2505 GCA_043421945.1 bacterium sp. HQB-150 | reverse complement strand
CGCTGGCTCACTGGCGTCTCGAATAAATGATAATTTTCAGGTGCTCAAACACGCATCTTCAAGTTAATTGGGTATACATTGCATTAATTATATTTAGTAGCCTAGCAAACGCTAGCAACTTAACCGTACAAATCAATCGAGATGTCAGTCTATTGCTCCCTATCCCAGACTACCAGCAACACTTTGGCCCCACACTCACAGTGAAGTACTCTGATTGGATGCTAACTCACCAAGCCGTTGACCATAAAGAAGTATTCGGACCCAACGTTAACCTAACTGGATATGAGGCGTTGTTCTTTCGCTCATTGTTCATAGAAAAAGATAGAGACAAGCTACCTGAATGGCTTGCCGTCTTTTCGAGAGAAGTATCTGAATCATATAGTATTAATAATTGGAGATTAAAGACCATATCCAATACTGATATTTACCACTTCTACCATACAGAGAGGCGTAGAGGGACTCTATTCTTAATCAGGGAGTCTAGCGCATTCACAAATGTAGGAATCATCGATGTCATTGGAGATATAAAGGCTTTTAATACACTATTGGAAGGGATGAACGGTTATGACAATATCCATCAATGATCAACATGAACTACAGAAATATTTATATCGCCTCTATGGCGAAGAATCCACAAACTGGAAGATAAACGATCAGGTTTTTGATGTTGTATTTTTCATGGTCAGAGAATCTAGGAAGTGTTCAGACCTCATGGACTTAATTCCACGTCCAATGCCTGTCGGTGCAAACCCTAGTACATGGCTGACTAGTGAAGTGAGGTCTGCCATTATAAGAGCTATTAGTGATGAGAAACAACTTTATCATACGTGCGTCGTTGGGGTGAAAGCGAGCTGGAAAACAGCAATCTACCAAGCCCTAAATGGTATGTGGTCAGAAGAATATTACCCGAAATAACGATAAGTCTATGAAGGGGAGCTAACACTCCCCCATCGATAAACTAACCACGCTTCTTCAGCGGCAAGCTAATCTGCACTCGCAGACCACCCGAATCACGATTACTGACATCTATTTTGCCTTCATGCTGGTCGATAATACGCTTCACAATCGCTAAGCCGAGTCCTGTACCTTCACTCGCTTTACCACGTGCGTCATCACCTCGCGTCAGTGGTTGGAACATTTTGGCGACTTGATCAGGTGCGATACCTGGGCCATTGTCTTCAACACATACCCACACTTGCTTGCGATCAGCCGCTAAACCCGCACTGAGTTTGACCCAACCGTCACCATAGCGCTTAGAGTTAACAATCAGATTGGTAATGCAACGTTTAATGGCAATGCCATCACCCCATACACCGGCAGGTAACGGTTTAATATCAACGTCACATCGATGATCGTAACTGTTGTGCATCTCTAATTCGCTGACTTCATCAAGCACCGCATTCATGTCTACTTTTTGTACTTGATGCTCTGTCGTTGATTTTAGGTAGGCCATAAACTGACCAATAATCTCATTACACTCTTCGGTATCTTTGATAATGCTATCCGCAAGATAAGCATCCTCTTCAGACATCATCTCCGTCGCGAGACGAATACGCGTTAAAGGTGTGCGAATATCATGGCTCACACCAGCCAGTAGCAGTGCGCGGTCATCTTCAAGCTGCTTGATACCTTGAGACATCTGATTAAATGCTCGTGTCACCGAGCGAATCTCTGTGGCGCCCCTCTCTGGTAACGGAGCTGGATGCTGAGCTCTTGCGACTTGCAGAGCCGCATGCTCTAAATCCACTAGCGGGCGATTTTGCAGCCGAATAAACAACCACCCTCCGGCGATCACTAACAGGGAAATGATGAGGCTGTAATAAAATAGAGGAGAAATGTCGTCTTCTTGCAGCTCTGACAAAGGAACACGTAAATACTGATCTGGCATCGAGCTCACATCAAGCCAAAGCACATAACTGTCCGCCCCTAGCACAAGCCGCACCTCTGTCGGCACGCCCAATTCATCACTCATCTCTTTACTAAGAAACGCGACGGGAGAAGCATTTAGGTACTCGCTATACAGCGTGTCACTGTCAAGGTGGATACTTACACCAAGCTGTTCAAGTAACTCTCGACGCAACGGTGTATCAAGGTATACCGTCTCTCCACTGGCAAGTTCAACGTCTTCGTTCAGCATCAACCTGACTTCATAAGCCAAAATACGGTTGAACTGATTCAAGCTAGGTAATAACGCGTAATTTAAGACCGTTAGGTAAGAAAAGACTTGGCTAGTAATCAACAGCCCAGCAAGTAAGATCAATGTTCGTGTAAACGTGCTGTGGGGAAGAAATCGTTTCATCCTCACCTCCTTGTGATTGCGTGAATCATCAAAAACGCAAATGAAAGATAAGAGACCTTTTTATACCGAATAACCATCGCACTTGGATAGGTATATTCCGTAGGACAGATAAAAAAACACCCGGCAATACCGTAATGCCGATCAGTTAAGAATAAAGTGATCAGTTGAACGATCCTACCAAGATGTCAAAATCCGAGTGTATTCAA
>JBHOGO010000173.1:0-2534 GCA_043421945.1 bacterium sp. HQB-150 | reverse complement strand
GACGAGTTTGCCAGCAGTTGCTCATCGCTAATGGTGATTGAGTTGTCTTCATTGACTTGATAGGTCGTTGAACCCGCAACCGGTGGATCGTTCACCTCATCGACGGTGATATCGATATTAGCTTGGGTTGTGTCCGTGCCATCCGACACCGTGAAGCTTAAATCCACTTCGCCATTGAAGTTTTCGTTCGGTGCGAAGGTATAACTACCATCACCGTTATCGGTGAAGACACCGTCTGTACCAGTGTAGCTCACAGACTCAACGCTGAGGTCGTCGCCATCAATATCGGCAGAGCCATCCAACAGCTGCTCATCGGTGAAGGTAATCGTGCCATCTTCATTGACTGAGAACGCTTGGTCTTCAGCAGTTGGCAAATCGTTGACAGGGTTAACGGTGAGGTCAGCCGAAGCAACAATGGTATCTTCGCCATCCGAAATTTCGAAGCTTAGGTCAATGTCACCGTTGAAGTTCTCATCCGGGGTAATCGTGAATGAGCCATCATCGTTTTGTGTCACCGTTGCATTGTCGCCAGCAGACAAGTCAGAAGCGGTTAACTCATCCCCTTCCACATCACCCGCTTGAGACAGCAACTGCTCTTGAGACAGCGTAATCGCACCGTCTTCATCAACACTATAAGCGAGGTCACCAGAAACTGGCGCATCGTTGACCGCGATAACATCAATGCCTGCGGTGGTTTCCGCTGTCGCGCCATCTTCATCAATGACGGTGACATCGAGTGATACGTCGCCATTGAAGTTTTCATTTGGTGCGAAGCTGTAGGTGCCGTCGCCGTTATCCGTGAAGATACCGTCAGTACCTGAGTAACTCACACCATCGACAGCCACGTCACCTTCAACATCCGAAGAGTTGGCCAGAAGCTGCTCATCACTGATGGTGATAACACTGTCTTCGTCAACTTGGTAAGACGTTGCACCTGCGACCGGTGGATCGTTCACCTCATCAACGGTGATATCGATGCTTGCATCTACGGTATCTGTGCCATCCGACACCGTGAAGCTAAGGTCAACTTCGCCATTGAAGTTTTCATTTGGTGCAAAAGTATAGCTACCATCACCGTTATCGGTAAAGACACCGTCTGTGCCGGTGTAGCTCACAGACTCGACAGACAGATCATCCCCATCGATATCGGCAGAGCCGTCCAGTAATTGCTCATCAGTGAAGGTAATCGTGCCATCTTCGTTGACCGAGAACGCTTGGTCTTCAGCAGTTGGCAAATCGTTGACAGGGTTAACGGTCAAGTCAGCCGACGCGACGATTGTGTCTTCGCCATCACTAATCTCGAAGCTCAGGTCGATGTCACCGTTGAAGTTTTCATCTGGGGTAATGGTGAATGAGCCATCGTCATTTTGTGTCACCGTTGCATTGTCGCCAGCAGACAGGTCAGAAGCGGTTAACTCATCCCCTTCAACATCACCAGCCTGAGACAGCAACTGCTCTTGAGACAGCGTAATTGCACCGTCTTCATCGACGCTGTAAGCGAGGTCACCTGAGACTGGCGCATCGTTGACCGCGATAACATCAATGCCTGCCGTCGTTTCAGCTGTCGCACCATCTTCATCAATGACGGTGACATCGAGTGATACGTTGCCATCGAAGTTTTCATTTGGTGCAAAGCTGTAGGTGCCGTCACCGTTATCCGTGAAGATACCGTCGGTGCCGGAGTAACTCACACCATCGACAGCCACATCGCCTTCAACATCTGAAGAATTGGCTAGCAGCTGCTCATCACTGATGGTGATGACGCTGTCTTCGTCAACTTGGTAAGAGGTTGCACCTGCGACCGGTGGATCGTTCACCTCATCGACGGTGATATCGATGCTTGCATCTACGGTATCAGTACCGTCCGACACCGTGAAGCTAAGGTCAACTTCACCATTGAAGTTTTCGTTCGGTGCGAAGGTATAGCTACCATCACCGTTGTCAGTGAAGACACCGTCTGTGCCGGTGTAGCTGACAGACTCAACGCTGAGGTCGTCGCCATCAATATCGGCAGAGCCATCTAACAACTGCTCATCGGTAAACGTGATGGTGCCATCTTCGTTGACTGAGAACGCTTGGTCTTCCGCGGTTGGCAAGTCATTGACTGGGTTCACCGTCAGGTCAGCACTTGCGACTATCGTATCTTCACCATCGCTAATTTCGAAGCTGAGGTCGATGTCACCGTTGAAGTTCTCATCTGGAGTGATGGTGAATGAGCCATCATCATTTTGTGTCACCGTTGCGTTGTCGCCAGCAGACAGGTCAGAAGCGGTTAGCTCATCCCCTTCCACATCACCCGCTTGCGATAGCAACTGCTCTTGGCTAAGAGTAATGGCGCCATCTTCATCAACGCTGTAAGCGAGATCACCAGAGACTGGCGCATCATTGACCGCGATAACATCAATGCCTGCCGTGGTTTCAGCTGTCGCGCCATCTTCATCAATAACCGTCACATACAGTGATACATCGCCATCAAAGTTTTCATTTGGTGCGAAGCTGTACGTACCATCGCCATTGTCGGTAAAGATACCGTC
>JBHOGO010000172.1:0-2593 GCA_043421945.1 bacterium sp. HQB-150 | reverse complement strand
TGCATATTTCGGAGCATTCCGATCAGTCATTTCGGGATTATCCGATCACCTATTTCGGTTTAAACCGATCACTGATTCCGCGATTATCCGAACACTTTTAGCCTAACTCCGAAATCGGTGTTCGGAATAGCGAAAACCGCGTTCGTAATGCCCGAAATCCTTCCTTTTTCTCTTTTAAATCAATAACTCGCTATTCTTTACTTCTTAGACAAGAAGGTAAGGAAGCGACCATGGCCAAAAAGAGAACTCCAATGAACAAAATCAAAGAGGTATTACGCCTTAAGTACGACTGCGGTCTTTCCAATCGCAGCATCGCTTTGTGTCTTAAACTCGGCCCGTCCACCATATCGGAACTCCTTACTCGCTTTAAACAAAGCCAACTTGGTTGGCCTCTACCAGAAAGTTGCAGTGATGCAGACCTTACTCAAGCTTTGTATCACTCCAAAAGAGCCAGTCGCGATAAAGTCATGCCAGACTTCGCTCAATACGCTGTTGAACTTAGACGTAAAGGCATGACGAAGATGTTGCTCTGGCAGGAATATCACGAGCAATATCAAGAGCAGGCTTACGCTTACACTCAGTTCTGCGAGCACTTCACTCGCTGGTTCAAAACCCAAAAACGCAGTATGCGTCAGCTCCATGTGGCGGGTGATAAGCTGTTTATCGATTACTGTGGACCTCGCCTTCAGGTCGTCAATCCTGACACAGGCGAAGTACGCGAAGCGGAAGTGTTCGTGGCGACTTTAGGTGCATCGAATTACACCTATGTTGAAGCCTTCCCCAGCCAAGGAAAGTCCTACTGGTTAGAGGCGCATGCGAATGCGTTCGAACACTTCGGCGGCGTACCACAACTCTTGGTTCCCGATAATCTACGCAGCGCAGTCACCAAAGCTAACCGTTATGAGCCGAGGCTTAACGACAGCTATCAGAAACTGGCCAATCACTATCAAACCGCAGTGATGCCAGCTCGCCCCTACAAACCGAAAGACAAAGCCAAGGCAGAGAATGCCGTGCTCCTAGTGGAACGCTGGATCATGATGCGACTACGCCACCAAACCTTCCACACCTTCAAAGAGCTGAACCTTGGCATCCGTGAGCTTATGAATGACTTAAACGAACGTGAGATGAAACAGTATGGCGCGAGTCGTAAAGCACTGTTCGACAAGCTCGATAAACCCGCTTTAAAGCCTCTGCCTAAGCAGCGTTACCTGTATACCGAAACTAAACGAGCCAAAGTTGGCCCTGACTATCACATCGAATATCGCCGTCACTACTACTCAGTTCCCCATCAACTTGTCGGTCATCATGTCGAACTGGAAGCCTCCAACCGTCTGGTGCAGATCTACCATCAAGGTAACTTGGTCTCCCAGCATCCACGTAGCCAAAGAGAGCGCGGAAACAGCACCAACTCAGAGCACATGCCAAGTAACCATCAACATCAAAAGTGGTCGCCAGGGCGCTTGCTCAACTGGGGAGCTAATATCGGCTCAGCCACACGAGAAGTCGTCAATAAAATGCTGAACTCCAAACCTCATCCAGAGCAGTCTTATCGTTCCTGCCTCGGGTTGCTCAATCTGAGTAAAGCCCATGGCGAATCACGCCTAGAGCAAGCCTGTAAAGACGCGCTGATGCTGACAAAACCCAACTACACCTTCGTCAATAACCTGTTGAAGAACAACCGTGAAGGGCAGCTGAGTAAAGATAAAGCGAATACGCCGAACCTTGTTCACAGCAATGTTCGTGGCCCGAATAGTTATCACTAGGAGAAAGAATGTGAACGCACTGAATGACCAACTTAAAACCCTGCGCTTGAGCCATGCAGCGAAAGCATTAGAGCAGCAGCAAGAGCAACTGACCACTTACGCAGAGTTGGACTTCGAGGAACGGTTAAGCCTACTTCTGGAAAGCGAGATCTTGAATCGTAATCAGAGTAAAATCCAACGCTTAAAACGACAAGCCAAGCTGAGAGTGGATGCTCAACCGAGTCAACTCATCTACAAGGAGGGACGAAACCTCAATCGCAAACAGATGAGCGAACTTCTGACGGGCAGTTATCTATACAAGCACCAGAACATCTTGATCACAGGCCCGACGGGCGCAGGCAAAACGTATCTTGGCTGCGCACTGGCCACTAGTGCCTGCGACCAACAACAAACGGTTAGGTACTACCGATTAACTCGCTTGCTTGATGACCTGACCGCAGGACGCCTGGATGGTAGCTATCAAAAACAACTTCAATCGTTGGCTAAGAAAGGCTTACTGATCCTGGACGACTGGGGAATGGAGAAACTGACTCAGGAGCATGCTGGTCACTTGTTAGAAGTGCTTGAAGACCGTTACCAAAACAGCAGCACAATCGTCATTAGCCAGTTACCAGTAAAAGAATGGTACAACATGATCGGAAACGCCACCGTCGCAGACGCTCTCATGGATCGGCTGGTACACAATAGTCATCGAATAGAACTGGGAGGTGAGTCAATGAGAAAACTGGCGCAATCCGATCACTTAGAGTAAAAATAGGAAGAGAGAAAAACGGCAGGATCAAGTGATCGGAATAAACCGAAACGAGCGATCGCAATCACCGAAATACGCA
>JBHOGO010000171.1:0-2596 GCA_043421945.1 bacterium sp. HQB-150 | reverse complement strand
AGTGCGTATTCCGCTGATTCCGGACGCCCATTCCGCGTTTAACCGGACACCTTTTTTCCCAAGCTTTTCTCTACCTCTATTTTTACTCTACCTGTCCGGTTTGTGCCAGTTTTCTCATTGATTCACCTTTCAGCTCTATACGGTGGCTATTATGGATCAACCTATCTAGCAGAGCGTCAGCGACGGTGGCATTACCGATCATGTTGTACCACTCCTTAACGGGTAATTGGCTGACCATGATCGTGCTGCTCGTTTGGTATCTATCCTCTAGAAGCTCTAGTAGATGGCCAGCATGATCTGGACTCAGCTTTTCCATTCCCCAGTCATCTAAGATCAGGAGATCTTTTCGGGCTAGCGCCTGTAGTTGCTTTTGGTACGTGCCATCAAGGCGACCGGAACTAAGATCGTCGAGTAGTCGGCTGAGGCGGTAATATCGTGCGCTATGCAGTTGCTCACAAGCTTGTCCCGCCAACGCGCAAGCGAGGTATGTTTTACCAGCTCCGGTTGGGCCGGTGATCAGAACATTTTGTTTTTTCTGAAGGTATTTTCCAGTGAGCAGTTCGCTTATTTGTACTCGCCGTAACCCTCGACCTTCTTCGTAAATAATTTGGCTAGCAAGCCCATCTAACCTCAGCTTTGCCTGTCGCTTAAGTCTGAGGATCTTAGCTTGGTTTCTACCCAGTATTTCACTTTCTAGCAGCAGAGTAAGTCTCTCCTCGAAGCTCAGTTCTGCATAGGTCGAAGCTTGCTCTCTTTGCTGCTCTAATGCTGTCGCTGCATGGCCAAGGCGCAGGGCTTTAAGTTGTTCATTGATTGAGTTCATGTGTGCTCCTAGTGATAACTATCTGGGCCGCGAACATTACTGTGCAGGATGTCCGGCGTAAGATCTGGTGAAGTCGACAACCGTCCCTCACGGTGATTTTGCAGTAGGTTTTTGATGAACCTCAGGTACGGCTTGTTGACGATGAGGGCGTCTTTGCAGGCTTGCTCGAGGCGCTGGTCACTATGTTTGGTTGAGAGGTTCAGTAGCCCTAAGCAACTGCGGGTTGCCTGGGCGGGATGGTCTTTGGACTGGAGCAGATGGCAGATGACTTCTTTCGTTGCAGGACCTATCCTCGCCGCCCAGCGTTGTAGCTTCTCCGGCGACCATTTCTGATACTGGTGGTTACTTGGCATATGCTCTGTGTAGGTACTTTGGCCACGCACCTTTGCACTTGCTGGGTGTTGAGCAACACATTGACCTTGATGGTAGATACGGACAAGTTGGCGGCTAGCTTCTAGTTGAACATGCTGTCCAACCAACTGGTGCGGGACGGAGTAGTAATGTTGCTTATATTCGATATGGTAGTCGGGCCCCACCTTAGCTTGCTTGAACTCTGTGTAGAGGAAGCGCTCAGCGGGCAGAGATCGCAAAGCAGGTTTATCCAGCATATTGAACAGCTCGGCCCGACTCGCATCCAGCTCTTTCATTCGTCGTTGATTTAATGACTGCATGAGCTCTTTAATCGCCAGGTTAAGTTCTCTGAAGGTATGGAAGACTTCATTGCGAAGCCGCATCATGATCCAACGCTCGACAACAAGAACTGCATTTTCAGCCTTGGCCTTATCTTTAGGCTTGTATGGCCGTGCTGGCATGACTGCGGTTTGATAGTGGTAGGCGAGCTGGCGGTAACTGTCGTTAAGCTGAGGCTCATAACGATCGGTTTTGGTGACAGCAGCCTTGAGATTATCGGGGACCAGTAATGAAGGCACACCACCGAAGTGCTCGAAGGCATTGGCATGTGCCTCTAACCAGTGCTCCAGCCTTTGGCTTTCACAGGCTTCGACGTAGGTGTAGTTTGAAGCGCCCAGTGTTGCCACGAAGATTTGAGCGTTGCGAACTTCTCCTGTCTCCGGATTGATAATTGGGATGGTGGGACCACAGTAATCGATAAAGAGCTTGTCTCCGGCCAGATGGCTCTGGCGCATACTGCGCTTTTGCTTTTTAAGCCAACGCCGATAGTGCTCACAGTACTGACTGTATCGATAAGCTCGCTCTTGGTGCTCAGCGACATATTCCTCCCACAGCAACTGCTTGGTCATTGGAGGACGACGCAGTTCTTTGTGGATATAGCTAAAGTTTGGCATCACCTTGCTAGCAGATGTGGTTTTATCACGATACAGCATTTGGGCAAGTTGAGCTTCTGAGTGGTTGTCTGGTAACGGCCAACCGATGTCGTGGTGTTCAAAACGAGTGAGGATTTCGGAGATCGTTGACCGGCTTACCTTCGTGCAGGAAGCAATTTTTCGCAGTGATAGGTGACACTCGTATTTGAGGCGCAATACCTCTTTGATTTTGTCCATAGACGTTCTCTTTTTCGGCATTCTCACTTCCTTGCTGCATTAAAATCGACAGCAAAGATTGTGAAGTATTGATTTAAAAGAGAAAAGATTGGTATTCCGGAGTATCCGGACAAGGTTTCCGCTAAATCGGACAGTGATTCCGGAGTTAGGCCAAAATCGTCCGGATTAAAACGGAACAGGTGTCCGGATTAAAACGGAATGTGCGTCCGGATAATACCGGAATAGGTGTCCGGTTTGCTCCGGCGCATGCAAT
>JBHOGO010000170.1:0-2606 GCA_043421945.1 bacterium sp. HQB-150 | reverse complement strand
GCACCATCTTCATCAATGACGGTGACATCAAGACTGACATCGCCATCGAAGTTTTCATTTGGTGCGAAGCTGTAGGTGCCATCGCCGTTATCCGTGAAGATACCGTCAGTACCGGAGTAACTCACGCCATCGACAGCTACGTCACCTTCAACATCACTGCTGTTAGCCAGAAGCTGCTCATCACTGATGGTAATGACGCTGTCTTCGTCCACTTGGTAAGAGGTTGCACCTGCAACCGGTGGATCGTTGACCTCATCGACGGTGATATCGATGCTTGCATCTACGGTATCAGTACCGTCCGACACCGTGAAGCTAAGGTCGACTTCACCATTGAAGTTTTCATTTGGTGCGAAGGTGTAAGAGCCGTCACCATTATCGGTGAAGACACCGTCTGTGCCGGTGTAGCTGACAGATTCGACAGACAAATCATCCCCGTCGATATCGGCAGAGCTATCCAACAATTGCTCATCGGTGAAGGTAATCGTGCCATCTTCGTTGACTGAGAACGCCTGGTCTTCCGCGGTTGGCAAGTCGTTGACTGGGTTAACCGTGAGGTCAGCACTTGCAACAATCGTATCTTCGCCATCACTGATTTCGAAGCTCAGGTCAATGTCACCGTTAAAGTTCTCATCCGGAGTGATGGTGAATGAGCCATCGTCATTTTGCGTCACTGTTGCGTTATCGCCAGCTGACAGGTCAGAAGCTGTCAGCTCATCCCCTTCAACATCACCCGCTTGTGAGAGTAACTGCTCTTGAGACAGTGTAATCGCACCGTCTTCATCGACGCTGTAAGCGAGGTCACCTGAGACTGGGGCATCATTCACCGCGATAACATCAATGCCTGCGGTGGTTTCAGCTGTCGCGCCATCTTCATCAACAACCGTCACATCAAGTGATACATCGCCATCAAAGTTTTCATTTGGTGCAAAGCTGTAGGTGCCATCGCCGTTATCCGTGAAGATACCGTCAGTACCTGAGTAACTCACACCATCGACAGCCACGTCGCCTTCAACATCGCTGCTGTTAGCCAGCAGCTGCTCATCACTGATGGTGATGACGCTGTCTTCGTCCACTTGGTAAGAGGTTGCGCCTGCGACCGGTGGATCGTTGACCTCATCGACGGTGATATCGATGCTGGCATCTACGGTATCCGTGCCGTCCGATACCGTGAAGCTGAGATCAACTTCGCCATTGAAGTTTTCGTTCGGTGCGAAGGTATAGCTACCATCACCGTTGTCGGTGAAGACACCGTCTGTGCCGGTGTAGCTAACAGACTCAACGCTGAGGTCATCGCCATCAATATCGGCAGAGCCGTCCAACAACTGCTCATCGGTGAAGGTAATCGTGCCATCTTCATTGACTGAGAACGCTTGGTCTTCGGCGGTTGGCAAGTCGTTGACTGGGTTAACCGTGAGGTCAGCCGAAGCAACAATGGTGTCTTCGCCATCACTAATCTCGAAGCTCAGGTCGATGTCACCGTTGAAGTTCTCATCCGGAGTGATGGTGAATGAACCATCGTCATTTTGTGTGACGGTTGCGTTATCACCCGCAGACAGGTCAGAAGCGGTTAGCTCGTCCCCTTCCACATCACCGGCCTGAGAAAGAAGCTGCTCTTGGCTAAGAGTAATCGCACCGTCTTCATCAACGCTGTAAGCGAGGTCACCAGAGACTGGCGCATCGTTCATCGCGATAACATCAATGCCTGCCGTGGTTTCTGCGGTTGCGCCATCTTCATCAACGACGGTGACATCGAGTGATACGTCGCCATCGAAGTTTTCATTTGGTGCGAAGCTGTACGTGCCGTCGCCGTTATCCGTGAAGATACCGTCGGTGCCAGAGTAACTCACACCATCGACAGCCACATCGCCTTCAACATCTGAAGAATTGGCTAGCAGCTGCTCATCACTGATGGTGATGACGCTGTCTTCGTCTACTTGGTAAGAGGTTGCACCTGCGACCGGTGGATCGTTCACCTCATCGACGGTGATATCAATGCTCGCATCCACCGTATCAGTGCCGTCCGATACCGTGAAGCTAAGGTCGACTTCGCCATTGAAGTTTTCGTTCGGTGCGAAGGTGTATGAGCCATCACCATTATCGGTGAATACACCGTCTGTGCCGGTGTAGCTGACAGATTCAACAGACAGATCATCCCCGTCGATATCGGCAGAGCCGTCGAGTAGCTGCTCATCGGTGAAGGTAATCGTGCCATCTTCATTGACTGAGAACGCTTGGTCTTCGGCGGTTGGCAAGTCGTTGACTGGGTTAACCGTGAGGTCAGCCGAAGCAACAATGGTGTCTTCGCCATCACTAATCTCGAAGCTCAGGTCGATGTCACCGTTGAAGTTCTCATCCGGAGTGATGGTGAATGAACCATCGTCATTTTGTGTGACCGTAGCATTATCGCCAGCACTTAAATCGCTCGCGGTTAGCTCATCCCCTTCAACATCACCTGCTTGAGACAGCAACTGCTCTTGAGACAGTGTAATCGCACCGTCTTCATCAACACTGTAAGCGAGGTCGCCTGAGACTGGCGCATCGTTAATCGGTAGCACATCAACATTAATGTGTGTCTCTACTGTAGCGCCATTTTCATCTTGAATAGT
>JBHOGO010000016.1:0-68290 GCA_043421945.1 bacterium sp. HQB-150 | reverse complement strand
AAATATCGCGATCGCGGCCTACGGCCGCTCATAAAAGAGAACCCCACTTCGAAAAGTGGGGTTCGTCAGCAATCTGAGGCAGCCTAACGGCTGCCTTTTTATCATCTGTAGCATCTATTTTAAATAACGCATTCAGAAGATGGTTTGATTGATTAAGCGGTTACTGCTAAGCCTCGTGTAGATTAATTTGGCGCTAATTTAGATACCTATCGCTAATTACTGTACCGAGCATTAATTACGAAACCGTGTACTAGTTACTATACCGAGAGCTATACCGAGCACTAGTAGCTATACCGAGCGCATTAGAAATCTTCGTCATCAATTTCATCGAGAAAGTCATCTAAGAAGTCTTCTTCGTAGTACAAAGATTCATCCAGTTTACCACCTGATGCTCGGAAGTTTCGGTTCTGAATATACGCGTCACGCGTAAAGATATACGGATCCGGCGAGTTCTTTAGTATCGCTTCTTGCTGCACTAATGCTGCCCGTGACTCCATGCCTTGTAAAACCCACTTACCAAAGCCTTGCCAGAAGTTAAGATAAGAGACCATAGGGACAAAGCCATCCACGAAGTCACCCGCTGTTTCACGAACCGTCGACGGACCATAAACGGGATACATCAGGTAAGGACCATTGCCAACACCATAATACCCCATGGTATCCCCGAACTCCTTATCCGCAGGATTACCAATCTCCGCTGCCGTCGCGATATCAATCAAGCCACCAATACCAAAAAAGGTATTTATCCAGAAGCGATTGAAATGGGTAGCTGCCGCCTCACCATCCAGCACTAATATGCTATTGAGAACGCTAATCGGCTCTTCAAGGTTAGCCAAGAAATTACTCACGCCTGAACGAACTGGTGAAGGGACATACTCCACATACGCCAACGAAACAGGACGGGCGATATAAGGGTCTAAATAGTCATAATTTAGATCCCACATCACCCGGTTAAATCCTTCTAACGGGTCATTAACGCTACTCTTGGTTTCATCAGGGGCAGAAGCACACCCCATCATCAACGTTGAGCTTAGTAGCACCGCAAGCAATCCCTTTCTCATTATTCTTTGCCTAGCTATTCGTTATCACACTAAATATGTGAGGATGATAACTTTCTACGATCATTTGATCCAGTTAGGAACCAAACTGGTTCATTATCTTTACCTCTACCTCACCACCTTGTGACACAGTTAACGATTCACCAAATAAATCACCATCTCGCGTTCCTACATTGCCATCAGTGTCTATGCGAGTCCGTATCACCATCTCGTCGAGATCCACTAAGTTGCGCCCCTCTATCATGCTGTCGCTATTTCTTAGCATCACCGTAACAGGGAACGCACTAAGAGGCAGTCGCTTCGCAGCCACCGGCATTGGCGCCCCATCAGCAGTATGTGCAGAGACAATCAGTACACCTTGGGTAGGAATCGATACCTGTTCATCCAACTCTATTTTTACCGTCATCAGTACCGGATCCCCAGTAATACTCATCTGCGCTCTTGCTATGCTGCGGTCTAACATCACTGCTCTAGGATCGTTGTCATCCAATAGCAATCGCATCCGAGTCCACATCGCAATAGCAGCCTGATACTCTTGCGCTTCAAATGCATCAAAAGCTAAGAGAGAGAGGACCTGAAGGTTGTCGGGCTCTTCCTGCAAAAGACCAGAAAGCAATTTTCGCCCTTTTTGACCATCGAGGCCATCACCACTGAGCAATAACGATTGCGCATAACCAAAGCGGGTTTCAAACATCTCAGGCGAGAGGAACCATGCTTTTCTCATCGCCCCCGTAGCCATATCGACATCTCGGCTTGCCATGCCCAAGCGACCTAATAACAACCACCCCATAGCGTCGTCAGGGGTTTGCTGGAGTCGAGTACGCAAGGCAAGAGAGAGATCAGCAAGCTCTTCATCGCTTAACGGAGATGACTGCTCGTCCATCAACCGTTGAGATAACTCAGGCAAACGTTGTGCAGTCTCTTGCCACTCAATAACCGCATTCATACCACCGACTTTACTGTACAGGGCATAACTGCAGGCAATCGCGATCAAACACGAACCCCACAACCAAAATTGCGCTCGTGCACGATCATTCTTTGCCTGAGAGCCTTGAGGGATATCATCCAAGAGTGTTTTTTGAAGTTCGGTGATCAGTGCTTTTTGATCGGCGACTAAACCACCTTCTGACTCCACCTCTAACTCTTCCAGTCGGTCTTGATAAATCGCCTTATTGAGAGCATCACGGTCTGCATTCGCTGTCGATACACGACTTCGATAAACCGGCACTGCCACGGATAATACCAACATCAACACCAGCACGGCGCTGGCCAACCAAAACATTATCACGGCGCTTTATCCTCTTCCGTTTCACTCAGCAAACTATCCAATCGTCTGCGCTCTTCTTCTGCTATTTCTGCAGAGACCACTCGAGACTCTCGACTACGATAAAAGACAACTCCTAATCCAATCAGAATAGCCAGTGCGGGTGCTAACCAAAGTATTAGCGTGACAGGCGTTAGTGGTGGTTGATAGGTAACAAAACTCCCATACCGCGCCACCATATAGTCAACAATTTCATCTTCACTCTGACCGTCGTGAATCATTTCATAAACTTTCTGACGCAGATCTTTTGCTAACTCAGCATTAGAGTCACCAATACTATTGTTCTGACATTTCGGGCAACGTAGCGTCTTATTAAGGTCATGGAAAGTACGTTCTTGCTCAATGGAATCAAACTCATAAGCATCGATAGCGGCATAGCTAAACGCAACACCACCAAGGCTTAAGATCAGCATCAACACAATATGACGTAAGCCGATAACGCGCTGTAAGCTACGTGAACCAAACGAAAAAACATTCATGGTTATGAAGCCTCCTTTAGCATCGCTTGGTACAAGGGCGCTAATTTTCTTTCCCAATTACGCTCATTGACATCTCCCACATGCCGATAACGAATCACCCCCTCAGCATCAATGAGGAAAGTCTCCGGAGCCCCATAGACACCAAGATCCAGACCTAGCATGCCATCCCCATCAAACAGGCTAATCAGATATGGGTTGCCAAGATCCTCTAGCCACTGTGTGGCTTTCGCTCGCTCGTCTTTGTAGTTCAAGCCAATAATTTTCACACCACTGGCTGCCAGCTGGTTCAGGTATTGATGTTCGGCATAGCAGGTTGGACACCACGTTGCCCAGACATTCAAGAGTAGTGGTTCACCATGAAAGACATCTTGTTGATACATTTTTCCTGGCTCAGCAAGGTCTTCTAAACGAAACGAAGGGACGGTTTTCCCAATTAACACTGATTCGAGGTGGGTTGGGTTATTGGGATCTTCAACATTCATGGCCAGCTGAACCGCGAAGATAGTCGCCAGAATCATAAACCCCGCTAACGGGATAAACAGGTACGCTTTTTTCATGATAATGCCTCCGCCGTAGCAGCATCGGATTTCACGCTAGACTTAGCGCGAAAGCGGTAGCGTCTATCACTAATTGCGATACCACCACCGATTGCCATCAATAATGAACCTGCCCAAATCCAGTTTACAAAAGGTTTGTAATAGACCCTGACCGCCCAAGCGTCATCCACTAGCCGTTCACCCAGCGCAATGTAGATATCACGGCTGATACCACTATCGATTGCGGCTTCTGTCATCATTGAGCGCTGAACCGTATAAAAGCGTTTCTCTGCCTCTAATTGCGTGACTTTTTTACCGTTTCGGTGAATATCAAATACCCCTAAATAGCCGTCATAGTTCGGGCCATCATTATCAATGAGCTCGGTAAAGGTAATCTGATACCCTTCAATCGTCATGCTGTCACCAGGGGCTAAGCGGACATCGCGTTCAATATCATAATTACTGACAAGAGTAATACCGATGACGGTAATCGCGAGCCCTACATGCCCACACACCATAGCCCAATGGCTACGAGATAATTTCCTCACACCTATCGCGAAGGTATGGCGATGTGTGGACCGAAGATAGACTTCATAACCTTGCAGCAAGATGATCCAGAGAGCCATCCACAAGCCTAACGATGCTAACCAAGAGAAACGGTCATAAAAAATGGCAATTAATCCAATGCTCAATCCAATAGAAGCCATCGCTGCAAGCGTCACTGGCTTAACCAGTGTTGCTAGTTTGTCGCGCTTCCAGCGTAACAACGACCCAATGCCAAGGAAAAAGGCGAAAGGAATCATCAACCACGTAAATAAGCTATTGAAGAATGGCGCACCAATGGAGACCGACCCCATCCCGATTTGCTTATGAACAAGCGGGAGCAGCGTACCAACAAAAACGACGACCAATGCTGCCATCAGCAATATATTATTGACCAGTAGCGCATTCTCTCTAGACACAAGCGAGAAGGTGCCTTGAGAACGAATTTTGTGCCCCTTGATAGCATAAAGCAGCAACGAACCTCCAATCACCACCATCAAGAAGGCAAGAATAAACATCCCTCGCTCAGGATCGGAGGCAAATGAATGCACTGACACCAAAACGCCGGAACGCACTAAAAAAGTCCCTAGTAAACTCAATGAGAACGCACTCAGCGCCAATAACACTGTCCATGCTTTAAACGTGCCACGCTTCTCTGTCACGGCGAGAGAGTGCATTAATGCTGTACCCGCTAACCACGGCATAAAGGATGCATTCTCGACCGGATCCCAGAACCACCAGCCGCCCCAGCCAAGTTCGTAATAAGCCCACCATGAGCCGAGCGCAATCCCCACGGTTAAAAATGACCATGCGGCTAATGTCCACGGCCGTGACCAACGTGCCCACGCCGTATCCAGACGCCCAGCCATTAAAGAAGCAATAGCAAATGCGAACGCAACAGAGAAACCCACGTAGCCCATATAAAGCATCGGCGGATGAATAATCAAACCGGGATCTTGCAGCAAAGGGTTAAGGTCTCGACCATCGACGGGGAAATACGGCAAGGTACGTTCAAATGGATTCGATGTGATAATAATGAATAGCAAGAAGCCAACATTGATCATCCCCATCACGGCTAAAACCCGCGCGACTGAGGACAGCGGCATACCTCGGCTAAAAAGCGCAACGGCAAATGTCCAAATGGCTTGAATCAGTACCCACAGGAGCAGCGACCCTTCATGCGCCCCCCAAACGGCAGTAATACGGTAATACCAAGGGAGCTGACTATTGGAGTTATTTGCGACATAGGAGACCGTGAAGTCATTCACATAGAATCGATGACACAAAATCAAAAACGATAATAGCAACAAAGCAAAAAGGACTGCACTCAATGGCCTTGCAGTGCGCATCAATCCTTCATTACCACGCTGAGCACCAACAAGCGGCAACGTACTTAATAACAATGAAGCGCCTAACCCTAGGATCAGCGCAAAGTGACCAAACTCAGCTATCATTGGGCTTTTCCTTGTCGTTGTTCGTCACTGTATTCTAACGGCGAGTGGGTTTTCGCCATCGCTTCAGCCACTTCTGGCGGCATATATTCTTCATCGTGTTTAGCGAGGACTTCACTAGCAATAAGCTCTGTTGGTGATGACAGCACCCCTTGAGCAACAATCCCTTGCCCTTCACGGAACAAATCTGGAAGGATGCCATCGTAGGAAATAGTCACAGATGGACCAACATCAGACACATCAAATCGCACCTCTAAGGATTGAGGATCACGCTGTACCGTGCCCGCCACGACCATTCCGCCTATCCGAATACGCTGTCCGACCTCAGGCTTGCTGCCATCCGCTTTACCGTTAACAAGTTCAGTCGGCGTAAAAAATAGGTCCATATTTTGATTCAATGCATAGAGCATCAAACTCACAGAGACAGCAATCCCCAATAGAAGTGAAGAGGCCAATAGGAGACGTTTTTTTCTTCGATTATTCATAGTGTATTCTCCATTTCTTTCGCTGCTTTCACTCTTTCATCACGTTTTTGTTGTTGCAGAATCTGCTGCTTGACTTGCTTATGTTGCATCATACTCAATACCACGACCCCGATTAGCGCACCCAGCGAACCAATCACGCCAGACCAGACATAAGGGGCATACCCGCCCATCTCTAAAAATTCTGCCAATGAACTAAAATGCATAATTGCCTCACTTAACTAATGCTTTAACCCAAGGACGGCGAGCTTCTTGACGCAGTATCTGGCTCCGAAAACGCAATAAGGTCACGGCACCAAAAAAGAACGCAAAGCCGAAGATGTTGAGCAATAGCGGCCATAACATACGAGGGTCGATCGAAGGTTTGGCGAACTTAGTGATTGTCGCCCCCTGATGTAAGGTGTTCCACCACTCAACAGAGAAATGGATGATAGGAAGATTGATGACCCCAACAATAGCAAGGATCCCAGCGGCACGCGCTGCCGTCTTTTGATCACTGAAAGAGCTATAAAGCGCCATCACTCCGATATATAAGAAAAGAAGAATAAGCTCAGAGGTTAAACGCGCATCCCAAACCCACCATGCTCCCCACATGGGTTTTCCCCAAACCGCACCAGTAAAGAGAGCAATTGCCGTAAATACCGCACCCGTCGGCGCCATGGCAGCTGCAGCATAGTCGGATAACTTGAGCTGCCAAACTAAGCCAATAAAGGCGGCAATGGCCATCGACATGTAGGCCCCCATCGACCAAATGGCAGCAGGTACATGCAAATAAATGAGTCTAAAACTGTCACCTTGTTGATAATCTGTAGGTGCAAAAGCAAGCCCCCATAGGGTACCAACTGTCAAAAAAAGTACTGCTAACACTGAAAACCAAGGCAGTAACAGACCAGCAAGCTGATAGCTCTTTTCTGCCTTCGCGTAAGGGTGTAACCATTTCCACATGACCGATTTCCTTTATTGCACACTCACACGTAATGCCGCTGCAGTCGCAAACGGCGTTAATGTCACAGCCGCCACCAGCATTGCTGCCAGCACCGCGAGTTGTCCCTGATACCCGAAACCCAAACTTGCAGCATCAATCGCTGCCGTTGCAAAAATTAATACGGGGATAAACAAAGGAAGGATTAATAAGCTTAGCAAAACCCCTCCTTTTTGGAGTCCAACCGTTAAGGCGACGCCAATAGCTCCAAGTAAACTAAGCGTCGGCGTACCCAATAACAAGGTCAGCACCACGGCTAACCAGACATCCAGTGTTAATGAAAGCAAAAGGGCAAGTAAAGGGCTAACAATAATCAAGGGCAGCCCTGTTAGCAGCCAATGAGCAAACACTTTCGCTAACACCAGTAGTGGCAATGGTGTTGATTGCAACATCATCTGCTCTAACGCGCCATCAAGGTAATCGTCTTTAAATAGCCGCTCTAAAGCCAAAAGCGAAGAAAGTAGCGCTGCCACCCAAATAATCCCTGGGGAGATTCTGGCTAACAGATTAGGCTCAGGACCAATAGCAAGAGGAAAAAGGCTGATCACCAGTATAAAAAACCACAACGGATTTAATATGTCCGTTTTTCTGCGTAGTGCTATGGTCAGCTCTCGGGAGATAAGTAGTCTGAATGCCTTCAAGCTGCTGCTCCCAATACGATCCTTCTCAGCGTGTCTTGGCCAACAAACATATCTTGATGGCTCGTGAGAATAATGCTGCCGCCCCGTTCCACTTGTTCTAGAAACAACGCTTCAAGTACCGAAATTCCCCGTTTATCAATCGCAGTCAAAGGTTCATCAAGAACCCATATTGGGTGATGGCTTAGCCACAAACGTGCCAATGCAATACGACGTTGCTGACCCGCTGACAAATTACTTGCTAATACATCTTCATACCCTGCAAGTCCAACACGCATGATAGCGGCTAATATACCGTCTTCACTCTTGTCACTTGCCGGAGTAATTTGGCTATAGAATTGGAGGTTTTCTGCCACAGAGAGGTCGCGTTTGATGCCCGTATGATGACCGAGATAAAGTAGTGATTGATGAAACTCGTCGCGAGCATCGCGGATAGATTCACCATGCCACAGGATCTCACCATCATCCTGTGCCAATAGGCCGGTTAAAATACGTAACAATGACGTTTTGCCTGATCCATTGGGGCCTTCAATCTGCACTAGTTCCCCTTCCTCTACATCGAAAGAGAGATCAGAAAACAGCACCCTTTCATCCCTAATACAGGTGACATTCTGAGCAGATAACATCGCCCTTTACTTCCTTGGTGTATTTGTTGTTGTCAAAGTTATACTATCACAAACATTTTGTTAAACGTTAGCGTAGCGCCGACACATTTGTGACTAAGTCGTTAATAAATAGCATCATGAACGCTTAAACGTCATATCAATATATGAAAGGTAAAGTACTTAATAATTTCAACATTTGCCTCTGATTTTTGATCCACCCATAACGATTAACCCAACGAAAATCCCATCACGTATACTAATCATAAAGGGTAAAATAGATTGCCCTCTGAGTGACATAGCTCAGCGAGCCTTTAACACTTTCTCCTAAATAGAGTAGAGCCAATGAAGCTTCCCCCCGTTGCACCATCACAAGGTAGCCAACTACCGAACAGTGCGAAAAGACCGCAAGAAGAGGCGACACTAAGCCCTAAAGCGCTCTTAGGGGTTGCAAATAAAGCCCCCTTGTTACTAAGTCTTTTGCGGCTGATGCCCCTACTTCCAATGCTCAATACGCAACTTGCAAATGCACCAAAAGAAGTTCGTGCGCTTATCCAGCAACTCTATTTTTCTTTACCTTTATCCGCAAACCAGCAAACCGCCGATGCCCAGCATTCAACGTCTCCTCGGACAAAGACCCTCAACGCGCTTTCTTCTTTACTCAATCAACTCAATACGCCTGACAGTGCACTTCGACAATGGCTTCTTAAGCAACCTATCAACATCGACGATGTACACAGCACCGTTAGGCTAGTGACAGAGCAACAAATTAATATCTTTAGGCAACCTTTAGATGAGCCTTACCTTCTCTTTATTTGGGATGAAAAGTCTCCAACAAAAGTGAAAATTTCACGCAAAGAGGACAAAACACGCCGCCATAGAGAAAAACAAGTTTGGGATATATGGTTACAACTTAGTATCGATAACCACTGGTTAGATGCTCACGTGATATGGCAAGGTAACCAAGCGGTGATTGCGGGGTACTCAGACTCACTGGATATAGCAGAGCGCTTCGATCGCGCTAAACCGATAATGGAAGAGCGCCTCGCCCAGCATGGTATTCAAGTCGCGGATTGGCAAGGAGCATTAAGAACAGAATCAACGTTCGATTCGCCCCCTTCACAAGGACTATCAATTACAGTATGAAGAAACGTGCGATCACACTTGGTTATGGACATTCAACGTCTTCTGCTGCGCCAACGGTCACAGCAAAAGGTTACGACGAATTGGCAGAAAAGATGCTAATGGAAGCGAGAGAACATGGAAAGCTTATCCATGAAGATGCTCAGTTAATGCAATGGCTTGAACGCTTAGAAGTCGGGGAGGAAATACCATCACAGCTATACGTTATCATCGCGGAGCTGATCTCATTAGGCTGGTATTTAGAAGGAAAAAACCCTCCTGGTTGGGAGGGTATCAATAAAAAAGTTTGACGTTGTAGAGCTTGAAAGCTAGCGTCGATTACCCATTTTCTGTTGAAGGCTTAGCAATAGCTCAGCTTCTGCTTTTGGTAAATCGCACTCTTCCATCAGCTCTTCAATATCGGCACCCAATTCGACCATTCTGCTCGCTCTTGAGTACAACTTGCTATCAGGATCTTGCATAACGATTTCGCCTTGGCGATCTTCAAGAAACTCCAACTGTTGGCCCATATCAGCTAACTTTTGGCTCATTCCTATCGTGCCAGCACGAAGTTCATTAAATTGCTTAGTCAAACTTTCTTGTTGCTGTCGAGCGGTTTTTAGTACCGTTTCGACAGCCGCTAAACGCTTTTCTGCCGCGAGGCGGGCAGATTTTTCACGCCTTAACATCAGCCCTGTCACTATAGCGACAGCGATAAGCAAGACGAGCGGTAACCATTGTAATAACAGAGCTACCATTACAAGTAAGCCATTTCATCCCACTCTTCGTCAGAAAGCAATTTGTTGAGATCGACAAGAATCAACAATTCACCATCTCGGTTAGAGACACCTTGAATGTACTTCGAGCTCTCTTCTGTACCAACACTTGGTGTTGTGTCAATCTCAGACGTTTTTAGGTAAACCACTTCAGCGACGCTATCGACTAAAATACCGATAACCTGTTTCTCTGCCTCGATCACGACAATACGCGTATTATCGGTTGTCTCACCTTGCAACACACCGAATCTAGCACGTGTATCGATAACGGTAACAACATTACCGCGCAAGTTGATAATCCCCAGAACGTAATCTGGTGCGCCCGGTACAGGAGCTATCTCTGTATAACGAAGCACTTCACGCACTTGCATCACGTTGATACCGTAGGTTTCAGACTCTAATTTAAAAGTAACCCACTGTAGAACTTGATCATTGCTGTCTTCATTTTTCACTTCAGCAACACTCATAACCTGTGACATGCTAAATCCTCTTCATTATCATCACGCCATGGCTTTAACATCTAAACCGGCGTTAAGCATAGCTATTAGGGCCTCAACATGAATCAAGGCACACATTTTTTCTTTAACCATTCCCGCGAGCCAAGGACGTTTACCTGCCTCTTCACGCCAGCGGATATTGTTACGTGTTAGGGTCTGCGTTCCTTGTAGTGTATCGCACGCTAGCCCCCATCGACTAGCACCCAGCATCACGATATAGCTGTAGTCTTCTTTGTATTCATCATTACTAAGCATATCAGGCATTGCCCAATATGCAGTATCAACCACATCAAACTGTTGATTACGCGTTGTGTGTAACCCTAAATACCATGCAGGCTTACCCGGAAGGTTATTTAAGTGACCTAATCGATGAATCCCACCTAATTCTGCCAGCGGAACTGCGAATGTGACATCACAGACTTCAAAAAACAGCACCTGAAAATCGGTATCTGGTTGAGTATTCTCCCATTTTGCTGGTGGCGCATCATTTTGTGTTTCGGGTTGATGCGCTGCTTCCGTGGTTGTTTCAATCACCGGCTCTACAGCAGCAGGGATTTCAGACGCAATGGGTGCATGTAATGCATCATCGCCTGTCTGTTTGTTTATCGCATCGAATGCTATCGCTGGATCCGTGAATGTACTTTCGGCTGCAACGGATTCACTCTTCGAGTTGTCTGCCACATCGGCAAGCACTTCATCAGCCATGTAGACAGTCTCAATGCTGTCAGACGCTAGCTCTTCATGAATAACATCAAGTTGTTGGCTAAATGCACGCGCTTCTTCTAGAGCCTCTAAACGTGCAACTTCAGCAAATTGAGCTTCTAGGTCCTCTTCACTTTCAGAATCATCAACAAATGGCTCTGAAGAGATTTCGACCCGCTCTTCACGTTCTATTGGCTGAACCTGAAGCTCGACATCACTTTGAACCGATTCTAGTTGGCCGAGTAAGCGCTCAACTTCTGATAAATCGAAATTGAGTTCATCAAGCTCTGGCTCAGGCTCTTCAGGTGCAGAGGCAAGTTGTGGTTGTGGCTGATAGTAAAGATCGTACTCATCATCCTCCCCTTCAACCATCGAGAAATCTTCATCAGAGAACGGCTCAACAGCGGCTGAGTCAATACCTTCTTCCGTTGCCGATGGTGAACTCAACGCTTCATCTAAATGGTTCTTTTCTTCAAGTACTGGCTCATCGAGCACTGTCTCATGAAGTGCTGTCTCATGAAGTACTGACTCATCAAGCATAGCCTCATCAACCGAGCCTAGAAGGTCGTCAGGTAGTGCGGTCTCGAGACTGATCTCAACACCGGTACCAGCCTCAGGCTCTGGCTGCCAATCAGACTGAATGCTATCCGTTTCCTCGAGTAACGCTTCTGGGTCTGATACGCCAAGACCTAACGTTGTTGGTAATGTAAGTTCTCTATCACGGTCAGCGGTTTGCTCAAGCATATCAAGAGGCTCAGCATGCCCAACAGGAGGTGTCGCTGCCACTTCGGCCTTGGAGGCATCTGGCTGTACATTAGGTACGAGCCAATTTTGAGTCATGTAGGCATTCGCTGGCATTTCAAACTGCTGAGAAAAATGCATTTCCGCATCGTGAGCTTCAACAGAGGAGGCCTCGAAGTCTTCTTCGAGTAAATCGGTAAAATAATCCTCTAGTGCCTGTTCACTAGACAAACGGTGATTAGCGGTCATCTTGATCTAATCGTCTCAAATAATTCAACAATGTCTTATAAGCAAAAACACCACGGCTACCCTTTGCATACATTGATGGAGGCATGTGCTTCAAACTCGCATCTCTAAATTTGGTATCAATAGGAACAGCAGAAGCCCATACTTTTTCAGGGTATCGTGTTTTAAGCTCTTGTAATGTTTGCATGGAAGCTTTTGTTCGTTTGTCGTACATCGTTGGTACGATGCATACTTTGAAAGGCTGGCGGCGTGACTTTTGCATAATCTGTAAAGTACGCATCATCCTTTCTAGCCCTTTCATCGCCAAAAATTCTGTTTGTACTGGAATAAGTATACGATCGCTAGACGCTAACGCATTGACCATCATCACACCTAGAATCGGTGGGCAGTCAATCAAGACATAATCATAATCATCACGAAGAGACATTAATGTCTTTTTCAGGATGAGCCCCATACCACCCCGATTACCCATAACACGGTCTAACGTGGCTAGAGACATATGAGCGGGAATCAAATCAATCCCTTCGTAGGCAGTTTGCATGACAATCGGTTGAACGGAATCGCGATGAATATCCGTTAACTGAAAAAGGTCAAATAAACTGGCACTGACGGTCTCTGTGTCAATATTCAAGTAAGTGGTGAGCGATGCGTGTGGATCGGTATCAACAAGCAGCACTCGTGCACCTCTTTCACACAAAAGGCCGGCAAGAGCGACGGTTGTCGTGGTTTTTCCTACCCCACCTTTTTGATTGGCTATGCTCCAAACGATCACTGCGGCTCCTTACTGCATGCCAAGTTCAATCAAAATACGCTCTGCGATACGCTCCAAAGGTAAATCTTCTGTTGATAGCCCTGCTTTCGCTATCGCTTGTGGCATCCCATACACCACACAGCTATCTTCGTCTTGAGCCCAAATCGTTGCCCCTTGCTCTTTGAGCATACGAGCACCATCTCGGCCATCCGCCCCCATTCCCGTCAATACCATTGAAAGAACGTTGCCGCCATACGTTTTAGCGGCAGAGCCAAACGTAACGTCGACACAGGGTTTGTAATTCATTCTGTCGCCACCATCTAAAATCTTTAGACGTGACGAAGCACCTCGCCCATCAATCATCATCTGTTTACCACCAGGTGCAAGGTAAGCATTACCCGGTTGTAGTACATCGCCATCAGCCGCTTCTTTGACCGATATTTGGCACAATGAGTTTAGCCGAGCAGCAAAAGCCGCCGTAAATGTTGCTGGCATATGCTGTATCAAGACGATAGGCAGCGGGAAATTTGCTGGTAATTTTGTCAATATTTTTTGCAACGCCACTGGTCCCCCTGTTGAGGTACCAATCGCCACTAACTTATATTTTTTACCTGTCGCTTTAAAGCGAGCAGGTATCGCTGTGCGTGGTGGTGGCGTGGGTGAAGACGTAGAAGGTGCAATTGCAGACGGGCGCCCTGTTGATAACGGCTTTCTTAACGGTGCTTCTGCAATAGTTTTGCTTGCTGTCGATTGTCTCGGCGTAGAAGCAATAGGAGCGCGACGCATGAATGCACGCTTACGTGCCAATTCAGAGACACGTTGTTGTAGCAACGACACGGCTTCATCACGATTTCGAGCAATATCTTCAAATTTCTTAGGAAGGAAGTCGAGAGCACCGGCATCCAATGCATCCAACGTCGCTTTTGCGCCATCGTGCGTCAACGAAGAAAACATTAAAATCGGCGTTGGTGAAGCCTTCATGATTTCGCGAACCGCAGTAATGCCATCCATGACAGGCATTTCAATGTCCATCGTAATTACATCAGGCTTCAATGCTTTTGCTTTTTCTACCGCATCTTTACCATTAACAGCGATGTCCACAACCTCAAGGCGTGGATCGCTATTAATTATCTCGCTAACGCGGCGGCGGAAGAAACTTGAATCATCCACCACCAATACTTTTACTGCCATGTAATTACTCTTTTTGTACGCTTACGCGTGACCGGCATAGCGTTTCAATAGATTTGGTACATCTAAAATCAATGCAATATGACCATCACTTGTAATCGTCGCTCCAGCCATACCCGGCGTACCTTGCAGCAAGTTATCCAATGGCTTAATCACCACTTCTTCTTGACCTATCAAGGTATCGACCACAAAACCAATGCGCTGATGCCCAATGTGAACAATAACAACGTGTCCTTTGCTGCGATCATTCTTAGGCTTGCTCGGCGCAATCAACCAGTCTTGCAGATAAAAGAGCGGAATCGCTTTTTCTCGAACAATAATGGTCTGCTGGCCATCGACAACGTTAGTTTTAGTCAAATCTAAATTGAAGATTTCGCTGACGCTAGCAAGAGGTAAGGCAAATGGCTGCTTCGATACACCAATCATCAACGTCGGCAAAATAGCCAGCGTTAACGGTACTTTGATATCAATGCGTGTCCCTTTACCGAGCTGAGAATCAATGCTAATGGAGCCATTCAGTTGGTTAATGGTCGTTTTCACCACATCCATACCAACACCACGGCCCGAGATATCAGAAATATCTTGTTTCGTTGAGAATCCAGGAGCAAAAATAAGGTTAAAGGCTTCTGTATCAGAGAGACGCGACGCCGCTTCAGCATCCATCACACCACGTTCAACGGCAATGCCTTTCAACTTCTCTGGATCCATACCGCCACCATCATCTTCAATAGTGAGGAGGATATGATCGCCTTCTTGCGATGCGCCAAGAAGCACAGTACCTACACGTGGCTTGCCATTTTTCTCACGGACATCAGGCATCTCAATACCGTGATCCACTGAGTTACGTACCAAGTGAACCAATGGATCCGCCAGTGCCTCAACCAAATTCTTATCAAGATCAGTATCTTCACCTTTCATCTCAAGCACGATTTCTTTTTTCAAGCTTCGTGCGAGATCGCGAACGACGCGAGGGAAGCGACCAAAGACTTTCTTGATAGGCTGCATACGCGTTTTCATTACCGCGCCTTGCAAGTCTGCAGTCACCACATCGAGCGTCGCTGTTGCCTTAGACATCTCTTCATCATTGGTGTTGAGACCAAGACTAACCAGGCGATTTCGAACCAATACAAGCTCACCCACCATATTCATAATGGTATCAAGGGTCGAGGTATCAACACGGACGGTTGTCTCTTGCTGAATCGGCTTCGATGGCGCTGGCGCCGCTTTTTTCTGCGCGACAGGTGGTGCCGCTTTAGGCGCTGCTGCTGTTTGAGGCGTTGTTTTTGGCGCTGGAGCTACAGGTGCTGCTGGTTTAGAGGCGGCAACAGGCTGAGGCGTGGGCTTAACAACAGGTTCTGCTGGACGAGTCGCAATATCGAGCTCTTCCGCTGAAGGGCCTGGAGCTTGTCCATTGCCATGCAATTCATCAAGTAGTCGTTCAAATTCATCATCCGTCATTAAGTCATCACTGCCTGATTGTGGGGCGGTAGACTTAGGTGCAGTTGCACTCGGAGATGAGGCTGGCGGCGGTGTTGGTACGACAGGTGGCGGCGTTGCAGCTGCTTCACCTGGCCCTTTCCCACTGCCATGTAATTCATCTAATAGGCGCTCAAACTCATCGTCTGTAATGTCGCCTGTCTCTGACTTGATTTTATCGACAATGCCCGTATCGGTTGCCGGTGCTGATACTTCAGCGGTTGGAGCTGCTACTTCAGCAGTGGGAGCAGTCACCCCTGCACTCGGACTACCGCCCGAACCATGCAGTTCATCAAGAAGACGCTCAAATTCGTCTTCTGTGATTTCATCGACTGAGTTTCCTTCGATTGCCGGAGGCGTTTCCACCACTGGCACAGGAGCTTCAATGGGTTCTTCAACAACAAGAGCTGCCTCAGCGACAATTTCTTCGGGAGCAACGTCTTCAATAACCGCTCCTGCTAACTCTTCCGCCGTGGGCGGCTGACTTAGGCGATGCAAGTTATCGAGTAACGCTTGATCCGCTGTTTCTAACGGTTCACGCGCTTGAACATGCCCAAACATTTCGTTGATAGTGTCGAGCGCCTGTAAAATGACATCCATAAGATCAGAGGTCAATTCACGCTTATTCGTTCTTAACAGATCAAAAATATTTTCTGCGCCGTGGCAGACATCGACCAACTCTGATAAAGCAAGGAATCCTGCACCACCTTTAACGGTATGGAATCCACGAAATATGGCGTTGAGAAGATCAATATCATCCGGTGCACGCTCAAGGTCAACTAGCTGTTCCGAGAGTAACTCGAGAATTTCTCCAGCTTCAATCAGGAAATCCTGAAGGATATCTTCGTCTAAATCAAAACTCATAAATTATCCTCTAAAAGCCCAAGCTGGATAGCAAATCGTCCACATCATCTTGCGATTCAACAACATCATCGCGTTTTGATGAATCAATGATTGGCCCTTCTGGAGCAATATCCGCTTGCTTCTCGACTGGCTCGATTAGAGCCTTAGGGTCATCGATACCAAAGGCAGTCAAAATCTCGACCAATTGCTCTTCCACTTCCTTGACTAAATCAATCACTCGACGAATAACTTGCCCGGTCAGATCTTGAAAATCCTGCGCCATCAAGATATCAGTCAATTGCGTTCGCAAATCCCCGCCATCTTTCTCAACCTGCTGCAGTAATTGATCGATGGTGTGACAAAGATTTTTAAACTCATTAAGTTCAATTCTCCCCCCCATCAACTTATCCCATTGCGGTCTAACTTGCTGGAGGTGATCAACCAATCGATCGGCGATAGGAAACGTCTCTTCGACAGCATCCATCGTCTTATTTGCTGCAACTTCTGTTTTTTCAATCACATAAGTTAGACGATCTCTCGCATCCGGAATTTCGGAATTGGCAAGATCATTGATTCGCGGGTCAAGGTGAAAATTCGCTAACGAATCATGAAGTTGGCGGGTCAGTTTACCCACCTCTTCAAAAATGGGTTCACGAGTATCGTTAACTAGCTGGCATACAAATGCGTCAGCTTCTTCCTGACACCCCTGCTCCAATAAGTTAACGAGTTCTTTAGCCTGGTCGAGTGATACCATTATTATTATTATCCCTAATTCACAAACGCAGCCAAATTACTGGATTCGTTCAAAAATCTTATCCAGTTTTTCTTTCAGCGTTGCGGCTGTAAATGGTTTAACGATGTAACCATTTACACCAGCTTGTGCTGCTTCAATGATCTGCTCACGCTTAGCTTCAGCTGTGATCATCAAGACAGGAAGATGTTTAAGCTCATCATCTGCACGAATGTGGCGTAATAAGTCGATGCCTTGCATTCCTGGCATATTCCAGTCAGTAACGACAAAGTCGAACTCACCTTTTTTAAGCATCGGAAGTGCTGTCAATCCATCATCCGCCTCTTGCGTATTGTTGAAACCAAGGTCTCGAAGCAGGTTCTTCACAATTCGGCGCATAGTTGAAAAGTCATCAACAATGAGGATTTTCATGTTTTTATTCAAAGTTGCCTCCACTGAGGTCCCAGTGTTACTAGAGTTCAAAAAAACTATGTGTTCCAAGCTGTTAGCTTAGAGCGTAAACGTTGCATTGCCTGACTGTGAATTTGGCAAACACGCGATTCACTCACTCCAAGAACAGCACCTATCTCTTTTAGATTGAGTTCTTCATCATAATACAGCGATAACGTCAGAGCTTCTCGTTCAGGCAGCGTTCGAATTGCCTGTGCGAGCGACGTTTTGAAATTATCGTCGACAACATCCTGAAAGGGAAGGTTTTCCTCGCGGTTTTCTTCATTACAGATGCTATCTTCAGTTACCCCTAGATCATCAATACCGACTAAACGACCACAGTTGACATCATTTAAAGCCTGATGATACTGACTTAATGACATTTCTAACGATTCTGCGATTTCTTGATCAGTAGGGTTTCTGCCTAATGTTATTTCTAACTCGGCAATAGCTTGTGCGATAAGGCGGCTGTTTTTGTGGACAGAACGCGGTACCCAATCGCCACGACGTATCTCGTCTAGCATAGCGCCGCGTATACGAATCCCGGCAAAAGTCTCAAAACTTGCGCCTTTGGATGGGTCGTAATTTTGCTGCGCTTCGATCAAGCCGATCATCCCAGCTTGAATCATGTCCTCGAGCTGCACATTAGGAGGTAAACGCCCTATCAAATGATGGGCAATACGCTTAACCAATGATGAATAACGCTCTATAAATGCTTGTGGACTCTGTTGATTACGCTCGTAGGTTAACGCTTTACTCACCTACATGCTCTCCGGCTTCTTCACTCGGTTTAACCAAAAGGCGCTCCACAAAAAACTCTAAATGGCCACCAGGGTTTGCAGGTACTGGCCAAGATAGTGCTTTATTCGCTAATGAACTCAGTGCCAACGCGGCTGGCGAACGAGGGAAGGCATCAACGACAATCTTTTGACGTTTAACGGATTGCCTTACCTTGTCATCTAATGGAATACACGCCACTAATTCTAAATTAGCATTTAGAAATCGTTCCGTTACTCTGGTCAGTTTAGCAAACAATTCTCGACCTTCTCGGTAACTTCGTACCATATTGGCCACTATTTTAAATCTAGGGACATCATACTCACGTGATAGTAGTTTTATCAATGCGTAAGCGTCAGTTATGGAGGTTGGCTCATCACAAACAACCACAACGACATCTTGTGCTGCGCGAGAAAAGCTCAAAACCATGTCGGAAATACCTGCTGCGGTGTCGACAAGCAACACATCAATCTCTTGCTCAAGCGAACCGAAGGCTCGAATAAGCCCTGCATGCTGCGCAGCGGTGAGCTCTACCATCGACTGTGTTCCCGACGCAGCAGGCACAATCTGAACGCCGTGAGGGCCTTCAACAATAATATCTTGTAGATCACACTCACCCGCTAAGACATGAGACAGGTTGCGACGAGCGCGTAACCCTAGCATCACATCAACGTTGGCAAGCCCCAAATCGGCATCTAACACCATTACCCGTCGGCCTTGTTTCGCCATCGCGATAGCAGTGCCCAACGTTACATTCGTTTTACCCACGCCACCCTTACCACCGGTAACCGTTATAACTTTGGTCGAAGTCACTTGTGTCATCCGACGAAGTCCACTTGCTTGATCATGCATAGTCGAATTAATCATAATAGTCTGCCGCTTGTGCATCTGAAGCATCACTGCTCCAGAAATGTTGCTGATGTTTTAGTTCTTTCTCTAACAGCTCGTTTGCCCGAGTCACCAAGAAATTTCCGCTCGCAATCTTGATATCCTCTGGCACGCGTTGACCGTCGGCGATGTAAGCAACGGGGAGTGCATTTTGTATTGTCACGTTGATGAGCTCCCCTAAGCTCAAACACTCATCAATTTTGGTGACAATACATCCGGCAAGCGGAATGCGTCTAAAGTGCTCTATGGTTTCCTGAAGTACTCGTCGCTGTGCTGTCGCAGGTAACACAAGATAGCTTTTAATTTGAGCACCGCTATTTTCCATTAATGCATCGAGTTGTTCTGATAGGCGAATATCTCTTTGCCCCATCCCGGCAGTATCCAACAAAACAAGTCGACGATGACGCAACTGGTATAATACTTCGGCAAGTTCGTCTGCATCTTTAGCCACTCTTACCGGACAACCCATAATTCTGCCATATGTGGCCAGTTGTTCATGTGCACCGATACGATACGTATCCGTTGTCACTAATGCGACTTCATCCGGACCATGCTCCATCGCAGCTCTTGCAGCGAGTTTAGCGATCGTCGTGGTTTTACCCACTCCCGTTGGACCAAGTAAAGCGGCCACGCCACCGTTTTCTAAAATACAGTCATCCAGCGTAATAATTTGATCACTCAACATTTCTAGCAACGCTGGCCACGCCTCATTTGGCGCGACATCTTCAGGAATATAGCAAGCCAGTTGGTCGGAAAGCTCATCGGAAAGCCCCATTTTTTCGAGGCGTTTTATCATCATGGCGCGCATAGGCTCACGACGCTCAACTTCTTGCCACATCAAGCCAGAGACCTGATGTTCTAATAACTTGCGTATCGCTGCCATCTCTTCACGCATGTTATCCATTTCAGTTGCGCTCGCTTGAGACTGACGAGCATCATAACGACTAGGGTCTAATCGTGGTGAAGGTCTCTCTTCTTGACGATTCTGACGCCCGAAGCCCCCCATTGATTGAGCGCCATTGCCTTGTCCGGTATGGCGAGCCTGCGAGCGCGCTGGCTGCTGACCTTGGGCCATTGCTGATTGACGGGATAAAGATTGGCGATCATCAGATTGACGACGTGCATTAAATTGAGGGGTTGGCTGCGGGGAGCGCTTGTCATATTCCTGACGAGGCTGACTTGCTCGTGCTGTTTCTTGACGCCCTAACTGACGAGAAGCGTCATTATTCTGACGTTTATCTTGACGTGCCAGTAGTGCACTTAAACTATCCGCTTCTGAATCTGCTGCTGGTTCAGATGATTGAAACTGCTGCAATACCTTCGCAAAACGCCCTGCTGTGGATGTTTTTTTCTGAGAGATATCAACGCGATCATCAGCGAGCTTACGCTTAGCCGCATCATAATTTTTCGACAGTGAAGTCGCGGCTTGAGTCGGTGGCGGCGGAGGGGCTGGTTGTGCATCGTTATCAACCGCTGCAACAATTTCGATACCACCCGTCACCTTTTTGTTAGACATAATCACTGCATCTGCGCCAAGTTCTTCTTTCACTTGGCTCAGTGCTGTTCGCATATCTTTGGCAAAAAAGCGTTTAATCTTCAATATCTTCTTCCTGAATAACAGCAAATGTTGTGGGTAACGTGACTAACAAACTAACGAATTAGTTACCGACTGCATTCACAATTCGAATTTGTTTTTCATCAGGCACTTCCTGATAAGACAGCACATGCAAGCTCGGGATTGTGTTTCTCACAAATTGCGCCAATGTACTCCTCAATACTCCTGATGTAAGAAGTATAGACGGCTCCCCTTTCAACTCTTGCTGCTGGGATGCTTCAGTCAGTGATGACTGCAATCGCTCAGCTAAGCCAGGTTCAATACCTGTTGATTCACCACCCGCTGCTTGCATAGTTTTATGCAACATTTGTTCCAGTTCTGGGACTAGGGTAATCACTGGGATTTCAGGCTCTACGCCATTGATCTCCTGTACAATCATACGCTTGAGACTAATACGTACCGCCGCTGTCAATATGTCAGGATCTTGACTCTTGCTTGCGTATTCCGACATTGTTTGAACAATGGAGCGAATGTCACGAATAGGAATAGCTTCGTTCAATAAGTTTTGGAGCACTTTCACCATCGCGCCAAGTGGTAGTTGATCAGGGATAAAGTTTTCCACCAGTTTAGGTGCAGATTTACCCAGCATTTCCAATAAGTTCTGAACCTCTTCATGCCCCAATAGCAGTGAAGCATGATTGGTGAGCACTTGGCTCAAATGCGTGGCAAGTACTGTTGCGGAATCAACCACGGTATAACCTAATGCTTGTGCGTGCTCACGCTGGCTCTCTACTATCCATGTTGCTTCAAGGTCAAAGGCAGGATCTCGTGTTGGCTCACCTTCAATCTGACCAAATACTTGACCTGGGTTGATAGCGAGTTCCATATCTTGACGAATATCAGCCTCACCAAAGGCAACCCCCATCAAGGTAATCCGGTAGCTATTCGGTGGTAGTTCCAAGTTATCGCGAATATGTACGGGTGGTACTAAAAAGCCAAAATCTTGAGAAAGCTTCTTACGTACACCCTTAACACGCTCCAAGAGTTCGCCACCTTGCTCTTTATCCACCATTGGAATCAATCGATAGCCCACTTCTAGTCCAATAATATCAACCGGTTGGACATCATCCCAAGATAGCTCTTTATGCACTGGCGCTTCCGGTAAGGCATCTTCTTTCTCTATCACTGCCAGCGCTTGTGTTTGTGTCTTCTTAATTCGATAGTATGCTGCGCCACCCGTCATGGCAGCTAAGAGCAAAAAGGGAATGTGAGGCATACCAGGCACAATGCCCATCACAAACAAGATACCCGCAGTAATTGCCAATGCTCTCGGGTTATCAAACATTTGGGCAAACATCTGTTGCCCCATGTCTTCATCGGTATTCTGGCGAGTCACCATCATTGCCGCGCCGATAGAAAGCAATAAAGAAGGTATTTGCGCGACTAAGCCATCACCAATCGTCAATAACGTAAAGACTTCAACAGCATCAGAAAAGAGCATGCCGTGCTGGCTCATTCCGATAATTAATCCACCGACAATGTTAATCAGAAGGATAAGAATACCGGCGATTGCATCCCCTTTAACGAACTTAGATGCACCATCCATCGAACCATAGAAATCGGCTTCTTTCGTCACTTCACTACGTCGTAAACGTGCTTGGTCTTGGTCGATTAAGCCAGCGTTCAAATCGGCATCAATGGCCATTTGTTTACCTGGCAAGGCATCAAGGGTAAAACGCGCACTCACTTCCGATATCCGTCCTGCACCTTTAGTCACAACCATAAAGTTAATGATCATCAAGATAAGGAATACCACAAGACCAACGGCATAGTTACCACCAATCACCACACTACCAAAGGCATCGATCACCTGCCCTGCGGCACCAGGGCCAGCATGCCCATGGAGCAGTACAACCCGAGTGGAAGCAACATTCAGTGCCAAGCGCAGCAAAGTGGCAATTAACAAAACGGTTGGGAAAGCAGCAAAGTCCAGCGGACGACGTGTGTATATCGTCACTAATAGAACGATCAAAGAGAGCGCGATATTAAATGAAAACGTCATATCCAATAACAAGGGTGGCATCGGCAGGACGACCATTGCCAAAGTACCCAGAACAACGATCGGCGCACCTATCGAGGGCATCGCTCGAAGGCGGTCCATGGGGATTTTATTTAAAAAAGGCAAAGACGCTTTCATAGTTGTTGCGGTTATTTCCTGTCTGTCATATCAACGTTCACAGTGAGTGAAAACACCTTTTATCGAGTGTTAACACGTCAAAAATGACATCAACGACGAATAAATTCTAAACTGCATAAGCAGCACACAAGCAAGAATTATACCTAATTTAGTGCTGGAAAGTTGACACTTCTTTTAGTCATAACGCATATCGACAGGCGGTTCAAAGTTTCGCTCTTTCACATTCGGTCGTTTACCACGCCCTTTGCGGTACTGCTTAAGCTGGAATACATACGCTAATACCTGAGCAACCGCAGTAAATAGCCCATCAGGGATCTGCTGCTCTAACTCCGTAGTATGGTACAACGCACGTGCCAGCGGTGGCGCAGGGACAATATCAATATCGTTCTCATTGGCAATTTCTCGGATCTTCATCGCGAGGTGATCAATGCCTTTCGCTACCACGATCGGAGCTGAATCAAGAGATTGGTCGTAACGAAGTGCAACGGAGAAGTGCTCGGGGTTAGTGATAATGACATCGGCTTGGGGAACTTCAGCCATCATCCGGCGCTGTGCAGCTTCACGTTGTAACATCCGAATTCGACCTTTGACTTCAGGCTTACCTTCGGTGTCTTTAAACTCATCTTTGACCTCTTGCTTAGTCATCTTGAGCTGTTCGGTGTGCTGCCAAATTTGATAAGGGATATCGATTGCGACAACAACTAACAATGAGCAGCTAATCAGCAGTACAAAGCGGAGTAATACCGATAAGGCATGAAACAAGTTATTTGGAAATAGCTCTCGGTTTATTTCGAACAAATCCTGCAGACTTGAGCGCATTAGCCAAACGGCTACCCCAGCAACCAAGAGTACTTTTAATATCGACTTAATGAGCTCCATTAAGCTCTGCATGCCTATCATGCGTTTTAATCCGCTAAGAGGATTGAGCTTAGACCATTTCGGCATCGCTGCTTCCATCGACCAATTGACGCCTCCAATTCCCGCAGCACCAATCAAGGCGGCAACGAACAGACTGCAAAGAACAATGAGTAGTGGCCAAAGGATATGCCATATGGATTCAGTCAGTACGGTCATCAATACATTAAAATCAAAGATTTCTTCCCGTGTAAGCGAAAACATTCGCCCCATGAACGTCATCAGAGCCAAGCCCAATGTGTCACCCATTAGCATCATGATACTGGCACCCGCGACCAATAAAGTCACGGTGGCTAGCTCTTTGGAACGTGCAATTTGCCCTTTTTCACGGGCCTGTTGCAATCGCCTGGCCGTGGGGTCTTCTGTGCGTTCCTGACCGTCAGATTCTGCCATCCTGCCTCCCTAACAATCAATGCGAACGAGGCTGCAGACTTGCTCTACGCCTTGCTGCCATTGGTATTCATATTTCGGCATGATACCTAATACAATGTACCAGCTAATCAATAACCCGAGTAACAATGCAAACGAGAAGCCCAAAGCAAAAATATTCAATTGGGGAGCGGCACGTGTCATGACTCCAAAAGAGAGGTTAACGGTCATCAGTGCAATAATACCTGCGACCGCCATCGACAGCCCAGCCTTAAACATATGCCCAAACCAACCAGCCAGCTGCTCATAGTCGGTGGTTTCTAACATCAACTCACCAACGGGTAAAGTATCAAAGCTCATGGCGACAATCTGCAACATTTCTAAATGCCCATTTGTCACCAAAAAGAGCATCAGTGCCAAGAACATGAATAGCTGCCCAAGCACCGGCGTATTTTGCCCATTTGAGGGGTCGACCATTGATGCAAAACCAAGACTGGACTGCATACCCAGAATTTGCCCTAACAGTACAAAACTTTGCGTGACAAACTGCGTTACCATTCCCATCGCCACACCGATCAAAACTTGTTGAGCGGTAATGATGAAGCCTCCAATAGAGAATAACTCAACATCTGTTGGCATTGCAGGGAGTGTCCCTGACATCGCAAGTGTGATGGCAAAGGCTAAATAGAGGCGAATACGTGGTGAGACAAACTGCGCCCCAAAAAACGTCATCGCCATCATCATCGAAGAGATGCGTGTAAAGGGCCAGATTAAGTTGGCAATGAAATCAATAATAACGCTGGCGGGATAGTCCATCACGCAAACCTAATAGAGGAGCAAAGGAACGCGATCGATGAGATCGAAAAAATACTCCATTAACGTTTGTGTCATCCAGTGCCCAAACAACATGAGTGCCAACAGCGTCACAATTAAACGCGGTAAAAAACTCAATGTTTGTTCGTTAATGGACGTTGCCGCTTGGAATACTGCCACCACGAGACCGATTAATAGCCCGGGAACAACAATGGCCGTTACCATGAGTAATACCATCTGTAGGGCATCTTGAAAGAGTTCGACAAACGCTTCAGGTGTCATAGGCCGAAACTTCCCGCCAGAGTGGATAGAATCAGGTTCCAACCATCCACTAGCACAAATAACATAAGTTTAAACGGTAGTGAAACAATCATCGGAGATAGCATCATCATACCCATGGCCATCAAAATAGACGCCACAACCAAGTCAATCACGAGGAAAGGTAAAAAGAGCATGAAGCCAATCTGGAATGCGGTTTTCAGCTCTGAAGTGATAAAAGCGGGAATAAGTACCGTCATCGGAACGTCTTCCGGCGTCGTCACTTCTGCACCAGACATATTCACAAACGTCTCAAGGTCTTTTACTCGCGTCTGTTTCAGCATGAAAGTACGCAGCGGTTGCTGTGCGGTGTCAAACGCTTCACGAGCGGTGATTTGCTCGCTCATATAAGGCTGAACTGAGCGCTCATTAATTTCACTGATCACCGGTGACATAATGAAAAAGGTCAAAAACATCGCGATTCCGATAATCACTTGATTCGAAGGCGTTTGCTGTAAGCCCATCGCTTGCCGAAGTATCGACATCACCACCACAATGCGGGTAAACGAGGTCATTAAGATAACAATCGCGGGTAGAAAACCCATCGCGGTCATTAACGCTAAGATCTGCAAGTTGACGGAATAGTCTTCGCTACCATCGGGGTTGATGGTCATCTTTAGTGCAGGGATACCAGGACCGACTTGACTCAAGCGACTTAAGCCACCGACCCCATCCGTTTCCATTTCGCTAATAGTAATGTTCGAATCGACGGCTGCCGCTGCAGGCACTGCACCCGCAATTTCTTCTTCTGCGCTCGCAGGAACCATCCAAAACATAAAAAAGGCCATCATCATGACAGCAAAGAGATTAGTCCGTTTCATTCTTCTTCATTAATTTAGACAGTTGCTTAGCGAATTCTGGTGGCGCGTCTTCAGGTAAAGGCTCTGCGAGTGATTTTAATAAACTCACATTATTAGGCGTCACACCAAGGAGGATTTGCTCCCCGCCAACCTCAACCACCACCACTCGTTCTTTTTGTCCCAGTGATAGTTGTTTGATCACTCTCAATGTGCCTTGCTGACCTGATATTTGAGAAAAGCGCATACGCTTCATCAGCCAAGCAAGCATTAAAATAAGCGCTATCACCATGATAAGCGACAAAATAGTCGTCGCTATATTAAGGTCAGGACCCGCCGCAAACGCAGGGCATGAAACCATGCCTGCGATAAAGGTAAGATAAAAAGAGGTTCTCATTAGCGTAATTTTTTAATCCGCTCAGTTTGGCTAATCACATCCGTTAGGCGAATACCAAATTTGTCATTGACCACGACCACTTCGCCGTGAGCAATCAGTGTACCGTTGACCATTACGTCGAGTGACTCACCGGCAATACGGTCTAACTCAACCACTGATCCCTGATTCAACTGGAGTAAATTACGAATACTGATTTGCGTGCGACCCACTTCCATTGAGATTGTGACCGGAATATCCAAAATGGAATCGAGACGTTTACGCTCATCGTCACTAATGGGTGCCGGATCATCTTCAAGTTGATCAAGGGGGGCAGCTTTAACACTTTCATCTACTTCTTGCGCGGCTAACGCAGCTGCCCATTCATCGGCCATTTGTTGATCATCATTTTGATCCATGGTGTTACCTACCTATTAATCATCATGCTCTTCGTTTTCTGCAGTTAGCGCTGCGCCTAATGCATCACGATCTAAAAACGCCAAATCAGTTTTCACCATATCAGGTCGTTTCAGTTTTTCTGTTATCTTCAGGGCGATATTGTCATTCGACTGCCCCATTTTTGCTCTAAATGTCGGTAAATCTTCGATAAAGACAGTCGCGGCATCTGGCATATCAACCGGAATCACATCCCCCGGTTGTAGCTCCATGAGGTCGCGTAATGTCAAATCAGTATCCAAGAGGTTCGCTCGCAGATTCACTGGCACATCCATGATTTCATCACGTAATGCTTTACTCCAACGAACATCCGTTTCCATCTTGTCACTTTGAATACCCGCATCCAATAGCTCACGAATAGGCTCAACCATGGCGTATGGCATCACGACATGAAAATCACCACCGCCACCGTCCACTTCGATATGGAATGAGCTCACGACGATCACTTCTGTTGGGCTAACAATGTTCGCCATTGTCGGGTTAACTTCCGAATCAAGGTACTCAAACTCAACCCCCATGACTGGCGACCAAGCTTCTCGGTAGTCTTCAAAGACCAACTTCAAGAGCATTTGAATAATACGTCGTTCGGTGGGCGTAAACTCTCGCCCTTCAATCTTCGCATGGAAGCGACCATCACCACCGAAGAAATTCTCTACGAGGATAAAGACAAGGCGTGCTTCCATCGTAATTAAAGCCGTCCCTTTTAGAGGACGAAAACGCACCATATTCAGACTTGTTGGTACGTACAAGGTGTTTTGGTATTCACCAAACTTCACCATTTGTACGCCATTGATCGACACTTCTGCCGTTTTACGCAGCATGTTAAACAGGCTGATCCGCATATGACGAGCAAAACGTTCATTGATTAACTCAAGGGTGGGCATGCGCCCACGGACAATACGATCTTGAGAAGAGAAATCAAAAACAACGGCACCTTCAAGGCTACCACCGTCGTCTATATCATCCTCTACATCATCAACCCCATGAAGTAGCGCATCAATTTCATCTTGGGAAAGAAGATCGCTCACATTGACCCCTTATTGCATGACAAACCCGGTGAAGAGAACGCGTTCAATCACATTTCCACCGGATACTTTATTCATTGCTGATTGCAAAGACACGGTCGCATTGGCTCGTAGGTCAATGCGCCCTGTCGGTGTTCTTAATTGCTCTACCGTCGCTGCACCAAACGTTGATAACAACGTTGATCGAATCAACGGCAAATGGCTTTTCGCCTCTGCTTCGTTATTTTCACCTCTCACCATAAGCTGTACATTCACTTGTACAAGCCTGTCACGTGAATCTCCGGTGACATTAAAGATAAAAGGCTGGGGTAAGGTTACATAAAGCGCTGGACCACTCACAATAGGCTCAGGTGCCACGTCTTCGACCATGGCAGATTCTGAGTCGCTGGAACCAAACAAGACGTATCCCGCACCAGCACCTGCTGCCAAAAGCACAATGCCTAATACGATAAAAATAATAATATTCTTTTTACCACCGGAAGGTTTCTCTTCCAGCATATCGCTGTCATCTGCCATTTTCTCTCCTTGAACTCATTGGCGCAGAGCCTAAGTGTAGTGGCGCTACGTACCCCACCTCAGTATAAACCACTGCTAGTGATTATTATGCATAATAATCAACGCCTTCTTGTCGTTCGTCGACAAAGAGTTCAATCTGTTCATCTGTTGGACTATTTGGGCCCCAGTTTTGTGACCCATTTTCACCACCACGACCATTCGAAGAGCCGCTACTATTTCCAGAGCCATTGTCAACAAATGCCGTCCCTTGCTGCGACTGACCGCGACCACTTGTATCTTGCTGAACGTTTCCTTGAGCCAACTGTAAGCCTTGTTGGTTAAGCATTTCCCGCAACCTAGGCATCGTTTGCTCAACAATTTCCCGCGCTTGAGAAGAGCTCACCGTAAACTGTACACTGGCTTGATCTTGATTGAGGTTTAGCTTTATTTGCATCCGTCCTAATTCGGGTGGGTCAAGACGTATATCAATTTGCTTCAAGTTATTTGACAGCATCACTTGTACTTTATCAGCCACAGCCTGCTGTGCTTCACTCTGCTGCATATTCAAAGGCGGTTGCGCTTCAGCACGTAAACCTTGTGCGCCAAGCGCTTGCTGTAAACCCGTCTGGAAAGTACGTTGAGAGGCATGTGCTGCATCTACAACCCCATCTTCTGTCGGCGCAATCGGTTGAGCGCTTGTTCTCGTTGCGGTAGAAGACCTAACTAAGCGATCCGTGGTCGCTGATCCTGCCGCCGCTAATGCACTCGCAGTAGCTGGCGCACTTTTAGAAGCCGTCATCGGGTCGATGGCTGTCGCAGCCTTTGCTGCACTGTCTGCTTGCGCAAAGATCTCATTAGGCTGTAAACGGGCTTGCCCTTCTGCTGGTTGCCTTTGTTGACCTGATTGCTGATTCAAGTTTTGCTCTGTCGATGAGGATTGATTGCGACCTTGCGCATCAATAGAAACGTCACTCGTTTTAGCGCCATTGGCTAACACTTGAGAAGAAGCTTGATTCGATGTTTGGGTAGTTGCACTAGCACCAGTAGAGGTACTCGCCAAAGCCACATTCCCTTCTATCCCTTCACCTTGTGAGTCAATTTGATTTAAAGCGCTGGTCTGGTGAGGTTCAACCAATATCGAGTCCGGATGGTCATTAAGCGCTATCGCCGGTGAGGCATCTTCACTGTCTATCGTAGCGGCTGTCGTTGTCAGTTCGAATATATCAGCAGCTAATTTGTCCATATCAACATCACTGGGGGGCTTCAGACCCGTGACTAACGCTTGCTGTTCGGCGGTCAATGGGGAAGCCACTTGCTGTGAAACGGAAGCATGGAACGCAGGCAAACTCTCTTTGCTCTTTAGTGATTCATCTTTCTCTTGTTCAGGCTTACCAGAAGTGAATAAAGCCCCTCCCAGATCGTCAACAACCAAGTCATCAACAATCGGCTCGTCAAAAGCCAACTCATCAAAAACCGAGGCATCATCATTAGCCTTGCCCGTTATGGCTTTCACCTTTGCTCCCTGCATCTCTATTGGTAGCGGCTCTAAAACCTGATGTTGCATAGGAGGTGTTTGTGCTGCTGCATCTTGAGCAACCGCTGCATGAGCAGCCACATTGACAGAGGCTTGCATAGGCGAGGACATGATAGGTTGAACTGACGCGTCGAAAGGCGCATCTCCACCACCGAGCGGTGAAGACGGTAATTCACCAAAGCATGCCGAACTTTCCCCGGTGGTCGCTGAATCAATCTTAAAAACGTCATGCTTACCATGAGCAGCCTTACCGCTCACAGTCATGACCTCTTCAGAGAGTGGCTGACCTATCTCGCCATCACGCTTTGCTAACCATTGAGAACGATACTGAGGTGCTGCGTTATCAGCATCTAATGTTACTTGAGGATCATATGAAGATGTCGATTTACTTCCGCGAGGCAACTTATTGCCAGCCTGTAACTGGTTATCTGCCTCTCGTAATCGTGACAGTATCTCTTCACCATCATCCATGACCGTTGAATGACGGGGTTTAGTCACTGCCGCTGTTGAAATGTCTGTTGGCTGAGTAACCGTGCCTTTCTCTGTTATTTTCGATGAGGTTTGTCCTTGTGAATCCACTGTCTCTTTCGAAGATTCTGTCACAGTCGAAGAGGCTGGATTCACGGCTTGATTAGCCGATGCTATCGTATTAGCGTTAGCTTTAACCGGTTGATTATTGGTTGATAATGTCGATGAGACAACGGATGGAGAAGAAGTGCTAACTTGCTGTAGTTGAGAAGCAAATGTCTCTGAAGTACCGCTCACCATGCTGGCTGAGCCATGAGGCTTTGTCGATGAAGAGGACGGTGATGTATTCAATACAGACCCAGCTTTACCGCTCGTTGTAGCGATTGGCTGTTCGGTTGAAAATAACTTAGCTAGGTCCATTTGACATCTCATTGCAGACTAATACATCAATAGTCATGCAATAATCGAACCACTATTCATTTCCGTGTTTCGCCGAATTTCAACGCTGACAGGTAATCACGTTGAGACACTAGCGTTGCATCATTCGTCTCGCAGCCTGTAAGGTCGCAAATTCGTCCATCTGAGATTGCTCTTTACGCTGAGCCACTAACTCTCTCTCTTTCGTTTTCTTTTCCAGCAGCCATTCGATGCTGCGCTTCTCTTGTCGCTTAAGCTGAAATGCTGTTTGGCACTCTTCAAGTTGATCTTCAAAGTGTGCCCCTGCTACTTTTTGCTTCGCAAGCGTTTCATCTAACTGGTTGATAAAGCGATGTAAATGTCCATATTCACTGGCGGTGAGCCCTGCCTGCCCTCTTTGTGTCATCTGCGCAAAGTAATCTAGCCGATACTGTTCAATTTGCTTGAGCTGCTCTTGGTAACTTTGTAGCTCCATTCGTGCGCGCTCTACATCAACCAACGCATCCTTTTCGGCCTGCTCTGCTCGTTCTAAGATGAGGTTTAATGCGTTATCGACCATTGATTCATTCCTGAGCACAAGAAGTCATGTGCAAACTTGTAATAACAAAAAAAGAGTAAGGTTAGCCACTCGGCTGCAGCGTAGCACGCAGCATATTCACACACATCTGATAATTCACGACATCTTTCATGCCTTGTTGCAAATACTGATCCAATCGTGGTTTGTAGCTAAATGCTTGATCAATGGCTTGGTCAGTCCCCGGCTTATATGCGCCAATAGAAACAAGGTCTTGGTTCTTACGACAAATAGAGAGGATTTGTCGAGATGCCTTCGCCATTAACATATGCTCTTCATCAACAATATTCGGCATGACACGACTGACAGAACGTTCGACATCAATCGCTGGGTAGTGACCAGCATCCGCCATCTCTCGAGATAGAACAATATGTCCATCAAGGATAGCTCGTGAAGCATCCGCTATCGGATCTTGTAAATCATCACCTTCTGTCAACACGGTAAAAAAGGCGGTAATGGAGCCTTGGTTATCATTCCCGTTACCAGCACGTTCAACTAATGCTGGAAGTTTGGCGAACACCGAGGGTGGGTAACCTTTCGTCGCTGGCGGCTCACCCACTGACAGAGCAATCTCACGTTGTGCTTGAGCAAAACGGGTTAAAGAATCCATCAGTAACAGTACATCGAGTCCTTGGTCACGAAAGTACTCAGCAATGGTTAATGCCGTTTGGCAGCCTTTTAAACGCATTAATGGTGAGGCATCGGCTGGGGCAGCAACCACAACGGAACGTGCTCGCCCTTCTTCCCCCAAAATCTCATCAATAAACTCCTTTACCTCACGTCCACGCTCACCAATCAATCCGACCACAACAACTTGCGCTGTTGTTCCACGCGTCATCATGCCAAGTGTGACCGATTTACCGACACCGGAGCCCGCAAAAAGACCAATACGCTGGCCTTTTCCGACCGTTAACATGCCGTTTATCGCTTTAATACCTACATCAAGAGGCTCTTTAATGGGTTTACGGGCTAACGGGTTAATGGGCGTAGCATTGAAGCTGGCTTGTTGAGCGGTAAAAATAGGCCCAAGGCTATCTAACGGTTTCCCGACACCATCAATCACTCGCCCAAGTAACTCAGGACCAACCGAGAGCCCTTGCTCTTCACTGATTGGCGTTACACGCGCCCCCGGAACCACACCGGTTAGCGCTTCACTTGGCATAAGAAAGAGTTTGTTATCAGAAAAACCAACTACTTCCGCTTCCATCGAACCATACAACGTCTCTACGTTACAGAGACTGCCGACAGGCGCGCTGCACCCAACGGCTTCCAGTGTGAGTCCGATAACACGAACCAAGCGACCGGAAGCAACAGGTTTTGATACTAATGAAGTGGTTTTATATTGGGAAAGTTTTGTTGCAAGGGTAGTCACACTGCCCCCTGATCGACACCGTTTTGTCCGAGGAAATTATGCAGTAGCTCTTTGACACGATTCGCCATGATGAAATCAACTTGAGAGTCTTCAGCTTGTACCACCACATCACCACGCTGCAAAGCAGGTTCAGCAATCAGTACCCAAGAGCGATCAGCAATATTCTCTTTGCCATAGGCCTCTTCAACAAGAGCCAAATCTTCAGGGTTAAGCTGTAACGTCGTCTTACGGCCGTTAATAGGCAGTGATGCAATCGCTTCACGTAGGGTTTTCAAGATGATTTGAGGGTTCGTCTGCAGTTCAACCTGAAACAGCTCCGTTGCCAATTGCATGACCAACTTAACCATCTCTTGTTCAACCTGCTCATCAACTTGCTTCATCGGCGTAGCGAGCTGTTCAGCTAAGGCTGCGAGTTGAGCTGCTTGGGTTTGAATTTGGGCTTGCCCTTCTTCTAAACCTTGCGCTAAGCCTTGTGCTTGGCCTTTCTCTATACCTTGCGCTAAGCCTTCAGCCTCACCGCTTTCATGGCCGACTTGATAACCATTTTGTTTGCCTTCTTCGAAGCCTTCTTCGTAAGCAGACTCGCGGATGGTATCAAGATCTGCGGCGGTTAGTGGAGGAGGAGTATTATCAGCCTCCTCTTCAACTTCTGGCTCAGGAGGTTGCCAAGTAGGGTCATAATTCATTGCCGTTTCTCGCGGCAATTCTTCTACCTCACCATAGTTAGGTAGGTCCCACTTCGCTAATTCTGGGTTCTGCTCAGGCTCTACGCGGATATAACCACGACGGCGTTCATAGGTCATGCGCGACTACCTTATAAGAATTCGTCAGCGCCGCCACCAGCTGACAGCATAATTTCGCCAGCATCAGCCAAGCGTCGAGCAACAGAGAGGATCTCTTTTTGTGCTGCTTCCACATCAGCAACACGGATAGGCCCCATGGCTTCCAAATCATCGGCCAGCATTTCGGCAGCACGTTTAGACATATTGCGCATAATTTTATCACGCAGTGTGTCGTCGGCACCTTTAAGGGCTTTTTGAAGAATTTCTTGTGGGATATCACGCAACATGGTTTGAATACCTCGATCGTCCACTTCGGCAAGGTTTTCAAACACAAACATAAGATCCTGAATTTGCGTCGCCATGTCTTCATCATTATCACGGATTTGCTCCATCAACATACCTTCAACATTGTTGTCGAGGTAGTTCATGATCTCCGCGGCAGCTTTCAGGCCACCAATCTTCGCGGCTTGTGCACCCGCTTGGCCAGCAAACTGTTTCTCCATGATTTCATTCAGTTCATGAAGTGCAGCCGGTTGAACTTCTTCAAGGTTAGCAATACGCATGGTCAAATCTAAGCGGACGCGTTCAGGGAACTGTGACAAGATCTCTGCCGATTGTTCCGGCTCAAGATAAGATAAGACAATTGTTTGAATCTGTGGGTGCTCGTTGACAATAATACTGGCCACTTGACGTGGATCCATCCATTTCAACGAGTCGAGACCCTTCGAGCCACTTCCCATGAGGATTTGGTCAACAAGGTTACTGGCTTTATCTTCACCCAAGGCAGCGATAAGTGCTTTCTTAACGAAATCTTCGCTACCCATACCAATAGAGGTGTACTTCTGTATCTCTTCGATGAAGTTACGATGCACTGCAGCAACTTTCGTTTGGTTGAGGTCAGCCATTGTCGCCATCGCCCCACCAACCCGTTGTACTTCTTTAGGCTCTAAGTGGCGAATAATAGACGCCGCATCTTCTTCGCTTAAACTCAGCAATAAAATAGCTGCACGATCAACGCCTGTTAGTGTTTTAACGTCGAAGTTACCGCCTTCTTCGCCTGTTGTCAGTTCATCAGCCATCGTCAGATACCCAGCTCTTCACTACTTGAACGGCAAGCTCTGGCTCATTTGCCACCAAGGCACGTACCGCTTTCAGTAAGTCTTCATCTTTGTGTAAGTTTGGCAGATCTATTGAACTGCTGCTAAATTCGAACCCTTCAATGCTATCAATATCACTGCCGAGTAAAGTAATATCACCATCTTGTGGGATAGGTAAGCCATCGGGTCCTAGCGGCGTGCCATCTTCGGCAACATTTGGATATAGCAGCTTACGCATCGCTGGTCTGATTAATACCACAACCACGACAATCATCACTAATGCAGCCGCTAGCCAGCGTACCCAGTTATTGAAGTTAGGGTGGTCCCAAATCGGCACATCACCAAGCTGATCCATTTCAGGTAAGACAAACGGCACTGATATCACTTCGATCATATCGCCACGTCTATCCGAGAAGCCAACCCCCCCCATCAATAGACGGCGGATATTATCTAATTCAGCTTCTGAGCGCGGTACCATGGTGGTATCGCCCGTTTCAGGGTTCACTTGTGGGCGGTAATCGACCGCGACCGAAACTGTCTGGCGGTCTATCACACCGGTTTGTCCACGACGATGACTAATCGTGGTATCTAATTCGAAATTGCGGGTTGCTTCTCGGTGAACAGAGCCACTACCATTGAGGCCGCCTTGCTGTAAATCAACAACGTCTTGAGGAATTGATGCGTCGACTGGTGGCTGGTTGCTAAGTGCGCCTGGAATACCGGCGACTCGACTACCGTTATTAATATCTTCTAAAGTAAACTCACTGCGAGTTGCAGGGGTTTCTGGATCGAAGCGCTTACGCGTCTCTTCAACAGCACTAAAGTCCATAGAGACATCAACTTGTGCAGTATAGTTTCCTAAACCCAGAACAGGGATAAGGATTGAGTCAATCTTCGTGCGGAGGTTCTCTTCTTGTTGACGAACCAACTCATACTCTTTTCGCCGTGCTGTTGCGGTAGGATCTTGAGTGCCCGAGCTGAGCAGTCGACCATGTTGGTCTGTGACGGTAACGCGTGTAGGGGTTAAGCTAGGGACAGCCGTCGCGACCATATCGACAATCGAGTCAACTTCTTGTTGTCCCAGGTTTGCACCGGTTCTTAACGTCAAAAAAACCGTTGCTGATGCATCTTGGTTATGACGAACAAAGACACTCTGTTTTGGCATCGCCAGTAATACTTGCGCTTTACTGACTTGTCTTATCTGCTCAATCGCTCTCGCCAATTGACGCTCACGGCTGAGTTTGAGTCTCTCTTGTTCCAACCGTTGAGAAACGCCAAAGCCCATGTCATTCAGTAGGATGTCATCACCGGCTTGGGTACGCGTATTAAGACCCGCACGAGTAAGATTGAGCTTTAAGTTAGAGTACTCATCAACAGGAACGCGAATAGTATTACCATCGAGGCTATAACTCACTTTCTGTTGATCAAGGTAGTCAAGAACAGGGATCAGCTCATCGGTTTCATAGGTGCCGAGCGGACGCGTTTCTGGTGTTTTAATCCAGAAAAAAAGCATCACAATTAAGGCGACACAGATCGCAACGGATAGTACAAGAATGATCTGGCGAACAATATCAAGATCACCCAGCACACCATCCATTTTTGAAGTGCTGGTTTCATTGATATCTAAATTTTGACCGTCAGCACTCCCATCAAGTGTTGCTGGCATCGCTGCCGCGTCACCTGCTACTGCAAGGTCTTGTTTCACCGTATCTTCTGCCACTGGGCTCGTCCTAACTATAACTTAACTGAACTGAACGTGAACGACTGCGCACGCCATTAAACAGGCATACTCATCAATTCTTTATAAGCTTCAACGAGTTTATTACGTACTTCAACGGTAGCTTCAAACGCAACACTCGATTTGTTTCGTGCAATCATCACATCCGAAAGGGAAACACTACGATCCCCTTGGTCAAAACGAGTTTGAAGTTGACTCGATTGGTGTTGATGCTGATTCACAGTATCGATAGCATTCGATAACAGGTTGCCAAAATCCTGACTAGCCTGCTGTCCCGTCGCAGGGCGCTGGGTGCTTTGCGCTTCTAGGCGCATAGCCGTCATGTCTGCTTGAAGATCACTTACTTTCATTACGAGACTCCTTAAGTGCCAGAACCTTGGCGCTAACGCCATATAGTACTGTTACTGCAATTTTAACGCCAATATTTTTAAGGTATATTTGTCTAGTACAAAACAACCCTTTGTCTGTCAGGCTGGGATATCGATCCCAGCATCCCGCATCTTAGCGAGTTTGTAACGCAAGGTTCTTGGGCTAATCCCTAAGCGCTCAGCAACTTCTTTTCGACGTCCGTCGCACGCTTTAATCGCGTCTAGGATAATACTGAACTCTTGCTCTCGTAACTCACCGCCTAGCCCTTCTGCTGCTTGCTGCGTTATAGGCTTTTCTTCACTGACAGGGGCAATTGTTGGGGCTGCAGACGTCGTCACTGTCGGCATCGCAGTTTGTAACCATTCACTCCCTTCTAATAGGATATGGCAACGTTCTATTGCTCCATTACCCGCTAAAATTAACCCACGCTGAATAACATTATCCAGTTCTCGCACATTACCGGGCCATTGATACTCAAGCAGGCATTGCTGCGCGCACTCAGACAATGTAGGAATCGCGCTCCCTTGCTTACTGCAGTGACGTTCAATTAAATGCAATGCCAGTGGCACAATATCACCTGGGCGCTCACACAAAGCTGGCCAAGTTAATGGGAATACATTGAGGCGATAATAAAGGTCTTCACGGAAGAGTCCATCAGCAACATGTTGACGCAAGTCGCGGTTACTCGTTGCCAGCACACGAACATCGAGCTTGATCGTTTTACGGCTACCTAAGCGCTCAACTTCTCGTTCCTGAAGCACACGCAGTAACTTCGCTTGTAAATTGAGGTCCATCTCACTGATCTCATCAAGTAAGATGGTTCCGCCCTGCGCCTGCTCGAATTTACCAGGGCATGCTTGTACCGCGCCTGTAAATGCGCCTTTTTCATAGCCGAACAGCGTTGCTTCCAGCATGTTATCCGGAATAGCGGCACAGTTAATCGCCACAAAAGGCTGCTCTTTACGTGGAGAAAAATTATGCAGGTGACGTGACAAGACTTCTTTACCACTTCCACTAGGCCCGAGTACCATCACACTGGCATCTGTTGCCGCCACTTTTTCCGCCAATGCCATCAAATGCAAACTTTTAGGATCGGCAACAACAGTCTGGTGCGAATCGGCTTTGACTGGCGCATATCGGCTGACCATGTTCAATAACACTTCAGGGGCGAAAGGCTTCGCCATGTAGTCAATCGCACCTTCTTTCATGGCCACAACGGCATCTTGGATATTGGCATAGGCAGTCATCAAAAGCACAGGCAGTTTGGGCCAATTATTCTTAATCGTTCTGAGCAACCCTAAGCCATCCATGCCTGCCATTTGAACATCAGAAATGACAATATCAACATCATGTTGTTTCAATAGGAGGATAGCTTGCTCAGCACTATCAGCCTCTATCCACTCATATCCCGCAAGGGAAAGAGTATCGACTAAGGCTTCACGCAGACCTTCATCATCTTCAACAACTAACACTCGACTCTGGTTCATGACTGACCTCCGGTCTGAATTGACGTTATCAGCGGTAAACTTAAGCGAAACGTAGCGCCTTCACCTAGCTGAGATTGAATACTAACGACACCGTTGTGAGCTTTAGTGACCATCTGTACGACAGCAAGCCCAAGTCCAGTGCCTTGTTGGCGAGTAGTAAAAAAGGGTTCTAAGATTTTTTCTTGCATATCTGCAGCAATACCGGGGCCGTTATCCACCACATCAATCCACAGCTGTTCTGCGTGAACATGACATTGTAATGCTACACGGCAATGGTTCCCTGACACTTGAATAGCGTTAACAATAAGGTTACTCACCGCGCTGGCTAAGGCGTTGACATTACCCAAGAGCTCCTGAGATTCGTCATCACAGTCGATGCTGAAATCAACACTATGGCGCGATACTAGCGCATCAACCATTGGCTCTATCTCATTGAGAAGAACCTCTAACGTAAACGGCGCAACGACTTTATTGTCACCGCCTTTTGCGAAGAGCAACATGTCGTTGACTTGCTTCTCTAAGTCATGAAGTCGATCTACAAGCTTGACCTGAAAACGCTGTCGAGTCGGCGGAGCGATATTCTCGGCCCCTAAGTTTTCTGCATAAAGCAGAGCACTGGAAAGCGGAGTCCTGATTTGATGAGCCAGTGATGCAACCATGCGGCCCAACGACGAAAAGCGCTGCATATCGCTGACTCGTGCCTGCAGGAGTCGGGTTTCTGTCATATCGGTAATCAAAATAAGCTGACCGCTGTTTGATGCCGATATTGCTAGTTTGACTTTTTTACCATCACGTAAGGATATTTCATGGCCATCATCGGCTTTGGGATCAAACGCTCTCTGGATAATGGCATACCATCGTTCTCCCATTAAGGGCGCACCGAGCAAACGCTCTGCCTCAGGATTAACTTCTGAAACGACGCCTTGCTGATCTAGCAAAATAACCCCAGCAGGCATGGCATTCATTACTTGCTGATAACGCGCGACCTGCGCTGATAGCTCTTCCAATTGTGCAGCCACTTAGAACCGACCCCGTGCTTCTATTTTGACACATAGATGTAATGTGCATATATAAGCACGAATTATACCAATTAAATGACCATTTAATTCGCTTTAAATACATAAAGTTACAATATATAGCGCACAAAAAAGGGAAGTCACAAATTTGACTCCCCTTCTAAACAGTACATATTTTTATATCAATTTAGGTTACTGCATGGCTATCCGAAACCGGCAAACCAAATCCAGTTACTCTTTACCCAACTGATATTTACGCATTTTTTCGACTAAGGTTGTACGACGCATACCCAGCATATCCGCGGCCCTTGCCACAACCCACTCTTGTGCTTCTAACGCTTGAGTGATCATATCGACTTCAAGCTCAGCCAATAGCTCTTTCAGATTGAGACCTTCTGGCGGTAACTCTGACAGCGAATTCGTGGAGCCGAAATCATCAAACTCATCGTCGAAACTATCCGCAAACATCGAAGAGAGTGCATCGCGCTCTTGCTCTTCGGTACATACGTAAGGTTCGGGTTCAAAATCAGGCACATTACCATAACGATATTTGTTCGGTAGTTGATTAATATCAATCACTCCATCCGGACAAATAATCGACATTCTCTCAATGAGATTCGCTAATTCACGAACGTTGCCCGGCCAATCATGCTCCATGAGCGACTGAATAGCACGCTGACTAAAACGTAACTGAGCAGTAACTCCTTCGGCTTCCATACGAGCAAACAACTCATGAATAAGTAGTGGTATATCCTCTAAGCGCTCACGCAGTGCTGGCATCTCAATAGGAAAAACATTCAGACGGTAGAACAGATCTTCTCGGAAAGTCTCATCTTCAATCATCGTTTCAAGATTACGGTGTGTTGCAGCAACAATGCGAACATTCACCTTAATGCTTTTATTTCCACCAACCCGCTCAAAACTACGTTCTTGAAGAACACGCAAAAGCTTCACCTGCATTGCTGCAGGCATATCCCCGATTTCATCGAGGAATAACGTACCGCCATCCGCAAGTTCAAAACGACCCTTACGCGAGGAAATTGCCCCTGTAAATGCCCCTTTCTCATGCCCAAACAGTTCACTTTCTAATAAATCTGGCGGGATCGCGCCACAGTTTACAGGCACAAAGGGCCCGTCACGTCGTGATGAATGATAATGAACATTTCGAGCAACCACTTCTTTACCGGTACCCGACTCACCTAAAATAAGTACATTGGCATCAGCACTTGCTACCTGCTCGATCAACTGACGGACATGTACGATCTGTTCACTACTTCCCACCATACTTCGGAAAAGTGGAGAACGACGCCCCAACGTAGGAACTGGGCGAGTAATTTGCCCTAAAAACTCATTACAATGACGCAGCGCTTCAGACAATTGGTGATAGTTCAACGGGCGCTTTAGTTCACCAACATAATTTGAAAGTGAAGAGAGTATTTCGTGATGCTCTTGGAAACCAATAAGAGGGATATGTTTATCATTGGATAGTTTTTCTAACGTTGCTAGCAACGTTTTTTTAGACGTGACTTTTCCAATAAAACAAGCATTCCATGAATTCTTAGAGAGTGTCTCATCAACATCTTGCAGCGGCACAGCTTGGCACTGTTCACCGACAAAGTCGAATATGACACTCAAATCGTGACGACTTTGTGCATCATCATCGATAACGAGGATCTTTGCTACAGATTGCATTGAAAAAATTAGCCTGCCTTTATTACAATTTTTTGTTCTTGGCTTTTAGAGAGCACTTCGACAAAAGTCATCAAGTTATTGTCTATTGTAATTAAACAGCACGATAAGGCAACCAAGGACACAAAAAAGCTGTGACCTCAGCTGCATTGAGGAGAAATAAAAGTGGATGATTATTCTACAAAATTCGTTAAAGCATGAAACTCTTCTGGAATTTGGTCCCAAGCAGATTTAATTTCTCGCAGCATATCGACAACATCATCAATAGGTTGCGGGTTATTATCTTGGTTAGCTAACGTAATTTGACGTACCATAAAGTCATACAACGCATCTAGATTTTCGGATATTTCACCACCATCATCCATTGATAAGCATGCACGTAAGCTCATCACGATATCTAACGCTTTACCAAGCCTTTCGCCTTTTTGCGCAACAGAGCCTTGCTGCATGGCTGCTTTTCCCTGTATCAAACGTTCGATGGCACCCGCCATTAGCATCTGAATAACTCGATGCGGCGTTGCAGAGGTCAATTGACTATCAATTGACACCTTTTTGTAGGCCTTAAGGGATCCTCTCATTGCCATATACTTGGTCCTATTACTCTCTAGCGAAACTTATTGTATAACTTCACTGAACGTTGCCCGTGATTAATCTGCTTAAGTTGAGATTTAGTCACTGACTGCTTGTTCGCCAATGCGGCGACTAACTGCTCAGTACGTTGAAGGGCGTGTTGCCATTCTAATGGATCAACCGTAGGCAACCGCGCAATCTCTTGCAACAGTAACTGCCTACGCTTTACTAATTCATCGATATTTTCTTCAGGGTTTTCATGCAAAACCCGTGCCTCTGTTTCAGGCAATAAAGCGTTATTTATTTGACGATCTAAATCAGCAAGCTCTTCTAGCAACATAGAGACTTACCCTCCATTCGTCGGGAACATTCCCTGCATATACGCCAATTGAGACTGCATTTGTCCCATTGCGGAGTCCATCGCAGAAAATTGATCGTACGTACGCTTACGTACACTTTCAATACGATCATCAAGCTTAGTCTGCTCGGTGAGCAAGCGTGTTTGCTGTTCGTTTAAACTATTTTCACGAGAGCGAATGCTGCCTGTTATTCCAGTATAGGAGTGGATCAAGTCTTCAACACGCCGAGCAAAGCCATCACGCCCACCAAAAAAGTCATTGAGGCCAGCAAAGTTCTGATTTAACTGCTGATCAAGCACATCATAGTCAATGTCTAAACGGCCTGCTAAGGTCGTTGTAATACCCAATTGACTCAACGTCTGCATACTATCAGACGCGCCCTCGACTGGTGTCGTAAATGCCTCACGAAGCTGATTCGTCGAGCTTCGAACCAAGCTATCCCCCATCAGAGGACCACCCGTTTGTGCGGCTGGATCATACTTGGACAGTTGCTGTGTGACATCGAAGTACTGATTATAGGCTGCAACAAATTGCTCTAAAGCCATACCGACCGTATCACGATCATAGCTCACCGCTAGCGTCGCAGGCTCGCCATTTGAGAGTTCTTTTAACTCAAGATCGACACCTTCAATCGCATTTTTAATTTGATTACTATCATTCGTGATAACCGCTAAACCATCCAATACCACCCGAGCATCCAATGCTTGTTGCATCTCATTCATTGGGTTCGTTTCATTATTGGCATTAAAAGCAAAGCGTTGTAGATCACTCGATGGATCGGCGTTGACTGAGACTCGGACTTTATTGCTCTCACCGGTTTTATCCCCGCTAAGCACGAGTCGAGCACCTAAGTCATCTTGAATAACAGAGGCCATTATGCCGGGATTATCTGGTGAGCGGTTTATTTGACGAACGATATCGATAAGTTTGTCGTTGCCAGGTTCAATGTCAACATTGAAGGAAGTTGTACCTAATCCGACACGAAGAGAGCCACTACCGAAGTTAGTTGACTCATCAATCGAATTAGACACAATTTTGTGGGATTGCGCCAACTGCTGGACGTCTACACTGTACCGACCAACCGCAGATTGCGGTGTGACAGAAGCAGAAAGTTGTTCTGGCGTATCAATGTCTGAACGGCGAGCCGCCAACGAGTCATTGTTACGAAAGTCAGCCATCAGAGTTTTCATGGTATCAAGCGACTCTTTCAAACGACCGTATGCGCTGATATCCGTTTGGATATCCCCCATTTGACGTTCTATTCGCTCTTGCTTAGGCGCTTTTTCTGCTTGAGCAATTTTATCAACCATATTGTTGATATCCATGCCTGACGCCAAACCACCCATCTGTATTGCCATAAAAAATCCGATTGAGCTGAGTTATACCTTGGTTGACATCAACCCTCCATGAAAGTCTGCTATCTGCTGTGAAAGCTCAAGCATCTCTTCATTTGGTATCTGCCTCACTACGGCACCACTTTTAACTTCATAAACGGTCACTATATTTCGCCCTGATTGTTCATCAATACGAAAAGAGAGCCCTTTATTAAAAGTAGAAACAAATTCATCCATCCGCTCAACCAATTTCTCTAATTGGTCTCTTTGCATTTCTCGTTGTTTATCTAGCTTCCCCATTTGCTCGACACGTCGAGTTTGTAAGTCAGCCGCATCACTCGCTTGCTTGGTGCGAGCTTCAGTGATTTTACGAGAAATTGCCGCGGTACTTTCCGAACTATTACTAGCAACTTTCGTGCCAGAGGCACTATCTGTGCCATTTTTGCCCGTCTGGTACGATGGCACAGATGAAGAGGAAACGGATTTAATGTCCATAATCATTCACCTTTGCATGCAGCAAGGCGACAATTTATCTTGTCGCCTCTTTGTTTACGCTGACTCAGAATTAACCCAACAGGCTCAATGCAGTCTGTGGTGCCTGTTTAGCTTGCGCCAAGATAGACGTACTTGCTTGTTGCAAGATTTGGTTCTTCGTCATGTTCGTTGTTTCTTTCGCAAAATCTACGTCACGGATACGGCTGTTAGACGCATTCACGTTTTCGTTAACGTTGTTCAAGTTATTAATAGTATGGTTCAAACGGTTTTGAGCAGCACCCAAGTTCGCACGGTTTGAATCGATATACTTCATCGCACCATCAAGGATAGCCACCGCTTCTTGTGAACCACCTACCGTCGTAACGTCGATATCAGCAACCGTTGTCGCTGCGTTAGTACCACCTGTTGTTAGGTCAATAGCAACAGGTGCTGCATCGTTAGGACCTTGAACACTCAATGCACCCGCAGTAACGGTAACATTACCTTGCTGAGAGAAAATTTGTAGTTCGCCCTTTTCGCTAACAGAGGCATTAACACGGTCAGTTTGACCATTAATACGCGTTGCAATTTCTTCGACATCATCACCCGCTTTTAAGCCGACAGTCACATCGATAGGGTTACCAGCGTCATCGAGGTGATCAGCGAGGTTTAATGTGATGTTAGTATCAGCACTCAGCGTTTGATCAGAATCGATAGTTGAGCCGGTCATGTACGTTGTACCACCCATGCTTGCTTCATCAGCACGAATGTTATTGAACGTCATTTGAACCGCTTCACCCGAGTCAGAACCGACTTGGAACGAGCGCGTATCAAACGTACCGTTTAACAGTTTAGTACCACCAAAAGAGGTCGTTTCTGCAATACGGTTAAGTTCTGTTTGCAGTGCACCAATCTCTTCTTGAATTGATTCACGGTCTTCCTGAGAGTTTGAACCATTTGCAGATTGTAGCGATAGATCACGCATACGTTGCAGGATGTTCGTTGACTCTTGCATTGAGCCTTCAGCAGTTTGTGCCATTGAGATACCGTCGTTCGCATTACGAACAGCAACATCCAAGCCGCGGCTTTGCGTCATCAATCGGTTAGAGATTTGAAGACCCGCTGCATCATCTTTTGCAGAGTTAATACGAGACCCAGAAGCCAATCGCTCCATTGACTGCGCTGTATTGTCAGTAGCTGTGTTTAGATAGCGCTGAGCGGTCATCGCAGAAACGTTCGTGTTTACTGTAACTGCCATAATAATTCTCCTTGAGTTTCTTTATTTGGCTTCGACCAGCCCAGCCGGCAAAACCTGCATTCTTATTCATTCAATATCTTTAGCGGCAACACCTAAAATATCTTTAGCGTTTTTTTCACACTTTTTTCCTACTTTTTCTGCCATGTTTCTTAGGAGTGTGCATGTATCGATAAAGTGTGTCGGCGGCATTGCAGAAAAATTGAGGACTTTTAATTGCTATCAAATGAAAAAATGAGAGGAAGATCGAAAAAAGGGCTAATCAGCGCTCAATCCCGAGCATACAGTATGGGAAGTCGCAGTGACTTTTTTGTTGGGATAACATTTTGCAGTGGCTATATTTGCAGTGGCTATATTTGCAGTGGTTAGATTTGCAGTGGAAAAATAAAAGATCGATGAGGAAAAGGGATGATGAAATCATGCAGAACAAACAAAAAAACGGCAAACTGTTGCCAGTTTGCCGTTTTTATACAGAATCTGCCGTCGGTTATTGAAGTAAATTCAATGCTGCCTGCGGTACCTGTTTTGCTTGAGAAAGAATCGATGTTGATGCCTGTTGCAAGATCTGATTCTTTGTCATTTCAGTGGTCTCTTTGGCAAAATCAGTATCTCTGATTCGGCTGTTAGACGCCGATACGTTCTCTTGAACGTTCGCCAAGTTATTGATGGTATGGTTCAGTCGGTTCTGTTTTGCACCGAGATCCGCACGCTGGCTGTCGACATACTTCATCGCTCCATCGATGATACTGATCGCTTGCTGCGAGCCTCCCACAGTTTCAACGTTGATATCACCCACCGTAATCGCACTAGAAACATCACCTGGCGCCACAATCTCTCTTTCACCTAGGGACGGATCATTTCTATCAACAAAGCCAAGGGTCATCTGAGTAGTTGAATGCATGACAATGGCCTCATCACCAGCAAAAAGCTGTAGCTCACCATTTTCACTTACAGAGGCCGTTGCACGATCCGTTTGTCCGTTGATACGGGTCGCCACCTCTTCAATATCAATACCTTCAGCTAGCGTGATCGTTTCCAAGTTATCTTCATTGCCTGGGTCACCGACATAAAAGGCAATCTGGTTATTTGCTCCAGTTGTCCACTCAGCATCTGCCTGTCCAAGTCCCACCATCACTTGACCACCCATATCTTGGTAGTCCGCACGAATACTGGTCATTCCCATGATAATGGCTTCACCAGAATCCGCACCAATTTGGAATGCAGCATTACCGAACGTACCATTAAGCAGCTTACGTCCACCAAAAGCGGTTGTTTCTGCAATACGGTTCAATTCGTCTTGCAAGTCAGACACTTCTTGTTGAATCGCAACCCGGTCTTCCGCTGAGTTAGCACCGTTCGCTGACTGAATAGACAAGTCACGCATACGCTGCAAAATATTAGTGGATTCTTGCATCGCACCTTCTGCTGTCTGTGCAATAGAAATACCGTCATTGGCATTTCGCATTGCCACATCAAGACCACGCGTCTGTGCGACTAATCGGTTGGAAATCTGCAAGCCCGCTGCATCATCTTTTGCACTATTGATTCGACTACCCGACGACAAACGCGTCATCGATTGGTTAAGTCCATCCGTAGCTTTATTCAGGTAACGCTGCGCAGTCATCGCAGACACGTTGGTGTTAACTGTTACACCCATTTTGCTCTCCTTTGACTTTTCGCTGTGAGCGAAACAGCCTACCCGCAGTCATCGATGAAAAGACAATGTAGCGGGACCAGCTATCTAATTAATTGTATTGAGGTAAGGAGCACTTACCTCACCTATTTACTTTAAAGCAAGCTGTATGCCAACTTTAATTTACCTTTTATTCAACAACTTAGCCCTATAACAGGTAATGCATATGCCTCTGCGGCAATCCTATGCCCTTCAACGTTAAAATAGCGGCAATACTCAACTTGATTTGCCGCCTTGTGAAAAGCTTGACTAGATGAAGTTAAACAACGTTAAATCTTTGGTTTTTGCGAACGCTTGCTGTGATGCTTGTAACGCCAACATATTCTCATTTAATTCAATCACGGCACTAGAATAGTCAAGATCTTCCAATCGCCCTCTCGATTGATTTAAGACAACCTTAAAATCAAGGTGCATGTTTTCTTGACGGTCAAGCGTTTGCATTCTTGTTCCCAGCTCTGAGCGCGTTCGGTTCAAATGCTTAAACGACTCCGACATAACCTCAGCGGCATAGTGAAGTTCGGCATTCGCAGAGGCATCACTATTTTCGCGCTCAGAAAGCTCAATAACGCTTTGAAATGCATCAAAAATATTCACGGTCTCTTGGCGATTAAAGGTAATACTATCGCCATTTTTCATTTCACCAGAAAAGTTGAGCTTCAGAGTATTAAATTCAATACCTTTGTGCGCATCATAAGCCCCTGAACTCACCGATGCGCCATTTTGAAATAGCTCATAAGTGACACCCAGCGGGGTGGTTTGAAATGTCACCTGGTATTCACTGTTATCAGCATTATTCGTGTTTTGACTATCGACCAACAGTAAGTTCGAGCCTTCTTGCATCGCATAGCTCGGCTTGTATTGCCCATAAGGGTTACGCACTTCCAAAAACACTTTGTCGCCCGCATCGTTAACGGGAACATCAATGGCAGGAGCCACTTGCGACATGCGCTGGTAACTATCACCGGCGTAAGTGACTTGCCCAAGGTTATCGCGGAAAAATGGCTGCTTGCTGTATTGGGTACCCGCAAAAAGGTAGTTACCCGATTCATCTCGCGTGTTCGCAAGATCCATATACGAGTTAAACAACCCCTGCATATCTTGTTTATGCGCTTCGCGGTCAGCCATCGATAACGAACCGTTAATCATCAGCATCGTTTTACGCTTACCACTATCGGCAATTTGTTCTGCTTCATTGATGGCAGATTCCGCATTGGTCAGGCGGTTACGTGCTAGCGTGATGGATTTTAAATATTGGTCTATCTGTACATCTTGCTGCTCGAAGTTTTGGGTATAAATTGAGGCAACAGGATCATCCCCGGCGGTCATGACTCGCTTGCCACTCGCCAGCTGCTGCTGGTTATGGTGTACTTTGACCTGCTGGCGACCAATATCGGCGGCTGTCGACTTATAATCATGGAAGCTTGAAATACGGCTTATCACTTAGGTCTCCTTAGCGCGTCGAATCGAGCAAGGTTTCAAAGGTTTTATTGGCAGCAGTCATAATGCGTGACGAGGCCATGTATGCTTGTTGAAACTTCATCAAATTAGCTGCTTCCTCATCAAGGTTGACCCCTGAAATTTCCGCTACTCTGCTCTCTGCAGAGGTTTTTTCAACTTCTGCGACATCCCTTAAACGCGACGCTGACGATTTTTGAACCCCGATGTCTGTCGTTAGCCCTTGGAAAACATCGACAAATGTCGATTTACCGTTATCCATTAGCTTATCGAGCTGGGTGTTCTGCATACGAATAAGGTTACCGTTATCACCCTCTGCTGGATTAAGGTGAATGGCAAAAACATCGCCACCGACCGCACCATCACTCAACTCAACAACCGTACCATCAACCACAATAGGCGCTGTTGGTGGATAGGTTTGAGGAGGCTGTAATACCGTACCTTCTCGGTCAAGTACTGCAAATTGTGTGGCATCCGGCGAGACCATAATTTTGAACTCTGGAGTGGTACCGGTTGATCGAATCGACAACTCAGCATCGCCCTGCATGCGTGACTCTGAGCTCAAAAAACTTTGCGCAGCAATTTGGCTGCCATCGTCCATCGTCACACGAATCAACCCCGCCGCTGACCGGCTAGGACGTAATAATATTTTCTCATTGGTACCCGGCGGAACATCAATTTCGACCCGTAACCCATCAATCTCGAAACTTGGTGGTGTTCCAGTGGCCGCATACTGCTGCTGATTGCCATCTGGTCCTGTTACGGTATAAGCAGTACCGTCATAACGAAGTTCATATTCGCCGCGTTTTAGCATGCTGAGATCGTCAATAAACACTCGCATTTCAGCGTTAGACTCTGCTGGAATAATGACCCTATTCATCGCATCATCAGGGTTGTTAATGTCATTAAACATGTTAACGCCAACGTCACCGTTGAGATCCATACCCTGATTTTGCAGGCGATTCATTGTCTCAGAAAAACCAATCGCCATGCGGCCAAGCTCATCCATTGCCTGCGGAATAGTCTCGTCACGAAGTTCTAGTGATGCAGCTAGCTTTCCGTCTAAATCAGCCGTTTGAATGACTTTCGTCGAGTTCCCTTCACGAAGGGCTAAACGAGTTTGCTGTGGATCTGGGCTACCGGCAACCATTAACAATTCACTCGATTGCGTACCTGAAACAAGTGTATGACCCGTTCCAATCATCACGTTAAAGCTATCGTTTCCTTTCGGAGTGACCGTCACTTTCGTATATTGAGATAGCTCATTAATTAACTGGTTATGGCGATCAAGCAAATCGTTATCAATCGCAGGGCTTTTCACTAAGGCACGATGAATATCGACAATCTCTGAGCCGATATCATTAATACGAGACAACGTGGCAGAAAGCCCATCGTTAGCGTCTGCGCGCTGAGTGACGAGTTGTGCATAGTTATGATTTAAGCCACTGGTCACCATACGCGCTTTTTCGAGTACGACTTTTCGTGCGCCCATGTCATTAGGGGTATCTGCCATACTTTTTACAGCGTCATACCAATCATTCATGTCTTCAGGGATTTTTTTTGCGCTGTTGGCAAGCGTGGTATCCAGCTGGCCCAAGTATGCTTCTTTGTCTGCCGCATAACTTAGGTTTGTCGTGGCAAGGTTTACCTCATTCGCGGCAAACTGGTCAAAAGATCGACTGACAGCGGCAATATGTGACCCCATGCCATGCTGATTGCCCCCCCACCAGAGCGGATCGTTGGTCTTCTGGGAAACGGTTTGACGGCTATAACCCTCAGTATTAACGTTACTGATGTTATGCCCGGTGGTATTTAACTGCCGCTGGGCGGTAAGGACACCTTGAGCACCCAAATTAAGCAGATCAAAACCCATTACGCCTCCGAAACCTCTAAATCAACCTGCTGGTATACCTTTACGAACAGCAGATCATTCACTATTACCTCTTTGCTAAATGCAAAAAACGCGCCAGCTTTTGACTGGCGCGTTTTCGCATTTTATTCAAGTAGTTAATATAATTTTCATATCAGTAGTGCCGCTGATTCAGGTCAGTACTGAGGGGAGAATCAGCGTAAAACGGCTACTTCAAGATAGTATTCACTCGATTCATCACACTGATTACTTTGTCAGAATACTGAGGATCCGTCGCATAACCGGCTTGATGCAGCCCTCGAATGAACTGCTCAGGTTCAGCAGATTGCTCTAAGGCATCGCCATAACGTGGGTTCGTTTTTAGAAAGTTAACGTAATCATCAAAACTGGTCTGATAGTTATCATAAGAACGGAACGCAGCATGCTCTTGTACAGCAAGACCATCATAAAACTCTAAGGTTTGCGTTGCCATTTTATCACCCTGCCAGCTTGGGTTCGCTTTGATATTGAATAAGTTATGGCTTGAGCCACGGGCATTATTAATCACTTTCTTACCCCAGCCGGTTTCCAATGCAGCCTGAGCAATCAACACCGCAGGATCTGTACCAAGCGTTTTTGCCGCTTGTTCAGCATAGGGCTTCATACGCGTTACGAAATCATCTGGAGACGAGAATGGTTTTGCATCTTCAACAGGCTGGCGACGATTAGCTATCGCACGATCCATTGCGCCTCTAATGGCAAGCTCTTCTTGTGTTTTAGTTTGGACAATCTGTTCGCGGTCAAAAGCCACACCACTTTGCTGCGGTGTTAACATCACCGACTCCGCTTCGTGAGTCAATGGCACGGCCTCTCCTGGGGAGACGGCAAGTTCTTCATTTTGACCAGCACTTAGCTGTTCAACAATGAGATCCGCTAGTCCTAAAGAGCCTGTCGCACTCAATTCAGAAGACATCTGCTCATCGTGCATCTGTTCAAAAAACTGCCGTTGTCGACCATCAGTTAAATCAGATTCAAAGGCCGCATTGGCATCTCGCATTGATTTAAACAGCATGTTGGTAAAAATAGCTTCAAATTGCGTCGCCGCTGAACGAAGCGAGGATTCTTCGTCTGTATTCACACCAGCACGGAGACGATCAAGACTACTTAAGTCGTGGATAAACCCTGGATCAACATAATCTTTCATGTCATCACCTAGATAATAATCAACTGGCCTTGAATCGCACCAGCTTGTTTAAGTGATTGTAAGATAGCCATTAAATCTGAAGGTGCTGCACCTACTTGATTAACAGCACGAACAAGATCATCCAAGGTAATACCTGGGTCGAACTTGAACATTCTGCCGTCTTCTTCCTCAACTTCAATATCGCTGTCAGGAACCACAACGGTTTGTCCACCAGCCATCGCATTTGGCTGGCTCACATTCAAATCTTCACGAATGGTGACGGTCATGCCACCGTGCGTCACAGCAGCTGGTCGTAAACGAACATTCTGTCCAACCACTATGGTACCTGTGCGTGAGTTTACGATAATCTTTGCCGCGCCTTCGGCAGGGTCAAACGTCAAATTTTCAATTGTTGAAAGGTAAGCTACACGTTGGCTAACATCACGAGGGGCACGAACGCGTACCGATGTTGCATCGACGGCCGCGGCCATGTCTGGGCCAAGGAACTCATTGATCGCATCAGACATACGTTGTGCGGTCGTAAAATCAGATTCAAACAAGTTAAATGTTAGGAAATCGCCACGTCCAAAGGGGTTCGCTATCTCTTGCTCAACAATTGCCCCATTGCTAATGCGACCAACCGTTGGTGTGTTACCGACCACACTTGAGCCATCAGCCCCTTGCGCGCTAAACCCACCCACAATAAGACTGCCTTGCGCAATGGCGTAAGTATTACCATCTAAACCCTTCATGAAGGTTTGCAGCAGTGTGCCACCACGAATACTTTTCGCTGAGCCAATCGAAGAGACCGTAACATCAATAAGCTGTCCCTGCTTGGCGAAAGCAGGCATCGTCGCATGAACGGCAACGGCGGCAACGTTCTTGGTATTTGGTCTTGTGCCTGGCGGCAGAGTAATTCCGAAGTTTTGCAGCATGGCGTTGAATGTCTGATCGGTAAACGGTGTACTTTCCCCCGTTCCCGGCAAGCCGACAACTAAACCATAACCGATGAGTTGGTTATCTCGCACACCTGCCACGCCAGCCACATCTTTGATACGGGCAGCCTGCGCTGGGATCATTGCAATCGTCAGCAGCACAGCAGTGAATAGTTTAATTGCCTTTTGCATGTCAAAACTCCAACGTTTTTCGCGCTATATTATGTTCTACAAAGCTACATTGAAGAATCGTGCCAAGAATCCCTGCTCTTGGGTATCTTGTTGATCTCCCGTACCAGAATATTGAATTCTCGCATTTGAAATTCGGGTAGAGGCAATCGTGTTGTCTGGAGCGATGTCATCCGGACGAATTGTGCCGCTCAGGCGGATATATTCATCCCCTGTGTTGAGGGTTAACCAGCGCTCGCCACGAATCATCAAATTGCCATTGGCCATCACATCAATGACCTCAACGGAAATCGTACCTGACATGCTGTTACTCTGGTTTGCTGATGTCGTTCCGCTAAAGGAGTTATCGTTCGATACCGCATAAGACAAGGTACGGTCACCAATCGTGATCTCTTGCCCACCAAGTGACAATGGATCCATCGACAAATCGGTTGTCTTGCCTAAATCAGCCGTAGCACTCTTTTTCGCTTGGGTTTTCTCTTCCAACGTCACTGTGACAATATCGCCTAAACCGCGTGGTCTTTTGTCATCGTAGAGGTCTTGAGACAGTGAAACATTAAACAGCGATCCCGTTGCTGTAGCGTAGTGATCAGGTTTTTCTTGTGGACGAATAGGCGCCCAAGCAGGATCCCCCGCGACGGCTTCTTCACGGCTACGAAGCAGGTCAATCAGCCCCGTTGAAGAGCCTGTCGACCCTTCTACCGCGTCCACTTCATTCGTGACAAGTTCGTTCTCATCAGCAACATCCACAGGTGGGACAACACACCCAGCAAGCAAAGCAACGAGCCCAACAACAATAAAGTTCTTCATGGTACTAGCTCCCAACTAGAGTTGCTGATTCACGTAGCTCAGCATCTGATCGACGGTTGAAATCACTTTCGAGTTCATCTCGTAGACACGCTGTGCTTCAATCATGTTAACCAACTCTTCTGTTACGTTAACGTTTGATGTTTCGAGCATAGACTGACGAATAGAGCCTAAACCATCCAACCCCGGGACACCTTCTTGTGGGTCACCACTTGCGCCCGTTGGCAAGAATAGGTTTTGGCCGATCGGCTCCATGCCGCCTGGATTGATAAAGTTAACGGTTGTAATCTGCCCCAGACCGGCATTTTCTTGCTGACCTCGAATACGTGCAGACACTTCGCCATCCGTACCCACTGTCACAGCAACCGCATCTTCTGGAACCACGATTTCAGGCTGTACAACGTAGCCCGAGCCAGAGGTCACGACTTGACCTTCTGCGTTGACAGTAAACTGACCATTTCGGGTATAGCCAATGTTGCCGTCAGGCAAAAGGATCTGGAAAAAACCATCCCCTTCGATCATCATATCGAACGCATTGTTGGTGGTTTGAGTATTACCTTGCGTATGGACTTTTTGCGTGGCAACGACTTTCGAACCAGCACCAAGCATAAGACCAGAAGGCAACTCTGTATCCTGTGTAGATTGCGCACCAGGCTGATTGATATTCTGATAAAACAGATCCTCAAACACCGCACGGCTTTTCTTAAAACCGATCGTCGAGGCATTCGCCAAGTTGTTCGAGATCGTTGAGATATTGGTCTGTTGGGCATCAAGACCGGTTTTACTAACCCATAATGCTGGATGCATAGTCTATTCCTTCTTCCTATCCCACTCTCAACAGAGAAGCCTGTGCTTCATCCATCTCTTCAAGGGTTTTCATCATCTTGACTTGCATTTCAAAATGACGCTGTAAATCAATCATGCTTGTCATAGCACCAACCGCATTGACGTTACTGCCCTCAAGTGCGCCAGTAAGGAGTCGCACAGAGCCGTCCGCTTCAACAAACGGGTCGTCATTTTTCAGCTTAAACAAACCGTTGGTATCTTTGGTCAGGTCACGATTGTCTGGTTTTACAAGTTTAATTCTATCGATTTGCTCAATGGCATCAGGTGGCGCGCCTTGCGGCAGAACCGAAATGGTACCGTCACGGCCAATTTCAATTTTGCTGATAGGCAAAGGGATAAAAATAGGGCCGCCATTCTGACCGGCAATCAAGTGCCCACTACCATTGGTAAGCATGCCTGTTTGATCAATCTTAAGGTTACCTGCTCGGGTATAGGCTTCTTGACCGATATTGTCGACAACGGCAATCCAACCATCACCTTCTACAGTGACATCCAGATCGCGGCCTGTCGTCATTACCGAACCTTGAGAAAAATCGAAACCTGGACGCTCTTGCATAGAGAACACACGTGTCGGCATCCCTTCGCCATAAGCTTGCATACTCCGTGCTTGTTCTAAGTCAGCACGAAAGCCTGTTGTGCGCACGTTGGCAAGGTTATTGGCATGAGACTGTAGCCCATACATATCTTGCTTTGCGCCGCTCATAGCGAGAAATAATGCGCGATCCATAATGCTCTCCTAAATCATCTGACTTAGATAAAGCAATAATGATGCCAACTATAAGCATCTAAAATATAAGGGCATTGTACGAAAATGATACGATACCGAGGATAAGTGTAGGTAAAGGCTTGCCGTTACGGCAAAAAGAGAAGACAAATTGCCGCGGCAAGGTTGCCGCGGCAAAAACAGGTAAGCATGATACTCGCTTCTATCTTAACCTCTAAAGGTTATCGAATCTGAAGGATGTTCTGCTGTAATTGGTTATCGACGTCAAGTGCTCGAGAGTTCGCTTGGAAGTTACGCTGAGCGGTAATTAGGTCAACCAACTCTTGGGTCATATCAATGTTCGACTGCTCGAGCGTACCACTCTTAATCGAACCGAATGCGCCTTGTGTCGCCTCACCCCAGATCAACTCGCCAGAATCTTGGCTTGTTTTCCATTGTGTGCCACCCACCTGCGACAAACCTTGCTCATTGGCGACACGTCCCATAGCCACACGGCCAAGAGTCACGTTTTCACCATTACTATAGGTGGCAATGATGCTACCTTTGTTATCGATATCAACCTTGGCTAAGAAGCCCGTTGTCGCACCGTTTTCATTAAAACGGCGAATCTCAAACGGTGCAGCAAATTGTGTCGGGTCATCAAAATCAAAAGAAATTTGTTGATCGCCATCGGCACCATTAAGCTCTAAATTAGCGCCTTCAGGTCCTAGCTTAACGGAACGAATCGGATTGCCGCCATTGATTGATGATACAGAGCCATCAGAGTTAAATTCTAATGTTGAGCCCAGCTGCCCACCACCAGCAACACCACCCTCAATATCCAGCGCTTTTTCACCGGTGCTATCCGTCATGGTATAGAAGACATTCCATTTATTCGGCGCTGTAGTGTTATCATCTTTCACATAATACGTACTGAGCTTATAAGGCTGTCCCAATGAGTCATACGTCGTCACTGAGGTCGACTTATTATAAGTCTCTGGATCATTGAAGTTAAACCCTGCGACTGGTTTTGGCGTTGCACTTGCTGGCAAGTTTACGCTGACATTCACCTGTGTTGACGGACGAGGCTGACCATATTTATCCGGCACTTCTAACGCTTTAGGCTCGTAGGAGATAACTTGGTCTGTGCTTTGATCAACATCGTATCCCATCAGGTACTGACCTTCTGAGTTCACCATGTAGTTATCTTTATTAAGATGGAAAGCACCATTACGCGTCAAACTATTTAGGTTCGGCTGTAAGCGATCATCCGCAACGGCGAAGAAGCCACTGCCTGAAATACGCATATCCAACGGGTTGTTGGTATAAATGCTCGACCCCTCATGGAACTGCTGTGCCACCTTGGAAGTTTGAACACCTTGACCGTTCGTGGTTTTCGCGTTCGAAAAAATCGAACTAGAATAAACATCACCAAATTCCGCACGCGATTGTTTAAAACCAAAAGTGTTTGCGTTGGCAATGTTATTACTGGTGGTGTTTAGGTCTTTTTGCGCGGCACCTATACCACTGAGTGAGATATTAAAGCCCATTGTTGCCTTCTCCTAAGCCCGTTATACCTTGCCAACTTCTAACACTTCGGCGAGTCGGAATGGTGAATCAAATCCTGCGAGGTTCAACATGACATTACCGTCACCTTGCCCTAGCAAAACACTATTAACATTTGCGTAAGTAGAGACTTCAAACGACTGGCTTTCGCCATTCACAAGACCGGATGCTCTAATCACATATTTACCTGGCGGCAATTGATTGCCTTGCTGATCTTTACCATCCCAATCGATGCGGTGCTCACCGCCGGGTTTTGCCCCAATATTGAGAGTTTCAATCAGCTGCCCTTGCTCGTCTTCAATATTGACCAACAAGTTATCTAACGCTTGCGGTAACCTCACCATCGCGGCAAGGCCGCCATCAGCTTGTTTCATCGCTGTACTGTTTGGTACTAACACGTCACGGCCAACAAGGCTTGATGCTTGTAGCGCCTGATTCGACGTCATGGCAGAGTTCAAGCTTGTGAACTGCTCATTCATCTTGTTGATACCATCAACGGTCGCAAATGATGCCATCTGAGCAATCATTTGATCATTTTCAACAGGCTTAAACGGGTCTTGCTGTGCTAACTGCTGGGTAAGCAGAGACAGGAAGTCCTCTTGCTTTAGATCATTCGTTCCCGTTTCCTTTTGGGATTCTTGTAGCTGCTTATCTTGGAGCCCTTTGAGCTGCTCCATATACGACAAACTGCCCGAGCCGGGTAAGCCGGTGCCGTTTATATCAGCCATGGCAATTGCTCCTCACTTATTGACCCATCTTCAGCGTTTGCATCAACATTTGCTTACTCGCATCAGCAACTTGTACATTCGTTTGATAAGAACGAGAGGCTGAAATCATATTGGCCATCTCTTCCATCACATTGACGTTTGGCTTGAAGATATACCCTTCCTCATTCGCAAGTGGATGGTCAGGATTATATTCAGCACGCAAAGGTTTTTTGCTTTCAACGATACCGAGTACCTTTACCGGTACCGATTCATCACGCTGATGGCTTGCACTTTGTAACTCAGCAGCGAACACAGGGTGACGAGCTCGATATGTTTCTTGTGCTGAGCTACTAACGCTGTTCGCATTGGCTAAGTTACTTGATGTCGTGTTCAATCTGACCGCTTCAGCACTCATCGCAGAGCCAGTAACATTGAATACATTAAAAAGACTCATAAATTACTGCCCCTTAATCGCTTTGGTCATGTTCTTAAACTTACTACCCAGAAAATCGAGTGACGTTTGATACTCAAGTGAATTCTGCATAAAAATATTACGCTCTAATTGAGCATCAACGGTATTTCCATCGCCAGTATCTGGCTGATTAGGGACTCGGAACTTCTGTTCGCCGCTAGAACGGCTGGCAGAGGCAACAATATGCCGCTCATGCGTTCGGCTCATCCCCATACTGCTGCCGGAGGTTGCCGCATTTAATGCGCGCTGAAAGTCGATATCTTTCGCCTTAAATCCCGGTGTGTTGGCATTAGCAAGGTTGCTGGCTAGGGTTTCTGCACGCTTTGAGCGTATGCCCACAGTGTGTTGATGAACGCCTAACGCTTTGTCGAAAGATATGGCCATACTCTGCCTCCTAAAATACTATGGATTAATATATGCAAAGAAGGTGCCAAACTGTGAAGGTGATTTTAAAGAATGAAAATAAAACCGAAGAGATGTGTTGCCGTAGCATAAAGAAGATAGCGCTCATGAAGATATTGCCTGAGCGAGCGCTTGCCTATACTCAACGGTCAACGTTACTAGCGGTCGATATTTAGCTATCGCGTTTAGTAACACGTTGAGCATAGGCGATAAAACAGCGTGATTGCACGGTGACATTCAGCACGTTGTCTCATTTTATTTGAGCTTATAGATAATTCCAGGGTTACAACGAATCATCTCAAACCGATCGGTTAGCCCCGTTAACGATTCAGAAGCCCCCAATATCAAGTAACCACCAGGGTTTAAGCTACCAGCCATTTGGTTAAGTACTTTTGATTTCATCTCTGGCGAAAAGTAAATAAGCACATTACGGCAGAAAATAATGTCGAACTTGCCTAGTAGCGCATAACTACTCATTAAGTTTTGAGGGCGAAAATTCACCATTTTTCGCACTTTATCGACAACTTGCATGCTGCCATTACCACTGTCTTGGAAAAACTGTCGCTTACGCTCTAAAGATAACCCTCGACCCAGTGCCAAATTATCGTAAACACCCGCTTTACAGCTGTCTAGCATGGCCGTCGAAATATCCGTCCCTGTGATTTGCACTCCCATCGGCAGTGTACCTGGACGCCGAGTTTGTGTTTCCAAAGCAATCATGGCTATCGAATAGGGTTCTTGCCCTGACGAGCTAGCCGACGACCAAATTTTAATCGGCCTCTTATTGGCAGCTAACTCAGGAAGTAGCTTTTCAGCTAATACCGTATAAGGGTAAGTATCACGAAACCAGAGTGTTTCATTCGTCGTCATCGCATCAACAGCAGCAACCTTAAGCTCGCTGTTTCTCCCAGACGACACCTGTTTCAAAAGATCAGACAACGTACCCGTCGCAAATCGACTCACCAATGGGCTAAGGCGACTACGAACTAAATACTGTTTACTGTCTCCTAAGACAATGCCACATTGAGCTTCTAAAAAACGGCTAAATTCCCGATACTCTTGATCGCTGATCGTTATCGCTGTCATCGATTACTCTTTACTTCTGACACTCGGCAAGCACCGCAGCGCCCAATTCATCGGGATTGAACTTAGGTATAAAGGCGTTTGCGCCCACACGCTCAACCATTGCTTGGTTAAAAACCCCACTCAAAGAGGTATGTAAGATGACATGTAGATCCTTCAAATCGGCATGACCACGAATTTCAGCCGTCAGGGTATACCCATCCATTTCTGGCATCTCAATATCAGAGATAATCAATGCCAATTGATCGTAAATGCTGCCTTCTTTTGCCATTGATTTAAGCAGGTCAATCGCTTCTTTGCCATCTTTTACCAGCACACACTCGTAACCAATAGCTTCAACGGCACGTTGTACTTGCTTTCTAGCGACAGAAGAATCATCAGCAACCAGTACACGTTTTACGATGCTTTGCTTAGCCTGAACTTCCGCAGCCTCTTCCACTAACGCTTCAGAAACTTGCGTTTTCACCGGTGAAATTTCATCAAGAATTTTCTCAACATCTAAGATTTCGACAAGCTCGTTGTCAATCTCAGTCACAGCAGTTAAATAGTTCCCTTTTCCCGCACCGTCTGGTGGCGGTAAAATGGCCTCCCAGTTCATGTTAATAATTCGTTCTACAGAAGAAACAAGGAATGCCTGCACAGTGCGGTTAAACTCCGAGATGATAACAAAGCAGTTTTCTAAATCATCAATCGGACGCCCACCTGTCGCCAAACTCATGTCAATCACAGAAACAGTTTGACCACGAATATGAGCGACCCCTTTAACAAGCGGGTGAAGGTTAGGCATAGCGGTAAGGCGAGGGCACTGTAGTACTTCTTTGACTTTAAAAACATTTATACCGTAGCGCTGACGGCGATTAAGCTTAAATGTTAACAGTTCCAAACGGTTCTGGCCCACTAATTGCGTGCGCTGGTTGACCGAATCAAGAATGCCCGTCATAGGGAGACTCCATTTGATACATGGTTATAATTACAACAGAAAACCAAGAATTTTATTCCGATTTCCTTTAGTATGCCTTGTAATTCGAGAATTTAATAATAGTAACTGCAACGAAGGTGTTAACAAAGTGACAAACAAGCGATTAATGCGTTCATACCCTCTCGTTCTTATTGTGTTGCTCACACTCTTCTCACGAATAGCGCACGCTCAAGTAGAACCTGCTGCCAACAATATCTTAAATCTAGTACAACAAATCGCAGAAGACTATGTTGAACAGCAAGTCACGTTACCTAAGTACGGCACACTGACCGTTACAGCGGCACAATTAGATGCCCGCTTACGCCTCAGTGAGTGTGAGTTTCCCATCAACGCCACGATTCCTGGTAAACAATCGCTGACTCATAGCGTGAATGTTTTAGTGAGTTGTGACATTCCCCGATGGCAAGTTTATGTCCCGGTGAGAATTTCACTCGAAATGCCCCTCGTTGTTGCCGCTAAGCCGTTAAGTAGAGGCGAAGTCATCCAAACTGGAGATGTACACGTGACAATGATGGAGCGCCGTTTTCAGCGTGGTATCTCTTACAACGATACGAGTTTAGTCATTGGTGCCAAGGTAAGGCGAGGTATTAACCCTGGTGATGTTGTTCAAGGTAATGATATCTGTTTAGTATGCAGAAACGATGCGGTTCGCATTATCGCGGTTGGAGGGGGGCTGAATATTGTGACCCCCGGCAAAGCCTTGAGCGACGGCCTATTAGGTGACCAAATTAAAGTTCAAAACAACAAGTCGCGTCGTGTAATTGATGGTAGAATAACCGGTGTTGGAGAAGTTAGTGTTGATTTTTAAATTACTGCTAAAGTTACCATAGTCACCGCCGATACATAATCAGTTTCGTAATATTTAGAGAAGGCTTAAACGATGGCCAGCATTGATCAACTACGCAGTGGTCAAACGTATTCCACGCAGCGTAGTGCGCAAGATAAAGTAGGCTCGTCACGCAGCCAAGGTGACGATTCGTCACCAGCGAGTAGCGCGTCTCGCGGTGATGCAGTATCTCTCAGCGCACAAGGTAAGTCTGTGGGACAACTACACCAACAACTCGCAGCAGAGCCAAGTTTCGACTCGGCCAAAGTTGCAGCAATCAAAGAAGCGATTTCGAATGGCTCATATTCGATCGACGCCGATAAACTGGCATCGAATATGACTAAGTTCGAAGATGAGCTTCGCGGGTTTTAATGTAAGGCAATCGCATGCAATTAGTGACGCTGCTTGAACAGCAACATCAACTGCTTAATGACTTTTTGGTTATCCTTGATGCCGAAAAGGACGCGATTGCTACACGCCGCTCTGTCGAGATTGAAAAACTTGCCAAAGAGAAACTCGCTAAGCTAAACCAAATTCAGCAACAAGATGCCATCATCGCTCGCCATCCCGATAAAGAATCTCTAACCACTGATGCTACCATGGCCGAGAAAGTGACAGAGATTGAAGCGGCTTTGAAAACCTGCCACCTGCACAATGAAGCTAATGGCGAAGCACTACAACGTGCTCAACTTAGCTTCCATAAGCTCAACAACATGTTCTTACAAGCGCGTGGGAAATCTCAGATGGGCTATAACGCAGAGGGTGCCGCTACCAATGTGCGCTCACTTGGCACGAATATTAAAGCCTAGCTTAACTTCCTAAAGCTCATCGCAAGCAATACTCAACGTAAACAATGCTCGCGCAATATACCTACCTCTTAGAGTGACAAACAAAAAAAACCGCTGTAACACTGATTGAGATCAGCACTACGAGCGGCTTCTTGTCATCATTAAATCGGCATATCAAAAGCGTAAACGGCTAAGCTTAAGCGTAAGCCTGAACTCAGACCTAAACCTAGACTTGAACCTAAACCTAAACCTAAAAAAGTGTCACCGAATTTTGAGGAATACTGTGCACTTCTCCGTTTTTCTGTAGGCGTTCCATGCGCATTAAGTCAAGCTGCATCTCTGTCACGTAGTTATCACCAACAATATAGCTACGCAATACTTCTGCACCTCGGATAACACCATCAACGGCTCCATCTGTCGTCTCTGTCCCAAGCTGCTGATCCGTCATACCAGCACGCGCGCTTAATCTCACCCCATAAACTTGCTCGGTAAGCTCTCGGTACGCATCCAGCTTTGAAGCTCGCATCGCACGAATCTTCTTTTCATCATCATTATTGCCACGCTGATCACTGATCGAAGCGTAGCCGACCGCTGTCAGAATATTATTGTTCTTTATCTCAGATAACGGCTGGCAAGCGACGAGAAAAAGCAAGGGTGCTAGCATTAGCATTCGGAATATCATTCACCGCTCCTAGGGCTTCAAAATTATATTATCGCGATTATGGTCAGTCACATCATTCCGGATGATAGAACCATTTTCGATGCGCATTTTATTCGCATTATCAATGTCGCGTCCAATACGATCTGCAGGCAAGAAGCCTTGTGCCGACGCAATCACAACACGGGAGCGCATACCGATAATACGCGCATTCACAAGCACACCACCACCTTGACGTAGCATGGTACCCGTTAAAACATAATCGACAATTTGCTCACCCGCTAAATCTTGCCAATTTCGGCTTACAGCAAAGTCTCCGGCTTCGGTTACTCGAATAGCCCCTGTCGCTTTAAAGTCAACCACGGTATAGCCGCGCTGCTGCATCTGAAACATAAACGCTTCTGACACACTATTCCCCAGCCAGTTCGTTTCATCGAGCGCTTGGAGATCAACAAATGAAGTCACTGCCAATGGTGTACGGGCTGTCAGGTATTGGTTCGAATTAACCAGCTGCTCAGTCAAGCCTTCGACAAAGAAATCCATAGTGTGGCGTGGGGTTTCGCTAAGCATAAAGGTACTGCCGCTGTATGCTTCCTTACCGTTATATATCGGCGCATAAGAGCATGAAACAACCAATACAGATAGTAACAGTACGCCCAGTCGATATGTCCAATTTTTCATGTTACCGCTCCAAGATCATCATTACGGTTTCACAGTTCCCTGTTTTGTCGTCAGCATCCAATATCGCTTCATGAATGACTTCTCAAATATGCTTACCTAAAATAAGGTATAGTCTTTGCATAGCCATCAATGTTTTATCGAGCTGCACCGTTTGCGTCAAAATGTTGTTGTCCGTTAAAACTCACCCAGCAAGTTTTCTGGATTTTGCAAAAGAAAAGCAAGTTTCATACCGTAAATGGAAGTCTTATGAAAAAACTACTCTCCACCTGTTTCACCGCACTTAGTATCGGGGCCTCTTTATTGAGTCTGCCTGCCAGTGCCACCTGGTTTGAGGTCACAGGGGAAGCCACCATACTGGAAAGTAATGTCGCGGCACGTAATAGCGCCTTGAAGGATGCGGTATTCCAAGCCATGCAATATTCAGGGGCTGACCTATCGACGTTCAACTATATGCAGCCAATATTGGAAGAGCAACGAGAGACATATCTGTTTAGCGGTAGTGAAGTCCGAGAAGTGCTTATCGTCGATACCAAGCGCTCTGGGGGCAAATACTATGTCACTACGCGTGTCGATATTTACCCGACGGCAAAAACTTGCCATAAAACCCAATATAAAAAAGCACTGCTTATTAGCCAATTTAACCTCAATTCGCCACAACATGCGTCTTTAGGGGCTATCTACCAAATAGGCGGTGATTTTAGTCAGGTGCTTAATCAACAAATCAACCAGCAATCGCAAAGCTTCATCTCTCCGAAAGTGGCAAACGTAGACATTAACCCTGCATCCCCGCATACGGCAACGATGCTGGCACAAGATAATGACGCACAATATATTATCACTGGCGAAATTACTGATTTAACCGCAACGGTTGAGCAGCGGGTGCTTTCACAAGACCGTACCAGCCGCCAATTTGCAACGTTTATGCAGGTGCTTGATGGACAAAATGGCGAAGTACTCTTTCAACAAAATTATCGAGACATCGCCGAATGGCCATTTGAACGCACTAGCCAAGTCGACACTAAATCGGCGCGTTTTTGGCAGTCGGCCTACGGTAAGATGTTACTCCGTGTTAGCCGCCAAATGATGCTCGATCTTGAAAACCAGCTATCATGCCGAACCAGCTTGCCGGAGATTGTTAACGCCCACAATTCGATGGCGCAAATTAACGTTGGCCGTATTCATGGTGTTCGTTCGGGGGATGAGCTTATGCTATGGCACCGTGCTGCCTTTGTTGATCAAAGCGGTATTCCAAGAAGCCGGATGGTGAAATCAGACATGCGCCTGACAGTAGACAGGGTTTATGAGTCTTCAGCAGAAGTGGTCGTTCGTCAGCCGGAACTCGCGGGCAGTATTCAGGTGGGAGATGTGGTAACTAAAATTGATTTGTAGACATTCTTCTGAATAAAAACGACCGAGGAGTTTATAACCTGCTGATTTTGTTATAAACTCCTTCTAGTTAGCCTTGCTGGCCATGTTTCAATAGCTCAACAGGGTTCCTATAGCTCAACAGGATAGAGCAGTCGCCTCCTAAGCGATCGATCGGGGTTCGAGTCCCTGTGGGAACGCCACTCACCTTTATGCGTAAAGCTTAGTCGATGACTAACACCACTCACCATACGCCACGACTTAGCAGTTGCAGATACAAGCTTGGTGACAACGGGAGGATGTTCCTCTCAAGCTAATTGTTAGCTGTCGTTTAAGTGACAACATCATACGGGGCTAGAGTGGAGCTATTGCTCATATCAACTAAAGATAAAGGATTGTAGTTACCCGGTGCATTTACTTTTTTAAGAACAGTCTCATGCACTTTTGGTGTGTATATATCGGTAACGGAGGCAACCCTTCTTTCTTTGCCACCATAATAAATTTTGTAGGAATCATGGATTTTCTTTTTATAGTTAATTGCAAATGGATAGCCATGATTTCTAACAAATGTCAGCTTATTTCCTATTTTATCAATCATCCACTTGAAGGTTATGTCTGAATGGTGCCTATCCTTGTATCCGCCGCCTATATCTGCATGAACCCCGGCAAACCAAACTTGCTCTAATACTTGTCCTGGCCGGGGTTTGGTGACATCCCAAAGAGTGGGCTTGAACGTTTCTCTTTGCTCGTCAATTGCCAAAGCATGGTATGCATGCTTCACCTCTTTATTTAGCCTTGTATCATGAAACTGAAGAAGTTTATTTGTGATTTTCTTTAAGAACCCAATAGGTATGCCTAACGACCCCACCGTATCCCATACGCCAATCATTTCTATTTCGCATTTGGTATTGCTACTCTTGAACTGATCTCTTTCGTACTTATCTGATTTTTTATATACGTCAAATGCGTTTTGAATTGATTTATCCGTAAGGTTGTTCTTATTCAAGAGCCCACAGCTATAAATCATCCCAGCAAGGGATCGAGCTGTATATGCACCTCGACTAAAGCCAAAAATATAAACCTCATCACCTGAATTATAATGTTTACATAACTCAAAATAAGCTTCTCGTATATTTTTTTCAAGCCCTCTACCAGATACGCCTCCCCGAATTCTATCGTACCAATGAGAGCCAACGCCTTGATCATAATATACAATTTGATTTGAAGGGTTACTTTTATCCAGGATTCCCCATAAATTTCTCACATTGGTTTCTTCGCTTTCTTCGTGTTTCTCTTCGTCCAGTTTATTCCATGTCCCGTCCAAGCAAATGACTATTTTTTTACTCATTTACTCCTCCTTGATTAAGACGATTGATTACTGAATACAGCTAACGCGCATTAAGGCGCGGAATACCGCGCGCTACACTTGAGCGAAGCGAAACAAGCCCACAGTATAAAGTCGCTCTTAAACGCTTTGCGCGGCCTACAATTTACGTCCTAACCGTTTTTCAATTTGACGCTTTTCCCACTTAGGGCCAAAGAAGTTGAGAACTTCAAATGCGCCTAGCCCATGATTTATAATGCCAATTCCCCACCCTAACGCTGGCCAAACAGCCCAGATATAAGTTGGATTAGCAAACAGATTAATAGCAAATAAAAGCGCGATCACTAATATATAGGTCGTAAGGTGGGAGTAAAAACCCTTGATTGCCTGTACTTGCTCGATGGCGACTTGTTCCTCTTTTGTCAGTTTGGTTTCAGTGTCCATAGTATGCTCCGGTTGAAGGTTTTCGACTGTTGTTTCAAATACCGCAGCTAAAGATTTTAGAGATTCCAAACTTGGTTTCTGGCCTCGCTCGATTCGCTGAACAGTACGAGCACTTAAGCCGCTAAGTTCAGCTAACTGCTCTTGTGACCAACCACGCTGTAACCTCAGTTTCCTAATAATCATCTGATTTCCTTTCATGCTGCTCCGGAGGTCAACATACCTTCAGATTCCAAGACTCATAACGGCACCAACCAGACATCAATACGACAACCATTAAATATCAATGATTTATGGAGGGATTTAAATTGCTTTTCTTGAGTACATAACGCCTAACATAAGTTGCGCCCCATACACCCCACTAAGCGCGCCGAACTCCATACCAAAATTGCGCAGTATAAAACGTCAACTTGATGTTTGTTATGAATTTAGTTCAACATCCCAACAGATTGTTCTGACTTTTCTTTATGAGCAAATTCCACTTGAGCAATTATTGTGTCTGCCTCCTCTCTTGTTAGTACTTTCTGATCACATAACCAATTAAATTTTCCTATTTCATTGTCTAATCCGTTTTCTGTATTTATCTCGCCGTACCAATCTAATAGTTGCTTTTTTCTTCGATCATTTAATTCATTGACAATCACATCATGACTTTTATCCTGAATTACATAAACATTTCCATGTTCAGCTTTAAAAACGGAATACTTCACCTTAGAAAAATGAGCGCATATTAAACAAAATAGACCAACAGCTAACCAAAAACCTTTCCCCGTTATCGGTGCACTAGAATAAATAGCATATCCAAGTTGAAATGCACCTAGAGCACACCATAAACATCCAACATTTCTTAGCCATTCATTTTCCTCAATTCGTAGTGATGATTTTTGTGGAAAGTCCGCATAATTTAAATCAACGTCATCTTCACCACTTTTATCTTTCAACGCAAAATTAAAATTTTCATCATTAAGCGTAAATACAAGTTTATTTGAACGTTTTTTTTGTACAATTTCCATTTTTAATACTCTCGTTAAATTTAATATTTGGATGCCTAACACTAGCAATTATGTATGCCCCACTGAAGTGGCAAATCGCACCGAACTCCATACCAAAACTACCAAGTAAAATGCATCACCTTGATTACCTTGTTATGGCTTCAAGCCTTTGTTACTAAAGCGCTTAATAACATACAGAACAAGCCAATATATTGCCGATTGTGCCACAAATGTTGGGGTAAACCATGTCAACCAAATAAAAATCGCATAGAAATAATCAAATCTGCATTCACTAGTGTCAATGTCTTTGCAAAAGACTTCCATTGTATTATGTTCTATGGCAATAAATAAAACCATACTGGCAATAATGATAGAAACAGTGACTGCTAATATTAATAACTGTCTCATTGTGTACAACCATTTAATTTCCAAGGTTGAGTTAAATAAACCTTCGAAACTCTTGCACCATAGTCAGTCACTTTCTCAGCCCCAATGAAATTATATATTGAGGCTATTTTTTCTATTGTCGGGTTGTTAATTCGATCTTGTATACGCTTTAGAATTATCACACCAAACTCAATATTATAGTGAGGGCAGTTGAGACTATTCTTTGTAACTCCCAATTCTCGCCAGTATTTATAATGGATATTCATTGGCAATACACTTTTTCTCAAAGGAAACACATCTTCTAAAAATTCAGGATAAAGCCTCTCATAGTAGCCATGAGTAGTTTCCATGTACATAATTGCCATAGTCAATCGAGGATCAACATCATGTTTTTTTGATATTTGAATTATTGGGCCACACCATCGTCCAACTTCGCTTTGAGAGTCAGCTTCAAACCAAGGCGCCGATCCATTTGCATTTTCATTAGATGCAATTTCAAATATTGCAGGAGTATTCTGTACTATACTTTCTTTACGATCATCACGCATATTTAAGATGGGAGTATTCATCACGCATTCTCTCCTTAATAACAGTAAAAGATAGAATCATACCAATACTCGTGCATATCAAATAACTGTATGGATACATATGCGAGTTAAATCACTTCTGAGCCATAACGCGTATTAAGCGGCGTGAAATAGTTGGCTAAACTGTGCGAGGAACGAGCGCGAGCCAACTGTTGCACGTCCGTTTATACCTGTGATCATTGAAGGGGCTTGATTTTTTGCGACGAGAAGATCATGCTATCAGCCATGAAAATGACTCTAAC
>JBHOGO010000169.1:0-2895 GCA_043421945.1 bacterium sp. HQB-150 | reverse complement strand
TAGAGTCATTTTCATGGCTGATAGCATGATCTTCTCGTCGCAAAAAATCAAGCCCCTTCAATGATCACAGGTATAGTGTCTAAATGATGAAGTCACAACGGCATTTTAGCTGTGACCTCATCAGCGTTAGCGAGATAAGTCGTAACGGTTTTCGTAATCGCTCACATTGTTACGCGGGGAAGGGAAAAAGTAGCCCGAATAATAATGCAACACAGATGCCGATTTTGATGGTGACGTGGGCGATCATCGCTTCCCTTGGCATTTTGATGGTATGACAGCCCTAATAGGCTAATGGCATTCCCGAAGGATACAAACAACACTGTCGAATTAACAAAACTATAGACGGCACGTTTGAATGGCACAAGGTGTCAGAATGACGTGGTATGCACCGTTATTGGTAATAAAAAAATCCCATATGGGTATCTCAATACGATGCGCGAATTAAGTGATCAGTTTAGGCTCTGGTATGTCGACCTTTGTCATACGTTTTAGACAAGACTTGTCAGGTAAGCTCTCTAGTGTGTGACTTAGCTCTCACAACTATCAATTACTCAATATATCTGTATAATTCCCCGCCTATTCATTCTTGCTTATATTTCCGATGACTTGGCGCTGCTAGCTAAGCACCGTACAGGCCTCAACTTTTAGGAATACTTCATTGATTTCAACCGCTAACATCACCATGCAATTCGGCGCCGAGCCACTATTCGAAAACATTTCAGCTAAGTTCGGTAACGGAAATCGTTACGGCTTAATCGGAGCGAACGGATGTGGTAAATCAACGTTTATGAAGATCCTAAGTGGTGCACTTACACCAAGCTCTGGCAACGTATCCATTACTCCAGGGCTGAAGCTGGGTGTGTTGAGTCAGGATCAGTTTGCTTTTGAAGAATACAACGTTATCGACGCTGTTATCATGGGCGATACCAAGCTTTGGGAAGTAAAAAAAGAGCGTGATCGTATCTATTCTCTTCCTGAAATGAGCGAAGAAGATGGTATGAAAGTCGCTGAGCTCGAGAGCGAGTTTGCCGAAATGGATGGCTACACAGCAGAAAGTCGCGCCGGTGACATTTTGTTGCAAGCCGGTATCGAAGAAGAGTTCCATTTCGGTTTGATGCAGCAGGTTGCACCAGGTTGGAAGTTACGTGTGCTATTGGCACAAGCCTTGTTCGCAAACCCTGATATTTTGTTGCTGGATGAACCGACGAACAACTTGGACATCCACACGATTAACTGGCTTGCTGAAGAGTTAAACCAGCGTAAATGCACCATGATTATCATCTCGCATGACAGACACTTCTTGAACTCTGTTTGTACGCATATGGCTGATATCGATTACGGAGAGTTACGTATTTACCCTGGTAACTATGAGTACTTCTTAGAAGCCTCTGGCCTTATTCGTGAGCAATTATTATCTGCAAACGCAAAGAAAGAAGCTGAGATTAACGAGCTTCAAGATTTCGTTAACCGTTTTGGTGCGAATGCTTCCAAAGCGAAACAAGCGAGCTCACGAGCGAAGAAAATGGACAAAATCAAGCTTGATGAAGTGAAGTCAACAAGCCGAGTGAGCCCATCAATTAATTTTGGTGAAGGTAAGAAGTTGCACCGTCAAGCACTTGAGCTTGAAAACCTAGGCCATGGTTTTGATGATGAGACCCTGTTTGAAGGCGGTAATTTATTACTTGAAGCTGGAGAGCGTCTAGCGGTTATCGGTGAAAATGGTGTCGGTAAAACGACATTGTTGCGTTGTTTAGTGAAAGATCTTGAACAGAAGCATGGTGTTGTTAAGTGGTCTGAAAATGCGTCGGTTGGCTATTGTCCTCAAGATAGCACAGCAGACTTCGACAATGATCTGACTATCTTCGACTGGATCTCTCAATGGCGTACCGTTAAGCACGATGATTTAATGGTTCGCGGTATTCTAGGCCGTTTACTCTTCACTGCTGACGATGCGAATAAACTAGCACGTAACTGCTCGGGTGGTGAAAAGAACCGCCTCCTATTTGGCAAGCTGATGATGCAAGATATCAACGTCTTAGTCATGGATGAGCCAACAAACCACATGGATATGGAAGCGATTGAAGCACTTAACAATGCATTGAAAGAGTACCAAGGTACGTTGATCTTTGTGAGTCACGACCGTGAGTTTGTCTCTTCGCTTGCGACTTCTATTATTGATGTAAAAGATAAGAAGCTGGTCAATTTCCAAGGTACTTATGATGAATACCTCGCGCATCAAAAGAAGATGCTAGCGGCGCTATAGTTGATTAATATTTAACTTATTTACTAGGGCGTGTTGATCTTTGCTGTACATTTTAAGTTCAGTAATACATCGGCAGCTTCATTAACATAAATGCCAGCGATAGCATGCTGGCATAATTCCCTCCTCGGCTTTTTCCTATTTGCTCTGAGTTTTCAGTAGCTGCACCTGTACTATGCTGGTGTGCCCGAACAATAGAGCCATCTAAGAAGGCCCACTCAAAATCTGCAGCTCTTGATAAGTTGCTGAAAAAAATTAAAATTCCTTTTTGGCCCCAAAACGTTTGTAGACAGTGCTCCACTCGCCAAGCTCTGAAGGTAAATCTCGCCATGGAATACCTGTTGACATTTGGTAGAGTATTCCTTCAAAAGTCATTCTGTATTTAGATTTGTTGTAGATACGATCTGTACTTTTCATCACTTGCAGTAGCAGTTCCCATCGAATATCAGTTAGCATTGTTCTTGGCATGATTTGGAGTTGTCGTTTGTTTTTGGCAAAAGAGGTTATAGCTCCTTATCATGTAGCTCAAAAAAGCACTCACGAAAGATCAACATGTCCTAGTTAACCTGAGATCGGTTTAAGCCATCGCCATCAATCCTGATTTTTCTGTGTTTGTGATGTTAAGTGATGGCTTC
>JBHOGO010000168.1:0-2896 GCA_043421945.1 bacterium sp. HQB-150 | reverse complement strand
ATGGCTTACATCTCCACCTAATACATCTCGCTTCGGCTCGATTGTTGTAGGTGGAGAATTACGCCAATTTGTTAAACGAGTTAGGTTTTTCATAACTCATTCTCAAGAACCTAAATAATACTCTGGGAGTACCACAGCTGCTCCACAGTGCAATATTGGTACATTTATCCGCTAAATCTTATCTATGACGGTCTAGGGGGCTAAGATGCGTAGTTCTGGTGCCATGGGTCTACCTTGTTAGGCTTCAAATGTTGTGAAGATGAAAACGGCTAAAACTTTACGAGGAAGGGCTCTGATACATTTTCAATAACCAATCAGATCACTACTTAGCTGACTCGCTGTCTATCAATATGAAAACAGGTACATCATGAGGCTAACAGCAATGACGGATAGGGTAATAAGGTATATCAGCTTATCGGATAATTGTTTCATTAACCTTGCAGCAACTGGAACACCAACAAATGAACCGATGACAAACCAAATGGCGGTCGCAATGTCAGTTTGCCCTCCCTTTGCATATCCAACCGCCGCAACAGTAGAGAGAAAAAGGGCGAGAACGATAGATGAACCAATTGATTTTTTTATATCTAAATGAAGAACGCTATTCAAGACGGGAAGTAATAATACGCCTCCACCAACCCCTGTAGAGCCCATAACCGAACCACAGAAAGCTCCTGATAAAAGAGCCTTAGGACGGTTAATAGTTCCGCTAACATTCGGAGTATCAGAGACCTCACACGATTTAAACTTAATAATTACAGACATCAACGACCCAGCCATCACTGCTATAACCAGCGAAGAAACTACGGACTGTGTCACCGCGCCATGAATAGGGTGCTGGTTAAAATACACGACGATTTGTGTCACTAATATCGTCACTGGTACGGCGCCAGCGAACAGTAAACTAACTTGCTTCCATGAAACATTTTTTTCTTTCACATGAAAAAAAGAAGCATTGACCTTAACCATTGCTGATATAAGGCTTGCTGTTCCTACCGCCAATACAGGTGGCATACCGCAGAAAAGTTGTAACATAGGAATAAGTAATACCCCACCTCCCACTCCTGTTAGCCCCAAGCACAATCCAAAAACAGCTCCCAGCAGCACCTTCAATATTACTGCATCTGTTAGCATCATATCCGATATAAACGTCATCACGTCCATAAAAATTCACCTAAATTAATACTTTAAAATAACGAAACTATCGCTATTTTAAATCAGCTGTTAGTGAATACTTTATGGTCGTCACCATATTACCTTTGTAAAAAACAAATATTTATATCTCTACAACACATATTGCCGAAATATATTCAACAATAGGCTTGCATATATTTTTTCAATTCAATAAAAAAACTAACACATGCTCTCTTTCTGCCATGAACAGCCGAAGAATCAAGCACAACACCGTTTGTACTTCTTACCACTTCCGCAAATGCAAGGTGCATTACGCCCAACACCACCTTTTGCTGTTTGCATCATGGTTGGCTGCTGTAGTGCTAAGTAGTTCATTATTAGTGCTGGAGATTGTTGACGTCTGATTAAGTTCGCCATCATTTTCATACTCTGTTCACTATTTGAAAAAAACTATCGTAGCCTTCACACAAATAATTATGGTCCCACTTACCTGATGGCTCTCCTAGCCAGCTTGCTAATGCCGAATCAAACATTTGAACGAAAATACTTCCGACATCATTTCTATCACTATCGACATGACATACTAAGTAAGGAAGGGGAACCATAACCTGAAAATTTAATATTTATTACATTCACGTTCTTACACAAAAAACTTGCTGACCATGACGCATAGATAAGTACATGCCATTAGCATCGAAAGGGTAGATATAATGCGCTTAGTCATATACGACGTAGGCAGGGAGAAACCTATCGCTATAATCATTGCTACGCTCCCGATGAAAGCTGTCAGAATATGCGAATTGGAGATTGAAAGACGGAAGAAGACGAAGCCCATACCAAAAAGAACAAGTCTTGTTCTCAGCCATGAAAGATGAGTTCGTTCTTTCTGAAGACCCTTTTCAGTTATCATAGCGTAATAGCTAATGTAATCGCGATAGTAAGGATAACAAGCAATCCACTGATTACTTTCATATAGGAAGTATAATGGAGTTCTTTATTATGCCTCATGGCTTGCTCATTAAGCGACCACCTACGGTATGCGTATATCGCAACGAGTGCCGAGCATATGCATAAAAAGCAAGAAATAATGAGTCTAAATGTTGGATTAGCCAAATCTGGTGTTAATTGATCTAATGCAATCGCGCCAGCGAGAAGTGCAAGTGACGTTCGGATCCAAGCCAAGTAAGTTCGCTCGTTGGCTAAAGAAAATCGATAATCAGGAGCTGTACCTTGCTCTTGCCAAGACTTTTTAATGAATAAGTTTGTTTTTTTCATCGATTTGCATCCTAGTTACTTTTCCTATATCGGTAGTGACCTTGGCTGCCCTTATTTTTCGGCATGTCGATGGATAGTAAATAAAGCAATGATGGATAAGGGTTCCTTACCATTCCCAGCAATTTGATAAAGACCAACAAACCCTTTTGTTACATGGCAAACGCCAGCGGCTTTGCTACAACCGATATATACGATTTCTCTCTTTCTTACATCTATTGTGATAGTACATTCACCTATAAACTAAAGAAGATTAGGGCACATTCTGTAATGCCTACGTCTTTATTGTTAGGCTCATTGTACTGCAAGGGTTTATTGAAAAAATATGATCAAAGCCATAAACAAAGAAAATAGTACTAGCTAATATTATGCCACTGCAATCACGCCTAGGTCCTAGATTGAGAGCTTGCGATGCAGGGCATCCGCATGAGTGGTTATGATTTAGCCATCGATGCAATCCCAGCAGCCAATACTTTCTCTAAAAAAGTAG
>JBHOGO010000167.1:0-3110 GCA_043421945.1 bacterium sp. HQB-150 | reverse complement strand
TACTTTTGGCGAAGCAAATTATAACTCTTTACCATGTTGTTCAAAAAACACTCACGAAAGATCAACACGCCCTAGTACTTCAATGGCAACAGGAGTTCATTTCTTTATTGAAGACACCAGTAAGATCTTAGTCTTATTGGTCGTGTTGATTTACGTTATCTCTGCACTGAGAGCCAGTTTGAGTGTGGACAAAGTTCGCCAATATCTACAAGGCAAGTGCCGCGGTGTGGGTTACTTCCTTAGTTCGCTATTTGGTGTGATTACACCGTTTTGCTCGTGCAGTTCTATTCCTCTGTTTATGGGTTTTGTCTCAGCACGTATTCCTATTGGTGTGACCATCGCATTTCTTATCACATCGCCTCTGATCAACGAGGTGGTGATCATCATGCTTGGCAGTATTCTCGGGCTGAAATTCACCATCATGTACGTTGTAATTGGCATGTCGCTTGGCATTTTTGCAGGCTTTGTCTTAGATGTATTTAAAGCCCACCGTTGGTTACAACCTTTCCTCGCTGAAGCGTATCAAAAAGCCAATGAGCTAGATGAACAACCTCAAATGGCAATTGAATCAACCTCAATCACGTTTAAACAGCGCCATGAATTTGCCGTGAACGAGACCAGTACCATCTTAAAGCGCATTTGGATTTGGGTCTTTGTTGGTGTCGGTATTGGTGCGTTTATTCATGGTTTTGTTCCAGCGGATTGGTTTGAGCAAAACCTCGCACACGGCCAGTGGTGGACGGTGCCACTTGCGACACTCAGTGCCATTCCGATTTACACCAACGCAACGGGCATTGTGCCAATCATGGCGTCGTTGATAGACAAAGGTATGCCACTGGGAACCACGCTTGCGTTTTGTATGGGAGCGGTCGCAGTGAGCTTGCCTGAATTCATGATGCTCAAACAAGTGATGCAATACCGATTGCTTGGCGTGATCGCAGGTTACTTGCTGGGGGCGATTTCCGTCACGGGTTGGTTGTTCAACTTCTTTTATTAATCACAGCAGAGCACATGCTCACAGGAATCTGATATGAAAAGCATTCAAGTTTATGGTTCAGGTTGTAAGAACTGCGTCGTCACTGCAGAACGGTTTGCCGCGGTCGCACAAGAGTTAGGGCTGCAAATCACCATTGAAAAGATCACCAGTTTAGAAGCCATTGTGAAAGCAAACATTATGAGCACACCGGGTGTTGCGATTAATGGTGATCTAAAACATACGGGGTCGGTGCCATCTGTTGTTCTAGTTCGTGATTTGCTCAAAGAAGATGTTGTAGCGTAAAGGAAAGGAAGGAGCGTTGCGCGTGCCTTTTTTTGAATGAGCACGCGCGACGAATAATCGAGATTCAAGAATGAAATGTTTGATGAATGCGTGGAATCATGCAAAACCTAGCCTTTATGGTTGGCTACTAAAACAGACCCAAAATCCGCACGAAGCGGAAGACATCATGCAAGAAGTGTTTCTGAAAGCTATGGGGAATAGCGAGCGTTTCTGTACATTGCAAGACGGTAAATCATGGCTGTTTAAGATGACCAGAAACCAGCTTGTTGATCAACTGAGACGGAAAATCCATTCGGTAGACATCGAAGAGTTTGTTATGCCAACGGACATTTCCCCTGCGATGGTTCAGCTTCAACGTTGCCTTCCAAAAGTATTGATAAAACTCACCGAGCAAGAGCGTGATGTAATAGAGCAATGCGACCTCAATGGCATGACACAAAAAGACTATGCAGAAAATCGTCTAGCCCGAATAATAAGATCAAACCTCCAACCCAAAGGAGATTTGAAATGGCCAAACGACGCACTAACCAAGAATGGCGAATCTTGTTCGAACACTATGAATCCAGCCAGTTGTCACAACGATTATTCTGTGAACGTAACGGATTGAGCCTCTCCACTTTTTACGCTAAGCGCCAACAGTTAAAGCACATCGCAAAACCGAACACGGTTGGTTTTGTTAAAGCTGAAGTCGTCGAAAAGACGACGAAGTATCAAGCTCAAATAGCAACGGCTAACATGACACTGCTCGTCAATGATGTTGAGCTGAGTATTCCACAAGGCACGCCAGCGGCCTATCTGGCAGAACTTATCGGTGCACTGTTCCTGTTCACTAACAAACAGTGCGACAAAATTAAAGTGTTGTACTGGGATCAAACAGGCTTCGCCCTCTGGTACAAACGCCTCGAAAAAGCCAAGTACAAGTGGCCATCAACAGAGAAAAATGAGGTGTTCACCCTAACTCAATTTGAGCTGGATAGACTGCTTTCTGGCTTCACGATTATCGGCCATAAACCCGTTCGAATAAACGATTTCACAATGACTTAAACGATAATAAAGCCTTATCCACCAAGCGTTAACGGCATGATTTTAGTATAATAAATGCCATGAAAAAGACGCCAAATATCAACCCAGAAAGCCAAGATGTTGCCGAGCTACAAGCGATGGTGAAAGCGCTGATGGCGTCAGAAAGCCAATGGAAACAAGAGCGCCAGTCGCTACTTGAACAGCTCAAGCTTGCCTTCGACCGCCAGTTCGCTAAACGCTCGGAGGCGTTAAAGCCTTACGATGAATCTCAAGGTGACCTATTCAACGAAGTGGAATGTGAGGCCGCTAAGGAAGAAGAAGTTGAGGTCACGACGACGACCACAACGAAGAAACGAGGTAAACGCAAGCCTCTTCCAAAGACCTTGCCTCGTGAGGTTATCGAACTCGATTTAGACGCCCATGAAAAGCAGTGCTCATGCTGCAATCATACCCTTCATAAAATCGGTGAAGACTGCAGCGAGAAACTGGAGTTCTCACCAGCCGTGCTCAAAGTGCTGGAATATGTTCGTCCTAAATACGCTTGCCGCCAGTGCGAAAAGACCGAAGACAACAGCCACATCCTTCAAAAGCCAGCACCGCAAAGTATTATCCCTAAGAGCTTCGCGACAGAAAGCTTGCTTGCCAATATCATCCTTGGCAAATACCAATACGCGATGCCACTGTATCGCCAAGAGTCGTTGTTTACCCAATCGGGTATTGACCTATCACGTACCACCATGGCGAGATGGATTATCCAAGTCAGTGAAAAGTTCGCCCCGCTTTACGCGGCTTTGAAAACGCACCTACT
>JBHOGO010000166.1:0-3205 GCA_043421945.1 bacterium sp. HQB-150 | reverse complement strand
TACTTGAATCCGATAAAACACCTTGGGTGTTGTATGGTTAAGCCTCACGGGCAATTAGTACAGGTTAGCTCAACGCCTCACAACGCTTACACACCCTGCCTATCAACGTTCTAGTCTCGAACAACCCTTTAGGACACTTAAAGTGCCAGGGAAGACTCATCTCAGGGCTCGCTTCGCGCTTAGATGCTTTCAGCGCTTATCGATTCCGAACTTAGCTACCGGGCAATGCTACTGGCGTAACAACCCGAACACCAGAGGTTCGTCCACTCCGGTCCTCTCGTACTAGGAGCAGCCCCCTTCAATCTTCCAACGCCCACGGCAGATAGGGACCGAACTGTCTCACGACGTTCTAAACCCAGCTCGCGTACCACTTTAAATGGCGAACAGCCATACCCTTGGGACCGACTTCAGCCCCAGGATGTGATGAGCCGACATCGAGGTGCCAAACACCGCCGTCGATATGAACTCTTGGGCGGTATCAGCCTGTTATCCCCGGAGTACCTTTTATCCGTTGAGCGATGGCCCTTCCATTCAGAACCACCGGATCACTATGACCTGCTTTCGCACCTGCTCGAATTGTCATTCTCGCAGTCAAGCGGGCTTATGCCATTGCACTAACCTCACGATGTCCGACCGTGATTAGCCCACCTTCGTGCTCCTCCGTTACTCTTTGGGAGGAGACCGCCCCAGTCAAACTACCCACCAGGCACTGTCCGCACCCCCGATAAGGGGGCGACGTTAGAACATCAAGCATACAAGGGTGGTATTTCAAGATTGACTCCACGTCATCTGGCGACAACGCTTCAAAGTCTCCCACCTATCCTACACATGTAGGGTCAATGTTCAGTGCCAAGCTGTAGTAAAGGTTCACGGGGTCTTTCCGTCTAGCCGCGGGTACACAGCATCTTCACTGCGATTTCAATTTCACTGAGTCTCGGGTGGAGACAGCGTGGCCATCATTACGCCATTCGTGCAGGTCGGAACTTACCCGACAAGGAATTTCGCTACCTTAGGACCGTTATAGTTACGGCCGCCGTTTACCGGGGCTTCGATCAAGAGCTTCGACCGAAGTCTAACCCCATCAATTAACCTTCCGGCACCGGGCAGGCGTCACACCGTATACGTCATCTTTCGATTTTGCACAGTGCTGTGTTTTTAATAAACAGTTGCAGCCACCTGGTATCTGCGACTCCCAACAGCTTAAAGAGCAAGTCTCATCACCGTCAGGAGCGTACCTTCTCCCGAAGTTACGGTACCATTTTGCCTAGTTCCTTCACCCGAGTTCTCTCAAGCGCCTTGGTATTCTCTACCCGACCACCTGTGTCGGTTTGGGGTACGATTCCTTACAATCTGAAGCTTAGAGGCTTTTCCCGGAAGTATGGCATCAATGACTTCACTGCCGTAGCAGCTCGACATCAGGTCTCATCATATAGTGTCCCGGATTTGCCTAAGACACCTGACTACACCCTTGAACCTGGACAACCGTCGCCAGGCCCACCTAGCCTTCTCCGTCCCCCCATCGCAATTGTAAGAAGTACGGGAATATTAACCCGTTTCCCATCGACTACGCTCTTCAGCCTCGCCTTAGGGGTCGACTTACCCTGCCCCGATTAACGTTGGACAGGAACCCTTGGTCTTCCGGCGAGGGAGTTTTTCACTCCCTTTATCGTTACTCATGTCAGCATTCGCACTTCTGATATGTCCAGCAAGCCTTACAGCTCACCTTCAACCACTTACAGAACGCTCCCCTACCCAATACAATAAATTGCATTGCCGCAGCTTCGGTTTACTACTTAGCCCCGTTAAATCTTCCGCGCAGGCCGACTCGACCAGTGAGCTATTACGCTTTCTTTAAATGATGGCTGCTTCTAAGCCAACATCCTGGCTGTCTGAGCCTTCCCACATCGTTTCCCACTTAGTAGTAATTTGGGACCTTAGCTGGCGGTCTGGGTTGTTTCCCTCTTCACGACGGACGTTAGCACCCGCCGTGTGTCTCCCGGATAGTACTTACTGGTATTCGGAGTTTGCAAAGGGTTGGTAAGTCGGGATGACCCCCTAGCCTTAACAGTGCTCTACCCCCAGTAGTATTCGTCCGAGGCTCTACCTAAATAGATTTCGGGGAGAACCAGCTATCTCCAGGTTTGATTGGCCTTTCACCCCCAGCCACAAGTCATCCGCTAATTTTTCAACATTAGTCGGTTCGGTCCTCCAGTAAGTGTTACCTCACCTTCAACCTGCCCATGGCTAGATCACCTGGTTTCGGGTCTAATCCTAGCAACTATACGCCCAGTTAAGACTCGGTTTCCCTACGGCTCCCCTATACGGTTAACCTTGCTACTAAAATTAAGTCGCTGACCCATTATACAAAAGGTACGCAGTCACACCACGAAGGTGCTCCCACTGCTTGTACGTACACGGTTTCAGGTTCTATTTCACTCCCCTCACAGGGGTTCTTTTCGCCTTTCCCTCACGGTACTGGTTCACTATCGGTCAGTCAGGAGTATTTAGCCTTGGAGGATGGTCCCCCCATGTTCAGACAGCGTTTCACGTGCGCCGTCCTACTCGATTTCACTTTTAAGGGACTGTCGGTTACGGGGCTATCACCCTGTATCGCTACTCTTTCCAGAGTATTCACCTAATCCCAAACTAGCTTAAGGGCTAATCCGATTTCGCTCGCCGCTACTTTCGGAATCTCTGTTGATGTCTTTTCCTTCGGGTACTTAGATGTTTCAGTTCCCCGAGTTCGCCTCATAACGCTATGTATTCACGTTATGATACTTGCTTATGCAAGTGGGTTTCCCCATTCGGAAATCCATGAGTATAGCGACTCTTACCGTCTTCTCATGGCTTAACGCAGGTTAGCACGTCCTTCTTCGCCTCTGACTGCCTAGGCATCCACCGTGTACGCTTAGTCACTTAACCATACAACCCCAAGATGTCTTTCGACGTTTGGCGTTGTTTAATCAAACAACCAAGGTCGTCTCTCTATTTTATGAGTGAGAGACTATTTGTTTTCGCCGGACTCAAGTTTTATAAAATACAATTTTATAAAGAATACAAGACACATGAATGTGTTTGTGTTGGTTTTCATCTTTCGATGAAAACGCTTGAGAACTCGTTATTTCATCTCTAAGAGATAAATAACATTTCAATCTAATCTAATGATTAGATTTACTAGTCAGCTTTCCAGTTTGTTAAAGAGCAT
>JBHOGO010000165.1:0-3259 GCA_043421945.1 bacterium sp. HQB-150 | reverse complement strand
GTTAGAGTCATTTTCATGGCTGATAGCATGATCTTCTCGTTGCAAAAAATCAAGCCCCTTCAATGATCACAGGTATAAACAGTTTCTCTTGTACATCAAACACACCCTCATCGAAACCCAATGCCTTGTATCCACGACTGCGCCTGGTATACATTCTTGCCAACATTGGGACTTTCATATCTACATAATCGATAACGCGGATTTCCGTCTTACCATCATACTCCCGCTGTATTCTACCGACATACTGAACAAGCGCTCCTTTCCAGGATACTGGCAATGCCATTACTAAGGTATCGAGCCGAGGAAGGTCAAACCCTTCACCAATAAATCGTCCCGTCGCTACCAAAACCTGAGTCGTTGCTAGCTTTTGATTAACCTCGTCCCGATCTTTCTTTTTCATTGCCCCAACTAACACTTCATTCTGAATTTTCCTCTGGGTTAGCATCTCACTGAGCAATTTCGCATGCTCTCGGCGCTCTGTAAGAACGATAGGAACACGCTCTTGTTTCACTTCGGCTTCAATGTCACTGATGATTAGCCTATTTCTCATTTCATGCTCGATCAACCACCTATACACATCAGCAATATGTGGCCGAGGGTCTTGAGTCGCTAGTTGAAGCGGTGGTTCGAAAAGAACCTCCTTCTTTTGAAGGGATTGAATAAACTTCACTGAACTGGACGAAACAATGGTGTGCCTTACCCTCCCTGCCTGCATAAAAATTATTGGCTGATGACCGTCTCTACGCTCCAACGTCGCACTAATACCCAATACGTATTTAGCGTGAACCTCACCCAATAGTTTTTCATACTGCGGTGCAGACAGGTGGTGGCATTCGTCTATGATGATCTGGCCATATTCATGGACAACAAGATTCACCGTATTGTCACTGCGGTTAAGCAGACTTTGATAGGTTGCCACGTCAACAGCCTTTGTCGGCTTTTTCTTTGAGCCTGTAATCACCCCTACCTCAACACCTGTCGTAAATGCCCTTAACCTTTCCTGCCATTGCTCTACGAGTTGCTTATTGTGAACAAGAATTAAGGTATTGACCTTTCTTTTACACAACAGGCCGATTGCTGTTACGGTCTTGCCAAATGCTGTAGGCGCATGCAAAACGCCAATATCAAACTTAGAAACCGTATCCACCGCTTTCTTTTGCTCCTTCCTAAGTTCGCCACTGAACTTGATGCTGCTAAGTCGACTTCCTGACCTTCTTTTATCATCAACAAGTAAACTGATGTCATACTGTTCGAGTAACTCGCAAATATCATCAACGCAGCCTCTTGGTAGTGCAAGGTATCCACCATCGATTTCTGCCAGCGATATATATCTGGATATTCCGTTCGTAGATAGTCGTAGTCCCTGAGCTTTGAAAAACTTAGGATTCGAAAAAGATGCCAGCTTTTTTAACCTGGCAATCAGAGCATTTGGCAATGTTTCGATAGGGATATAGATTCTGTTCGCCAACGTTATCTTAATAACGTCTGGGCATCCTGATACAACCGAAGAAGTTGCTGGTAAGTTTCTCTCCCACGGCGGCTGTGAGGAATCCGCTGTATCATTATCAGAAGACTGATTTGAATCATAAGATGTTACGAGCTTTGTCAGGGCAGCAACTGTCAGCTTTTCGGTTGAGGCCAGTGTTTGCCATTGATCTTGATAAGATGAAGCCTCTCCATCAATAAATTCAGAATTACCATCTGCTCTTGCACCCTTCTGAAGCGGCAGAGCTATCAAGTTACCTATTCCAGCTACAGGCAACATATCTTGATTGGGGAATAGACGGTCGTAGGAGTCAAACGACAATGCACCATGGATTTGCATAGCTTGATCAAGTAGCATAAAGCCCAGCTTTCGCGCACTGGCTGCATCCACTCTAGTGTCGAAGAAAATCCATACATGAGCACCATTTCCCGAACGAGAGCGCTCAAGCAGGAAGTCTATATCATTTCGTCGGCATGCCTCACCATAGGCCAGTGAAGCTTCTTTCCAGTCTTTCTTATCGAAATCAACGGCTAGAAACCAGCAGTTACTGTCAGCATCCATAGGGTAAATACCAACAATAGACTTTCCCGATAAATGATCATATATGGCTTTTTTATCAAGAGGCTTGAATGATTGATTCGGACATTCGAGACATTTGACTTCGGGCTTGTTACATAGCCCTTGCTGCCATTCATTATTACACGCAAGCGAATACCCCGAACGCCCTTGCTTATTTTGCCAGCGAACCGCATAGCAACTGGAATTTCCACGAAAGTAGCGTTGAAATAGCTCAATCTTTAGCTCAGGTGACATAGTATTGCAAAAGTCTGAAGATTCGGTACTCTTCGAGGCTATGAGCTGTTTCCGTTTATTCTCAAGCAGTGCCAGCTCTGATTTAAGTGCCGATATCTTCTGATCTAGAGCACTAAGTTCATCCATGATGTTATTACCTACCCTGTGATAAATTCATAGTAGAAAACGTGGCTTCTCGCACTACCATGTAAATATAACTGTATACGATAACACACAAATCCCCACTGCCTTGCCAGGTAAGCTTAGCGTGTTCTGATTGTCGAATAAAGCCACTTACTCCAAAGCAATCAACGTCTTAATGTAAAAGTGACATTTTACACTGGAGAGGCGCATTCGGGTATTTCCCACTCTACACTCTAGGCGCTATATATGTGGCTCAGTTTATGACATCAATGAAGGCAACTGTTTATGTGGGTGCTGCTATTCGCAGTGGTGATCTTTCATCCATCTTTAACTGGCTTTCAGAGAATATCTAAAGCAAAGGCAGTTTGCTGCCCATCTGCACACTTCAATCAATTAAAAGTCCGTGCAAATACTGAACTTTAAAAGAAATAGTGATTTGTGACCGAGATTCCGTAAGCCACGCAGAACAAAATGAAAGGAATTAGTGTTCAGTATTCACTGGACCGACGGTAGTTTTGGCTATTTCCCAAGCTATACGCTAGGCGCTATGTACGCGGCACAATTTATGGCGGCAATGAAGAAGACTGTTGATGTGGATGCAGTTATTCGTAGTGGAGACCTTACTCCTATCTTCTCGTGGTTATCAGATAATATCTGGAATAAAGGCAGCTTGCTAACGACAGATGAATTAGTGAAGCAAGCGACGGGTGAAACATTAAATGCCCAGTTTTTCCAAGCGCATTTGAGAAGTCGTTACCTATAAATAACCTGAGATCGGTTTAAGCCATCGCCATCAATCCTGATTTTTCTGTGTTTGTGATGTTAAGTGATGGCTTC
>JBHOGO010000164.1:0-3361 GCA_043421945.1 bacterium sp. HQB-150 | reverse complement strand
ACCTCACAGTGAACCCAGTCAATGACCTTGCGGTGGTACCTGACCTAGTTGTAAATACACTCGAAGATGAATCCATTATCGTGACAGAAGAGCAGTTACTTGCTCAAGCAACTGATGTTGATGGTGATGATTTAAGTGTCGTTAACTTATCGACGGAAGATGATAACGCGTCCGTGGTCGATAACGGTGATGGAACGTATACCATTACTCCTGCTGAAAACTTTGATGGACAGGTTAACTTCACCTTTGATGTGAGTGATGGTACAGACGTTGTTAGTGCGAACTTAGAGCTGAATGTTGAGTTCGTTAACGATGCACCGGAAGCGGCCCCTGTTAGCGCAGAAGTTGATGAGGATGGTACCATCCTCGTTACGCAAGAGATGCTGCTAGAAAACGCAACTGATACAGATGGCGATTCGTTAGTTGCATCAAACTTAGCGACGAACGATCCTAACGCTGAAGTCGTGGATAACGGTGATGGTACATTTAGCGTGACGCCGTCACCTGATTTCAATGGTGAAATTGAGTTTGATTACGAGGTTAGTGATGGTGAACTATCAACACCTTCAACATTAACACTCGATGTTAAACCGGTAAATGACACACCAACCGCTCAAGATCTTGGCTTTACGATTGAAGAAGACGGCACCTTAACCTTTACCGACGAGCAGCTATTAGCGGGTGCGAGTGATATAGATGGGGATGAGTTAACCGTTGACTCTGTATCGTATAGCGGCGGAGATGGGGAGTTAAACGACAACGGTGATGGTACTTATTCCTTTGTACCAACAGAGAACTTTAGTGGGGATGTTCAGTTAGATTTCACCATTTCGGATGGTACTGAGACCGTTGAGCAGTCCATTAATGTCGATATTACCGCTGTTGCAGATAGACCAGACCTAGAAATTACCGATGGCGATGGTAATGAACTTCCAGCAGAGGGAATTGTTACCGACCCTGATGACACTATTGAGCTTAATATTGGCGCAGCGTTAGTTGATCAGGACCTATCGGAAACATTGACGGTAGAAGTTGATGGTATCCCTGAAGGCTCTGTCATTCGTTACGATGGCGATGCAGTACTTGATTCACAAGATAATGGGTTAACAAGTTACGCAGACACTGATGTGACAGTGACCTTCCAAGGTGAAGGTGCTGGATTCTTAAACACTGTTGGTTATTACAAAGTTGATGAAGACGGTGTAATACAAGGCGTAGATGTTGTTTATGAAAATGCTTCAGAAGGCGCACAAGGGGATCTAGTCGCTGGTGAATCATCATTTAGCTTTGAGTTAGAGGAAGGGGAAAGCTTTAACCTATTCATTGTCCCTAACGGTTTCAACCATAACAACTTTGATGAGATGCAAGATGGTGAATTTGTATTTAGGGATCAAGATGGCAATCCAGCATCAATGGATAGTGTTGATCCACAGCTTGTGTTTGTGGGTGATGATGGCTCTGAAACGGTAATACAAAGTCAATTTGGAGATGCAGTATTCCATGGTGGCTCAAGTGAACATCTAAATGAAGATGGTATTGAGCATACTCGTACTTCATTGAATGAAGATGGGGAAATTGTTTACGGCATTGAAGACTTGCTCCATGGTGGGGATCAAGACTTTGATGATTTCAACTTCACGATTGATATGGGTGAGGTGAATACCCAAGTTTATAGTGGTGAAATAGAAGTCGGTACTGGCCCTGTTACTATTCCAACAGTTGCGATAGACCAGACATTATCCCTCGATCTACCAGAAGATTTTAACGGTGAGTTTGATATCACGGTTTCTGCAACAGCAACGGAACTATCAAATGATGACCAGTCTGTTAATACACAGACAATACATGTTGATGCTAGAGAGCATGCACCAGAAGCAGAACCAGTATCAGCACAGGTTGATGAAGATGGGTCTATTACTGTTACGCAGGAGGAGTTGCTAGCCAATGCAACTGATCTGGATGGTGATGACCTCACAGCAACTAACCTAACAACGAATGATGAAAACGCAGTTGTCGTCGATAATGGCGACGGTACTTTCACTATCACCCCAAGTGAAGATTTCAACGGGGATGTTGAATTTACATTCGATGTTTCCGATGGTGAATTTACAGTTGCTACTGACCTTAACCTGACGGTTACACCAGTTAATGATGCGCCAGAGGCCGGACCAGTATCTGCAGAAGTTGATGAAGATGGTACGATTCTAGTCACTCAAGAAATGCTGTTGGAAAATGCGAGTGATATAGAGGGTGATGACCTCTTTGCTGAAGGGTTAATGACAAATGACCCGAATGCGACTGTTATTGACAATGGCGATGGCACATTTAGTGTGACACCTTCACAAGACTTCAATGGTGAAATTGAATTTAACTTTGAAGTTAATGACGGAGAAGCTAGCACAGAAGCTTCGATGACGCTCGATGTCAAACCTGTGAATGATGGCCCAGAAGCCGAAGACCAAGCGTTCTCGGTCAACGAAGATGGCACGATTACCTTCACTGATGAGCAGTTGTTGGATGGCTCTGTTGATATCGATGGCGACGACCTCAGTGTAGAGTCTGTCAGCTACACCGGCACAGACGGTGTCTTCACCGACAATGGCGATGGTAGTTATACCTTCGCGCCGAACGAAAACTTTAATGGCGAAGTCGACCTGAGCTTCACGGTATCGGATGGCACAGATACCGTAGATGCAAGCATCGATATCACCGTCGATGAGGTGAACGATCCACCGGTTGCAGGTGCAACGTCTTACCAAGTGGACGAAGACAGTGTCATCACCATCAGTGATGAGCAGCTTCTGGCTAATTCTTCAGATGTTGAAGGTGATGTGGCTGTCGATGATGTGAGTTACTCCGGTACCGACGGTATCTTCACGGACAACGGTGACGGCACCTACAGCTTCGCACCAAACGAAAACTTCGATGGCAACGTATCACTCGATGTCACCGTCATTGATGAAGATGGCGCGACGGCTGAAACTACGGCAGGCATTGATGTTATTGCGGTGAACGATGCGCCAGTCTCTGGTGATCTCGCTTACAGCGTTGATGAAGACGGTGCCATTACCCTCAGCCAAGAGCAGTTGCTGTCTCAAGCAGGTGATGTGGAAGGGGACGAGTTAACCGCTTCTGATCTGTCTGCGGGTGATAACGCAACCGTCACACAAAATGACGATGGCTCATTCACGATTACACCGGATGAGAACTTCAACGGTGATATCGACCTGAGCTTCGAGATTAGCGATGGCGAAGACACCATTGTTGCAAGTGCAGACTTGACCGTTAACCCAGTCAACGACTTGCCAACGGCTGAAGACCAAGCGTTCTCAGTCAACGAAGATGGCACGATTACGTTTAC
>JBHOGO010000163.1:0-3398 GCA_043421945.1 bacterium sp. HQB-150 | reverse complement strand
ACAGACAGATCATCCCCGTCGATATCAGCAGAGCCATCGAGTAGTTGCTCATCGGTGAAGGTAATCGTGCCATCTTCATTGACCGAGAACGCTTGGTCTTCCGCGGTTGGCAAGTCATTAACAGGGTTAACCGTCAAATCAGCCGATGCAACGATGGTGTCTTCGCCATCCGAGATTTCAAAGCTCAGATCGATGTCACCGTTGAAGTTCTCATCCGGGGTAATCGTGAACGAGCCATCGTCATTTTGTGTGACCGTTGCGTTATCACCCGCAGACAGGTCAGAAGCGGTTAGCTCGTCCCCTTCAACATCACCCGCTTGAGAAAGAAGCTGCTCTTGAGACAGCGTAATCGCACCGTCTTCGTCAACGCTGTAAGCGAGGTCACCAGAGACTGGCGCATCGTTGACGGCGATAACATCAATGCCTGCCGTCGTTTCAGCCGTCGCACCATCTTCATCAATGACGGTTACATCGAGTGATACATCACCATCGAAGTTTTCATTTGGTGCGAAGCTGTACGTGCCATCGCCGTTGTCGGTAAAGATACCGTCGGTGCCGGAGTAACTCACACCATCGACAGCCACATCACCTTCAACGTCTGAAGAGTTGGCCAGAAGCTGCTCATCACTAATAGTAATGACGCTGTCTTCATCCACTTGGTAAGAGGTTGCACCCGCAACCGGTGGATCGTTCACCTCATCGACGGTGATATCAATATTGGCTTGAGTAGTATCCGTACCATCCGATACCGTAAAGCTCAGGTCGACTTCGCCATTGAAGTTTTCATTTGGTGCAAAGGTATAGCTTCCATCACCGTTATCGGTGAAGACACCGTCTGTGCCGGTGTAGCTTACTGATTCAACGCTGAGGTCGTCGCCATCGATATCGGCAGAGCCATCGAGTAGTTGCTCATCGGTGAAGGTAATCGTGCCATCTTCGTTGACTGAGAACGCTTGGTCTTCCGCGGTTGGCAAGTCGTTGACAGGGTTAACGGTTAAGTCAGCCGACGCGACGATCGTGTCTTCTCCATCACTAATCTCGAAGCTCAGGTCGATGTCACCGTTGAAGTTCTCATCCGGGGTAATGGTGAATGATCCATCATCGTTTTGTGTGACCGTTGCATTGTCGCCCGCTGACAGGTCAGAAGCCGTTAGCTCATCCCCTTCCACATCACCCGCTTGCGAAAGAAGCTGCTCTTGAGACAGCGTAATTGCACCATCTTCATCGACGCTGTAAGCAAGGTCACCTGAGACTGGCGCATCATTCACTGCGATAACATCAATGCCAGCAGTGGTTTCAGCGGTCGCGCCATCTTCATCAATGACGGTGACATCCAGTGAAACATCGCCATCGAAGTTTTCGTTTGGTGCGAAGCTGTAGGTGCCATCGCCGTTATCCGTGAAGATACCGTCGGTGCCGGAGTAACTCACACCATCGACAGCCACATCGCCTTCAACATCTGAAGAGTTGGCCAGAAGCTGCTCATCACTGATGGTGATAACGCTGTCTTCGTCCACTTGGTAAGACGTTTCACCTGCGACCGGTGGATCGTTCACCTCATCCACAGTGATATCGATATTGGCTTGGGTAGTATCCGTACCATCCGATACCGTGAAGCTGAGGTCGACTTCGCCATTGAAGTTTTCGTTTGGTGCGAAGGTATAGCTACCATCACCGTTATCGGTGAAGACACCGTCTGTGCCGGTGTAGCTCACAGACTCAACGCTGAGGTCATCGCCATCAATATCGGCCGAGCCATCGAGTAGCTGCTCATCGGTGAAGGTAATCGTGCCATCTTCGTTGACCGAGAACGCTTGGTCTTCTGCGGTTGGCAAGTCATTGACAGGGTTAACCGTGAGGTCAGCACTTGCGACAATCGTGTCTTCGCCATCGCTAATTTCGAAGCTCAGGTCGATGTCACCGTTGAAGTTCTCATCTGGGGTAATGGTGAAGGAACCATCATCATTTTGTGTCACCGTTGCATTGTCGCCAGCAGACAAGTCAGAAGCGGTTAGCTCGTCCCCTTCAACATCACCGGCCTGAGAAAGAAGCTGCTCTTGGCTAAGAGTAATCGCACCGTCTTCATCAACGCTGTAAGCGAGATCACCAGAGACTGGCGCATCATTGACCGCGATAACATCAATGCCTGCAGTGGTTTCAGCTGTCGCGCCATCTTCATCAACAACCGTCACATCCAGTGATACGTCACCATCGAAGTTTTCATTTGGTGCGAAGCTGTAGGTGCCATCGCCGTTATCCGTGAAGATACCGTCGGTGCCAGAGTAGCTCACACCATCGACTACCACATCACCTTCAACATCACTGCTGTTAGCCAGAAGCTGCTCATCACTGATGGTAATGACACTGTCTTCGTCCACTTGGTAAGAGGTTGCGCCTGCAACCGGTGGATCGTTCACCTCATCCACAGTGATATCAATGCTTGCATCTACGGTTTCTGTGCCATCCGACACCGTGAAGCTGAGGTCGACTTCACCATTGAAGTTTTCGTTCGGTGCGAAGGTATAGCTACCATCACCGTTATCGGTGAAGACACCGTCTGTGCCAGTGTAGCTAACAGACTCAACGCTGAGGTCATCGCCATCAATATCGGCAGAGCCATCGAGTAGTTGCTCATCGGTGAAGGTAATCGTGCCATCTTCATTGACCGAGAACGCTTGGTCTTCAGCCGTTGGTAAGTCGTTGACTGGGTTAACGGTCAAGTCTGCACTTGCAACAATGGTGTCTTCGCCATCACTGATTTCGAAGCTTAAGTCGATATCACCGTTGAAGTTCTCATCCGGGGTAATGGTGAATGAGCCATCGTCATTTTGTGTCACCGTAGCATTATCGCCAGCACTTAAATCGCTCGCGGTTAGCTCATCCCCTTCAACATCACCTGCTTGTGATAGTAACTGCTCTTGGCTGAGGGTAATGGCACCATCTTCATCGACGCTGTAAGCCAAGTCGCCTGAAACTGGCGCATCGTTCACCGCGATAACATCAATGCCAGCCGTAGTTTCAGCTGTCGCGCCATCTTCATCAACAATCGTCACATCGAGGCTTACATCACCATCGAAGTTTTCATTTGGTGCAAAGCTGTACGTGCCATCACCGTTATCGGTGAAAATACCGTCCGTGCCGGAGTAGCTCACACCATCGACAGCCACATCACCTTCAACATCTGAAGAGTTGGCTAGCAGCTGCTCATCACTGATGGTGATGACGCTGTCTTCGTCCACTTGGTAAGACGTTGCACCTGCTACCGGTGGATCGTTCACTTCATCGACGGTGATATCAATGCTGGCATCGACGGTATCTGTGCCATCCGACACCGTGAAGCTGAGGTCGACTTCGCCATTGAAGTTTTCGTTCGGTGCGAAGGTATAGCTACCATCACC
>JBHOGO010000162.1:0-3505 GCA_043421945.1 bacterium sp. HQB-150 | reverse complement strand
TGAAGTTTGCCCAGCTAAATGGAAAGAAGGCGAAGAAACACTAGCTCCTTCTCTAGACCTAGTTGGTAAAATCTAAGCATTACTCGCTTAAGAACGACAAAATAACGCATAAATAAGTTCCGTTGCTACCTCTCTCTAGTTTGAACCTAAACCTAGAGAGAGGGCACTCATTCAAGAGCTGCAGTTGCTTATTCCCAACATACTGCTTTTTGCCACTTCTAAATTATTTTGGAAGTGGCTTTTTTGTGTCTGGGGGAAATTATTCTTCCGTTTGTTTCATTGCTGTCCATCTTGAGGCTGACTAGAGTGAGGCCTCTAAAAGCAGTTTCCTTATTGCCGGCATAGCTTGCTTCGTAGCAACATATCCGGCCTCTATCGCCTGTGCTTTTTCACCAAAGGCTGCGCTACCACTAGGTTCATAATTTGGTGTAATCACAATATCAGCGCTATTGAGCTCTTGTTGTGATATTCGACAGCTTTGCATTCGAAATGCAGCAAGGGTCATTTTGCTGGCTGATATCTCAGGCTTTGGCTGGTTATGGCAATATATATCGACAGCAATGATTTTTCTTGCCCCTAGCTCCCGAGCTGTATAGACAGGGACAACACTCAATACGCCGCCATCAACAAGGATATCGCCTTCATTTTCTATAGGAATAAATGCCCCCGGAATTGTAGAGGATGTTTGAACAGCATGGCCGGGATTTCCAGAACGAATCATGATGGCTTTTTGGGTTGTCATGTTGGTTGCTGTTAGCGCGATAGGCATTGGCATATCTGCTAGGTCATCATACTCAATATGAGAATTTATCCATTCAGCTAGGTTTTTCCCATTGACTAAGCCCTTAGAAGAAAAAACAAAGTCAGCAATATCTGACATGCTGACTTTCTCTATCGCCTTTTCCATCTCTGCAAGGCTCATCCCTGAAGCATAGAGTGTTGCGGCGATAGAGCCTGCCGATGTCCCACTGACAACGTCTGGTGTGATACCTTCTTCTTCCAGAGCTTTGAGAACACCCAGATGCATGAAGCCACGAACACCGCCACCACCAAAGGCAATCCCCAGATCATATTCGGCACTATCGAATGACGTTGTTTGGTTAATATCGTTATAAATATTGGGTGATGAACAAGCGCCGAGTGACAATGTCACTATTGTTAGCATCAGAACCTTTAACATTACAGTACCTTTATTTGCTGGAGCGTGAGACTTGAAGTGCATTTTTCTCGGTTTATTCATAAGGTACATTTCATTTAGAGTGGCCAGTTGATTGACGTTTTTTCGAGTGACAGTTGCCAAAGCTTGGTTGCCATCTCTTGATCAAGGACGACATCATCAAGTCGATTTTCACCGACAGCACCCACAGAATTTGCTCGCTTGGTAGGCCCATAGAGTTTTGATGGTTGTAAACCTTGTTCAGTTGCACACATCACTTCAGGCCATGCGCCTTTTTCTGCTGACTGGGCGATAATGCGAGACATTACAGACCAGAGCAGCTTATTAAAGGTACTCGCTGTATCCATTAGTAAATTTGTACGAGAAGCACCGGGATGACAGACCTGAACCTCAACATTTTTACCAGCCGATTTTATGCGGCGTTGCAGCTCATAACCAAACATCATTTGAGCCAGTTTACTTTGTGCATATGAGTCCCAGGCGGTGTATTTATCATCGAAATTAAGGTCTTCGAACTTGATTTTCTTCAGACCCATTTTGTAGGCATTACTGCCAACCATGACGATACGCCCCTTAGACTCATCGATACGATCAAAGAGCAGGCCACAAAGCAGGAAATGACCAAAATGGTTTACGCCAAGCTGACTCTCAAAGCCGTCTACGGTTAACGCCTGCTTCGCCACTTGAGCAATGGCGCCATTACAAATTAATGCGTCGATAGAAGGAGCCATGTCGAGCAGTTCAGCGGCTGCTTTTCTTACTGAGTCAAGGTGACCTAAATCAACCTGTACAAAGCTAACATCAATGTGATTGCCTAAAGATTGCTTCAACTCAGCGATCACAGTGGCTGATTTACTTGGGTTGCGGTTCATCATGACGACTCGCGCACCTTTTGAAAGTAATATACGTGATGCCTCAAATCCGGCACCGCTACTTGCACCTGTGATGACATAGGTCTTGCCAGTAAGTGAGCCTATTCGTTCTGGAGTCCAACCTTTTTTACCAAATTGATGAGTTGTCATAATGGGAACCTTTATCTTTATACTGAGCGTTGTATTAGACACTATGTGGTTAGCGCATCGTTATCTGCATACGCTTTACTGTCTTTGTGTCTATCTATTTATCTATCAATGTGTAGCTGGGAAGAACTATAACTCTCAATATGGTGGGAAAACAGGCGGATTAATCTCTAAGAAGTGCCTATTTGTATCACCTGTGTTTAAGGCGTTGAAGGTACAACCTGATGTTTGGAGGAGGGTGAACGAATGGCTCGGCAACCTGACCCATTAAAAGATCAGGTTAAAACAATAGAGCACACCTTTGGCACAAATAGGCATATTTTAGCGAGTATCTCGCCTAGATAGGGAGCCTTTGGAGCGTTAAAGTGGTCGCATTCGGTCAACGACGGTAATGCATCGTGAAAAAACGTATTTTATCCATAGGAGTCAGTATGGTTCTTGCTACTACAGTATCGGCTAGCGATATCAATCGGGAATTAAACCTGCCGCAAAACAGCGTTAAAGACGTTGAGGGGAATACTTATCGCACCGTTAAGATTGGTGATCAAGTTTGGTTAGCTGAAAACCTAAGAAGTACTCAGTTTCAAGATGGCTCTGATGTGACGACAGGCTTTATTCCAAAAGATGATGAAGAAAACCTAACTAAATATGGTCGGTTGTATAGCTGGCACGATGTATCAGATGCACGAAATATATGCCCTGTAGGCTTTCGTGTAGCAACGGATGAAGATTGGAAAGTGTTAGAGAGGACGATCGGGATGTCGGAAGAGGAGGTTCACCAAGAAGGTTGGCGCGGTGGCGAACAAGATCTCGGTTTTCAGCTAAAAGAAGCACAGTCGGATGGCTTGTTTAAGAAGTTTGATCAATCTCTTGTGAATAAATACTCGTTTTCTGCTCGTCCTGCTGGTGTTAAATGGAATGGGCTATACATCACTGAAGGTGCTTATACCGAATTTTGGACAGCAAGTAGTGCGACGGATAAGCAGGGTATTATTCGTACACTTGCCTATTCGTGGTGGAATGCCCATAAAGGGGAAATCCGCCGTGCAACAAGTTCAAAAAACTACATGTTTTCGGTTCGATGCGTAAAAATTGATGACAATGGTTTGTGAAACTCAATCAATAGCTTCTGAAATTTTTGGTTGTGACAGAGATTTAGACATCGTAATTAAATGATAAACACAGGCTCCACTTACAGCAATAGCTTTATAAGTGGAGCCATAAAGCTATTTATAACCTGAACTCGGGATAAGAAGAGAAGGGAACTAAAAGCTGGCTCTGCGATCAGATCTTTCAACCAAGAAGGAAA
>JBHOGO010000161.1:0-3569 GCA_043421945.1 bacterium sp. HQB-150 | reverse complement strand
ACGAGACATATTTCCTCTGTTACCGCCCCTCTGATTGGTTGATTTTTAACAGTGACAACTAGCCTGACACAGGGGGCATTTGACCAACCACCATTCAAGTCGTAAGTCATCATGTTGAAGTAATCCATTGAGTTCGCTAAACGCGCCCAATCATAGCCTTTTAGTTTTGCTGTTGAAGCTGAAAATGCAGCTGTTAATAGACGGTCTGGACCAATTTTCGCACGAATATCTTCCATGAGTAATTCGAAGTTCGCATAATCCTCAGGACTTCCTCCGAAATTCATGCCCCCAGTACCGGGGTATTCCCAGTCAATATCAATACCATCGAAACCAAGGGCAAGGAGCTTATCAATATCTTCGAGGAATCGTGCCTTCTTGACCGGATCTGCCGCCATTTCAGGGAAGTGCTTTGACATCGACCAGCCACCGAGTGATGCCATTACTTTCACACCGTTTTGGTGAGCAAGATCAATCAAGCCTGGCGCCCCTCCTGCTTTTTTCACTGGAATTGGCATTTGTCCACTCACACCTGTCGGTGCGTGTAACCAACCATTGCCGTCTTTAACAAAACCTTGTTCTTCTACCTTTTGGCGCGCTTCAGATTCCCACGCTTCGTTACCCGGGAATTGGTGAATGTACTCTAATTCACCCCATAAAATATGAAAATCCCAGCTTGAATAGACATCTGGATGCAGTAATGACCCGGGCTCTTGCACTGCATCAGGCTGATAAATAGACTTATTTCGCAAATCGCCAGAGTGAAGAGAACCGTCTTTAGCGACACCAAAGAAAGAGAAGTTCAGGATAGAGTAGATATCCATATTGACATTTAAATGAGTAGCTTCACCTTTTACTGTAAACCCATCAGCCGAACCTTTCCAAGCTTCCCACTGGGTAATATAACCGATGACTTGTTTATCATGAGTTGGTGCCGCCTGCACCGTTGTCGCCATTCCTGCGGCCATTGTTGCTGCAATAGCTGCCGCAACTGCTGTCCTTTTCATTCCAAGTTTCATTATCTTCTCCAGATAGTCAATAAGTGAGGTACTACTCGCTGGTACGTCGGGCGAGTTCATGAAGTCTGGAAGAAGTTTTTTCGCGATGCGTAATGACAAATACAATATTATGAGATTGAGTCATAAAATACATGCAACAAGACATATATTTGTAGACTATATTTGGTTAAGATCATGTAATATGTATTACTGATAATAATAACTATAGCGATAAACTTTAATGAGCAAGGGTTATTTCAGTATGAAAAATAAAGTAAGCGTATACTGAATTAGCAATTAATTTCACCCAATCAGTCACTTTAAGCATAGTGGTCTACTCAATAGACAAAAAATAGAATTTAAGTCATGCCAATGTTAACTCGGTTGAGTTTGAGACATCACTCAGTACTCTAATGTATAGCCTTATCTCAATTTCAAGCACAGTGCGAGGTAATTCATACCTTTACTTCACCTTCCTTTTTATTGATAAGCTCTATTGCGGGCTGATTTCATCGCCATGAAAGGATAACCAATAAGTAAATATCAAAGCTACGCACCAAAGTTGGGCATGACAAAGCAAGGTTCATGACAAGGCAGAGACTTTTTACGGAACGAAAGCGATATCGATAGTGCGAGAAGCAGTGAAAAAGATATTAGAAAGGGAGAGTAATAGCCTGTTGAGAATAGCGTTTCATACTGAAGAGATATTGACCAAAGCGGACATAATTCACACTCAAAATCGATAAGGCAGACTAGTGATAATAACGTTTTTTGTCTTAAGCGTATCGTGTTTTTAAGGACTTTGTTCAAAAGCAAAGTCTATATCACAATTCCCACTAAATCCCCTTACTGGCTTATAATTAGTTTGGTAAATATGAGGTGTGTTTTTAAAGAGTTGTTTGCGGAGGATATTATGTCTATCAACTCTATCGATCATGATGAAATCAAAGATGTCACGTCTCACTGGGCAACAGAAGGCAGTGATAAACGATCAAAGAACCAGAAGCAGGCTGATGCGCGCCGCCGTATAGAGGCGTTGCGAGATATTAGAGATAGCGGTTTAACCTATGAGGAGGCTGTCGAGTTAGGACTCATTCACTAACATCGCCTACCGTATATTTATTCACCGAGTAACAAGATTATCCAGTACAGCCCATCCAAATATTGATGGGCTTTGTTGCAACTCAATCCCCAAGCCTACGTAGAGTCAGGTCCCATTTCTACTTTGTCCCACCAAATAACACGACAGTCATACTACCTGAAGCATTACACCTCAACGAATGACTGCACCTCTGAAAATAACCCTGACAGTCCTTGCAACAAAGTTGGCGTCAAGATTGGATGAGAAGATGCCGACACAGAAAAAACAACATCCATCGCTGGCAGTGCAGGCATATTCTTAAGAATCACTAAGTCATCAGTGACACTTGCTCTTCCCATTGCTCCAATGGCTAATCCTTGACGTACAATTGCACGTTGAGCTGAGGCGGTATTGCAACAAGCGACTAATTGAAAGGCCGCCCCTTGCTTGCTTAATCCGTCAATCGCTGCACCATGGTATTTACAGTCAGTCTGAAACAACGCAAGAGGAAGCGGGGAACGTAAACACGCTTTACTATCTGGCGACGCTATCCAAACACCTTGATCGGTCATCAGCCAATAGCCTTCGTCCGTGTTGGGGTGGCGTGTTAATATGGCCCCATCAATATCCCCTTCATCAAGCCGCTTACGAAGATGAACGCTCGGCTCGTTGATCACTTGGATGGCATAGGTCGGTGCATGACGAACAAGCTCAGTCATAATAACGGGCAGCACAGAATCGTTGTAATCTTCAGGACAACCAATCCGCAATGTACCTGCTTCGCTCAAAACTAAATTTCGCCCCTCCTTTTCAAATAGCCCCTGCCCGACTTCAGCCTCTAACTTGCGCATTTGAGCACTCAATGCCGACTGCGTTCGGTTCACTTGTTTTGCAGCGCGCGTAAAACTGCCCGTTTCAACAAAAGCCAAAAAGCTCCTCAATGCATCAATATCCATCAGCATCCATCGTTTTCGTTAATAGGCCATAGTTAAATTATCCATTAGTCAGCATAAGCACAAGTGTTTACCCTTTAAGCATCATAAATGCATAGGAACACCATTCGGTTAACGGATTTACAGATTAATGGATTAGCACTCAAGGAGAAATGATGCAGCTTTATATTGCCAACCAAAACTATTCAACATGGTCACTGCGAGCGTGGGTTTGCTTAGTGCAAAATGACGTTGATGCAGAGATCATTAAGCTAACCTTATTCACCGACGAGTTTTACCAAAAACTGGCACAGGTCTCCCCGGCGGCAAAGGTTCCCGCCTTGGTTGACGGCGATATCGTGGTGTGGGACTCATTAGCCATTGCTGAATATCTAAATGAAAGCTACCTCGATAATAAAGGATGGCCTTCACTGCCAGCAGAAAGAGCAAAAGCACGAGCAATATCAGCAGAGATGCATTCTGGTTTTAACAAATTGGCGTAATTCTCCACCTACAACAATCGAGCCGAAGCGAGATGTTGTAGGTGGAGATGTAAGCCAT
>JBHOGO010000160.1:0-3603 GCA_043421945.1 bacterium sp. HQB-150 | reverse complement strand
TAGCCATGATGATTTCCTCACTCAACGCCTATTACTAAGTATAGTCATCAATACTGAGTTTTAGTGGTAATCAGGTATGCTTTTACTAGAGAAGAGCAATTTATAGCGCAAGTAACCGAGGAGGTGATTAGTATTTTACATCAATGTTTAGATGCCCCTGAGGCTCGAGATTCTGTTTGGATCCTTTCTGCTATTGAGATGCGTATAGAGCACTCAATTCAAAATATACGTCACTAATCGGCGACAAATAAGTACACAGGCTCATGTATGAGCCTGTGTCCCATAGTCTTAACTAATCACAAGCCAGATATCAAAAATTCATGCCACAAAATTCCTACAAGGTCTGTCACCGCGTGCACTTCGTAACTTAGAAATGCCCCATTGTGTATATGGAATCCACGTATTTACAAAGTGATTTTGGTAATAAAAGTTACGATGCGGTCGTATATTCGGCTTCTTATTGAAGGAGCTACCTTCTAGCCTTTGATGTTTTGCGCACCTACTGTCCTCATCGAGTTTGCAGCTTCTAAGGCATGACAGAATGGCCAGGTTTTCAGTAGGTTGGTCTTACCTTTTATGCATCATCATTTTGTAAAGTTTTAGACTTTGTTAGTGATTAATTCTGGTTTATATTCAGTCTCATACCGAAGCATTGCCCACGCAGTCCGTATTACCTTGTTGGCTAGTGCGATACAGTTTTTTTTAAAGCCGATACGTTCTATGATACTTTTCAACTAAGCATCCTTCTGAGTCTTCGTTTTTTCGGGTAATCGCCCTACATAAGACATGGCACCAAGATAAAGAAGAGAACGCAGTTCTTAAACGCCACCGCATTTATCGATACCAACCATAAATACTTTACCACTAGAGGTATGCTGTTTAGGGGTTAGACCAACGAATGCTGAAGCTTGCCTACCATTCTGAAATTGTTTTCCATCACCAAGTGTTGTGTAAAGCATCGCAGCCGTTGTTTCACCAACACCTTCAATGTCCATTAATCGTTGGCATGGTTCTATCTGACGGGTTAAAGCATTTTTCTCTTTTTCGAATGCGATGAGTTTTGTTTTAAGTTCTTTATATTGCTCCCATAGCATAGACAGAACGGATACGACATTGGCGGGTATTGATGTATCGCCATCAAGCACTGTTTGAACTGACACTTTTAACCCCTTTTCACCTCTAGGGTTTGCTATCCCGTAGCCCAAAATTGTTCCTCTAATGTGAAGCGCTAGGGCAACAACACTACGAGATAAGAATCTACGGCTAGTTTCTAAAGAATGCATAGCTTGTTGTTCCAATGACTTTGGGCGGCTGTACTTGATACCAATTTGTATTGCGGCGTTAGCGATGGCGAGAGCATCATTATGATCCGTTTTATGACCTTCTAGATATCCTTTACCTTCTTAGGGTTAATGATTCGGACTTCATGCCCAAATTTTTCGTAAGCGCCTCACGATCCCACGTGGTGCGCTTTAATAATCGAAGTTCCAAGGAAGCAGCGAGTTGATATCCGGCTCAGGTTTAGCAAGCTCTTTCAGGCAATGAACCATGTAGTTGTAGAGGATTAGGTCATTCGCTTTTGCCGTTTCGATGATGCTGTAGAGCATTGCGCTAGCATCAGCGCCTCTTGAGTTATTTGCGAAGAGCCAGTTTTTTCTCCCAATAACCAGTGACTTAATTGCACGTTCGGCACGATTATTATCGATAGATAAATGCCCGTCATCGATATAACGAATCAACTTCGGCCACTGTCCTCGGGTATATTTGATAGCCTTACCAAGCGCACTCGACTCAACCACTTTCTGTGAGGTGAGCCAGTGATGGATATCATCTAATATCGGCTTTGCTTCAGTCTGCCTTGCCATCAGGCGCTCCTCAGCCGTACTGCCTTTCAGCCTCGTTTCCAACGCATAGAGCTTTTGGATTTTTGCCAGGACTACGTCAGCTTTACCTGTTTTGCCTTTACCCTTCAGCTTTTTAGCGTCCATGAACTTACGACGAGCATGAGCAAGGCAACCCACATTGGTAACCTTATCGAGCCGGTCGTAAGCTGCATAGCCATCACTTTGAAGGTAACCGTGGTAATCACCTAAGAAGCTCGTAGGGCAAGTACTTGCACGACTATTTTGATAGTCAAACAAGACGATGTTTTTTGTACCATCAACACTCGCTTTGGGGGAGTCAGCACCTGAGCAGTAGAGCCACATATATGCCTGCTTGTTTTCTTTGAGCACATTGAGTGGAGTTTCATCGGCATGAACAACAACTTGGTTCAGGAGGTGATGTTTAAGCGCTTGGTATAGCGGTGCGAACCGCTCACTGACCTGTATTACCCACCTTGCCATCGTGGTTTGAGACAGCTCGATACCCGACTGGCTGAACAAGGTTTCTTGGCGATAGAGTGGCAGTGCGTATTGGTATTTGCCGAGGATGATGTTGGCAAGCAAGCTTTCAGTAGCGAAGCTCTTTGGGATGATGCTGTGTGGCGCCGGCTTCTGATGTATTTGGCTTTGGTCAGCTTGCTGCTCACACTGGCGACACGCATATTTAGGTCGAACATACTCAAGCACTTTCAGCACCGCTGTGAGTGAACTTGAGTTTTTCACTGCAGTCTTCACCGATTTTATGCAGTTCGCCTTGGCAACAAGGACACTGCTTTTCCTGCTCATCAAGGTCAAGAACGATACGTTCACGAGGTAGACCTTTGGGTAGTGGTTTGCGTTTACCTCGCGGCTTGCTAGTTTTCGATGAAGTGACTGGCGCCTCTTCCTCTTTCACTAACTCAGATTCTGCCTCGTTAAACAGGTCTCCTTGCGCTTCATCGTAAGGCTTTAAAGCCTCAGAGCGTTTTGCGAACTGGCGTTCAAGCGCTAGCTTGAACTGCTCTATCAAGGAAGATTTGTCAGCCATTAATGCTCTTACCATCGCTTGAAGCTCGGCAACATCTTGGCTTTCTGGGTTAATGTTGGGTGTCGTTTTTATGGCACTTATTATACTAAATGCACATTGTAAATGCCTGATAGATAAGCCTTTTATTGCGATTAACTCATTGTAAAATCGTGTATTTCAACCGCTTTGTGGCCAATAATAGTGAAGCCAGAGAGCAGTCTATCTAGCTCAAAACCGGTCAAGGTGAAGACGGTATTTTTCTCTTTCGAGGGCCATTTAAACTTGGCTTTTTCAAGGCGTTTGTACCAAAGAGCGAAGCCAGTTTTATCCCAGTACAATATTTTGACCTTATCACGTTGCTTATTGGTAAAGAGGAACAACGCACCAGAGCCTAAGGGAAGGTCGGTCTCAGATTCAATGATGGCAGCTAGACCGTTAATCGACTTACGGAAGTCGACAGCCTCTCGATATAAATAGATGTTCGGGGCACTGAGCATTCTTTTCACGATAGCGCTCCAATCAACTCCGCAACATAGGAAGCTGGCGTGCCCGGTGGAATGCTGAGTTCAATCTCACCCAAGGAAAGTGTCATATTCGCTACTGGCGTGTGCACTGATTGATAATGGGTGGTCTTTTCGACTATACCTGTGATCATTGAAGGGGCTTGATTTTTTGCGACGAGAAGATCATGCTATCAGCCATGAAAATGACTCT
>JBHOGO010000015.1:0-74988 GCA_043421945.1 bacterium sp. HQB-150 | reverse complement strand
ATAGATCAAAACTGGGGATCGCGGTCAAGAGGTCTGTGTCACTATCATCCGTAAATGATCACTGGATCACACTATTTTAATTCCCAAATTGGGTGCGGAATGACGGATTAATGTTAATCTGCGAAAAATAATCGGTAAACTCATTTACTCTTATTATGAACGTAAAAACACTGCCTAAAGACATTATTTATGAGCATTTTCACTTATATAAACACTGACTGGCACAGCGTCTAATCTTAAATATGCCATGCCTGACAGTGAGTACTTATTAATTATCTATTTCTGTTTTTCGCCCATCTTGCCCTTTAATTTTAATGTCGACATAACCGTTCCATATCAATACAAGGGTGAGAGCTAACATTGGCCTATATGGGCACTAATGGCCTCAAGAACCTCAGCCAATGGCAAGGTTTGCTCCTGGGGAAGCGGAATTGGAGTTCGGATCGGCGGTATTACCATATAGGCCATTCCGCCCCCGTATGGGGTTAAGGTACATTCAGCCACATCGTCTTTGATATCAATAAATAAACTATCAAGATCAATGGAAAGTAGCGTCTTTTTTAGCTCATCATCGGCTTCTAATGCCGATAATAGTCGAGTGCCAAATTCTCCATTCACATTGCCAGTAAAAGCCCCCCCTCGTGCACCTTTAAACACGATTTTACCTTTGCACGATTCTGCCATGGGGCGGGAAAATATAATGTTCATCGCGCACGTACCGCCCATCCAACGCTTCCTAAAATCCGGTTTAATCTGCAAGGTTTTTAGCCCATCGGGTAAACGGTTAAAGATAACAGTACCTTCATCTGACTGATCAGCCTCCCCCCAGTAAGGGGAGAATGCGAGTGAATGATGGTAAAGCGCTGATTGAGCCATTTTAAAGGCATTGGGTTTTGCACTCATAAGACGCTACCTCTTGTTCCAATTAACTACTCGTCGTCTTTCTCGCCAGTACGGATGTTATAAGACTCCGCCACTGGAATGACAAATACACGACCATCGCCTCGATTTCCCTCACCGGTACGGGCCGCCCGAATAATGGTCTGCACGGCGTCATCTTTCATGTAATCGTCAACAACCGTTAGGATCATCTCTTTTGGAAGATCTTTGTAACTAATATCGCCCACTTTAAGACCGCTCTGCTTACCGCGCCCAATCACGGGTACCTTAGTCAGTGCTTGAATATCAGCCTTAGCGAGTGCATCGGTCACCTCTGCCGTTTTTTCTGGGCGGATAATGGCTTGAACTAAAAACATAATGTCATCCTCTCTAAAAATTTATACCCGTGACTACGCAACATCAGTACGTAATTCTGGTTCAATACCAAAAGTGGCTTGGATACCTGTTGGTGCTAAATCACTGCTCACTTTTGTCCACTCAGCCTGAGCTTCTTTCATGCCTAATGGCTTAAACAACGGCTGCTTAACAACAAATTTCAACCAAACTACGGCATAGAGCACAGCCAATACAACCATGACACCAACAAGCTTGTAGATTGCACTTGCCATCTCCGGTACGGGAGCAATATTTAAAATGGTATAGCCAATTCCCAGCGAGCCTATGATTTGTGGGATAGGGTAAAAGCGAGCCTTATATGGACGGCGTGCTTTGGGGTAACGAAGCCTTAAAATAACAACATTGATGTGTGCAATGATGTAACAGAACAGCCACGCACAACATGCAGACAATATGTACACAATAAGGTCTGGCGAGTTCACGATGCCACCGAAGAAAAAAGCGGCAATACCACCTGACATAAACAAAATGCCAACCCAAGGCGTACGAAACCTTGGGTGAATTTTACGAAAGACTTTTGGTAATTCATGGCTCAATGCCATGCCATAGAGCATGCGTGGCACCACACCAATAACAGTATTAATGGTGCTGGCACTGGCAAAAATTGACACGATAGAGATCCAAATCATGCCCGGTTTACCCAGCATCGCGAGTGCCATATCAACGTGAGGGTGATTCGAAGAGGCAAGTTGTTCCGCTGGTACGTACTTTAATAATGCAAAGCCATACACCAAATTGACGCCAAAAATGACGACAAGTCCAGCCACCATCGCTCGCGGAATATTTTTTTCTGCCTTTTTCGTCTCTTGCGCTAAGGGGGTGACAAACTCTATGCCAATGTATAACCAAATAGCCAATGCCGTTAAGCTAAAAACACCACTGCCCATAGCATTAAACGGTATCTCGGCGATGTCAGGGGCTGGTAATGCTCCAATCCCTGTTAGCCCGATAATCCCCAATAACGCAATAGAAATGATCATCGTTAGAGTGAATACAATTTGCAGACGCGCAAAAATATCGACACCGATGATGTTCATCACCATGAGGAAAACCAAGATTATCCCACCAAAGAAGATAGGCGATAAGCTAGGGAAAAAGGTTTCGGTCAGTACCGACCCTGCAACAGTGAGTTCAGCGGGAACGGCTAAAAGATTAGGGACTAAGTAGCCTAGCAACGTGGCAACAACCGCAGGTAGCGCCCCCATCGCGACACGAGTGTAAGTACGAATGCCGCCAGAAGCGGGCATCATACAAGCAAGCTCTGCATAACTTTGCGCTGAAAAGTGTTGCAAGAACCAAGCTGCAATCATGGCGAGAACAAAACCGCCACCAGCAATACCCATCCCTTGCCCCAGTGAAACGAGTGTACTCGACGCCACGACACACCCCACAGCAACGGCGAAACAAGACCAAAAACCAAGGGTCTTTTTGAAATTAGTACCCATTGTTGTATCTCCTTTACATTATTTGAATACTTAACTTAAGCGCTCGCGTTACAAGCGGCTAAACCGACAAAGTCATGGCACGGCATGACTTTGTCGGCAATACCCTCATAAGCGGGTCAGAAGCAAAGTCCTGAGCACAAACCTGATCCCAAATCGTATTGAAATAAACAGGCTTTTACCGTTAACTCGGTCAGTCGATCGAGCTTGCTGAATGTCACATTGTTTTTGATACTATCGAGTGCCAATGATCCTGTATTGGATTTTTGCGACATCGCTTAAAATCAATAGCGTTGAATGAGTTGCTTTGAGTGAATCGTTATACGGGGCAAGCCGAAAAACGTTCGTAGCCAAGCTCACTGATATCCATAGAAGGTATTTCATCGCAGGTCAGCTCAGCCAGTACCGTGCCCACAGAAGGCGCAATGCCAAAACCGTGTCCGGAAAGCCCACACCCCAGTATTAACCCCGGTACCTCGTTCACCTTGCTAAGAACAGGGACTTTATCCTCACACCAATCAATTATACCGACCCAGCTGCGCACCACCTTTGCGTGTTTCAGTGCCGGTAGATAACTCAAGATCCCCTCGCAGGTTGCGGCTGTGGCTTCGATAGGCGTTTGGTCAGCACAGGAATGGATACGATCTGAGTCTAGGGGAGAGCCGCCACCAAAAACAAAGGAGCCGTGGGTCGTCTGATGGCCATAAAAATCAGCCATAGCTGTGCCCAGCATCTGATAAAACATTGGCGGCTGCGCGTCAGTGATTAGCGTATCCAGAGCAATTGGCTTCATGGGGATATCAAGACCAACACTTTGAGCAATCCGCCGACTTTCAAGCCCTGCAGCCAAAACAATTCTGTCGGCTTCGAACTCCCCGGTTGTGGTCACGACCTTCTGCGCCTTACCTGCTACCATTTCTAGCGACAGTACATGCTGCTCTGTCAAAAATTGAACCCCGAGCTGACGAGCTCGATTATGGAAGGCGAGCGTTGTTTGTAATGGATTCGCATGCCCATCACTAGGACACCAGCTCGCCCCGATCACTTCATCTGACAAGTGTGGGCAGATCTCTCTGACCTCTTCACCACTGATCATCTTCACGTCGAGCCCTTGGCTTACCGCTGTCGCCGTCAACCCCTTAAGGATATCGATATGTTCATCGGTTTTACCAAGACGTAAATTTCCATGCTGATAGTATTCCACATCCACCCCGAGCTCCTCTGAGAGGTGTGGCCAGAGGTTTTTTACCCCGTACATTGCTAACGGCAATTCACGTTTGTCTCGCCCTGACTGTCGAACGCCCCCACCGTTTCGGCCTGAGCCGCCATAACCAAACACCTTGCTCTTTTCAAGCACGATGACTGACCTTCCTTTCTTTGCCAAGTAGTAGGCGGTCGCACAACCGATAATCCCGCCCCCGATGATGATGACATCTGCATTCGTCTTCATTTTGTCTCTCTTTTGCCGTAATGCACGAGCTCAGAATCAAGCTCTCGCGTCGTTCAAGCTGCTATTTCGATGATGGCGCTGAAGGGCATCGTTACTGAGCCTCGTCAAACGTCATATTGGCGTACTGCTCAATACTCAACGGTTTCAATGGTGAACGAACGCGAAGCGGATCAACATCCGACATGTCGAGCGAACAGCTGTCGGCAATCATTTCTGAGATCGACGCCGCACACATCCGCCCCTGACAAGGCCCCATTCCTGCACGTGTTTTACCTTTAATCTGAGCTGGATGACAGGCGCCTTGCGAGATCGCTTCACGGATCTGGCCTGCCGTGATCTCTTCACAGCGGCAAATTAAGGTGCCGTCATCTATTGGACTTAAGGTTTGGCGATTTGGTGGAAAGACATGGTCAAGAAAAGGACGGATCCATGTCTCTTTATGACGGGTTTTCTGGTGTTCTTCCGCCAAACGTTCACGCTCAATGTCATCGATCTTGTTGAGTTTAAAAGCACTATCAATCCCCGCAAGATGACCTTTGACTGCTGCCATTGGTCCTCCTCCAATACCGGAGGCATCACCTGCAATTGAAATACCCGCCACACTACTCTGTCCCCAAAAGTCTAATATTGGTCGCCAGTAACGCTGTGGCTCGTACCATTCATGCTCACAATTTAGCGATTGGCTAAGGCGTAAATTGGGGACGACCCCCTCATGGAGCAAAACGGTCTTTGCCGCAATGTCTATCGACTGACCGCGAACATGAAAGCGTAATCCTTCGGCTCGCTCCTGACCGATGACTTCGAGATCGCGACAGCCGATATAGAGCGGCACACCAGCACGTTTCACTTTCCAGCGCATCAGTAACCCTTTAAAGAGATAGTCACTACGAAGAAGTGCTTTGGGTAGAAAAGGGGTGGCTTTGAAGTAATCTTTTAGACTTGCCGTCTCGACCATCGCGGCAATCTGAACGCCGTTGTCGACGAGGTGGCAGGCCGCGAGCAAGAGCAACGGTCCGCTGCCGGCTAAAACCACCGGCTCATCCGGAACCATATCTGCTGATTTAAATAGTATGTCGGCAGCCGCCGCACCCATCACGCCAGGCAGCGTCCAGTTTTTCATCGGCACTGGCCGCTCTACGGCACCAATACTGAGCAGCATTCTACGCCCATGTACCCTTTGCGTTCTCCCCGCAGACAACAAATCAACATCGAAGTCATTGGCGATATTCAGCACCGTGGTATTCGGCATATAGGTCACACTGGAGGCACGAAAGGACTCAATCAGGGATTTCCCCGCAAAATAGTCCTTACCAAGTACATGCGCATTCTCAGGGCGGCTACGCTCCATCGAGCGATAAATCTGACCGCCTGGCTCGGGCTGTTCATCAACGACTAACGTTTTCAGCCCTAAGCTATCCGCTGTCACCGCGGCAGCAATCCCCCCAGGCCCAGCACCGATAATGATCAGATCGTAAATCTTATCCATTGACCAATCCCCTCTTACCGCTCTGGCGATTAATTACCATACCGTCGCAAACTTGGGTGTTGCAGGCTTGCTGGTTAGGGATACCGTCAATTTCCATCAGACACTCGAAGCAAACCCCCATCTGGCAGTAACCAGCGCGTTGAGCGCCGCTGATCGGCGAGGTACGATTGTGACCCATTCCAGCAGCCATCACTGAGGCTAACACCGTCTCACCCACAGGAACCTGCAACGGCTCACCTTCAACGGTGATAGTGACCAGCTCCGATGCTGGCCCGCTTCCGTGCAATCTTTTCAACATCATTCACTCCTTGCTGCGCGAGAAGAGGATCCGCAGCGACATAATTCATTCTTCAGCACAAACTTCGCAGTTAAGCATCGCTTCGAGCTCAATTTCCACCAGCTGGCTAGGACGGTTGAGTTTTGGTGTTTCCACCATGGTGAACAGCGGACGGACCTCTTTGAAAAATTCACTGTATGCCGAACCGACCTCTTGCGCTTGATCCATGTCGGTGACATAGGCCTTCACCTTATAGACATCTTTAGCTTCCGCCCCCGCTCTCTCCAGCAGAGCAATGAATTTGCCTAAAATATATTGCGCCTGCTCATAAGCGCTAGTGCCGAAAACCGAACCATCTGGCTGAACAGCGGTAGTACCACCGATATGGATTTGATTGCCGACCTTCACCATGCGCGAATAACCCGCGAACGCTTCAAGTGGTGATCCTGATGAATAATTGATGCGCTGCATATTGCCTCTCCTTACTGTAGAGCGAGATTACTTCAGAGCCGGCTCATCCCAGAGATTGAGAGAAACCCCGATCCCTTTTTCAAGCGCATTACGATAAATCTTGGTTGCCCACGCCACATCTTCCACCGGCATCCCCCCAACGGATAACATGACAATTTCGTCATCATTTTTCCGCCCCGGCGTCACACCCGCGACAATATCGCCGAGATCGTCAAGCTCATCGCTGGTTAATGTGCCTTCTTCGATGGCATCCATAAAACGCATACCGACAAGTGGAATATAATGGTGAGCGGGTTTCGGTACTTCTTCGAACCACGCCTCATACAATCCGGTGTTATCCAGAACCTTACGTACGTCTGGCGCTTCCATATCCGCGTCCAATCGGCAGCTCGCAGGCATCGCCAGAAAGGCACCGGGTTTCACCCACTCTCGTTTTACTTCCGGGTAAGTCAGTGGATCGCCGGTTTCGCCCGAGTTGCAGTAGGTCACTAAATCAGCGTCGCGCACCACCTCTTCAATGGTATCGACGATCTGTACGTTCGTGATTTGTGGATACTCCACCGCCAGCCAAGTGATAAAGCTATCTAAGCTCGCTTTACCGCGTCCTTTTATTTTGATCGTATCGACATCAGGACAAGCTGCCATAAAGGCTGCTACCGTTGTTTTACCCATCACACCAGGTCCGAGTAAGCCGATCACTTTAGCGTCTTTACGGGCAAGGTAGCGAGCCCCAACCCCTGGGATAGCGCCCGTCCGGTAGGCGGAAAGTAGGTTTGCTGACATGTAGGCAAGTGGCGCACTGGTTTCAATATCATTGAGAATAAACATGAGAATGGAGCGAGGTAAGCCTTTTTCACGGTTGGCAATGTTAGAGCCGTACCACTTCACCCCACACGTTTGAAAGTCACCGCCAAGATAAGCAGGCATTGCCATTAGGCGGCGGTCTGCTGTCGGTTTGGGCATATTGGGGAATGGAGATTCATCAGGAAAGGTGACCATCGCACCGTGTGAGTCACTATTGGGACCCGCCATGCGATAATCCCCTTTTTGAAGAAGAACAAACATCTCCTCCATGGTATCGACACAACCGGACATATCGGTCACACCCGCTTTAATCATGTCCTGCTCAGAAAGGTATATAAAATCTATCTTTGTGCTGTCTGACATATCATCACCTATATCCGTATCAATTTGAGCCTTTGTCTCGCCCATACCCCTGTGCGTCTGGGCGTAGTCATACCCACTGCAAATGGGTATTCAATGAACTGTTGCTGTCGATACTATTGCTCGAACGAAAGGGCGTATTGTATTTTTGCGACATGCTTGGTGAGAGTTGTTCGAAAAATGAACTGGCACTTTTATTGCTTCATATGCCTATCACTCAAGGATGAGGAGGTTAAGTATGTCGGCGTCACTCTTGCGAACAACCATTTCAGGGATCCACTCGAAACAGCCATTTTTCGTCTTGAATTCTGAGCACTTCCTGACGCATTTGGCCCCCGATAACCCTGAGGTTTCCCACTTCTACAGCTTTAAAGCAGGTCACTCTCAAGAGCCTATTGTCGTGATCCCCGATGGCTGTATTGATATCGTCTTTGACTGCGATGCAGATTCACCAATTGGACAGGTGTGCGGAACGCGATTAGAGGCAGGGTCGGTCTCATTTCTACCGGGACATCGATACTTTGGCGTTCGCTTTATTCCCGGTGTGTTTCCTGACTTTTTAACCATTTCTGCTCAAGAGCTGATTGAACATGAAATTGATTTGCAGGATGTGACAACCGGCTCAGAGCCCCTACTCGAGCAGGTGATAAACAGTCAGCAATTTTCACAGCAAGTCATTGCTGTGAACCAGTTTTTAAACAAGAATCGTCGGCGAACGCCTTCTAGCGTCACTACTCAGATAAGCGAAAAGATCCGCCAACACAAAGGCAATATTCAGGTTCAAGATCTGGAGAAAATGTCTGGCTACACAGCCCGTACACTACAGCGCATGTTTAAAAAAGATATTGGTTTAACCCCGAAAGGGTTTAGCCGCGCCATCCGTTGTCAATCCGCGATTTACAGCATTAACCATTGTGATGATCTGATCTTTTCTGATTGTGCCATTGACCTTGGTTTCAGTGACCAATCACACTTTCTCAAAGAGTTTAAAAAATTCGTTAATGTCACCCCACAGGAATATCAAATGAGGGTGAAAGAAAAAACATACCTTGAACGTATACGGTGTTACTAATGGTTCATATTGGTGCAATTTGCACCAATATTGAATATATTGCCACCGTTAAGCACGCATCATTTGTCCCCTTTTTACCTCACACGGCATCAAAAAAGCACCTGACTGACAGACAAAGCCCCCGGTGTATCTCAATGCCGGCAGAGCTCATCGCTATCGAACAAAAAAGCCTTCAACCATTAACGCCTCACCATTGAGTTCAACAATGATACGTTAGGCGCTAAAGGGTTTATCACCGTTATCTTTGACAGTGACAAATGGCACGTAACGAATAATATTTTCTCTCCGTTTTTAGTCATTATAAACGTGTAATTCTAATCAAGAATATATGACGTATGATTTTGATACCGAGATGATACTATCATGATACTGATTTAAGGGGGGATAACGAATACTATTCCTATCTAATTGATAGTAAGAATAAAAAAGGATTTTAATCATGAAGAAGGCAGCGATAATATTGACCGCACTGCTCCCATTTCACACGATTGCCGATCAACAAGGTCCTTATATTGGGTTAGAGATTGGGCTTATGAACGATGCCGAAATCAGTGTCTTGGGTGAAAGTGTTGAAGAAGACCTTGAGAAGTTACCTGCAAATATCTACGCGGGATATGATGTTACATTAGCCAAAAATGTAACCATCGGCCTTGAGGGTGAATATCGCTGGATAGGTGAAGGGGAAATTTACTTTTCTGATAATGACAAAATCAAAGTTGAAGGGTATGGCATAGGCGTCAATATTAGACCAAAATTCCACATCGAAAATAGTCCTATACATGTTGGTTTATTGGTTGGCTTTGGTCGGTACAAAACGAAATCAACATTATATGATGAAAACGGTAAGTTTAGTGATAGTGCAACAAACTCAGGCTTTCAATATGGTGCAGAGCTAGGCTTCCATTTTTCACCTGAATTTGTTGCAACATTAGGGTATAGACACTTAAACATTGATATTGACCATGCCTATGACTTTGAAGCAGATATACGAGGTTTTAACCTTGGCTTACAATATCGGTTTTAGCTTAATATTGGGGGTTATTGACAGGATGAGAGTATGAATATTCATTTATTGAGCTGCTTATCGACATGACGCAATCGTGCCAAGGCATCCGCATGAGTGGTTATGATTTAGCCATCGATTCAATCCCAGCAGCCAATACTTTCTCTAAAAAAGCAGGATCCATCATGCAACGCTTTTGTTTCATAGGGATGCTAATCTTTGTTGGCTCTGCTCTGAGCATATTTAGTGACATGTGCCTCAGTCCTGCTAAGTTCTCAGCGGCATTTTCTCGGTAAATTTGGCAGGCGTCTTCTCGCATACTTACGTCCAAGATCCAATGCATTGACTCAATGCCCCAGTGTGCTCGAATGGCACTCCCTGCTTCTGCTGGGATCAGGTTAGCAGAGCTGATGTAATAGCGATATTCCAACTCTGGCTCTTTTCCCTTTGGTGCGCGGTAATTTTCAACCATTACAATTTCGACCCAACACACGCTCTTGTCAATTGGCGCTCGACGGTTTGGTGCAAAGGCTTTTTGTACAACTGTAGATAGCTTGCCCTGATTGCCCTTAGCTGCTGCCAATAAGTAGTCTCCGCCCTTATCGGTGACAGCCTTTGCTATCTTAGGCTGACAAGCCATCGTATCAATCGTCACAATGGCTCCTCGTAAATCAAGCATCCCAATTAATGCGGGGATCGCTGCTATTTCATTACTCTTACTGTCGGTTTTTTATTTGCCCTAGTACCAACTGATTGGCACTGGCATACGCACTCACCATATGGATCGTACTGTGTCGGTCACCTCTATCGTAGGAGCCGCGTAATGTCTTGCCGTCAATTGCGACTACTTCGCCACAGGTCAATGCTTGCGATAAGGCGAGCAAAGGTATCATCCACTGGCACACCATTTTCAAACAAACCTTGTTTTAGAAACCAATCGTGATGACCCAAAACATACTCACGGATATCGGTCCAACCTTGGCCTCCTGCAATGACAGCGCAAATAGAACCAAACAAAATATCAAAAAGTGGATAGTCTACTTTTGCACTTTGACGTTCATCACGGATGACACTGAAATGCTCTTTAATGGCGTTGATTTTCATGGCTACTCCTCAAAAGAGGAGCATAAGATCACACTCAGCTTAGTAGATCAAATTTGCGTTCAAATCGCCTGAAAAACGTTCATGATCTTGCCCTGACGTAATATGTCTTATTGTCGAATATTGAATGCCATGTATAGGGCAAGTATCGCAAATGCTTGTTCCGCGTTTTATGGAAGATTTTACGTATATCCTCAATAAATATTTCCCCCTGTTTAAGGCATTTTCTGCACGGATAATGCTCAATATTCAACACGACGATAATGATGACAGAACATGATGGCCCGACTCAAGAACCCAGCAATTACATTAATATTATTTATTACAGGGGAAGAAAATAAAAACACATAATAGAGAAGCAAGCTATCTATCGAAATTAAAAAGTCATAATTCAAGTGTACTTAACGCCACTCAAAAAAGAATGCATTAAATACATCGTTCAAATAAAACAATACATTTTCACTATAGTTAATTTCAACCTATGAATATTCATTACATTCCTTGCTTCATCACTCCCTACATTGTATAAATATAGTCATGGTCGTAACTATGCAATTACAGCCTGAATTATTCATTGATAGAGAAACGAGTTATAAAAACACCTTGCATTAATTTAAATATTCAACAAGTCACTTTCATAGCTATCACTTTCAACTTATCAGTATAATCAATTAATTAAATTTTATCATGAGCATTATAAATGAAAATTAAGTATTTACCTATCTTAGTCGCAATATCTTTAACAGGTTGTAATAGTTCAGAAAATGGAGGACCTGGAGGCAGTGATGATGAGTTCCCCTCTTCGAGTACTGTTACAATCTACTATGACCTTGATAATGGTTCAGGTGAAAACAATGAAGTGACGAGAATAGAAGGTGCTGGCTTTAAATTTCAGGTTAATGGTAACTATGGCTATATTTCATCTAATGCGATGTCAGGCGAAGAATACATTCCTATCTATGATAAATGGGGTAATTTTATTGAGAAAACATTATTTTCTTGGGATTTAGGGCATACCAGTAACCAAAATCGCTTTACACTAAACAGTCAGTCATATTATTTGTCAGGTATGGCTCTACCTACTAAGTCATCATCCGTTTCATTAGACTTATTTGAGCGTAGTCATGAATTTACATTCAACTCTGATACCCTCTCATTTACAACCAACAATGGATGTCACTATGACGGTGCTGTCAAAATCGTTAATAATGCTTACATTAATGACCCAGCAATTAGTGGCGTTTCTCATGTTCACCTTGGCGCCTTTACATTCGAATCATCATGGTCAAATTGTGAACCTATAGTAGGAATGATTCATTATGCTCAAACTTTTATCGGTGACTTTTTGTTTGAAAGTCTCGATTTTGAAGGATACGGTGATGGTGTAATTCAACGATTAGAATCTGATTTTTAATCAAAAAACACAACATAAGCGAGCATTCGCTCGTTTATGTTTTACAAAGGCGCTGTTGATCAAATCAGCTTGAAGGTCAACGACACCGTTTATGGCTATCCGTTAGCTTCTGACGGGCATACCTAGTCCTATGACTTTGTTTATAGCTTTCACATTTGCCATGATTTCGCCCACTTGAGCGTTGTAACATCTCAAGCTCAGTCTACCACTTGTTAGCCCTTTATATCGGGACATAGCAGTCTCAGATATTGAGCGATAGTGATAGCCAGATTGGGCTTTCCACTCCGCTATTGTCCCATTTTTTAAAGCTGTTACTGCTCCGTTTCTGGGATGGCCATTTTCCCAAAGTGCTGCATTCTTTCGAGGCGGTATCAACGGGGTACAACCTTTTTTTCTCAAAGTCTCGTGGCAATTTTTGGTGTCATACGCCCCATCGGCAGATACGGCAGTGACCTTTCTGCGTAGTGGGTTGAGCAACGTAGGTAGCACTTCACTATCGCCAACATTGACAAGGCTGACTTCCGCACTAATTGCCTCGTGAGTATCTACATCAACAGCTAAGTGCAGTTTTCGCCATGTTCTGCGCTTTTCTGCACCATGCTTTTTCACTTTCCACTCACCCTCACCAAAAACCTTGAGGCCCGTCGAGTCAATGGCAATATGGCGAATAGCCCCTCTAGATTTGTTGCGATATTTGACCTGAACCGTCTTAGAGCGCTTACTGATACAGGTGTAGTCAGGGGACGTTAGCGGGACATCCAATAGCTCGAAAATCGAGTCGATAAAGCCTTGAAGTGCACGTAATGGTAAAGAGAAGATGCCCTTAATCATCAAGGCAGTTTCAATCGCTGTATCTGAGTACTGGAAGCCTCTACCACGCTTACCATGGTGAGTTTTGCATTGCCATGCATCAATGGCTGAATCATCTATCCAGAACGTAACCGAGCCACGCTTGCACAGAGCTTTATTGTACTCCGCCCAATTAGTTATCTTTTTATGCGCTTTACCCATGTCACCTCCATTCTAACCATCACAAAAGATCAGATCGCAGGACTGGGAAAAGGTTCAATTGATTTAGGCAACAACGCCTTTTACAAATGACTTATTTCAGGCTCTCGCTGTTTCAAACGCTAACCTAAAACACCTCTAAAGATTGCTCTCATTCTCAAAAGCACTCGGGAGCATAGCTGTCCTATCATCTATCGTAGCTTGAACTCCCATTGCGATGCTTCAGTCACAATCCCGCCTATAACTCGACATTACAGGCGGGATTCATTAAGACCTTAAAGCTCTGGTTGGCGTAGCCTTAAACGCCAGTGATAACTCTGAGTACTGGACTTTGTGACCTTATTGGAGATCACCCACGTCCCATTCATTTGATAAAGTCGATGACCGTTATCCACCGAAGTTGGTACTTTGCGCATATCAACATCATCAAGCCATTCCCCCGTTTCAGGATTCCGCACTAACAACGTCTTATATGCGATCACCATCATCTCGTCAGGGATATCAGGGTGATAAGCTGACAACATTGAAACGTCATAGTTATGATGTTGCGAGGAATAGCTCATTTGGAAAGTATTACCACTATTCGGCTCAATACCCATCAACGATATCCGTTGAAGCTCATTTGTTTCAATATCGACCTGATGGATCTCTCTTAAGTACTGCCCTGACATATCTTTTACCTGAGCGCCAAATGCAAACTGTAAGTTTTCATTCGCAACCATATTAAGCTGTGCATCACCAGCCCATGTTTCACGCACATCCCGAGTGATCACCACAGGCTGCTCAGTGACATCATGCCAAAGCCAGTACTCATTGTTATTGGCGTTGCCGCTAATATTGGCTTGACAATATGCGGATACTTTTTGTCCATGGAATGCTAACTGAAACTTGTGTGAAGAACCTGATGTTGTAACATTAATACAAGATTGCCCTTCATTGCCAATGGGTGCGCTTAATTCTACCGTTTGACTCTGTTTTCCAGACTCTCGGCTAAAGAAATGCAGCCTTGGTTGACGGCCACTACTCAGGTCTTTTGTATCCAGCAGTAAAACGCTTTCCTTTTCACCGGCAGCTTGGATCCATGTAAGATTGCCATGATCATAGTATGCCGAGGTGACTTCTTGCCAAGCCTCAGCATCAGGCGAATATTGGTAAACAACGACAGACGAACCACTGTTTTTGGTTGAGAGACTAAAGTAGTTTAGTTTACCCTCAGTGGTAAAACTGTAGACACCATTACTCTGCCAAGTATCTATCCAATCGAAATCCACACCCTCATAGTTATCAATTTGATGAGTGTCATAGGTATCAAGGTTCAAAATATAATTAGTGACATGCCCATTAGCAGCCTCTGCCCCAAGAAGCACATAACCATTACCGCCACCGTCAAACAGGCTTAATGATGCTAACTTTAAACTAGGGATAATCAGTTCAGGATCCGTTTTGCTCTCACCGTCAAACTCAGTGACGAAAATGCCTTGATAACTATTACCAACCTTATAGTTCCAAAAGTCATAAATAGTCTCATTGTAGAAAATCTGAGAAACGCGATCATGACCATATTCCTTTCCAATATCAGTCCGCTCCCATAAATAAACATCAGGGTTAGTGTCCACATTTAACTTCACAGACACTCTGTTGCTCGACCAGACATCAATACCGGCATTTTTTAAACGAGTTGCTAACTCGTCAGGAATATTGGACAACGATAAAGTCACTTCCCCTGCTCGATATACTCGAAATCCTGACTTATCACTAAACTTTTCGGCAATGCGTATACCTGAATCATCTGTTCCAGCGGATACCACATAGGCCACCACATCTGAATAATCTTCCACTGAGCCATCAGAAAGAACCAGACGGAATGTCCCGTCATGAATTTCTCCCTCTTTCATCGTCATTATATTATCAAAGATATTCGGGACGAGCTCCGTGATGTCAGCATGGTAGACAACCACCGCGCGCTCACTTGTTAACTCCTCCCACTGAGCAGAGATAACGACATCTCCCTCCTCAATACCTTCAATTAAACCGTGTGTGACCGTGGCAATATCTAACGCGCTAGTTAGCCATGTCGCTTCTGTGGTGATGTCTTCCGTTTCACCATTGTCATAGTCTACCCAGGCTTGCAGTTGTTCAAAATCACCCTTGCGAAAACGGCTTGTATCGCCAACGATGGTTATTCCTTGGGCGACTGGCTCACGACGTTCTACTTCGAGTAATAATGACGCTGAGAGGGATTCATACGCGACATTAATACTTGTCACACCAGGTTCGATACCACTGGCAAACCCTGCAGCATCAATCGCAATTACCGCCTCATTTTCTGATTGCCAATCACCGATAACGGTCAAGTCTGTTTCATTATCATAACTGGCTACTACCCTAAACTGACGACGCTCTCCTGCCGTGATAGGCGCATCATCACCTTCAATTCTGACTGACAGCAAAGATGGCTCATCGGTCAAAACATCCACAATCATTGATGCTGAGTGTCCTTCCAACTCAAAATGGATCTCAACAGCACCGACATCACGCGCCTGAAGAACACCATCGCTTACCAAAAGTTGCGATACGCTCGACGAATGCCACAGCCCTTTACGCGACACATCGCGGATCTCACCGTCGCTGTAAGTTCCCATCGCCGTCAATGTCGCCGACTCCCCGACACGCAAGTTATCAACACTGCCATAAAACGCAACGGACTCAACAGTGATAGGCTTTGGCTCGACTTCTATCATACGGCTTGCGGTATACCCGTCATATTTCACCGTAATATTCGTCATGCCGGTACGATGACCAGAAATCACACCGCGTATCACACCAGCAACAGAATCCACCTCTGAGTACCACTCGGCTAAACGAGAAATATCGATAGATTCCTCATTGCTTAATCGTGCAACGGCCCGCCACGTCACAGATTCACCTTCAACAATTGGCGTATCGACAGCGTCTAAAGCAATCCCTGTGACTGTCACGGGGATAGGCTCCACGTCAATGGTTAAGCTTGAGGTATAACCTTCGTAGGAAACGCTCACTGCTGCCTGACCCTCAACATGACCACTGATGATCCCCTTAGCGACACTTGCTACTGAGGTATTATCAGAATTCCATTCGGCAATCTCCGTAATATCGAGCTCAGAGTCATCGCTAAAATCCGCAAATGCAGACCAAGCCACCACGTCACCTTCCATCACAACACGCTCTTCAGCACTAAGCCTCACACCTGTCACAACAATAGGCTTGGGTTTGACGTTAATTGTATGCTCAGCACTGTGTTTCTCCCACACAGCGCTGACCACCGCAGTGCCTTGTGCTAACGTCTCGACGAACCCCTCTTGAACCGTTAATACTGAAGGGGTATCGGATTGCCATACCGCACTACCGGTAATGTTTTTTTCGTCACCATTATTATAAACCGCCCACGCATTTAACTGCGTTCGATCGCCGGCTACCATCTCATCAGCACTGCTCACAATACGAATAGCAGTCACCACAGGATCGGCTGGGGGACTACTGTCCTCACTAGAGTTACACCCCACTAAAAAGAGTGTAAACATTAGCATTAATAGCTTTCTTATCATTTCTACGTCCCTGTAAAGTCAAATTGATAGAAGTCAAGGGCGGATGATAGCTATAACTAGAATCAAGCTCAAACAACGAAAAAGACAAACAATGTAGCAACATTATCAATGAGCTAATATGCATATTGGCGATTAATAGCAAGTATGCAACACGTTGTTTATTTACACAAAAGACACTGCTAGATCACAAAATGAGAGGCGTTGGCAGCCAGTTAGTCTACGAAAAACCTCACGGGTAACTGTTACTAAATGTTTCACAGTTGGGAGTTTGCATATTTCCTCTTTAAGCAGATTTTTATCCGCATTAAGGGCTATTAGCGACGAGGGGCACCATGTATTATCAGCGTTGGAAACACAGTGCCATCACCGCCAACCCACACTCCTTCTTTTTCCTCATCAATGTCAGAAAAGCATATAAAACTAGCCATTTAACCTAGTGGCTATGCAATAATTGCTCATCACTATAATGTCTTGCTAGTACAATGCGGTGCTTTTCAAGCTAGCTGTCATGCCATTCCCTAATAGCGCTAATGCTAGGTAACCCCATTGAATACTTGGAGCTCAAGGAATGAAAGAGGATGTCTGGTTATCACATATGGTAGCTGTCAGAAGTAGCCATGCACCGGATAAGGTCATTGCTTGGTGGTGAGCTCAGCTTAAGGGATTACAACGCATAAGTTGGAGAAGCTTATGCGATGATCAAAGCTCTAAATAAACTGACAGGCCTAGGTCCTGAAACCCAGCGAGTAGGATAAGAACTAACCGAAAATGGGCTACTCCCGATCATTTTTGATTTACGCAACAAAGCCAATCAATCACTGAACGTCGAAACGCATTGATGATTCAAATAGCCTACTTAGGCTTTTGCGCTCATCGGAAGTGAGAAACATAAAAATAAAAGACTTATCACTAGATCAAAAAGAGCTAATGTTAGGTAAAACAAATCATTCGGGAAATAGTGATGTCGTCAGACTGACGACCTTGTGAGTGCAAAATATTCGACAATAGCTAACTGATACCAAGAAATACGGCCTCACCTCAGGGTACCCTCACTCAAGGTTCAACACACCGATCGACGCGATTCAGCGTTATCGCCGACAGCACCCAATACGATACACAGAGCGGCATTCGTTCAATTCAACCAAAACAGAAATTCTCAATCGTGGTCTACCCATTCTACGCGTGTGGGGGATGCAGAGGAGCGGCTTGAAAGTGGAACAAGTATCGAAACCGTTGGGCAGGTGGTCGACACCTAAGCACGCCGTGCAGTATTCTCCGATGCCGCAATTGGAAAGCACCCATTTGATGATTCGAGAATACGAAGAAGCTAGGTGTATACCTAGCTTCTTGTCATTTAAATATGATCATTAAGCTTGTTATTAAAAGCGATATTGACCTTTAATGCCAAACAAGGTTTCTGTGTGACCGATGTAACTACCAGTATCGAAAGACAATGCAACCTTCATTACGTCGCTAACAGCATATTGAGCCTCTGCGCCGAATAGGATCTCTGTGTTCGAGTAAGCCGATGCAAATGTTGCGCGAGCAGCAAAATCAACTTTCTCATTGAAATGTTGACGGTACTCCGCTGTCACACCGTACAAGAACGAATCGTCATCGTATTTAAAGCCGAAAACGTCAAACTCATACCAACCTAAGCCTGCGTATGCGCCATATACCACTTCTGACGTTTCGTTAATGCTATGCGTGCGCAAAGCGTCTACACGAAAGCCATTGAGTGATTGAGAGCCGAATGGAACATCGATATCAGCAAAGTCGATTGATGCACCGACGATGTACTGATCATTAAGAACGTGCTCGCCAGAAACGAAAAATTGCGTGACATCACCACCAGTACCAAAACCCACTTCCACAACACTGATCATCTCTGAAGATTGTTCAGTTTGTGCAATCTCTGCATCAGCATAAGCAGAGCAGCTAGCACCAACGATTGCAAGTGCAGTAAGTGTTTTACGAAGCATAAATGTGAACCCTTGTTAAATTGATTACTCAATTTGTATTGATAATTACGCACTTATTTTTAAGTGATAATTTTGAATGTGGTCGCAATGGTAATAAAAACAAAACTTTGATACAAACTTTAACTGGATTAAGATCACAAAAAGTCTAAGAATCTTTACTCATTTTCATTAAGTAGCTAAAAAGGAAGTTGCAGTGAATAGTCAAATCAACAAAGGAGCCATCGCGTTCTCCATCGCAATGGCGTTGGCGGGGTGTAACAGTGGTTCGAGTAATCCCCCGAACGACAATCATATTTACCCTGTTGCTAATGCTGGGGAAAGCGGTACGTTCATTCAAGGAATGGCTGTACTACTTGATGGGTCGGACAGTTACTCGGACAATGGTGAAATCGTAGCGTTCTCATGGAAGCAAGTCGAAAATGGTGCTCCGACATTAGCCATCGATAACGCTAATACCTCTGCTGCTACCGTTGTATTACCGGCAACATACGGCAACCAAGATTACCAGTTTGAATTAGAGGTAACGGATAACGTAAACCTATCGGATTCAGATACTGTCGAAATTAACGGGCGCATGAATGCGGGCATTGACGTATCTAGCGTGTCAGGCAATACGACTCAAGTCGGTTCTTCAGCTCATTTTCTTGTCTCAATGACGGGTCAACCCACAGCCGATGTCCATTTGAGCATTACATCAAGTGATGAAGGTGAAGGTATTCCAGAAGAATCTCTTATTACCGTTTCACCTGATGAATGGTCAAGTAGCCAGCTAGTGGTTGTGCGTGGCCAGAACCCTGATGTTATCGATGGTGAGCAAAATTACGAGATTACTGTCAGCGTATCTTCAGAAGATGAACAGTATGACAAGATTGATGACATTACGGTTCCAATCAAGGGGCTAGAACTAACGTTAGATGCGCCTACCGAAAACCTTAATGTCACACCAGGTTCGTTATGGAGCGCAACGCTGGCACGTCATTATACTGGTTCGAACCAACTGACTTACTCACTCGACAATGCGCCTGAAGGCATGAACATTGATCTTTCGAGAGGTATTATCACTTGGGATGTCGAACGCCAGTTTGAAGGTACGTCATTTGATATACAGGCATCGGTGAACGATGGTTATCTGTTTACATCGGTGAATTTCACGATAAACGTTCTTAAACCAGAGTCCGTTGATACAGTCATCGAAGACAACACCCTAACGATCACTGACGATTCAACCTCACTCAATGGATTAAGAATTTCAACGCAAGGGACAACGCGTAATAGCACTATCAATGATTTAGTCGTTGAAATGTTGCCATCAACCTCTGCGGTCGTGCAGCCATTTAATTTCACCCCTTTTACGGATGAAATGGTCATCGCTGAGGTTTTTAATCAAGACGTTGAAATCGCATTGGATACCTCGGGGCTTCCTGCTGGCACCGATTTGAATCGTGTTCGACTTTTTGCGTACACGACAACAATGCATAACCTCACTCCTGAATGGTTACCTATTGGCTGGCCGAGCATCACTGGTACTGAAACTGATCCGATTATCACCTATTCATTACCCAAACTAGACGGTCGATACATGATTGGTATCACCGCTCCAACATCGACTCAATCCAAACGATCATTTGAACCCTACCCGAGCATTATTGCTACCGGTCTTTCGGATTTCTCTTGTTCGCGTAACGGGATAATTCGTCGATCATGGCAGAATCAAACTTGTACATCGAGTGAAGGTAAAGTTGAAATTCGAGGCTTTGGTGACTATGAGGATTCCACGCAGTGGGGCGACGTCACAGCAGCGCAACTTGCTAAATGGGTAGTGGACTCACAAAGCCATCTCGATACATTAGGGATGACCTACGACAACGTAGCACAAGTCCAAGTGGAACACATTCCAGAAAAAGATAATGCAATAACGGTCGGCTATGTCACATCTAATGACAATTTCACAACGCTGCATTTGAACAGCAACACGTTACTTTCAGCATCCCAAATTCGCGGTACAGCTGCGCATGAATACCATCACCACGCACAGTTTCGTTCAACAATTCCAGGGGCAACGACTACGTTTCAAAATAGTCAAGGTAAATGGCTAACCGAGTCAACCGCAGTGACCTTTGACGAGCGTGTAACCAAAGAGAGGAATTACCTGCGGAGGGGGAACCAAGAAACCCTTGCTAAGGGCATCAACTTCACAGAAACATCGCTTGAGGATTATGACCGATTCCCGTTCTTTTTCATGCTCGAGAGAATGTGTCCAAATTTCGATAATTACTATGTTGAAATGAACAACCGACCTGATAATGACTATGATGCCACAGGTCTAACTCAGCTGGTTAATTCGTTTGATGTGATGAATTGTGATTTCGGTGATCATTTTGGTGACGAGAGAAGAGGTGATTTCTCAACCGCTCTAAGTTACTACTTGCATGCATCACTCTACCTGAATGATTTCAGCATGCTTCTTCCTGACCATCTTTCGCATAGTTTATTTAGTTTCACACCAACGTCCGTACGATATGACCAATGGCACACGCTAGATGATTGGCTGGATGAAAGCAGCGACGTTTCATCGTCGTTTTTAAATGATGTTCCTATCTATGCTGGTGGTGGTAGAGCGTTTGAGGTTCCAGCTATTGCGGGGACGTTGCCAGAAGGCAAAGTTGCGGAGCTAGTCATTGAAAGCAGTGCGTCGATTGATGTGTCCATTGTTTCTGAAAACGGTTCGTTTATCAGTGACTCTGCCATCGCTGGAACACCGCACGTCGGCTTTAACACGAGTGAATCAAGCAGCTACGTGTACAACACTACAAACAACACAATTCCAAAGCTATTCGTCTCACTTGTTAATGCATCAACGGAATCGCATGCTTACGTGAACGCCTATTTCCGCATTCGAGATGAACTCGACTTATCTCCGATCATTACATCACACGAAAACGGTGATGAAATTAATAATCGTGTCGTGACAGTTTCTGGCAATATCCCATCGGAAGGTATTGAAACAACCGATAAAATGAGAATTTCAGTTAACGGCCTCGTCAATGATTATCCACTGTCAAACGGTCGATTTTCTGCAGATTTAGTAATGATGATGGGCATTAACACTGTTAATGTGCAAGGTTTCACGGCTGGCGGCCTACCCTCAACGAACGAGGAGATCCTACTATTAAATGGAGTAGCATCGTCATCCACCGGCCGTAATGCGCTCATCCCAAGTCGCGTTGCGTTTGTTCTTTCGTGGGACAACTTAGGCGACCTTGATATTTATACGACCGACAAGTTCGACCGCACGATTTGGTATTCAAATATGAGCGATGGAACAGGTTCACTGGATGCTGATAATACATATGGATACGGCCCAGAAGTGGTCACGTATCGAGACGAGCAAAATTCGGTATATCAGAATGGCACCTTTGATGTTGATGTGCACTACTACTCGGGAAGTCGAGCTAACAATTATGCCGTCAATGTCATTCTCAATGAAATGGATGGTATTAATCGTCGTTCGTATCAAGTGGATTCTAGATCACCTTTGTTCTACTCAACCTCAAGTGAGAACGGACCTGACGGCAGTGGTGCGTCGCGTCATAATGACATATTACGCGTTTCGTGTAGTGGCAATAGCCTCTGTCACTTGTCGAATTCAATCAGTGAAGCAGATGACACTGTTACTAATGTTGCCGAGGACGAGGCGCCAAAACGCATTGCAGTGGATTGCGAAACAGAAAGGGAGTTAGCTTTGAACAAAACGGATAATTTGAACTGGTCTTGTACTGAGGACGGGGCAAAAGTTTGGTTCTAATTTAAAGCACTAACAACGAACAAAGCCGCTCACTGCGGCTTTTTTATTCACAATGGTTACATCAGCGCGTTAAGTGAATACAAAAACAAGCCAACAATGTCACAAACCCCACCCGTGTAAAAAACACAGTTTAAAACTTCAGGATCATGATTTACATGCTCCTTTATGCCAAATAACGCTACCTCTAAGACGATGAAACCGCCGAATAGCAACCAGTTGCTTATGCGTGTTAATTTGTCTACAATTTATATGCTTAATTATTTTTTAAAATAGCATGATCGATTGATCTTCCATCATATAATAGGGATATTTAATAATGATAAAACTAAATAAGCTAATAATACTCTGTATACCATTTCTCTTTTTGTCAGGGTGTGCCACACATGGAGAAGTAACGGTGCCCGTCAAATTGGCTGTTGATAACCCGACTTTTCATGGTAAAACATTTTCGAGTGAACTTCTTTATAGCCAGCCTGAACCTGGGGTCTTTAGTGACGGGAAGCAGCAGCCATTAACACCGATAGAAGATGCCAATCTTTCTGTTGGCGCAAGCCGAGTATTAAGTCAGTTTAATAATTTATTCAGCCGACAATTGCCTGCGGCAGCAAGCTTGGGCCCAAAAGAAAACAGTGATTATTCATTTACCGTGGAATTGACGGCAAAAGATAAGAAAGGCCCTTCTTTTGCTGATTTTGATATGTTGGCCAGTACGGGGAAAAGCCTGCTGACACTAGGGTTGGGGTCATCAGAATATACGATTATTGCTGACTTTGATGTGACTTATAAATTAGAAACAACAGATGGTGAGTCTGTGCTTGAAAAGTCATATTCTGTTCACGATGAAGTCGATCATGAACGAGGAAAACTCGATGGGTATGATATTGGTGATGATCTCGCGGCCAGATTACTGGAAAAGCATATTGTTTTAACAATGAATGACTTTTTCCAATCGACATTAGAATAATGAGTTAAAACGTTATTTCTACTTAATATAAGCCCAAGGTAAACAATGCCGAGGGCTTTATTCGTTTTTATCAAGGATTCGATATGAACAAGATTGTATCAGTACTGATGTTGGCACTATTTATGGTGGGGTGTGGTTCTGGCTCAGAAGGTGGATCATCAGGAGGTGACTCTTCTGGAGGTAATCCCCCTGAGAAGGTATTTGAAAACCGTACTTGGACGTTTAATTATAATGATGGCACGTCCCTGAGTGAAAATTATTTTGGTGTGACGTATAACGATACATTTTATGGTGCCAATGAAACGAAGTTTGTCATTGGTAAAGTCTCGAAAAGTATATCGCCAGTCGTGTGGACTGCTGACTTTATCAGTAGTGATGGTGAATTAAATTTCACCATGGGCAAAATATCACCAACATTATATATGGGTAAGTTTGATGATACCAATCAGACGGGCAGTACAACGATGGCGGGGTATAATTATACAGGTCGTGATCAATCGACACTTGTTGAACAATGGAAGACCCGTGCTGGATCCGTATTTAAGATTGATGAAGAAGGTACCTTTTCGGTCGTTCATGATCAAACAGGTTGTTTAATTTCTGGCTCAATCGTCTTTTTGGAAAAAGGCACTTATTCGTTAACAGGCACAGCATCTGCTTGTATTAACGGTGAGCTTGAAGGCGCATTTCGTGGTATGGGGATGATCCCTGTGAATGTTAACACGAATGGAATAGCGGCGAAATTCTTCAGCTCAGTACTTATTTTCTCTGAAGGAACGACGAGCGAGTCATTGTCTCCTTTTTATATTTCCACACTCTAATGTTCGACAGACAAAGAGGGGCGCCAAAAGTCGCTCCTCTTTGGCCTTGCTCCCAATAAATACCTTGTCGGAATTCAATCTGCCCTATGTTGTTTTAATACTTCCCCTGCACAATCCCTTTCTTGTGCTTATCAAAGGCACTGCCGTCACTGCGTGATGCACCAGCGACATAGACGTCAAAGAGTTAAGGTTTGTCGCTGTGACCTCTTGTGTGAGTCCCAATGGTTAGAAAAACTTAAACAAATGAAGGCTTAGATTAACCTGATCACCACCGAGCCTCAGCTAGTTTAAGCAGCCTTTCTGGCATTGCTCTTCTTCTCCATACATAGAGATAAACTTACGAATAGAAATGCCGTTTTGAAACTTAACTTGATTTTTAGCCATGATGATTTCCTCACTTAACGCCTATTACTAAATATAGTTATCAGTACTGAGTTTTAGTGGTAATCAGGTAGATTAATGAGAGTTTCGAACGTGTTAACGCACAATGGGGCAAATTCTTGTTACACGCCCTCAGTTAGCACTGTTCTGGACATAACCTTGCCAGCGACACGCATAGAGCTTGAAGCCTGCAGTAGCAAATTAGAGCGCCGTTTTACACATCATCTCCCGACAACATTTGACGGCAATTTCGAACTGTTAGTACGCGGATTTCATGACTTAAGCTGTAGATTATACGATAGTGACCAAAGATGATTTCGCGATAGTTGCTATGGGGGATTTCAGGTACAAAGCGCCCCATTTCAGGCATACTTCCAAGCAGCTCATTTTTATCAAAAACTTCGTTTACCCATTTTTCTGCCGCGGATGGATTATCCAAAGAGATGAACTCTGCTGCATCGCCTAGCTTCTGAAGCGCTAACGGAGACCAAACCACTTTCATTTTTTAATGCGTCCCATAACTTGAGCACGCGCATCATCATTGGAAATACCAAGACCAGAAGCTAATTGGGATTCCGCTGTGCGCATTTCTTCCAGTAATTCGATCTTCTCTTGCATGGCTTCATATTCAGCAACGTCGAGAACAACTGCAACCCCTTTGCCACGTTGCGTAATGACCAATGGGCGGCGAGTCTCATTGATTTGTTTGATGTAAGAAGCGACACCTGCGCGAAACTCAGACAACGGCTGAATATCTTTATCGAAATGAATACGGCTCATACTGAACTCCAATTGGTACAAAATAACGTACAAATCATAGTTCAACAGGTGGTTATGAGCAAGGAGTTGATGCTGCGTTATAACGCCATTCACACCTAACAACCAGACGTGATGGCATTAGCCAACGTACGGAAAATAGCGATTCAACGATGAGTATGAAGCGATGACTTTAGCTGTTTTTGGGGCAGATTCGATGCTCAGGTTACCAATGTTTATTTGCATCGGAAAGGGCGTGAGCGGTGGCAATGCTTGCCGCATACTTTGCTGCAATATCAAAAACATCTTCCAGACCATCATACACGATCGCATTGTCAATTCGACCCAGTGCTCCTTGACGTTTTGCTATATCCACCTCACCCTACAAACCAGGCTCGGTCGATAAAATAAACGTATTAATGTCAATAACTCGCTCGAATGGAAAGCAAATAATATCCATTACATGTCCGCAAGTTTCGTGAATGTCTTACGATGCATTCTTAGCGCTAACTTGGCTTCAGAACGCACAATAGTTGCAGAGGTACCGAGAATATAATCTTCGTTCAACATGCGCTCGCCAGCGATATAAAACGGGCTAAAGTAGCTGCCAGTCGTTCATTGTCATCCGACAAGAGACTAAGCCAACGCAGTAACGTGAGTACAGTCGAATTGGCTTACTTTAATTGTGATAAAAAAATCAAAAGCCCACGACTTAACAATCAATGGACGATTAAATTAATCTATCATTATTCGAAGCATGAATTCGTCAAATAGGGGAGCAGTGAACGCAGTATCACCATGATTTGGCGCGTAAACCATCCCTTTTTCGATCAATCCATGTCGGATCGGAGCTACCTGGCTAACTGTTTTGCCCAGCTTGTCAGCAATATCACCGGAGCGGTGTGGATCTGCGCCAAGCTTAGCCATTGCCAACATATATCCTTTTTCCTGAGGAGTAAGACGATCGAATCGCACTCGGAAAAACGATTCATCCAGTGTTGCAATTGTTAGCTCTGTTGCGGCGATAACATCTGCTTTGGTTATCGGACTTTTAGTGGCGATGTTCCAAGAGTGACGACACCATTCCTGAATGAAATACGCATAGCATTGTGTTTTGCTTATGATCTCGCTTATCGCCTCATCCGTAAATTCAGCGCCTTCACTTTTAGCCGGGGTTTGAATCGCTTCAATAGCGGCTTGCTCAGGTAATGGGCCAACTTCTGGATAGCTAAATAAGCGTTCAGCATATGACTTCGAGTTACCAGCGAGCCCACGCAATTGCGGCAATCCTGCACCCACTAATGTGATTGGAAGTTTAAGCTGTGAACAACGATGAAGAGCTGAGGTTAAAGAGGCAAATTGAGCAATATTTACATATTGGAGATCATCTATAAACAACACAATCGCGGTATCAGCTACTTTTGCCGCTTTGCCTACTTCAATGAACAAAGCGGTCATATCGGCCTCAAGATCACCATTGTCAGCTAAACCAGCTTCAGGTTCGTAGTCAATGCCAACGTCGATATCATTGAATGTAAATTTCATTCCTTTAGCAAATCCAGCGATAGCCCTTAAAGCCGTTACAGCTTGATTTTTTGCTTTCTCAAGATGACGCAACGTCAACATTGCTAATCTGAATTTAGGTGCAATTAATGAAGGTAGTGAACGTTTTTCAGGCACTTCAATGAAGATGCTATGCGCATTTTGTTCTTCTGCATCTTGAGACATCTGCTCAAGCAAAACCGTTTTTCCTACCCCTCTTAAGCCAACTAGCATCAGACTTTTAGCGGAACGATTTTTCATAATACGTGCGATTGTTACCGATAAATCGCTTCTTAAATCATCACGACCTGCGAGTTCATAAGGTGGTGCTCCTGCTCCTGGACTGTAAGGATTTAATACCTGATCCATTAGATTATGCCTTTATTATGAAAGAATACTGAGTATACTTTTTGTGCAACTTAACGTCATTACGTAAGTAGCTAACAAGCACTGAATGAGGCATAGACGCCCTGAGCGCTTTGGTACGAAGTCGTCGGTAACGAGTTACAGAAAAATGGGTAAATAGATCTTGCGGTCAGAATGATATACCCAATGGTTCCCTCTATTGGAAGCGACCTAAAATATCTGCATTTATTCAGAGATGAGGTTCAATATCAACGATATATCCAAGAGCAATACTGACTTAACACTCAAGTCCTGCCGTGTATTGTGCATACAAAATATCTGCAAAATCCGCTTCGGTTAATATACCAAGCAAAAGGTCTCTGACGGCATCAGCAAGTAAGGCGTTGTCGATGACAATTTCAAACTCATTAAGTGACAAGTATTCGAGTGCAACCATCAGCCCCGTACGTTTATTTGCATCGGAAAGGGCGTGAGCGGTGGCAATGCTTGCCGCATACTTTGCTGCAATATCAAAAACATCTTCCAGACCATCATACACGATCGCATTGTCAATTCGACCCAGTGCTCCTTGAAGTTTTGCTATATCCACCTCACCCTTCAAACCTGGCTCTGTCGCTAAAATAAACGTATTAATTTCAATAACTCGCTCGAATGGAAAGCAAATAATATCCATTACATATCCGCAAGTTTCGTGAATGTCTTACGATGCATTCTTAGCGCTAACTTGGCTTCAGAACGCACAATTTGACGCCCCTGCATACCACTCAAGTCTAACTGCTTGGTCGCTTTTAGTTTCGGTCTTTTTACTTGTGGTACCCCATAGACCGTTAAGTCTTTGCTCATAACACTTTCTCTGCATACGAATTTCATATATTCATTATACTACCGTTTTTAGTTCGATGCTCTAAGGCTTTTTAACCTCACTTAACCATCACCAAGACCAACACTGTAAAAAAGCCCCTGAGACAGTTGATCTCAACGATCAGGCGTTTTGAGACGAAAAAGATCACGTTAAATCATTACAAATCAAATTGTTATGCAAGAAACCCAATGGTTTGTCAGCCTTAGCCTATGGCGTCGCACACCAAAATAGCACCAATAAATCATAACCTTATCGTCAAAGCCCTTTCAGCATGAGACACCTTCAGGGCAACAAAGGGCCATTTGAGACAAGAAGTGGCGTGAACAACACCGTCATAGGGGCCCCCATGACGGTCTCGCCCAGTGTTGTCAGCCCTTCGCTTCTTTTATGAGTACTTACTCACAGTTACCGAACAAATATTGACCCACCCTGTTTTTTCTCTTGACCTCTCATATCCTCCCCTGCTTTTATCTAAAATATTAATTATTTAAGCACCTTACATTGAAGACCACTTAACTCAGACACGATGATAAGAGGCGGCTCTTGGGTTATATTGCGAGCGAAAAAAGAAAAAACCGAAACAAACAAAGCGGTGCCCCTTACCCTGAAGCTAAGCTCACGGTCACTTCCCTTGCTCGTATTTTCAAAAACTTAAATCGCCCTCAACGCCCGATCCGAAAACGAGAAAAATTCTCTTTTGTGTTCATTTATCTATGGCTCACAGGGGAGCTGGCCTCATTAAGAAAACAAGACAACAGTGCTAAAATTTCAGACTACACACTGCCTGATCTCTTCCGACAGCAGGCTTACAAAACCTGTCAAAAACATGCGTTTCGTACCGTCATGCATGGATCCACCTCTTGGGTTGAATACGCTGTCGCTTACCCGGCCAAGGATCACCTCGTCTATTTATGGCAACCGATCCCCTCTCGGCTCAATCCTTTTTTCCAGCGGTTTATTTCCCAACGCGACTACGAACGTCCTTTTTTAAGCCAGAAAGAAAAAGGCGAACTCAAAACCATGATTGAGCAACGTTGGAAACAACACGGGTTGGATAAGTTGGAGCAGTCCGTGGGCAGAAAAGATACGCTCATGAACTATTTCAATATATGCGTTCAAAATGACAATCGCCTTTCCGCCCTCCCTCGACATGTGCTTTCTCATCAACATCATCGAGTCCATCACAACCATGCACGGTATTACCAAAAAGAAACCAGTGATCGAATACGTGCGAAAATATTTCGGGCGTATGAACGCTACCTTGAACGCTTAATGTTTGCGATAAGAGCGTTACATTTTGAAGAGAAATTTACTGTAGAGAGACGTACAAAAAACCGCTCAGGGGCAGAGCGCATCTACTTGGTGGATACCACATTACGACAAAGCGCTCCAAAGGCACTCAGCGGCCCCAGGATTGAACAATTTGAATATCGCGAAGGCGAATCCAGGCCAAGCACTGTACAGACATCGCTCGTCATAGGCAGCCAACGCAGCACTGAAGTGGCGATCTTAGCCAGCTTCTTTCGTCAACTGGAGAACGACATCCATTCACGCGCCACGCTCATTGAAGAAGATCGCTCTCTCGAGGCCTTTCTCTCTTATTATAATCTCTGCACCTATCACCTCACCTTGTGTTTTTTACTCTGTACTGGCGTGCGACCCACCCACCATATTAGCATTGAGACTGGGCGTTACTTTCCAGGAAAAAAAGCCAGCGTGTGCGATAAGGGACAGTATCGTGAAATCTTCATCAGTGAGTACCTTGCTGAACAAATTCATCAATATCAGCAATTACAACAACGATTAACGACACGTTTACCTGCGCAAGGTTCCCCTTTAGCGCAAGACGTTTTGTGGTATCTGATGGATGAAAATAAAAAAGCACACTGTGTCTCAGCCCGCCACTTGCGTGAGTTTTTAAAACAACGAGGGGCGACGTTTGTGCCCTACTCGATACGGCATACTTTTGCTCAATTCGCACTCACAGGAACGCCCTCCTCGCCTTTGAGTAACTCTCAAATCGATAGGCTGATGGGGCATGCAAACGTCGGTGAAAATCTCGGCAATGACCATGTCTTTCCCCTGCATCGCCAGCAACTCGTTGAACACGTCAATCACATTGCACCGAATTTCAACTTACGGAAGGTGTGCTATGTCAGATAACGCATCGCGCAGCGCTCCTTCGGCTACTCGTGAAGACGATGAAACCGGTATCAAGAGCTTTTCGCCTCTACTAGGCACGCTATCTGCCCAACAAATCGCTCAATATGCACAACAAAACCATGCGTTAACGCCCTCCGAAGAAGCCATAGAGTGGGTGTTACACCATTGGCCAAAAGCTCAAGAAATCCGCCGTCACGTCACGGAGAGCACATTACGTAACATCAGACAACAATGGACACATCAGCCGGCGAGGCTCAAGACGAATTACCAAAACGCCCTGACCGCCATTTTATTGTATCTCTACCATGCGCTGGGATGGGAAGTACCGCAAACAGAAGAAAAAAAGCTGGTCGATCACGACGCCAAGCTTTTTGAAAACATCACGGCCCATGCGCACACGGCTTATCGCCTGCTTCAAGGGTACAACGCGTCATTGGAGATCCTCTATAAAGAGAGGCATCCGCTGAGCCAAGAGCAGGTGGCCTTAATGGTCGCGCTAGAGGTTGCCCCTTTGCCTCTCGACTACCTCCATCGCATACTCATATCGCCAGATTGCATTGAAATCGTCGATAACCGTCTCTATCTGCGCCTGATACACCCCCAAGACCATCAACATAAAACCCACAAAGGCAAAGAAGCAGAAAAAACCTCGTTTACTCGCTACCACTTACCGCTTTCGGTTTATCGCGCCTTAACCATATTTTATGAACAAAAGACGGACACGCTTTCTCATGCATCATTGGGGCTCGATCCACTCAGAGACCGACTTCATGCCTTCATTGGCCAACTGATCACTGACGCTGATCCATCTCCCATGGTAGGCACCTCCACTCAATCTTGCTCTAAGACTCAATTGCACTTTCTCTTTCAGGCCGTCTGGTACTACCGCGACGATGTGGTGCCGACGCTCTTAAAAGACATTGCGTACCCAGCCAGGCACGTGGCTTATGCCCTGCAAAAGCCCCTTATTCCCAATCAAAAGAAACAGCTCGATGCCATTTATACACAAACCTGGGATGACAAGTGGTATGAAAAAGTCACACACAGCAAAAAAGAGCAATGGCCTCACCAGAAGCTATTAAATGACTATATCAGCACCAGAGCCAAGCCAACCGACTACGAAGTCACGCGTTGGCAAAGGCACAACGTCTTACCTCAGCTGGCTAGCCTGTTTGTAAAAAACCTTATTTTGTACGGTGGTGAACGAGTTCAAAATCTCAGCGACAGTACACTGACTCAATATTCAGGATTAACAAAGATACTCCAGTCGTCCCCTTTGAGCTTTGAAGCGAGCCAAAACCATGATGAGCTCATGGCTTGGGCACACCACACGTATGCAACGCTCACCACGCCCAGCTCACAACAAAAACTCCATCGATTCTTTAAGTTTTTAACGACGCAAGATTTAACCGATCACATCAATCTAAACGAGCTACACAACCCCATCGTCCCCATCCATGTCGACGCAAACTTCATCTCTATTGACGCGTTAGATCAGATTATTCATGCCTTAGTCAGTCATAAAAAAGGGCATTTCTTTCAACGTTTATTCAGCGCATCTGCGGTCATTCTTGCCTATTTTGGCAAACTCAGGCGCGGTGAGATTGTACGGCTGCGAATTAAAGACATCTGGGCCGCGAAGCACATCTCGTCGCATCATGGCCAAGATGATAATCAGTGTTTTACGCTGAATATCACTCAAACAAGGGAAGGAAAGCCGAAAAGCAAACAATCACGATTAGTCCACATATACCTTCCCCCTGAGTTTGCTACGCTCATCCGTATGTGCATACAACTCAAGCCGAGATTGTCGACTCGAGGGGGGATTGTCAGCCGATCCCCACAAATGCCACTCATTGGTTTCGAAGGGGAAAGCACGACATCAAGGCAGCTGCATTATTTGCTACCCGCCACTAAAGCGATTAAAGCCATTTGTGGTGAAGATGCCCGCTTCCATCATTTGAGACATTCTGGTGCCTTTGTCTATCTCCTTCAAAGCCTGCACTTCATTAGCCATGACGTTGATACCGAGATGGGATTACCGGCCAGATTGCAACCCTTGATGACCCAAGACGTATTGAAAATGCAGTTTCAGCATTGGTTAGAATTACAGGACACGATGAGTCTCAATGATAATGTGCTGTTTGAAGAGTTCACTCGCGAGATTGGGCACAAACACTACGCCACGACACGTAAGCACTATGTCCACGGCATTGATTGGCTTTACCCGTTTTATCGAAAAGGTGGGAATCAAAAAAAAGAGAAGCACTACACTCGCGTGGAGCTGTGCTGGCTATTGGGATTAAAAATAGGATCAAACGACCTCTCACGGCGTATCGCGAAGTTAGACACGCGGTATGCACAGCTTTCAGCAGAAGAAAAAAAGCATTATTCACTGTTACTCTCTGAAGACTCTCTTCGCGACCACTTATTTTCTCAAAAGCCCAGCACCAAGCCCACCGCCGTGACAACCCCGCCCTTAACCACGCTGTTAACCGAGCTATTAGATAAAGCGTTACGTGCCAATCAACCGGATTGTGACCCTTTTCCGAGCGTTCAACACAGTTTACTTAAGACACTATTTTGTCGGCAATTTAATCGCTGTCAGGATCGATTTCTCTTTTCAGACATCAGCACGATTTGGGCGCATTCCAACAAGCATAAGCCTGAGCTTTCACACAAAAAGTGGGAGAAAGCGATACGTAAAGTGAAAAATATGGCGCTGATTGACGACGATGGAAAACCGCATATTTTCGTCAAGATGTCGACAAATCAAAAGGATGGCGCCTTATTTAGAGATGCCTTTAAAGTACCCGAACTGCAATTTTTTCACGCGACCTTTAACCTCAGGGTGAATGAAAAAACAGACCCAACCCGTCAAAAGAACAACATCCGTGAAGGCTTTGCCGATGAAAAAGACACGATCCTTGTCACGAAGCAACACGGGGGAAGTACAGAGCTTCATATCACCCTCTCCCCACGGAATAACATCACACTCGCACCGCAAACGATGCATGATATCTATGAGTACCTAACCTACTTTCAGACCCATACCCCACAAGAATGATATGGAGTAACCAAACGCCGCTCAGTGTCAATGACGACACCACCAGCCAAGAAGGGACATTGAATGAAAAAGAAGATAGTTCAATTGCGTATAAACACGAATGCAGCCGTCATTTTAAAGCGCATTCAAGCTCAACTCATCAAAAAAAGCGACGACTTTTACGTGAGCTTTTGTTTTGATACTGATAGTAGCCAATGCAAAATAGTTGGGGGGCATGCACCTGAATATTCCTTTGTCGCAGTGGATTTAAATGACGACACCAGAGCGCTCGTCACACGACACTCATTCTCACTATCAGGTGATGTGTTTAAAAACTGGCTTCAATCAGCCATTGGCCTCCAATGTCTTACAAAGGACAGGTTTATAACACTCCACATTGACGGTCATTTAAAGGACTCCCCTCCCTCTATCATTATCTACGATACCAAAGCGGTCTCCCTTTTTGATAAGACAAACGATGCAGATACCATATTAGCTCGTGCTTGTCGCCGCCAAATTAAGACGCATGACCCTCTTGGCGGACACATGGATTTTATTGATTTAGATACTCAGCGTGACTATCAAAAAATAACTAAATCAACCTGTCAAAATCTTATCCATGAGATACAACCGCATTTACCATTCCAAATGATTGAGTTTGATCCAAGGACAAAAGAGCTCAGAATCATGCGCGACGATCAACTCAACACCAGCAAGACAAACCTTAAAATCGATCTCGGGCATTCGTTCATTTCCTCTGAGCCAGGTGTCGAATTACTTGGAGACATTATTGAAAACACCACCGATAAAGACATCCTGATCCGTCAAGAAAACGACCGGCTTATCATCAAAACCTCTGAGCAATGCTCGGCACTGTCGCTTGAAGGGCTTGATGAGTTTAAACAAAAAGTGGCTAATACGCTGGATACCCTCTCCACTTTTTTTGTCGACATCCATCCATTCAAGTCCGAAGTTCAAGCATTAAAGAATTACCCTGATGTTGGCGCTCAAGGCATTGCGTATTTTGTGATTCAAAATGAGAACTCATTCTTAGTGGCGAAAGTTGAAAATGAGACCCATACCAAACCTATTTTGGTCTCTAACTTATCAATAAAAAGCGATGAGCAACTTATTGTGCAGTTTCATTTAAAATCGTTTCTCAAACTGAAAATCCCTAACATCACCGAAATGGAGGAGATGAAAGTCAACATCTACAAAAACAACCGACTCGAGATGTATATGGGCTTATTTGACGAGGGGGTACAGCCTATCCCGACACAATCTATTTCCGTCGAACTGATTAAGAATGTGCAGAAAATCCGAGAACTCAATCGCGAAATAGAGGATTACCAAAAAGGTAATGGATTGGTTAAAAGAGAAAGAAAAGGTGAAAACCACACCTTGGATTTGGAGTCGACAATTTAAAAGAGGATGCAGTGCGAGGAAAGCCGTACAGAAAAATGCGTATAACACTGGACATTAAAACAGTATCAGCCTACATTAACTGATGAAACTTTATACAAACAGGGTGTAAGTTCATTTCACGATAAAGCCGTGATACATACCCAAGTTTGAGAAGAGTAAGAATGCAGTTGGGATAGGAAGGCGGCAACCTCCCTACCCCGTACCGGCTGCGACGCATTTAAACCATACCCAGCCGATGGCTCGATTTTAGCGAATTCCATTGGTGAGGGACAGATCTATTTAAGATCTGAGATCCATGGAGGCCACGATGGCACATATTCGCGTACGTCCTAACGGGCGCATTCAGTTCGATCTTCATTTGTACGGCCAACGCTTTCGCGAAGGCACGAAACAAATGGCCACCCCGAAAAACGTCAAGCTTGCCCAAGCGACTCTCAAAAAAATGAACGCTGAGATTGACCTGGGCACCTTTCAATACCGTGATTACTTCCCTGACAGCAAAAAAGTGGCCCTGTTTGAACGCTTGCAGCGTGAGAAATACCCCGACCATCTTCATCCTTTTTTCAATGACTTTTCGACCGAATGGTTTGAGCGTCAAAAAGGCAACTGGAAAGCCAGTTATCAAGGCGTGGTGAAGAACACCCTCGAGCGCTACCTTATTCCACACTTTGGCAATACCTTAGTCTCTGACGTGTCACTCTCACAAGTGGAGTATTTTCGTCAAACGCTGCAAGAAGCTCGTAAGCCCAATGGCGAGCGCAAACTCACCAACAAACGCATCAATAACATTTTATGGCCACTGATTGCGATTTTGAGTCTCGCCGCCGAAGAGCATCACTTTGCTTACCCATTTCGCCGCTATAAGTCACTGAAAGAAGAAAAAGCAGATTCTAAGCCGATGACCATGGAAGAAGTCCGCCATTTTTTGGAGTGCTGTGATCCACAGTGGCACGATTATTTTTTACTGCGCTTTTGGACAGGCATGCGAAGCTGTGAAGTGCATGGACTGCATTGGGAGCACATTGATTTTGACCACCGGTTGATCCACGTGAGACAAAATTATGTGAATGGAGAGCTTTGTGATGTGAAGACACCGAAGTCACGGCGTGAATTGCAGATGTGTGACACGTTATACGCTGCACTAAAGCGCCAATGGGAAAGAAAAGAGAACAACAGCTCGTTTGTCTTTGCATCAAAAAAGGGAGGCGGCCTTGATACGCACTACATCAGCACGCATATTTGGCACCCAACCTTGAAAAAAGCGGGGCTTAAACCTCGCCGAGCCTATGAAACCCGCCATACTGCGGCGGTGCTACACATTGCAGCGCATGAAAACCCACTCTATATCTCGCACAAACTGGGACACAGTGACACCAAATTGCTGTTTGAAGTGTACGCGCCGTATGTGGCCAATGCATCTCGCCAAGATGGACTGGCGTTCAATAACATGATGTTAGGAGGTACAGTATGATAATACTCACCTTTAACCGCACCAAGTATTTTAAAGTGTGGACCTTCATGCGATTTCTCTGCTCTTCCTGATGCTTAAGCAGCATCGCTTTAAGTTATTCGACATCATCAGCAAATTCAGTCTGTCTCGTCCAGAAATAAAAAAGCCGCCCTTTGGCAAAGGACGGCTTTTCAACAATATTAATTATCTCGAAGCTTTAACCAACAAGCTTCAATGATGCTTTATCTTCAGTAAATAGTGATGACAAGTAAGTTTTAAACTCCTCACCTAAACTATCATGACGTAAACCATACTCAACGAATGCTTTAAGGTAGCCAAGCTTATCACCGCAATCATGAGATTTACCCGTCATATGGAAAGCTTCGACGGTCTCTTGCGCCATCAGCATATCAATCGCATCAGTCAACTGAATTTCATCACCTGCACCTGCTGGAGTGATTGCTAACTTGTCCCATATAGCACTAGAAAGAACGTAACGTCCAACGACAGCAAGGTTAGATGGAGCATCTTCTAATGCCGGTTTCTCAACCATGCGGGTCATCGGGCAAGAGTCACCGCCAGTTAGTTCAGAGCCGTTACAGTCAACCACACCATACTTTGACACATCGTTCATCGGCACAGGCTCAACCATAATTTGGCTAAGTTGTGTCTGCTCAAAACGGGCTTTCATCGCCGCTAAGTTCTCAACCGATTGGTTCGCTGTGTATTCATCAAGAATTACGTCAGGCAAAACAACAGCAAATGGTGAATCTCCGACTAGCGGCTTAGCGCAAAGAACCGCATGTCCAAGACCTTTCGCATGACCTTGACGCACATGCATTATCGTTACATCAGGAGGACAAATTGATTGTACTTCATCTAGTAACTGACGCTTAACACGCTTTTCAAGTGTTGCCTCAAGCTCGTAAGAAGTATCAAAGTGATTTTCGATTGCATTCTTTGACGAGTGAGTCACAAGGACAATCTCTTTGATACCAGCTGCAACGCACTCATTTACAATATGTTGAATCAATGGCTTGTCGACAATAGGTAACATCTCTTTTGGGATGGCCTTAGTTGCCGGTAACATACGAGTGCCTAGCCCAGCCACCGGAATGACGGCTTTTGTTATTTGTTTCATTAAATGTCCTTAACAGAATCAACGTTCCTGTCGTTTTATAATTAGAGAAAGTATTGTGTTTTTTGGTAGTAAAAGCTCATCTAAAACTACCGGTAAAAAATAAAGAGATAATAGCGAGTATTAATTTTCCAGTAAAATTTGGAACTTGTAAAAGTTATCAGCTGAATGCTTAGCCAAATTGGCAATGATTAGTCACTACAAAATTAGTAACAAGTAGCAATTTAAACAGCCCCCACGAATGATGATGAGAAACACCAAAGTAATAAATACCTTTCCATGTATCAAGACCTGACTGAAGACTACAAACAGTCAGTAAAATGATGTCTGACAACTCATGACTAACTTCATCTAATTGAGAGTAATTCTTGATGACTGAAAATGTTCAACAAGGTGAACCTAAATTCACGACAATTTCATTTGGAAAATGCGACATAGAACACATCGACATTGCAAAGTAAACTAAACTCTTAAGCCTTGTATTACGAAGGGATGCAATTACCTTGGATAGAGCCCTTTAAAAAAGGAAGGGTACAAAAACATGAATCACTATTTTCGAAAGACGGCACGCCAAGCATAGAAACTAAAACAGTACATTGCATGTAAAATTGAAAGATCTTCTAATTTTCTGTAAATCTGCCACTGACGTCGAGCCTTCTTAAACTTATTCCTAGATATAGAATTTGGCATAAGACGGTACTGGGTCAGGGGGCTAGATATTGGATAAGCAACTTTACCCGTTTTCAAAAGCCTCAACCACAATCCGTAATCTTGACCTGTACGTATTAAAGGCATTTCAATAGTCTTAAAGGCTGCTTTTCTTAACATTACAGTTGAGCACCCTAACGTGGCCTTCTTTTTTAACATATCATTATAGCTTAAAGGTCTACTTTGATTGCCATCAACAACTTTGTCTAATCTAACCCCGGACTCATCCACTAATTCATATGCTGTAAATGAGAAATCAAGATCATCGTCAAGCATCGCTCTAAGTTGAGTCTCTAGTTTTGTGGGCAGCCACAAATCATCAGAATCAATGAATGCTAGAAAATCTCCACGTGACTCTATTATTGATCGGTTCCTACTAACTGCAGCTCCAGAATTCTCAGTATTCCTAAACAATCTGACTCTGGTGTCTAATGAAGCGATACTCTTAAGGCGTTCATAAGTATTGTCAGTAGAAAAATCCTCAGTTACTACCCACTCCCAATTAAGGTATGTTTGCTTAACCAATGCATCATAAGTATCATTTATTACTGACTCACAATTAAATGCGGGTGTTACTATTGAAATTAATTTGTTCTTATGCATATTCAGCCAACTACTAAACAGATGAAACGGAAAGATAAAACATGCAAATACCCAGTTAGGTACACTAAATAATTAAAGCTATGCCTATCGAATTTTTTAAAAAATTTACACAGTTAAATCATTAATTCCTATTCTTACATACTAATCTCGGGGATAAGTAAGTAGAGTAATCATCATAATTTCCATATGTACTAGAGCTTGGGCCAATTAATACTCCTTTACCAACAGTAGTACCAGCAGTAACCGTAACATTACTTGCAACCCAACTACCGTGTCCAATATATATTGGCTTAATTTTTGAAGGGCCAAATCTATAACTTCTCTTTCCTTCATAGTAAGAGTGATTACCAGAAACAAGCACAGAATTGATACCAATAAGAACTTCCGATTCCAAAGTAATCATATCTCTAGCTAAAATAACTACACCACTAGCTAGATAAACGTCACTACCTACAGTCAACCTGTTGGCACCCATAATTTTAACATCTGCTGCCACCTGAAAGTTAGATCCACACCTATTCATCACTACTGAATACAATAAACCTCTAACTCTCATTATAGGAGGGTAATCAGGTAACCAGATTAATAACAGCCTAAAAAACCAAATATAAATTAGTGATATTTTATCCATAATTAACAATCTTTCTTAACTCAGCTAGCCAATAATTTTTATCCGAAACTGATTTCATCTCAGAGGTTCCTTCTAGCAACGTGTTATACAGTGAACTGTCCTCATTTAAATTTGTAATACTCTCTTGCAATGTAGCAGCAGTAACATTGTTAATGACAATACTATTAAAACCATGTCGAACGAATGCTTTGACACCCCCAGCATCAGCAACAATTACAGGCTTGCCATAACTCCAAGCTTCCATAATTACTCGAGGAAAGCCTTCATAGTTATTCTTAGATGGCACGACAACACAATCACTTTGAGATAAAACATTCCCTAGTTCAGAATGCTTCATCTTCCCGAGAATATTTATGTTTGGAAAAGAAACAAATCGAGAAACAATATCATCATAGCTTTGCCCGTAACCAACAATTGTAAGTCTACACTTAGGAGTTTTTGATACAGCTTCGCACAATTCATATATACCTTTATCAGGTTGAATTCTACCAATGAATAAAAAATCAGAACAAACTTTATTGTGATTAATCTGTTGCTTTGGCGGAGTTATCATCAAATCGACAAACTGATGCGTTTTATCACTTTTCCTTTTACATATTTCTTCTAGAACATCACCAGTGCAAACATTTATAGTATTAGGAGAACGTGATATACGGTTTACCATTAAAGAAATAACAATAGAGAACATACGGCCAAATATTTTTTCTAAAAAAGAATATTTTTCGTTTTTCCACCCAAGCATCGCATTTGCACACATATGGTTTACGATCGGTTTATTTCTTTTTAGTGCGCACAATCCAAATACAAGGCTACCAATTGATGGATTTCTTAGCCAAATAATATCGCAGCCAGACTCATCAATTATTTTAAAGCAAGACATTTTGAATTTTTTGTAAAATGAAAAGTCAGAAACACATCTGATAGTAAAGTCTTTAATGCTTGAAAAAAAAGGTATTTCTTTAAATTGATCAAATTCAACCTTAGAACCGTAAGAATCAATTTCATTACCTTCACCACTGACGAGTTGTGATACTACACAAATCTCACTTTTAGGGAATGCCTCTTGTAAAAAGGCCGCTGATGTTGGACTAGTTATATAACCATCATCAGTTTTAATATATTTCTCTGATAGGCAAGCTAATATTTTCATTGTTATTTTCTTTTCCTGATTTTCACTTGAACAATACTAATTAGGCGTTTAGGTAGATTTTTCTTCAGAAAATACAAACTAAACTGCCAGAAAAAAGATCTCGCTAAATTATTGAAAGATGCATATTTAAAAGCTTTCAGCCAATGCTTATTAGATATCATTGAACGAATTACTACATTTTTCTTAAACCCTTGCTCTGACTGCTCACTAAAGCTTTCTTTGTGATCATCCAGCCAATCTATGGAAAAGTTATAATCATTTAATTTTGGGATTTGTATAAAATCATATAACGGTTTATCACACATATAAAAGGCTGCTCCTTCTTTCTCAAGAGAAAAACAAAACTGGTAATCCTGGTGCCGTTTTATATCTTCAAATCCAGCACATATAGCTAACTCACGCTTCAAAAATATCCCGCTAGTCTGGATCAAACCCAAAGAACAGAATAAATATTCCGAAACACTTTCTTCAGTTCTTTTAGCATTTTTAGGATAGATATAAGAACAATCGCCATCAATGACTCTACACTTGGAATAAATAACAATATTTTGATCTGGATGATTATTTTTAAGTGTATCAAAGAGAGAGTACTGCTCAGAAAGCTTATTACTATACCAAGCATCATCATGGTCTATAAAGGAAACAAACTCTCCATTAGCATGTTCAATACCAATATTTCTTGAAACACCGCCTCTTCTATTAAAATCATTACGAATGATAATAACTCTAGAGTCACCTTTGTATTTTGTGATGCAGTCTTTTGCAGAAATAGGAGAACAATCATCCACAATCACTACTTCAATCTTATTGTAATCTTGATTTAAAATACTGCTAATCGTTGTATCCAAGTCAAAATAACTTTTTGAATAAAATGGCATAATGACAGAAATTAAAGGCTGATCTTGTGCCAGCATAGTTACACATCCTCACAAAACATAATTTTACGTCTAACAACGTAAAAGTTAATAAACACACTAAATTTCAACTTTACTATATGATTTCTTGTTAATTAAATTGGAATAGATATCTATAAATATGCATAATGACAAGGTAATTGTTGTAGCTAAAGTCATTAAAAAAGTACCGCCTTGCCCTGTAAATAGAATAAAGCATATGATGTACAGTGAGGTAACATAGAGACCTAATCGATATGAAAGCCATAAAATAAAATAACAATAGAAAAATTTCAAATAGATACCAAACCAGCCATAAGCTCCAAAAAACCAACTCCACCAAGGATATACAACATTGGACATATATTGCCGACCAGTTTCAGAATTGACCCCAGTAAAATGAAATTTTGATACAAACGCGGAATTAATAGGAATACTAGGGCTTTGTATTTTTGACAAAAGCCATTCTAATGGATAGCCAAATATAGGATAAAGTACCTTTTCAAATGAAGCTGCAGCATTAATAGAGTGTTCTGCAATTTGTAAGGAATAAGCCCTATATAGAAAATGGGACTTAACAACAGAAAATGCCCCTAAGAACCCATCTTTGACTTCCCTCTGCTGTATTAACAGAGTAGTAGTTAATGCGAACAAGATAAAGAATATAAAAAAGCCAAATAGCTTTAATACTATTTTTCTATCTCTAGACAAAAGCATCAGACTTAGCATCATGTAACCAGCATAAGTCAGCTCAGCCCTTGAACCAGTGACTACCATTGACGCAAAAAAACCTAACCAAATACATATTTTAGGAAACCATGGCGTTTTGTAGAAGATAGTAAATGCGAAGATTATTTTGAAAAAGCCACTAGTTAACATATAGCCTAGACCCATTGTATTATGTACACTAATCAACTCTTGCCTAACAGCACCAAGCTGAATTAAGCTGAATGATTTTGATGCTAAATATAATGTATAAAGTGCTAACAGGAAAATTAAAGGCACAGATTTACTAATAAATGCTTGATAGTTTATGGCTATACCATTTGAAATATTACGATAACGACCAGCTTCATTTGCACCTTTAATTTTGAAAAACATGATTATAATAGTTATGTTGAAAACCATATCTAACAAGTATGCAATTGATATACTTAAGTCCGGTTTATTGTAAAAAGAAACATCATACGCATAATACAAGCTCAATAAAGAAACACAAAGTGATGAGAGTAAAACTATCCTAAAATTAACCACTTATTTCACCATATAAATATTTCATGTTCTAAAGCTTTAACGATATGATTTTTTCTGATGTGATAATCTCGCAACGATTCTCGAAGTCATTTACAATCTCATCAATGTATTTCGGTATAACACCTTCCGTGAATGAAACATTTTCATTCATAATTATTATTCCATCCCCGGATGCTAGCTTTATGCAAAGGTGAATATCACTATTAACTTTATCATCTCTGTAAATATTTTCTGAGATAAAGTCTCCTGATATTAATGGGTCTATACCTAAAAGACCGTTGCTATATGGATACTGCCCTAGGACTTTATATATATATTTCACATCTGAATCATCCGCAAGCCCGAGTGAAACACCAAGAATAATACTCTCTAACAATTGACAACATAATGCACCATATTGACTAGTGCTTCCTAAATACTTAAAGTAATAATCAGAAAAGCAGTACCTCAATCCATGCAAGTAAATATCTCTAAGCTTATCTATCTCCTCTAATTCATTTTCCCTACCAGTATTAGCTAGCCAGAAAAGAAGTTTTGCTGCATCCCAAACGTTAATAACATGATAATTTAAACTAGGACCGATTAGACATAAATCTCTTTCCGTGAATCCATCACTAAAACAAAAAACATTGTACTTCCTTTTTAAGTGAGATCTGAAATGCCGATAGTACAATCTGGAGAAAACTTTTCTAATAATTATAAAAGGCTTCGAATTCAGCCGTGATAAATACATCAAAACATTTCTTGCTATCATATCTATCAATTCAAAATAACTAGGAAGACTACTTGAGTTAGATAAAAACTCATCCAGACCACCTAAAGCAGCAATTCGAATTGATTCAAATTTATGTCCAGTTCTCTGACTCACAAAAAGTAATGTGGTTAACGTGTCTAAATGAGTATTTAATATCAGCATATTTGATACGCTAGAACTCAATTTTTTTGATTCTATGTGCGCATGAGGATATACTTGCTTATCAAACTCGATACTATCATGGAAAAACCAAATTCCACCGTTGATTTCTTCATGGTAAGAAAAGTGCTTTTCTAATAATTGATATAGGTCGTCATCGGAGATGAAAGAGCCCTCTCTAACACTTTTTGAAGCTAGTAACCTCAAGACGGAAGATGTGAATCGGTAATGAGTTTCACCTTTCCCCCAAGCATTATGGCACCAAAACTCTCCTGAAATTTCTAAGTTCTTCAATACCGCATAAATTATTTTTTTTGCATATTCATTTGAACCAACAAGAGTATATCCATAATACAAGTTTATGGCATCCATCTCCATTAAAGTCTTATTTCTTGGATCAACAATAGTCCCATCAATCAGCACATGACTATTGCAACCATTTAAATCAAATTCCTGGCAACTACCTAAACTAGTAATTTTCACTGTAGAACACCTTGTTTTCTAATATAGAGGATGGCAATAAGTAACATTATACTAGATATCATACTACTAAAAATAAAACCAATCAGCTCATTCATATTAAATATCGATGGTGAACAAATAATCACGAATATACTTACACCAAAGATAAGAGGTTTAATTGTCACCAAAGCAATGGAACCTTGTCCAATAAGCCAAATAGTTAATGGCCCGATGGCTAAAAAAGCACAAAACTGCATTAAAATAAGGCTCTGAATAAGCACAGACAAACCATGAGCATAAGATAAATAGATTGTTATGGTAGTGAAAATTGTCATAATAACATTCCAATACACTCCAATTTGTGGTTTCATTTTCACTAGCCACAAAGACGCAACAGGCGCACAAAGGAAACGAACTAACAACCAAAAAGCCATTAAGATAAAAATATCTGCGTACTCTATATACTTAACCCCTAATATATTAGAAATAAAAATCTGGTTATTAGCAGCGACAAATGAGTATGGTAGGGCTAACAATAAACATGAGAGTGATACATACTGCATAAAATTTGACATCAAGGCTGCTGGATCATGTCTAATTTTGGCCATATAAGGAAAAAAATATCTAGATAAACCTGGTATAATCACATCACCTATTTTTATAAGTATATTTTTGAATATAGAATAAACTCCTGAAATTTCCCCACCTAATACTTTAGCTATAATGAGGACATCTAGACTTCTTGTAATCTGATTAAAAAGAAGTTCAATTAGTTGAACCACAGAGAAGCGAAAAAAAGGCTTTACATCAGAGAACCTAAATCCTTTCCATGGAGATATTATAGTGGATGAAAAATAAAAGTTAACAAAGAACAAAAATACGGCCATACTAATATTGCCGTAGACTAAAGAAAATACACCATATCCTCGACTTACACTGAAACTAACCACAACTACAGAAATAAGTTTAGATAACATATCTATAACGCTGATTAGGTTAGTTCTCATATTCTTTTGAAGTGAAGCGGAACATACTCTAGAAAGAGAAAAGAAAGGTATACTCAATGAACACAAAACTAACAGGCTTTCTAAATCGGCGAAGCTATAATAATACTCTAAAGCAGGTGCAATCATTACAATAATTAAAGCTACAACGCTAGATATCATCGCATTGAACCAAAACAAACTACTATACTGCTTTTTGTTATCTATTGTACAACTTATTATAGCATTTCCCATGCCTCCTTCAGCAAAAACACGTGCTAAATTCAGAACTACAAGAACAATAGAAAAGGCTCCTAACTCTTCAGGCTCTAGAAACCTTGCTACTAAGACAAGTTGTAACACAAGAATTAAAGAACTTAATAAAGATGAAACCAAGCTCACAACAATTTTTTTATTCATTTTTCTCTAAACCTACAATATTCTTTCCCATTAACACCCGAAGAAAATAATTAAACTCTGATAATTTCAATAGGCTGCAAGTAGCTTTTTATATGGTTTCAGTTATAGCTCCATAAAGTAGATTAAATATAATACTAGGACACAAGTACCTTGCTAAATAATATTAACCCGTCGCTTATTCCTTTTCTTGTAAGAGATACCATATTTAAGTTTGTGACTTACATTGAACACATTCAAACAGATCTACATGTTCATTTAAGATAACATTGCTCTATTCTTCTACTTGACACAGTCCTCATCATATCTAATACGGTATTCAACTGAAGTGTATTGACAGTACTACAAGTGCCTACGAACAAAGTCGTAAGCAATTTTATTGACCATGACTTTTAGTATTTATAGATATCTTGCCGCTCTTGGACTGATACAACTTTAATATGGATACCATTTCGAAACCATCACCAAAAAGAAAATCCACTTGATGAACCTTGAAATCCTTACATAACTAAGGTATAGAAGACTTTAAGTATTAATACCATGATGATGATTGAATTAATGAGGACAAATAGTTGACTATCGTTACTTGTATTAATTTTAATCAACTTGGTAATTACCCACCTATCCATCTATAACTAAGAGGCAAAAGGATAATCGTAGTATTTTTCACTTCACCCCATTATTGTTTAATAGGGATTAGCATTGAGTTAATAGTACACTACATGCAGACTGTTCAAAGTGTAGCTTGACTATTTATCCCCAACAATATCGTAACAAGTAAATTATAATTATCAATCACTCTATCATGAAAGATATATTTTATTTAGCTGATTATTATAATTCTCTTTTGAAAAATAATTTTTAACAATGAAATTATTTATTTTTTTCTCTTCTGTTGTCAGTACTGAACCGTCGAAAGATTCAATATCAAACACATGAAGGCCCAATTCTTTTAAAAAAGACCATTGAGTAACATCAGAACGTAAATACACCGTTTTACCAAGCCCAATTAAGTTAATAGTATTCCCCATGGCTTGCTGTCTTTTATGGTTAAACATCGCAATATCGATAGATGATAGAAGAGATTTATAGTCAGCAATCTGAAGAAAATTAGTTAGTGGGTAAAATCTACTTCCGAACTTTTCATTTCCATATTTTATGACTTTATCTCGATTGATTTCACTCCCATACGATAACGGAGAATAAACATTATAATTATCAAATAAACTTAAAGAAAGCTTATCAAATGCTTCTCTGTGATTATTAGATGGATCAGAAGAATTCCCCACCAAAACATTATAACCATTGAAGTTAAACTCATCTGAAGTAGGAAGATCAAAGTTATCAGGATCGGTAAATATATTCGAAGGGTACATTATACACTCATAGTACCCCCCTTTTACCCCCCATCTCTCCTTTGCATACTTATAGTCTCCTTTAATATAAGTAACTACCCCTCCGAAACTAGAGCAAACAATTTTCCGCAAATAAAGAATAGCCCTTTTCTTTAATGTTTTCATATCTTTCATATATAAATCAGCCCCCCACATAACCCAGTATGCTTTATGAAGGTAACATCGATGAAGAAATAAGAAAATAATCAATTCTCGAGTAAAAAGACCATGAATAAACACCTTACTAGCCGATTTAATTAAGCGACTTAGCTTTAATGATAAACGTAATTTACCTTTAAAGTCAGATGGGAATATATCTAGCCTACTGACATCAGGCAATGAATATTTATCATGGTAACCTAATATAAAGTAGTGATGTTCAAAAGAGCTGCAATTCTCTTCATTAAATTCCACAAAGTCTTTTATAAACTTATCAAAAAAACAAATGTGGACAATCAATTTAGATGAACTACTCATATTGGAAAAAATCCTTAATCGCAGATATAACCTCTAGCTGAGAGCATTTACTCAATCCATAATATAATGGTAAACGTACTAACCTAGAGCTTTCTACGCTAGAATACTTATCTTCACCATTAAAGCATCCAAATTTTTTCCCTGCAGGACTTAAGTGTAATGGTATATAGTGAAAAGGAGTTATAATTCCTTTTCCTCTCATGTAATTTATAAAATCAGTTCTTTGCTCATCATCTTTCATCTTTAAATAGAACATGTGAGCGTTGTGATTCACATCATCTGGTATGCATGGTAATTGGCTTTTATCTATAAAGTTACTTAATTCTTTATAATATCGTTCCCAAGATTCTAACCTATCATCGTTTATAACTTGAGAATGTTCTAGTTGTGCCAACAGGTAAGCTGCTTGTAATTCTCCAGGCAAATAACTAGAGCCAATATCTTGCCAAGTATATTTATCAACTAATCCATGCAAAAACTGGCTTCGATTTGTTCCCTTCTCTCTTATAATTTCGGCCCTTTCAACGAGTGAAGGATCATTTATTAAAATAGCACCGCCCTCACCACCAGAAGAGTAGTTTTTAGTTTCATGAAAACTAAAACACCCTATATGCCCAATAGTCCCTAGCGCTTTCCCTTTATAAGTAGACATAACTCCTTGAGCTGCATCTTCAATAACCCATAGATCATATTTATTAGCAATTGCTAATATCATATCCATTTCGCAACCTACTCCTGCATAATGCACCGGTACAATAGCTTTTGTCTTCGAAGTAATTGCCGCCTCAATAATTCCTTCATTAATATTTAATGTATCTGGGCGAATATCTACAAAAACCACTTTTGCACCACGAAGTACAAATGCATTAGCTGTTGATACAAAAGTATATGATGGCATTATAATCTCATCACCTGGTTGAATATCAACCAGAATAGCAGCCAATTCTAACGCAGCAGTACACGATGGCGTTAAAAGTGCTTTATCTGTTCCAAAATGCTTTTCAAGCCATAGCTCGCATTTTTTTGAATAATAACCATCTCCGCATAACTTATCTGACTCTATCGCCTGCTTTATATAGCCTAACTCTTTTCCAGTTTTTGGTGGGATGTTAAATGGGATCATATTAAACCTGTTTATAAAACCAATACGAGCTACTTTCGATACAATAACCATTTGTTGTATATAGTTTAAGTGCCGCTTTGTTAGAAGTTTGTGTTGAAACTAATATTTTACTTTTGCCTTTCTCTAAAGCATAAGACTCAACCATATTGAGTAATTTTTTTCCTATCCCTTTACTACGAAAGTGATGATTAACGCCAATAAGACCAATAGACAACGCGTTTTCTTTTTCTTTTAACGTCGCGAAGCCCGCAATCTTCTCATCTAATTTCACTAAAAGACAACAATCGTCAAACTCAGCAAATATCGCTTTCTTAATCCATTCTTGATAGAACTTGTCTCTTTCTTCTACTGTAAACCAAGGCTTCCTAAATCTGCTACATTGATAAAGCCCATCAATACAATCAAGAGCCTCTTTTAAATCATTAGGAGTTGCTATATTTACATCTATACTTTCAAATCGCGACATTATTTTTTTATCATCTAGTGATTTTGAAAGCCGTATTTCTCCCTCTGCTAAGTTGAAACCAATTTTTATCAGTGAATCTATATGTCCATATCTATTTGCTGGCACCCTAGAGCATAATAGCGAAGCAACTGGCATTGAGATAAAATCAACATCATTCAATTCACCTATCTTTTCAAAGTCTAGATTATATATATTTCGACTGAAGAAATTTGACTCCCACTCATTCTTTTCTAAACTTGGATACATATTCAACTTACTAGCTCTAATAAGTATTGTCCGTACCCACTTTTAGCTAATGGTTTAGCTAATTCTTGGAGGTGATTTTTAGTTATCCATTTGTTTGAATATGCTATTTCTTCTAAGCACGCAATTTTAAATCCTTGGCGTTTTTCAAGAGTCTCTACAAATGTACCAGCTTCTAGAAGGCTGTCATGTGTTCCTGTATCAAGCCATGCAAATCCACGCCCCAAAAGCTCTACGTTTAGCTTACCTGCCTTCAAGTACATTTCATTAATTGCAGTGATCTCAAGCTCCCCCCTTTCAGAAGGCTTTACACATTTTGCATAGTCAACAACACGATTATCATAAAAATATAAACCTGTTACTGCGAAGTCAGATTTGGGCTGTTCCGGTTTTTCTTCTATTGAAATAGCGCGGTTATTATCATCAAATTCGACAACACCAAAACGCTCTGGATCTTTAACCTTATAACCAAAGACTGTCGCGCCTGATTCATTGCTCGCAGCTTTTGTCAATTTAGGAGAGAAGGCATGTCCCCAGAATATATTGTCTCCTAACACCAGACATACCGAATCATTACCAATAAATTCTTCACCAATCAAAAAGGCCTGTGCTAAACCCTCTGCTCGAGGTTGCACCGCGTATTCTATTGCAATACCAAATTGACTCCCATCACCAAGTAGCCTTTTAAAGCTATCGTTATCTTCAGGGGTTGTAATAATCAAAACTTCTCTGATGCCCGCCAGCATCAATACTGATAGCGGATAGTAAATCATCGGTTTGTCATAGACAGGAAGTAGCTGTTTAGATACCCCTATAGTTATAGGATAAAGTCTTGTTCCTGAACCACCTGCTAAAATTATGCCTTTCATCTGTCTATTCCTTACCCTTTAGTTCCTAAACGTTCACCCGCATAAGAGCCATCTAATACACGGCTCCACCAACCTTCATTATTTAAGTACCACTCCACTGTTTTGCGAATACCACTTTCGAAACTCTCTTGAGGTACCCAACCAAGTTCACGCTCTATTTTTGATGCGTCAATCGCGTAACGCACATCGTGTCCAGGACGGTCAGTCACGTAAGTGATCAGGTCAAGGTATTCGTTCACCCCTTCTGGCTTATTCGGCACTAATTCTTCTAGTAGACCACAGATGGTTTTCACTACTTCAATATTGGCCTTTTCGTTATGACCACCGATATTGTAAGTCTCACCCACTTCACCTTCGGTGACGACTTTGTAAAGTGCACGTGCATGGTCTTCAACGAACAGCCAATCACGAATTTGCATACCATCGCCGTATACTGGCAATGACTTACCTGACATAGCGTTCAAAATCATCAACGGGATTAACTTTTCAGGGAAGTGATACGGACCGTAGTTGTTTGAACAATTGGTTACAATGGTCGGCAAGCCATAAGTGCGTAACCACGCACGCACTAAATGATCGCTTGACGCTTTAGATGCTGAGTATGGACTTGACGGCTCATAAGAGGTTGTCTCTGTGAACAAGTCATCCGTGCCTTCTAGGTCACCGTAAACCTCATCCGTTGAGATGTGATGGAAACGAAATGCCGTTTTTTCTGCATCTTCTAAACCATTCCAATACGCACGCGTAGCTTCCAGCAGGGTATACGTACCAACGATGTTCGTTTCAATAAATGCAGCGGGGCCATCAATTGAACGGTCAACGTGTGACTCTGCGGCAAGGTGCATCACTGCATCAGGTTGGTACTGGACAAACAAGCGATCAAGTTCAGTTCGGTTGCAGATATCGACTTGCTCAAAATGGTAGCGTTCATTATTTTCAACTTCCGCTAATGACTCGAGGTTCCCCGCGTAAGTTAATTTATCAACGTTGATAACCGTATCAGAAGTATTATTAATGATGTGACGAATGACAGCCGAGCCAATGAAACCAGCACCGCCAGTAACGAGGATTTTCATGAGATTTCTCTTCTTTTATTCTTTAATACATTCACAATAGTGAATGCTAAACTTGAGATGGTGCTATTGATAGCGCATGACGCACTATCAAATCCTTCCTTGATATAGGTAGGAATGCATATGAATTAACGTGATCCCTATGCCAAAAAAAAGCCTAGTTTCAAAAAAAAGTCTCAGCCATCAGTTACCTGGCTGAGACACTTTTTATCATTTTGAGACAGTTAAAATACGTTAACTGCTTTTAAATCAGTGATTTCACACTTTTTATAAAAAGGGCCCCAATAGGCCCTGATTTTTTACTTATTATTAAACAACAACTTGTAAGTTAAGGACGTTAATTACGCCTTCTTGGAGCTGTAGCTGTAATTATAATAGCCATAGTTACCACCGTAGTAACTGCTCGCTTTTCTCACAACCGCATTGAGAATAAAGCCTTTCACTTCGATTCCATTTTGTTCAAAGCGTTGTTTTGTTATTTCAACTTCTTTGACTGCATTCTGATTAAAGCGACCAACGAGCAATGTCGTACCAGCATGAGCACCAACAATAGCGGGATCAGTGACGGCAAGGATTGGTGGCGTATCAACCAAGACAATATCGTAATTTTCTGAGGCCCAATCCATTAGCTCTTTAAAACGCGGATGCATTAACAGCTCTGATGGGTTTGGTGGTACATCACCACGCGATAAAAATCTCATGTTTTCAACGCCAACGTCCTGCACACATTCTTCAGCTTGCTTTTTACCAACCAAAATATCTGATAGGCCTGGACCACGCTTCGCTGACAGCTGTTTCTCCATCCGCCCTTTACGCATATCGGCATCAATCACGAGAACACGTTGGCCACCTTTGGCTATAACTGCGCCCATATTGGCAGAAACAAAGGATTTACCGATACCTGGACTTGGTCCAGAAATCATCATGATGTTATTTTTGGCTTCCATCATGGCAAAATGAAGGCTAGTACGTAAACTTCTTAGCGCTTCAATAGAAAGATCAGACGCGTTGGAAGCGGCTAGTAAGGTATCTTCAACGCTGGTGTGTTTCTTCCCTTTCGCCTTACGGTCCATTTCAATCTGCCAATCAGACATAGGGACGCTAGCATAAACGGGTAAGCCAATCGCTTCAATTTGGTCAGGACTTTCGATTCCACGGTGAAAAGCGGCTTTTAGTAAAGCAAACGCCACGCCTAACATGCCACCTAACATTGTTGCTAATACAACAATCAGTGGTTTTTTAGGTTTAACGGCATGCGTATAGGCCGCTGCATTGTCGAGAATGCGTACGTTACCCACGGTACTCGCTTTAACAATGTTCAGCTCTTGCACTTTGTTTAATAACTGCACATAAATCTGCTGATTTACTTCAACATCACGCGTTAAACGCAACACTTCACGCTGTGTTTTTGGTAACGCTTGAATTTGGTCTTCAAAGCGGCGGCGTTCAGACAACAACGTAGCACGCTTATCCAGCAATGATTTATAGGCTGGGTGCTCTTTGGTGAATTTCTGTGAAATCTCACTCTCTTTAAACGTCAGCTCATTGAGCTGAGCCTCGAGTTTCACCATCACATCAAGAACGGCTTTGGCTTCTAAGCCAAGGTCGACAGAGTCATTATCAACACGGAATTCATTAAGAACGTCTTCGGATTGTCCTAATTGTGTTCTGATTTCTGGCAAATGGCCACTTAGGAAATCTAAACTCTTCTCTGCTTCCGCTGAATTACGTGCAACATTTTGCAAAAAGTAATTACGACTAATATCGTCCAGTATGGCAACAATCTCACTCTTACTTTCCCCTTCTAGGGAGAGCTGTAAGATCCCAGTCTGTTTTCCACGCTCAGACACTGACAATGAACGCTGCAAACCAGCTACTACATCAAAACGCCCTCGCTTAGCCAAAGAAAAGCTCGTCGTATTGTCGGCAATAAGATCAGTGATTAACAATGAAAAGTCCCCTGTAGGGCTCGTCATTAATGTACCCACTTCACCTTCAAGAATCACACGCTCTTCACCATCGACTAATTGATAACCACCTTGGTCATCAATGACAACAACAGTAAACCCTTCACCAATACGATGTAGTGGTACTTCGAAGCGTGAAACATTAATCTTGCTTTCGTCACCCGTTAATCTCGCCAGACCAGCGCCAACAACAGGCAGGTAGTTAGGTGCAGAGGTTATCGTTAGGTTCAGGTTATCAACCGTCTCACCTAACACCATTCTTGATTTTAAAATTTCTATTTCTGTCGATGAAGACGATTCACTAGAAAAAAACTCACCCATCTCGCCGAGCGCCGCTAAACCGCCAGAGCTTTTCTGTTCAACTTGAATAATGGCATCTGCTTTATAAATTGGCGTCGCCATCAATGCATAAACAATACCAAAAATAGCGAAAAGGAATGTACTAGCGACAATCTTCCACTTGTTGTCTAGTAAGATGCCAAACAATTTACCTAGGTCAATCTCGTCATTACTCATTGCCGCTGGAGTCTGTGCTCCAGGTGGCGGCATATTTAAGTTGGTTGTCATAGTTATCTTAGTTGCTCAATAATTAAATTCAGTTCGTTACACTACGAGTAAATCGTTCGGTTACCAGTTTCGCACTCTCAATGCACCTTCAGTTAACTCATTAAACCCTGTAATGGTTGGAAGTAACTGGCGAATGACACGGTTCCAGCGCTCAATAGGTGCAGCAGTCACATAAACAATGTCATAAGGTAACATTTCGAACTCAGTCCCTAATACCATCGAAGTTGGGTCTGAAATATCGAGCTGATAAATGTCGGCGAAACTTGCTCGAGAGTCATCTGCACTGGATACTGTCGAGGTGTTATTGGCATTAGAGCGAATCACAAAGACACCCGTTGCATCTGCAGCTAGTTGGCTGAGACCACCCACACCGCTAAGCGCTTCCGTTAAATTCATGCCTGCACGATCAATTTTTAATGTCTGTGGGTCACGAACCTCGCCCATCACAAACACCTTTTGAGCATCATTACGAGGAATATGGACAATATCACCATGACGAAGTAGGCGATTCTGAGTAAGATCACCACGTTGCATTAAGGCATACAGTGATAACGTCTCTTCGATACCATCACGCGTAAAGCTGACATTTCGCCAATCAGCATCAGCAGAAATACCGCCAGCTGCATTCACTGCATCTAGTAAGGTTAACGGTATATCTGTAACAGGTTTCACTCCAGGCGAGTTAACCTCACCGGTAATATAAACTTTCTGTGAGCGGAACGCGGCAAGTTTGACATCCACTTGAGGGCTTTCAATATACGTGCGAAGACGGCGAGTGATATCTGCACGGATCTCAAGAACCGTTTTTCCGGCTACATGCACGTTGCCAATATAAGGGTAAAAGATTGTACCGTCTTGGTTTACCCAGTTGCCCGAATCTGCAGCACTACGGTAAGAGCCCGCAGGGATCGTCAGCTCTGGGTGATCCCAAATAGTGATATTAAGAATGTCTGTAGGGCCAACAATATATTCGTATTGTGCCAGCTCAGTATCCAACGCAGGGTTTGTTTGCGCATAAGGTGCAATCGTTCGGATATCGTTAACCAGCTTCGGAGATAATGGGTAAACAGACACAATCGAGGAGATGTCTTGCTCAGAAGAATCGACAATGACATGCTTATCGTTAAGAGAAAGATGTTGGCCGGGCATCGTACACCCAGCGAGCACTATACTAGAAACCGCAATTGCTATGATTTTTTTATGAAATGCCATTAAGTTCAACTTACTATATAGGTGATTAACGGAGAAAGACCAGCTTGGACAGCTATGAAGGGAGGCCTTTGCCAATGATCACTTCGCAGTTATTATGCTTACATCCATCGCTGTCGTTCTGCTTCTATCTGCTTTTTGTATCTTTACTTTGGTAAGTCACACAATAATTTGACCAACCAAAGTGAACAAGCTAATCGTTAGCCCATAACACAATTAGCTATGATGATAGAAGCGACAACAAAAAGCTACCGCTGAAATTGAACTTGAAACAACAAAATACAATCTTGCCAACTTGATTACATTCCGTTGTATATTTGAGCTATGTTTCATAACTATACGGGGCAATATCTTCTACTACTTAAAACTCTATCGTATTGGACCTTTACAGCCTCAATACAACATTAAGTCTTGGTACCATATAGAACATATGTTAACCGTTAGCTGCTAGCTAACTCAAACAAACCTAACCTTTCACTCTCATTTGGGTATGCTACCGCCCTTAGGTTACAGCCCCCAAATGCTATCCATGCTTAAATTATCTCGATTCCTGTCAACGACGGCGACTTATATTTTTTTGCTACTTTAATAACGTTTACTGGTGCAAACAGTCTCATTTACTTGTAAACAAGCTACCAGACATATAGTTTGTGCTTTAAGCCGTCGTTTTACTAACTATGCCTGTAAAAATAACCCCGTAATATTACAGTAATATTAGAGAGACGCAATGATTTGCCTTGTCATTCAATGTGGTTGTATAAATTAGAAGCACTCCATCTATCTCACCCTATTTTTAACAATTACTGATTTTACAAGGTAATATCATTCACACCATGAATACATTGAGTGCAAGCTTGCTATTTAAAGTGAGATACTGATCCAAAATAGCCTGTTTACTTTGTAAAATAGGCTCTATGACTTAATTTTTTCGTGAAGTGGGATTTCTTCTCTAAATACGCATTTTCGCGAAAGAAAGGGGGGATCACTACTTGGTTAAACTGGTATCAGTAGCCCAAATATGACACTCACTATTTGGGCTGTTTTCAGAAGATATTGAGGATAAATTTGGCTTACTGTTAGCTCATTAGCTCATTAGCTCATTAGCTCATTAGCTCATTAGCTCATTAGCTTGAGAATAGCGAGCAGAGAAACGTTGCCACATCGTCTGCACCAAATCATAATCTGATGGGCTCAACTCTGCTTTGGCAGCTTGTAGACTTTCGCTGACCTGCCGTAGAAATAGTTCTAATGACTCTATCCCACTGTCTTCACAATCCGCCGCAGAAAGCGATAGATGTCCTCTCAGGTAACCACCAGCAAACAGTTCATCATCCGTTGCCAACTCTACTTGTGCATCGATTTGTGCTAAGACTTGCTGTTCAAAGTGTTGAATCTCACTCATTGAGATCTCCTTGTTCTGTTAATCTCGATATAGCTTAAACGTCTCAGCGCACTCAATAAGTTGCTGACGTGTCAGCATGAAGACACCATGGCCGCCATTTGCAAACTCAATCCAAGTGAAAGGGATGTCTGGGTATTGTTCTTCCATGTGAACCATAGAGTTACCCACCTCACAAATCAATATACCGTCGTCAGTCAAATAGTCAGGTGCATTGGCTAAGATACGACGTACCAATTTCAACCCATCGGTTCCCGCAGCTAAACCAAGTTCAGGCTCATGCTCAAACTCTTCTGGTAAGCTATTCATGTCCTCTTCATCAACGTAAGGAGGATTCGTCACGATAAGGTTATATCGGTCTTTCGGCACATCTCGTAATAGGTCTGAACGCAATGGGATTACTTGTTGTTCTAATCCATGGTCTTGAATATTCTGCTCAGCCACGGATAGCGCATCAATCGAAATATCAACAACATCGACTTCCGCATTAGGGAAAGCATGTGCACAGGCAATACCGATACAGCCACTGCCAGTACAAAGATCCATGATGCGTGTCGGCTCTGAAGCTAACCAAGGTTGAAATTGCGCTTCGATAAGCTCGGCGATTGGAGAACGTGGAACCAAAACGCGTTCATCAACGTAAAACTCTAAACCACAGAACCACGCTTTATTGGTTAAATACGCTGTCGGGATACGCTCTTTAATACGGCGAACAACCCGTTCTACGATGCGCAGCTTCTCACTACTGGTGAGTCGCGACTCTCTCACATGCGCTGGCACATCGATAGGTAGATACAAGCTTGGTAATACCAACTGCACGGCTTCATCCCACGCATTGTCAGTGCCATGCCCATAAAATAGCCCCGCAGCATTAAAGCGGCTCACAGTCCAACGAAGCACATCTTGCAGTGTATGCAACTCATTTACCGCTTCATCTACAAAAATCTTATCCAAAATAACCTCCGAAAAGGGGTACAATAGTGCCAGCACGACAGGAACTGATCATGACCCAAAATAACTACCATGCGGACGACGATATCAACATGTTCCGCGACGCCATTAAAGGCGTTAAAAAGATAATGAATGATACCATAACTCATGATACTCGAAAGAATTCATCCAGCGCACTCTCCTCAAGTAAACGGCTTCAACGGTCGATAGAGGGTAGAAGCCTTCGAGATCGAGAGAACCATGAGTTCTACTTTTCTGATGAGTTTGAGCCGCTTCTTGCTGAGCAAGGCCCAATGAAGTACGCAAGGCACGACGTATCGAAATATGAAGTAAAGAACTTACGACGTGGCATCTATGTGCCTGACATGTTCTTAGATATGCACGGTATGACTCAACAAGAGGCAAAGCGAGAACTCGCTGCGATGCTGTCCGCATGTATAAAGGAAAGTGTTGCATGCTGCTGCGTGATGCACGGTATAGGCAAGCATATATTAAAGCAGAAAGCACCACTTTGGCTCGCGCAACACCCTGATGTGATGGCCTTTCACCAAGCACCTTTAGAGTTTGGCGGCGATGGCGCACTGCTTGTTCTGGTTGAAATCAAAGAGAGATAGCGTCGTTTAGATAATCATGCAATTGACTCAAACGGATAAAGGAATCGTATGAAGAACGCACTACTGTTGGTATTACTGTCTCAACTCGTTGGTTGTGTAGGGCTTGGAAACACATCGATGAATTCATTTTCGAATATGGAGGCGAACGGCGCTATTCTTTGGTCTGGTGGTGATGAAGATGAAATGATTATCTCACCTTCTGGCAGTACGTTAACGTTTCTTGGAAGAGCCAGTCTGCTCTCTCCCTCTGGCGTCATGATTTATACACGTATCGACAGCGCACGTAATGGCGATTGTGAGCACTACTATATTGAAGATGAAGTACGACGTCGGTTGACTATTTGTGCTAATACAGAAGTAACGATGATGAATGAAGGTAAAGTAGAGAAAGTCGGCAGGCTGCGTATGTATGGTGGCTACTGATTGATCTTCATTTTTGGTGCTCCAGTGAAAGGCTCAAAGTAAAACTCAAAAGTAAGAAGCTAGAAGGTAAACCCTCTAGCTTCATTATGATCTACGATGATTAAAAGTATTCGAGCTCTTTCTCTAGTTCTTTTTTCTCAAAGTACTCTTCAATACGGCGACGCGCATCCGCTTCACGTTGCTTCGCTGTTTTATTATTCTCGTCTTTTTCTACTTTACTTTTCTTTTGCATCATTCATTCCTTTTCTCGATGTTTCTATGGCGATTTCCCCGCCAAAAGCCTAATCCAACGCGATATTTTTTCTCTAAATTCTAGGTGTTGACGTGGCTACGCCACTGTTTTGTCCTCGGTGCCTTAACAGGTGATCCATTAAGGTAATCGCCATCATTGCTTCAGCAATAGGGACAGCTCGAATCCCCACACAAGGATCATGCCTTCCTTTTGTAATCACTTCCGACGCTTCACCATCAACATTAATCGTCTTTCCTGGAACGGTAATACTTGATGTTGGCTTTAAAGCAATATGTGCCACAATATTTTGACCTGAAGAAATGCCACCAAGAATGCCACCAGCATGATTCGTTTCGAAGCCTTCCGGAGTCATCGCATCACGGTGTTCACTGCCTTTTTGTGCGACAACGTCAAAACCATCACCAATTTCAACCCCTTTTACGGCATTGATTGACATTAAGCTATGCGCTAAATCAGCATCTAAGCGATCAAACACTGGTTCACCTAAACCTACAGGTACCGAGGTTGCTTGAACCGTTACCTTAGCACCAACAGAGTCACCTTCTTTCTTTAACTGCCTGATCAGCGTATCCATCTCATCAAGCTTACTTTCATCTGGGCAGAAGAAAGGGTTTTGCTCAATTTGGTTAAGATCTACAGAGTCAATAACCACGTCGCCCATTTGAGAGAGATAGGCATTAATTTCAATACCGTGAATATGCTTTAGGTATTTTTTTGCAATAGCCCCTGCAGCAACACGCATCGCAGTCTCACGCGCAGAAGAGCGGCCACCGCCTCGGTAATCACGTACACCGTATTTTTGGTGGTAAGTATAATCAGCGTGACCAGGTCGAAACAGTTGGGATATATTTGAGTAGTCTTTTGATCGTTGGTCGGTATTTTCAATTAAGAGTCCAATGGAGGTGCCGGTAGTTACCCCTTCAAACACCCCAGACAAAATTTTAACTTCATCAGGCTCTCGACGCTGCGTCGTATATTTTGATGTGCCAGGGCGGCGGCGATCGAGGTCACCTTGCAGGTCGACTTCACTGATTTCTAACCCAGGAGGGCAGCCATCTACAATACATCCAAGAGCCAACCCGTGGCTCTCCCCAAATGTTGTCACTCGGAATAGATCACCGATTGAGTTCCCAGCCATGACTTCCCCTGTTGCGCTTGCGTTTTCTGATTATGATCACAATTTGTGAATAATTATGAACATTTGATAATGCGGGAAAAGTAGGCAAAAGGCAAGACAACGGGCAAATAAAAAAGGAGAGTGCATAGCACTCTCCCTTATTCAATAACGAAATAAAGCAAACACTCTGTCGCTCGTTTAATTCCTTACCTCGAGATAACGCAGGTAAGCATTTCTTAATCGCTGCTCATTCTCTTCAAAATAAGCAGGGGTCAATCGCCCTCTATTGAGGTAACGACGCTCTAGACGATTCTGCATCCGAACTCGATTACCTAATCCTGTATTTAAGATATTGTGGCTCTCTCCAATTCGGGTTTGGATTGAATATTCAAATTCATCCACCCCTCGAACTTGCACATACCCAGGTTTCATATCTCGATTAAATGTAAATGGAATAGTAAAGCCTAAAGTAAGAAACTCTTCTTCTTCACTCTTTAGGTATCGTGCAGTAATCTTAGTATCACCGACCCAGTGATTACTGTGCACACTATAACCTTCGTCGCCACTAAAATACTGCCCAGTTTCAAACTGTCCCTGCCAATTAAACTGCGGGAGGTTTAGAGTATAGGTAAACAGTTCAGTTTCACGGTTACTATTATAGCGACCACGGCTATCGTAGCGGTCCTCTGGTTCCCATTCCGATATCTGTAACCCTAAAGAGTGCATCCCTTGCGGCGAATTCCAAATGGTTTCATTTAACCAACCGTTATAGAAACCAAATGAGTATCCAGCACTAAATTGGGTATAAATATTAAACGGTAAACCAAATGTCTGGTGGACCATCACCCTATCTATCTTATTCTCATGGCGGCTATTCCCCCAGAGCTTACCATCATCATAATCATCACTATTTGTAAGCGGCGTAAAATGTCGTACATCCACTGCAAATCCTTTCCATAATGGTAAGTAAGCATTGGTGGCTAGGGCTAGTGAATAATCAAAGAAGCCATACTCAGTTGCTAGAGTATGATAGAGAGAAGGCCCCGCGACGATTTGTAAACGTGCTAGACCTGATGCATGTTTCTCAGTATCCCATTGAGTTTCTGACACATGCTTACCCACTTCTACAGTATTAAATGTTGTTGCAGAGCAAGGGATACCAGACAGTAAAAATTCTCGGAAGCAGCCTGCATTGGTATTCACCGACACTAAAGGTATATCGTTACCTAGCAGAACAAGCTCAATATCACTATGACCTGTTAGTGTATTTTCATTTAATACCTGCGTATTTGAGGCTTGGCCATTTACCGTTTGTTCACTCGAAACATGGCCTACCTCTCCTTGGTTACCTGCAATATGTGCAGCAACAATACCCAAAGCCACCCCTAACGCATCAGCCTTGTTGTGGTTATAACGTCGATCCTCTAAGGCAACAACAGTCAGCACTTCATTGCTTTCTGTTTTTCGTGTACCGATACGAATATTTAAGAAGCCTTCGTCTAGCAATGCTTGCAGCATGGCTTGAGTATTCGATGCCGAAGCCTTGTTGAGCTCAATCTGTAACTTCTCTTGTTCAGTAATATCCGCTTGAGCAAATACTTTCTGTTTGTTTTTGTCCCTGCCGGCTAAGGGGATAGCCGCATTGAGGTTCCACACATCCGTCTCACTCTCATGTGAACTATAAACCTGATACTGAAAGCCAAGTTGCGCTTGTAAAGGAAGCAAACCTTCAGGGGTAAAAAGGCGTAGTGCGGCGTTGGTTTCGACGGAGTCATATTCGCCGACTATTTGAACATAAGGCAGAGGTTGATACTCGACTCCACCAAATGGGCCATCTAAAATTCCATCGGCTAAATCAGACTGACCATAGCCTGCCGTCACTCTTAATGGAACAAAACTAAACTCTTTATCCGCGACAATGTACTTAGCGTCAAAATTACTCGCTGCGCCACCAATATCTTGAATACCTGCAGCAACATGAATCCCTGTGTAGTCGTAGATAAAAGGAACCTGCACCTTCAACGAGGCAGAAAGATCACGGATGCCACCATTTGGATCTGTATACAAGTTGTTATCATAGGTCTCAGTGACAACACGCCCTACGCCCTCGATACCAGGCATAAATCCAAGGGCACCGACCCAATTATCAAGGTCAGCGATAGTCTCATATCGACGATCTCCCATCCCTTTTGGTAGCCCTACCCCATATGAAAAATTTAGGTCACCGAAATCAGTGACTTGAGCATTCGGGGTAAAAATCAGCCCCGTAAAGCTCTGATTACCGATAAAATTATCGACTCTCGAATGTGTGTTCGCATATACAGGCATTTGAACACTCAATGCTAATACAGTTGCGCACGAAAAAAGGCCACGCATAGGTGTGAAAGGTCTGTTTACCACGGCCAACATCCTTGTAAGTGGTGGGTTGTATTTATTGCACCATTATTTCACTTTATAATGAAACAAAAAAGGCACCTTCTGGTGCCTTTTTATAAAAATAAGATCAATCTACTGTCTTTTTAACTTTCATTACCACTTCCACCAGTAGGATCACCACCGCCCCCTGTTGGTGGTTCAGGATCTGTAGGTGGCTCAGGTGGATCAATTGGTGTTGGCTCACTCACGCCAGAATCAATATCTCCAGGAAGAGAGTCACTGTCTGGGTTATAATCCTCTTCATTTGGTATCTCTTTAAAGACTTCATCGTCTGATAACGCATCAGTAAAGTCGACGTAAATTTCTTCACCATCAATGCCCGATGTCGGGTACCCTGGGTGTGTATTAAGGACGCCTTTAGTTAAGGTCTTCGTAACTGAAACAATATCATCAACTGTTTTATTACTACCTTGGGAAGTAAGTGCATCAGAAAGAACGACAGTTGTCGCTAATATTTTACTCTTCGCTTCACTGTTATCCAGTCCAGATATTGCCGCTTCAGTATCTTGTAGAAATTCAGTGACTGTCCCAGCAAAGCCCGCACTAGACAAGTCTATACCAAGATCAAGTAAAATCTGCGAAGCAGCAGACTCGGTATACTCTTCCTCTCCACTTTCCGTCAAAGAATTAGCAATGAGTGTAGAAAACGGTGAAGCTGTTGCTGTTGCATCCTTTACAAACAATCCTTTTGGTGACTTATAAGTGACCTTACTCATATCCTTACCATTGGATACATCTACTGCACCAGGTGTCGGGCCAAAGGTCACACTACAATCTGTAGGATTGTCTGCAAACGTATCGTTTACAACAGTCGAAAAACCATCAAAACCCGTAGCAGCGATAGGACCCGCGCCCCCATCTCCACAATCAAAGAAACCACCCATCTTCCATACAGCACCATCAAAAGCCTGTACTTTACCAGACTTTGCAGCTGGCGGTGGCACCGGATCATCACTATCTAAGAAACACCCTGAAAGTATGACACTGGTTACTAGGGTGGCTAATATCGTCTTTTTCACTACCGTCTCCTTAGCTGTAAAAACCAAACACTGTGCATCCCATACCCAGAAATAAGTCTCTGCCTAACCAACTATGACACTTATCTGACCGCTGCTTGAAGTATCGAACTTGTATCCCTGCTGTAACATCACACAGTGTTTGCACTTATTTTATTGATGATTGCCCAACTAAGCATTCACCCTCAAGTGATACTAGCACTATATTACTACCCAGGCACATTAAATTTATATGTTTTCAACATATTGCCATGATACATTTCACAACTAGACACAACAAAACTCGACGAATAGACGATTTGGCAACATTTTACCGTGCTTCATTAAATTAACAGCCCACAAACATAGACATGCTGACTGTCAATTCATCCATATTTAGTCTTTAATCGATTTAATACAAAAATAAACATCACTATGATTCAAGATGATATCGCTGCAAAAGCAGCACCCCGACACGTGCCTTCTCAACAAAATGTATACAGAGAAGCTGACCGCATAAACGAAGGTGATCGTTCTAAGTTAACATCCAACTCAGATACAAAACCCCTTATCGCGTTGTTTAACCAGTGCTTTCTCAACCGCTTTAACGCTGAGCTAATCAAAGGTGATGACGAGCCTATCTACCTTCCAGCCAATGTAGAGAGAAAGACAAACCAGGTGATTTTTGCCCATGGCTATTTTGCTTCAGCGTTGCATGAGATCTCACATTGGTGCATAGCGGGAGAAGCACGTCGAAGGCTGGAGGACTATGGATACTGGTACGAACCTGACGGGCGAGATGCCATGCAACAAGCTGAGTTCGAAAAAGTAGAAGTGAAACCGCAAGCGATTGAGTGGATCTTTAGTGCAAGCTGTGGACGGGGCTTTCAAGTGAGTTGTGATAACTTAAATGGTGTTGAGACCTGCCGGCATCAATTTACTGAAAAGGTGCTGGCGCAGGTGGCCGTTTACCTTGAAAAGGGACTACCGGCGCGCGCGCAACAGTTTAGCGATGCGCTAACAGCCTACTATGGCACCTCACCGCTGGATATCTCGATGTTTTCTTAAGCGGTTTCTGTCCAAGCAATGGCGGCATGCTCCGTATCAGGATCGTAATCAATGCAAACGACTGTTGACGTTGGGAACATCGGTGGCTGGATACCAGGTACAATCTCCGCCGTCAAATAGCCAACCAAGGGCAAATGAGAGACCAATATGAGTGTCTCTGGCTTATGCGTCATAATCGTCGCTTTAATCATACTAGCGACATTTTCAGCATCCCCATAGGGAGTGATCATCTCTTCGACTTGCTGAGTGGATGCCGTTATGCATTGCTGTACGGCTTTCCAAGTCTGCTCAGCACGTAGGTAAGGGCTCACCAACGCAAGATCAATCGTGGCCAGCCCACGATCCGCAACTCGTTGAGCGACCTCTATTGACGCCAAGCGCCCTCTTTCAGTCAAAGGACGAAGAGGATCGGTATGCGCAAAGGTTTGAGCTTCGCCATGACGCATTATGAGTATCTGCATTTATCGACTTACCATTACTAAGTATCATTTTCTACTATGCTAACAGTGAGTATCGCCTAGGGTAAAGTATTGCTTTGCCAGCTTGTGTTATGATCGCCATAATTAAAATTAATAATAAGCTTTAGCCGCTTGAGATCACAAACGGCAACTTCGCTTTTCCAAATAGTAAGGGAACCTTGTGCACGTTAGCCCAAACGATAAAAAAGTTTACCGTTATCTGACCTTGGCAAACCAACTTCGCGTATTACTCGTTCAAGATCCCGATGCCACACGTTCTGCCGCCGCCCTCTCCGTTGAGGTTGGCCACTTTCATGATCCCGAAGACCGCCAGGGGATGGCGCACTTTCTTGAGCACATGCTATTTCTGGGTACAAAAAAGTACCCTAAAGTAGGAGATTTTCAGTCTTTCATCAACCTTGCTGGCGGGAGTAATAATGCATGGACGGGCACCGAAAACACCACGTATTTCTTTGATGTACGGCCAAATGCTTTTGCTGAAGGGCTCGACCGATTTGGACAGTTTTTTACGGCACCTCTATTTAACGAAGATGCGGTCGATAAAGAGCGTAATGCGGTTGATTCAGAATATAAACTAAAGATCAGTGACGATACACGACGTATTTATCAAGTCCATAAAGAGACGGTGAATCAGGCGCACCCCTTTAGTAAATTTTCTGTTGGCAGCTTGTCGACACTTGATGATCGTCCTTCTGGCTCTATTCGCGATGAACTTGTTGCTTTTCACCAAGCATTCTACTCTTCCCATCGTATGGGGTTAGTACTGATGGGCCCACAGTCCATCGAGCAACTAACGACATTTGCTCATCGCTATTTTGACGATATCCCTCTAGTTGAATCCCAAGACCTCAGCATCGATATGCCGCTAGTCACTAAACAAGAGCAGTCCCTTTTCATCCGTATTGAGCCAATTAAAGATGTTCGGAAGCTCACGCTCTCTTTTGCGCTGCCGAATATCGATAAATATTATCAATGCAAGCCGCTTTCCTACATCGCACACCTCATCGGCTACGAAGGGCCGGGAAGTTTAATGTCTAGCCTGAAATCAAAAGATTTCATTAATGCGCTAGCAGCAGGTGGTGGTGTTTCAGGTTCAAATTTCCGTGAATTTACCATTAGCGCAAATCTGACCCCAAAAGGGCTTTCTGCTATTGATGAGATAGTTGAAGAAATTTTTGCCTACATCAATAAAATTAAACAAAGTGGACTCAATGAATGGCGCTATCAAGAAAAAAGAGCCGTCTTAGAGTCTGCCTTTCGATTCCAAGAAAAATCTCGCCCACTTGATACGGTCAGCTACCTTGTATTGAATCTATTGAACTATGCGCCTGACGATATCATTTATGGCGACTATATGATGTCAGGTTATAACCAACCCCTTATTGAACAACTACTCGAGCTTATTTCACCAGAAAATATGCGGATCACGATGGTAGCAAGGGGAGTTGAAACAAATAAAGTTGCAAAATGGTACGACACCCCATACTCAGTCACTCCTTTTTCTCAACAACAGATGGCACAATGGTCAGCGCCCAGAGTTGATGACTATCATCAACTACCAATACAGAATCCATTTATTAGTTTCGATCTCGATCCTAAACCGATAGAAGAGAATGCCGCAGCCCTTCCAGCCTTAATCCAAGATTTACCTGGGTTTAGGCTTTGGCACAAGCAGGATGCCGACTTCCACCTCCCTAAAGGCATTATCTACATCGCTATCGATAGCCCGGCGGCGGTCGCCTCTACCCGCAATATTGTCAAGACAAGGCTTTGCGTCGAACTTTTGCTAGAAGCGTGTAATGAAGCAGCTTACCAAGCCGAAATTGCAGGGCTTGGCTATAACCTCTATGCCCATCAAGGTGGCGTGACACTCCAACTCTCTGGGTTTGCACAGAAACAGCCATTACTACTAGCCCTACTTCTTGAAAAGTTCACCCATCGTGACTTTAACCCCGAGCGTTTTCGCTATATTAAAGCGCAGATGATTCGAAACTGGCAAAACGCCACCAAAGAGAAGCCCATTTCACAGCTATTTAACGCACTATCAGGGTTACTGCAGCCTAACAACCCTCCCTATTCTGATTTACTCGAAGAACTAGAGACCATCGAACTCGAAGAGCTTCCACCGTTTGTTCATGCCATTCTCGAGAAACTGCATATCGACGCGTTAGTGTATGGGGATTGGCAAGTGGATGACGCTCTTGATATTGCGGAGACAGTGAAAGACACCTTTCGTGTCAATGAGCAGCAATATGGTGAAGTGGAGCGTCCACTTCATATGCTTGCGAGCCTTGGCACAGGTTTACGTGAACTCGATATTGCTCATGATGATTCCTCGATTTTGGTCTATTACCAGTCACAAGACAAATCCCCAAAATCAGTCGCTACTTACACGTTAGCTAATCATCTCATGTCAGCGACTTTCTTCCATGAGTTACGCACAAAACAGCAACTTGGTTACATGGTCGGCACCGCGAATATGCCGTTAAACCGCTTCCCTGGCATCATTTTCTATATTCAAAGCCCCCTCAGAGGTAGCGAAGATCTCCATTACGCTATCGATGAGTTTATTAATGCTTTTGCGCTTGAGCTCATCGAACTGAGCGATGAGCAATGGGAGAGCAGTAAAGCCGGCTTAATCGCGCATATTTCAGAGCCCGACACTAATTTGAGAACACGCGCCCAACGATATTGGATGGCTATTGGCAATAAAGATGATACGTTTAATCATCGTCAAAAGGTCGCTCAAGCAATCCAGGCACTACAGCGTGTCGATATGATTCGATTTACGGTTGAATCCCTCAAACCAAGAACGGCAGATCGCATCATTATGTATTCGCAAGGTAAAAAACACCAAAAGTTAGGGTCATTAACGGCACTTTTTGAGCGTGAATAGACAACATAAGCTCCCTAGGCCGGTATTCTCTTTACTGCGCTTTAGCTAGTCCCCCCCCTTTTTTTGTGCTCACCACCTGCGGGTGAGCATATCTAGCAAATCAGTCATTGCCATTCACAAATTCACTTACCTAGATCACAAAACAGCCAGTATTTTACATTTAACTGCACTGCTGACACAAAAAGACATACTTTTCATACATACTAGTATTGAAAACTTTTTGTACTTATTGGAATGCATATCGCAATCGACAATGGGTATTCTAGGTTAATTGCTGCGAGGGAGTGCAGTACGCAGCACCAATAATTGCATAATTATGATGCTAAATGAGTAGGGATAAATATGAATATAAGAAAAACGGCAGTTGCGTCTGCAGTATTGGTGGCGATGCTAGGGATAACGGCTTGTTCGGATTCAGATAGTGCGACTGACTCAGGTGGCGGCAGTTTCACTCCACCAGCTGAAGCAGCTCCGGTCGGTAATGCCTTTAGTATCACACTAACGGACAAAAACGGCGCTCCGTTACTGACAGGCGCAGATACTACTGCGACAGTAACATTGATAGGTGAAGGTACAAAATACCTATCACAGCAAACAAGTTCGGCTTCAGCTGCTGACCTAGGTCCACTAATACCTATAAATGGTGTTCTTGACCTATTGATCAGTGAAGATATTTCAGAAGAAACTGATGATGTCGAAATCAAAGCTGTCATCAATATCACTGGATTTGCATCAACCTCAACAACTATCCTGATAGACCCAAAGAATCCAGACCAAACCTCAGTAGCTCCAATACAGATGAGTGAGTTCGGCGAAACCGTCAATGACTCAGAAGAAGCCGTCGTCTTCGTCAGTGATACAAAAGATGTTACTGATGCCACACTAACGGAAGCCGTTGAAATAACGACGCAAGATAAGGTTTCCGATAGTAAAGACAGCGTCGCTCTTGCAGGGGGTGCTGCTAAAATTTCGATTCCAACAGGTGTACAGCTTCAAACAAGTGAAGGTGAGCCCGTTTCTGGTGGCTCTGTCGAAGTTAAGATGAACTATTACTCGAATGAGCCAAATGGTTCTGGCGACGCTACAGCGTCAGCTCTCGATAGCTTCCCAGGTGGTTTTGATGTAACCAGTGCTGCTGTTGAAGGTAGCGATGAAACTGTAGAAGACTTTAGCTTTGTTTCCGCAGGTTTCGTCGCTGTTGAGATAGAAACCGACCAAGGTGAGCAAGTTAAGAAATTTGATACGCCAATCACGATAGAAATGAAAGTTCCAGCAGATACGGCTTGGACAGTCGATGAAGACCAAGAAGATGCTATCAACTCTGAAGTACCGATAACCGAAATTAATAACACGCTCGCTGATATAGCAACCCGCCATGCAGACAAAACATTGTTACTTCCGGTTTGGAGCTATGAGGAGTCAGATGGTGTATGGACTAAGGCTGAAAATCCAGCAGTAGTAACATTAAGTACTGATGATCCAGAATTCTACGATGCTGAAAGCAATGCTTTTATTACGACAATGGAAGTTAGCCACCTTTCATATTGGAACCTAGATTGGGTCAAAACCTCTCGCTGTGAACCTCGTACTCAAGAGATAGATATTTTCTTCAACGACGGTACGACTGAAAATGTTGTGAGCTTTGTACCTGCAATACGTGCAAGTGGCTTCTCAGGTTCACGATACTTCCAAGCACAGCGCCCTGAGTTCCTCCGTATCTACAACACACCCGATATTGATTTGAGCTTCTATTTAAAAATTGATGGGGTAGATTCTATTCAAGAAGTCGCTTTCGACTCAGGCTTCACAACTGAGGGGGTTACTGGTGGCGTATACAGCGGTTCAATTTGTGGTATGACAAGCATCAAACTTGACAAGAGTGCAGATGACTTTGACCTTGTCACTCCAACAGTCAATGTTCAAGCCGTTTGTGCACAAGACAACACCAAAGTAACACCACTTCCTGCATACGTTCGTTTAAGTGGTTCAGGTTACTATAGCGCTCAAAATCTAGCTGCAGCTGAAACAGGATCTTTCCCTAGCTTCGTTGGTGAGAAGCAGCTTTCTGTATACAGCTTTGTAAGCGGGGACTATGGTACGGAGTTCGATACCGTCACTTTTAATGCTGACCAGCAAAGTTACACGGTGAACTACTCTATTCAGTGTGAAATTGAAGACCCTACTGGCGGTACTGGCGCTAGCGGCGACGACAATAATGATGTTTAACGACGATTAATGTCGAAATAGAAGCATGCCCTTCAAGGCATGCTTTTTTTTATATTTCGTTATAACATAACACTAAATATCACCTAATCTTACGTGCCCCATGAAATACCTCATCAGCCCATTCGTTGCTCTACTATGCCTCATGCTATCGACGCCCTCTAACGCACATCCACATAGTTGGATTTCACTACAAAGTGAACCGATCATTCATCAAGATAACTGGTTTGGTATTAAAACTAGTTGGTATTTCGACCCAATGACATCTAGCCAGATGGTGATGGGGCTAAACCTAACGGGACAAGTCCCTCAATCGCAACTTGAAGCACTCATTCCCGATCTCAAAAGCAGTATTGAGATGCAAGCGTTCTTCTCTGAAATAACGGTCGGCGACAGAACAATCAATCCCGCCGAGATGACTGACACTTCGATATCTCAACGGAACGCTGAAATTGGTTTCCACTTTACGTTAAGGTTTCCAGCAGGCTTATCAATCCGTGAGCCGTTACAGTGGAAAACCTTCGAAGAAGAGTATTACGTCGATATGGGATATCGTGGGACAGAAGATTTGAGCATCAATGAAGCACATAGTGAATGTAAGATCGCCCTTACCGAGCCAGTCATTGATGAAGCGCTCCTAAACTATGCTCAAGCGCTTGATCAAGACTCTTTTACGCAAGAAGCTCTTGATCAAAAAGCATTGCCTGACGTTAGCCGTTTAGGTCACTACTTTGCTCAGCATATCGCAGTGACTTGTAACGTCGAAGATAAGCTCTCCGTGGAATAGCCAATACGGAAATATCAAAAGCGCAGTACCAACAATTTGATACTGGAAAAACGCCCCGTCATAAGGCGAGGCGTAGTGGGTGCATAGGTGCGCTACCAAGCTGTGCTATAAACCAGCGCTATTCATCGATTGCTGTTTAGTTTAGAACGATGCCCTAAAGGCCAAACTGGCTGGGGTCAGAAATACGACACATACAAAAACGCCCCGTCGTAAGACGAGGCGTTATGTGTGGTCGGTGAAGAGGGATTCGAACCCCCGACCCTCTGGTCCCAAACCAGATGCGCTACCAAGCTGCGCTATTCACCGAATTCTTTTTTATTTTGAGACGCTGTCCGAGGGTAGACCTCTGATCCGCTATTCCCAAAATCCGGAGATGTGCTATCAAACCACACTGTTCACCGGTTATCTGTTTTACTTGTTGCTAGTATCGAATGTTATCAATACTTTTGTAATGTGGTCGGTGAAGAGGGATTCGAACCCCCGACCCTCTGGTCCCAAACCAGATGCGCTACCAAGCTGCGCTATTCACCGAGCATAATTTCGATTTTAGTGTTGCTTTCCGAGGGTCCCCTCTGGTCCGCCATTCAAAATCTGGAGAACTGTTATCAAGTAACAAGATTCACCTTCCCTCGTTATCTTCTGGGACATTGCCCTAACGAGGACGCCTATAATACTCATCGAAAAAAATTACACAATAGGAAATATCCACTTTTTATCATTTTAAGGATCTAAGTGATTAATAAAAAAACAACTGCGGCTTTATCCATCAATATCGTGACCAAAACCACATGACTCACAGAACAAATTACCATCAAATCGTTCCATTGTTTAAATCGTCACCATGACTTCGCACATGAATCACTGCGCTATCACCCATTCAGGGTTTCCGTTTACAACTCTGGCTTTCTTTGTCGTTTTTCCCTATTCTCAAGACATGATTTCTGTTGCGTTGTGAAGACAAATCATGACTGATAATAACGATGTAGATTTATTCCGTTCGATGATGGCCGATGTCGCGCCCATCCCACAAGATAAAGTTCAGCAAGAGAAGAAGTATAAGCTCACTGACGCACAACGTGCTCGCCAAGCTGCTGCTCAAACACTCTCTGAAAGCAGTGTCGAGTACCTTTCAATTGATTATGCTGACATGCTGAAACCTGACGAGCACATTGCTTTCAAGCGTGATGGCGTTCAGGAAGGTGTATTCAAGAAAATGCGTCTCGGTAAATATGAGATCAATGCCCGTCTAGACCTTCATAGAAAAACATTAAGCCAAGCACGAGATGAAGTATTAAGCTTCCTAAAACAGTGCCAGCGCCTCGATGTTCGACAGGTTATTATTGTGCATGGTAAAGGTGAAAGATCGAACCCTCCCGCCTTAATGAAAAGCTTTGTCGTGGCTTGGCTTACACAAATCAGCGATGTGATGTGCTACCACTCAGCCATGCGTCAACATGGTGGGACTGGCGCACTCTATGTACTCATCAAAAAAAGTGCCGAGAAAAAGCTCGAGAACCGAGAAAGGCATCAAAAACGGCTGGGGTAAACGAACAAATAGAGCAACATAAAGAACGAAAGCAACCAACGAAGAACTAGAAGCGAGGAGCAGGATCATCACGTTACTCGCTCACTCCAGCACTAGCCGTTCTCACCACAAATTGCAGCCCGCCCCGTAGCTCCCCTAGAGCGCTACATTTTCGCGATAGTGAAAAACTGCCCACGAGTTAACGCGGCAAGCTCGCTAGGGGAAAGCTCAATCTCTAGCCCTCTGCGCCCCGCACTAACACAAATGGATTCAAAGCCTTTCGCACTGCTATCAATAAACGTAGGTAAGGCTCTTTTTTGCCCCAATGGGCTAATCCCACCCACAATGTAACCCGTAACCTTTTCTGCTATCTTCGGATCGGCCATATCCACTTTTTTTGCGCCTGCCGATTTAGCGATGGCTTTTAAGTCGAGTTTAGATGCTACAGGGACGACAGCAACTCCGAGTGCTTTGGGATCGTTATTCATCGCAAATAGCAGGGTCTTAAACACCTGCTGTGGATCTTGCCCAAGCGCTTCGACAGCCTCTTGTCCAAAATCCGTATTACTTGGATCATGGTGATACTGATGCACGGTATGGGGTATCTTTTTCTTCTTAAGAAGATTAATGGCTGGTGTCATAGCAATCCTTACTCAAGGCAACAAAATGGATATAGAGTTTCATTAATATAACCGCTTGCCACGCTGATCAAAACCTTCCATAAAGGAATGTGTCCCTTGGTGAAAGAAACCGCTTCATTGACGCTGAAATACTGCGCCATAAGTGCTGTTAAAACAAAAAACGCACCTTTATTTACTGTATAAATAAGAGGTGCGCTTTATTGTTCATCAATTGACTGTCCATTCAACAAGGAGAGCTAAATAGTCACCAACCTCGCAGGTAAATGGACTCGCTTATGTAGAGAGTCTACTTATAAACGATCTCACCTTTCGGGTCATAGTCAGCTGGGCTAATTGGGCTATTTTGCTGTAGGTAGCCTTTAAGAACATCAGCATCAACAAAACCAGTGTTCACATGCCCAGGGTGATCCTTGATGACTGGGTAGCCATCACCACCTGATGCATTAAAGCCTGGTACCGTGAAGCGATATGTTTTGTTCATATCAATCGCTTCGCCGCCAATGCGCACATCGTGAACTTGATTGTTTTCGACAGTCATCTCAATGCCATAGAACTGGGCATAAGCACCAGAATCGACGGGTTTAGTTGCAACCACATTGAGGTAGTCGATAACCTCTGCACCGGTGAAGTCATTGTACGTCACCATGTTGGCAAAAGGTTGTACAATCAGAACGTCACGGTAGGTAAACTCACCCGCTTCAATCGAATCACGAACACCACCAGAGTTCATAACACCGAAATCAGCATTAGCGCGCTCCATGTGTGCTTTGGCAATCAGGCGGCCTAAGTTTGTCTGTTGGAAACGTACTTTATTACGGTCACCTTCTAGCTTACCGGTTGCTTCACCAACCACTTCACCCAGCAAGTCTTGACCACGCTCTTGGAATGGGCGCAGGAACTCAAGAACTTCTTCATCAGGCAAAATAGCATCTTGAATGTACACACGCTCTGAGCTGCCGTCTTCTAGCGTCACTTTCTTCTTCAAGTTCACAGGAATCAGGTCATAGCTCACCATATTCAATTCGCCGTTCACGAATTCAAAGTCAGCCTTACCCACATATTTGCCCCACTCGTGTGCTTGTACAATCCAAGTATCATTTTGGTTGTCTGGCTTACACTCGTCACCGGGCTTAAAGTTCATGTTGTACATGGTTGGGCCTTCCATGCAGACAGGCTCTTGTGAGTGACCACCAACAATAATATCGAGATCGGCTGAGTTCACGTAACGTGCAAGTGCGACATCACCTGGCGCATTCACACCATTATTACCATCAGCATAGTGACCCATGTGGGTGGTTGCGATGATGACGTCAGGGTTTTCTGATGCCTTAATCTCATTGATCAACAACTGAGCTTCTACTTTAGGATCGCGGAAATCCAGCGTCTCAACATTTTCAGGCGTCACGACTTTTGCCGTGTCTTCTGTTGTTAAGCCGATAACGGCAATCTTGATGCCTTGCTGCTCAAAGATCTCATAGGCTTGAAAAACGCGTTCGCCAGAGGCACGATCGTAAATGTTAGCTGACAACATTGGGAAGTTAGCCCACTCTCTTTGCTGCATGAGTACGTCAAGAGCGTTATCAAATTCATGGTTACCTAATGCCATCGCATCGTAACCCAACATGTTCATGCCTTTAAAATCAGGTTCAGCGTTTTGTAGATCAGATTCTGGAACACCAGTATTGATATCACCGCCAGATAATAACAAGGCTGTACCGCCTTCAGCTTCAACGGATGCGCGTAAATCATCAAGTAGGGTTTTACGTGCCGCCATCCCGTACTCGCCATGACGGTTTTCCCAAAAACGACCGTGGTGATCATTCGTATGAAGAATGGTTAATTTATACACCGTATCTTGTTCCCAGGCAGGCCCCTGAGACGTCGTAGTAGTACAGCCGACTAAGCCCGCGAATACAGCGGCGCTAATTGCAGTACGAAAAAGTCGAGAGTTTTTCATTCTTATCACCTATTGAGAATCTACGCTGGCTATAGCATAGACAGTATTAAAAATAGTTTGATTAGGCGTGCTATTTTGATCCCAAAAAACAATCAAAGTGTGACTACTCACCGCCCTATCGGGCGATGCTTCTTATTTCGTTAGCCGTTGCTCGATAGTATCGAGACTTACGCAGCTTCCATAAGCAGAGACGATTGCCCAACCGCCTTTAATTCCAGAATACCTTTATCGCGGATATAGATCGCGGCATTTATGTCGCGATCTATATCCTTAGCACCACAAGATGGGCAATCCCACTTGCGAACCGATAAGGGCATTTCTTCCATTTTATGACCGCAACAATGGCAAGTTTT
>JBHOGO010000159.1:0-3619 GCA_043421945.1 bacterium sp. HQB-150 | reverse complement strand
CGCCGTCGATATCAAGGAGCTCATTGCCCTTTTCATCAAAACCTGAGGGGATCGCTTTGGTCATCTGTATTCCGTCTTCCCATATTAGGTAGAGATGGAGGCCATCGGGGAAGTGGTCGTTAAACCCTCGCCGAGCCACGGTTAAACAGGCTCGGGTGCAGTTATCCACCACGGTGATTTCCGAATGGAAACTGATCCACCAGAAAGTGTTTAATTGTCCTTTAAAGCTGTTTAAACAGCGCTGTAACAGGCGATAGTCGGTCTCTAAAAGGGCGAGTTCGCTGCGGTGGCGGGCATACTCTTGTGTTAAGACAAAAAGGGATTGTCCGGCGGTAGTTGTTTTACTTTGCCATGGGTACGACACATCATCGCTGGTGCCGTCGGTGTTCATTCTTTGGAGGATGACTGGGCGGTTGAGGTAGTTGGTAGACCATTCTTCGTGTTCTAGTGCTAATGGCGCGGTGTTGGTAAAGGTGATGTGTTGCTCGGTGTCTCTGCCTGCGCGGCGTGATTGGAGTCCTTGCTCAGAGAGGCAGATCCTAATCGGCAGTAAGGTGGCGTTGTGATGGTGATTTAACAGTGGTCGAGCAAGGGTGAGTTGATGCTCAGTAGCGGCAATGACTTCGACCATTTCAAAATCGTAAGGGCCGTGATAAAGCATGGCGAGGGATTGCTCAGTGCTATTGGGAACGAAGTCTGCCGCTGTGATATTGGCGGTGAGGGTGATGTCACCTGCGTTGGCTGTTACTGCATTTATGCCATTCAACCATAGAGGTAACGCCAGCGGGTAGCGCCCTTGCATTGCAAAGCGGGCATCGTTGTCGATGGCTTGCTCGTTGAGGTGTCGGTAGTGATAAGTGAGTTGCTGGGTGGGGTTGGCGGCGTTGGCAAGGCGTTGCTCACTTTGGCGGGTTTCGATTACCGCTGTTGACCATTGCCATTGCTCTTCGACTGGGAAGGTCGGGCGAAACGGCCATGGCACCAGCTTTGTGCCTGAGACAGAGAGCTGGATTTGTGCGTGATGTTGGGTATTTGATTCAAACTGCCAATGCCACTGGGCATCGATACGTACCTCAACATTTTTACTGACAGTTAAGGTGTAATCGAAGTGCCCGCCATAGGCTGCCAGTGTTGTTCCCGCTGGCGGGCCGTCAATGGATAGTCCGTGGGTGTTGATGGCGGTGAGTTGTTTGAGGTTTAGTGGCTCGGTGAAGGTGCTCCATATGGCGATCGGGTGCTCGGATCCGCCTGCGACAAAACCAAGGTCGATGTGCTGGGGTTTAATAAAAAGGGAGTTTTTAAAGTCGCGATCCCAAAAGCCAGTATCTACCCAACTAACATTGATTGATCTCACGGTGTAAGAGCAGCGCTTTGTTGCGGCACTTGCCGTTGTGGGGGTTGAGTATTCTGCAAAAGGGGTTGGGATCGGTAATGGTGGCTCTGGGTAGGCTTCGACCCAGAACCGTTGCTTGACGAGGTGAACGACGTTTTCTGACATGTGGCGACTTAGGATAGCTGTAGGGCTACGCCAGCGCCCCCTGGGGATTGAACAGGGAAGATAATCCAACGATGATCTTGATATTCAACGATATCACCGACACCAAAAAGTTCGGTGGTACAGGCGCGCATTTTGGGGATTTGATAGGCAGGCTTATAACCATTGATGTTATGGCACAAAACAGCGGGCATGAAGACCGTTGTTGCACTGTGTTTAAAGCGTAGCCTTGCCAGTTCGTCGTTGTGATAAAGACCGTCGGTTTCACCGCGCATCAAGGGTAAAATGGCGGGTGTTGTCGACCCTCCCGTAAACCATTGCCCTTCGTCGTCCTCATAGCGTGATATTGCCAATGTTGTGACTTTTCGGTAGCTCTTTGAGCCTTCCATGAAAAAGCCAATATAATTGCCATACGAGTAGGTGCCGTTAACACCGCTGGCCCAAATCCCCTTTGTATCTTTCCACTCGCCAATACCTTGCCACTCTCCGCAGCCTGAGATGACACAGCGATCGTTCGACATGTTTTGAATCACGTAAACGAGAAAGTCATCGTCAATAATAATGTGGGCGCGAACAGGGTAAGAAATGTAGGCGGTATAGTAGTTGGTGAGTGAAAAGGCACTTGGAATGCCTGGAAAGCCGCTGGTATAACTGCGACCAAACCACTGCCATGGACTGGCTCGCGTCGCGTCGCTTCCTGAGGCTTCATAGGCAAAACAGAGTGGTTTGGTGTTGTGTTTTACGGTCAAGCCATACTGTGTGCTCGGTTGATGGTAAGCGAGTGTCCAGTTTGTCTCTTCAGACTCAGTGATAAACCGAGCGAGAAAAGCGTTGACCTCTTGTGGGGTGTAACAGACTTCATTGCCATACAGTGCCATCACTTTCTCCTATGCGCGCTCTATTGCCATAAAGTCACGGTAACCATTGCGATAGATATTTTGGACGACCACAAAGGTTCGTGGCATGGGGTCGTTGGTGGTGATCACTTGTCCTGTTGATACGTTGTGCCCATCGATGTAGTAACAACCAATAAACTCACCCAGCGCCCCATGTGTATCGTGAACCACGGTCATGGGCAGTGACCAATGTGAGCCATCATCATAGACTTGGCCTGATACCATCAAGCAGGTGCTGCTCATTGTCGGCCAAATGCGGCTTGGGGTGAGGTAGGCCCCATCGACCCATAACACTTGGCGAGCGCTATTTCGGAACCATTGCAAGTGGGAGTAATCGTTGCCTTGGCTTGACCAACGTCCAGCGGCGTTGACCCCTTCACCAAAGCAGCCAAATTGCCTCGGCCAATGCCCGAGTGAGCAGTAATTTTGAAGTTTTCCTAAGTAGCAGACGTGGGTGGTGCCTGAAACTTGGGCTAATACGATGATTCGATTTGGATCAACAAAGAGGTGATAGTCAATCTCGCCCTGCCATAAATAGATAAATTGCTCTGTGGTTGCGTTGGGTTGCGCCTCAAACGATGAGCCTTGTGAGAACTGCGGGCCAGCAATAAGCTTCCAGTTGTAGCGGTCTTCAATACGGTGGTAAGTCGTCTTTATCGCTACCATGAAATACTCTTGCCCACTTGGCCCTTCTGAGGATAGATAAAGCTCGTCCTCACCCTCGGAGGGGTAAAGCGGGTCAATATCCTCTTTGTGCCATTTCTCCACTTTCCAGTGATTCGCTGAGGCAAAGATCATCACTTGTTCTAAAAGGTCGCGATAATCTGCGGCAGTGCCAGATGTCCATGCCATGAGGGCTCCTTTGTGGTGTATTTCAGCGTTATTGCGTGACTACAAACTGCCTTTATTACGCTGCATGATTTTGACGACTGCCTCTTCGCCGATGTCGCTGCGCAGATAATTGGCGAGCTGTTGTTTATCGTCTAAAAAGGCGACGTGAACGGGGGAAGGTGCCACATTCACATTGGTTGCTTGTTGGTGCTGCGGTTGGCGATAAAGCTGCTGTTGCTGGGTTTGCATCTGCTTCATGTCGTTCATGACCCCGACCATCCAACGAAAGTTATCCGCTTGTTTGGGGTTGAGTACCATTTATCCATGTGCCTTCGTTGGTGGCTGGGACGCGATTGATGCCGTCGTGTGCCTGACCTGCTATCGCCGTTCCTGCCAC
>JBHOGO010000158.1:0-3645 GCA_043421945.1 bacterium sp. HQB-150 | reverse complement strand
CGCCGTCGATATCAAGGAGCTCATTGCCCTTTTCATCAAAACCTGAGGGGATCGCTTTGGTCATCTGTATTCCGTCTGCCCATATTAGGTAGAGATGGAGACCATCGGGGAAGTGTTCGTTAAACCCTCGCCGAGCCACGGTTAAACAGGCGCGGGTGCAGTTATCCACCACGGTGATTTCCGAATGGAAACTGATCCACCAGAAACTGTTTAATTGTCCTTTAAAGCTGTTTAAACGGCGCTGTAACAGGCGATAGTCGGTCTCTAAAAGGGCGAGTTCGCTGCGATGGCGGGCATACTCTTGTGTTAAGACAAAAAGGGATTGTCCGGCGGTGGTTGTTTTACTTTGCCATGGGTAAGACACATCATCGCTGGTGCCGTCGGTGTTCATTCTTTGGCGAATAACGGGGCGGTTGAGGTAGTTGGTCGACCATTCTTCGTGGTCTAGTGTTAATGGCGCGGTGTTGGTAAAGGTGATGTGTTGCTCGGTGTCTCTGCCTGCGCGGCGTGACTGGAGTCCTTGCTCAGAGAGGCAGATCCTAATCGGCAGTAAGGTGGCGTTGTGATGGTGATTTAACAGTGGTCGAGCAAGGGTGAGTTGATGCTCAGTAGCGGCAATAACTTCGACCATTTCAAAATCATAAGGGCCGTGATAAAGCATGGCAAGGGATTGCTCAGTGCTATTGGGAACAAAGTCTGCCGCTGTGATATTGGCGGTGAGGGTGGTGTCACCTACGTTGGCTGTTACTGCATTTATGCCATTCAACCATAGAGGTAACGCCAGCGGGTAACGCCCTTGCATTGCAAAGCGGGCATCATTGTCGATGGCTTGCTCGTTGAGGTGTCGGAAGTGATAAGTGAGTTGCTGGGTGGGTTTGACGGCATTAGCGAGGCGTTGCTCACTTTGGCGGGTTTCGATCACCGCTGTTGACCATTGCCATTGCTCTTCGACTGGGAAGGTCGGGCGAAACGGCCATGGCACTAACTTGGTGCCTGTCACCGTTAAGGCAACATTGGCTTGCTGATCACCTTGCGGATTGGCTTCGGTGGCAAACTGCCAATGCCACTGGGCATCGATATGCACTTCGATCTGCTTGCTGACGGATAAGGTGTAATCGATGTAGCCACCATAGGCTGGGAGTGTTGTGCCTGCTGGCGGGCCGTCGATGGATAGTCCGTGCGTGTTGATGGCGGTAAGCTGTTTGAGGTTTAGTGGCTCGGTGAAGGTGCTCCATATGGCGATCGGGTGCTCGGACTCGCCTGCGACAAAGCCAAGGTCGATGTGTTGGGGCTTAATAAAAAGAGAGTTTTTAAAGTCACTCTCCCAAAAGCTAAGGCTGAGCCAACTGCATCCTTTGGCGCGTACTGATGGTGCTGTCGATTGGTGTTCAGGGTGAGTGTTCAGCCATGTACCACACTCTGCGACGGGGGTTGGAATGGGTAATGGTGGCTCGGGAAAACCTTCATACCAAAACAGCCCGCTAACACGATGAACAGTGGAATAAGACATTGTTTATCCCGTGATTCTGACCGCGATCGCTGGTTTATCAGCATCACGAACGGGAAAGATAACCCAGGTATTGCCTTGGTATTCCACCGTATCCCCCACACCAAAATAGGCTGGGGTGCAGGCTCGCAGCCGAGGGATGGTGGCAGCGGGTTTGTAGCCATCGATATTTCGGCACAATAGTGCGGGCATAAACAGTGTGGTTGCACTGGTTGGGAATAGCATGCGAGGCAGCTCATCATAGCGATAGAGTCCGACCATATCGTGCTTCGTGTAGGCCCCTGGGTATTGTAATACGGAGAGCAGCGCTGGGCTGAGTCCGACGTTGCCATACCAGACGCCTTCTTCTTCATTGAAGATAGAGAGCCCAGTACTGTTGGCTGAGGCGCGGTCATCCCCTGATGAGAGAAAAGGGATTTGCAGTGGGTCTCCCCAGTAGACGCGTGATGCGCCAGCACTTCCCCATACACCGTTGATACCTTGCCATTGACCAACGCCTTCAGATATCCCCCCTCCTGAGAGGTAACAGCGGTTGTTCGAGACGTTTTGTAAGACGATCAAGCAGAGAGTATCCACCAAAATCAGGTGTGCTTTGACGGGGTAGCTCACGTGTGAGTTGCTGCCGCTTAAAGCAAGGCGAGCATCAATACCAGGCCAGCCCGAGCTGTAATGTCGCCCCCAATAGGAGTTTGGTCCATGGGCACTAAAGGCGTAGGCGACTGTTTCAGTATTGTGCGTTAGGGTGATCCCCCCAGCGCCAGTCAGGTCGTGATAAACCAAGCTCCATTGGTCGTTTTCACGATTGAGCAGGGTTTCATTTAAGAAGTGCATGACGTCGCTTGCACTGGCACACACCGCATTCTCATACATGGTTGGGCTCCTTGTTGTGCTGGTTCGCTGGGTCTGGTTAGGCCAATTCAATCGCCATGAAGTCTCGGAAGCCATTACGGTAGATGTTTTGTGCCACCAGTAAGGTTCGAGGTGGTGTGTCGGCGGTGGTGATCACTTGACCTGTTGAGATGTTATGCCCGTCGATGTAGTAGCAATCGATAAATTCGCCTACTGCGCCGTGGGTGTCGTGAATGACGGTGATGGGTAGCGACCAACTCGCGCCATCTTCATAGACCTGGCCTTGGGAGACGAGAACGGTGGCTGCCATGTTGGGCCAGCTACGAGACGGAGTTAAAAAGGTGCCGTCTGTCCAGAGTATCTGACGGGCATTGTTACGAAACCATTGAAAATTAGAGTAGTCATTTCCTTGGCTTGACCAGCGTCCCTCACTGATCACCCCTTCACCAAAGCAGCCGACTTGGCGGGGCCAATGACCGAGCGAGCAGTAGGATTGAAGCTTGCCAAGGTAGCAAGTGTGGGTAGTACCTGAAACTTGCGCGATGATGATTAACCGTGAGCGGTTGACGATGAGGTGGTAGTCGATGTCGCCTTGCCAAAGGTAGAGGTATTGTATTGAGCTTGATGAGGGCTGAACTTCAAAGGCTGCGCCTGCAGAGTATTGCACACCACTGCGTAGCATGAAGTTGAACCAGTCGTTGACGGTGTTGTGGATGGTTTTGATACCAATGGTGTAATACTCTTGGTCGCTTTCCCCTGTTGAGGAGAGAATGAGCTCGTCATCACCGTCGGGATCTTGCGCCCAGCGTTCGACTTTCCAGCCTTGAGCGACACAAAAATTATGTACGTTGACGAGTAGATCTTTAAAGCCTGCGGCGGTGCCAGATGTCCATGCCATGAGGGCTCCTTTGGGGATGTATTTCAGCGTTATTGAGTGACTACAAACTGCCCTTATTTCGCTGCATGATTTTGACCACTGCCTCTTCACCGATGTCGCTGCGCAGATAGTTGGCGAGCTGTTGTTTATCGTCTAAAAAGGCGACGTGAACGGGCGAAGGTGCCACATTCACATTGGTTGCTTGTTGGTGCTGCGGTTGGCGATATAGCTGTTGTTGCTGGGTTTGCATCTGTTTCATATCGTTCATGACCCCGACCATCCAACGAAAGTTATCCGCCTGTTTGGGGTTGAGTACCATTTCATCTTTGCGCAGCATCCATGTGCCTTCGTTGGTGGCTGGGACGCGATTGATGCCGTCGTGTGCCTGACCTGCTATCGCCGTTCCTGCCAC
>JBHOGO010000157.1:0-3741 GCA_043421945.1 bacterium sp. HQB-150 | reverse complement strand
CTGGCTCACTGGCGTCTCGAATAAATGATAATTTTCAGGTGCTCAAACACGCATCTTCAAGTTAATTGGGTATAGAATGCTTTGAGCTTTGAGCTTTGAGCTTTGAGCTTTGAGCTTTGAGCTTTGAGCTTTGAGCTTTGAGCGGGTTTCGTGGATATTTAGATGAAAAAAAGCGCAAATTCATCGAACTTGCGCCTTTCATTGTTTCTACATTTCACTCAGCGTGAAGGTTATGAAGTCATTGCTTTTTGCTTCTTCTTCATCTTAAGCGTTGAGTAGACAGAGAATACCGCCATGACGAGGAAGGCCAATGCGATAGGGCGGTCATACAAGAATGACCAGCTGCCGTGGTACATCATCAAGGCTTTACGTAAGTTGGTTTCAGCCATCGGGCCAAGAATAATGGCCAACAAGATGGGCGATGAAGGGATTTCCAACTTATTGAGAAGGAAGCCAAACACGCCAAAGCTCAATGCGATACCGACATCAAACAAGCTATTATTGATTGCATAAGCACCAACCACTGATAGGAAGATAATCACTGGAATCATTAACAACTTAGGGATTTCGATAATCTTACAGAAGAATTTAATCCCTAAAAGCCCGATAATTAGCATAATTAAGTTGCCGATTAGCATGGCACTGAATAAGCCATAAACGACATCAGGGCTTTGTTGGAATAACAGTGGTCCTGGTGTTAAACCTTGAACGATGAGAGCACCTAATAGTACGGCGGCAACTGCATCACCTGGTACACCTAACGTTAGTAGCGGCACAAGTGAGCCACCCGTTACGCCGTTATTACCCGCTTCCGCTGCAGCAAGTCCTTCGTGTGAACCGTTACCAAACTCTTCAGGTTTCTTCGAGACGCGTTTTGCTTCGTTATAACAAACGAAGGCAGAGATATCCGCACCAGCACCCGGAACCGTACCGATAGAGGTTCCCATTAAACCACTTTTCAGTGCCGTTGGTAAGATGGACTTGAACTCTTTCAGGCTCAATATTTTATGGCTAATCTTTGCTTTTAGCCCTTCAGTTTTGTCAAAAAGTTTTTCAAATTGCCCCAGAGCTTCAGATATAGCGAATAAGCCGATAAGAACTGGAATAACATTAATACCGCTATAAAGATCCATGACACCAAAGGTGAAACGAGGAACGCTACTAATAGGGTCGAGGCCAATCGAGGCAATTAATAGACCAATGGCACCTGCTAATAAGCCTTTCAAGATGTTCTTGGAAGAGATACCAGCAATAATTGTTAAGCCGAAAACAGCCAGTGCAAAGTATTCTGGAGCATTAAAGCGTAATGCAAATGTGGCCAGTAATGGTGCAACAGCGATGAGGATAACCGTACTCACTGTACCACCAACCCAAGAAGCGATGGCAGAGATACTTAGCGCTTTTGCAGCATGGCCTTGGGTCGAAAGTGTATGCCCATCGAGAACCGTGGCGGCGGAAGCGGGTGTGCCTGGGGTCTTAAGAAGAATTGCCGCAATCGAGCCACCATATATACCGCCAATGTAGACACCGACAAGCAGCACTAACGCTGCTGTAGGTTCCATTGAGAAGGTAAAAGGTAGAAGAATGGCTACCCCCATCGTCGCCGTTAGGCCGGGAAGCGCACCTAATACGATGCCACCAAATACACCAAAGGTTAATATGATAAAAATAGACGGGGTGAAGGCTGTCAATAAGCCATTATATAAGTGCTCTAACATAATCTTTCCTTAGAACAAAAGTGACCCTTGCGGTAGGGCAATGAAAAATACTTCACCGAAAATATAATAAATCGTGAATGCAAAGGTAGCAGCAATAAGGTAATAACTTATTTTCTTTGTTTTTAATACCGCTAAATAGATCATGAATGCGAGCAATGTCGAGGCGAGATAACCGATAAAACTCATCACAACAACATACGAAACAATAAATACCACACCGAGCAGTGAGGCTTTAGAAATAATAGGCTGGCGGTCTTCCTTTGGGGTTTTCTCTAAATAGGCCTGAATGAGTAAGCAGACACTTAGGATGATAATAAAAGCAGCGACAGCTGAAGGAAAAAATTTGGCTCCCACTGAGCCAGAACCAAATCGAGGCTCTTCAAACTGAGCGATAAGTATTTGGGCTATTACACCAAATAGAATCATTATTGATGGAAAAATAGTATGGCGATTCAGCATAGTGTTCATCTCTTACAACAGTGGTGAGGGCCTATTTGGCGTCTCACCATTTTCCGGTATTGCCGTTATCTTATTCGTTAATCAACGTTGATAACTGTGCAGTGTCATCTTTTACAAACTGAGTAAACTCATCAGCATTCAAGTTATGGATAGTCATTGCGCCATTTTCCATAAAGGTTTTAAATGACTCTGAAGCCATTGCAGCATCAAATGCAGCCCCTAACTTTTCAATCACAGCATCTGGCGTACCCTTAGGTGCACCAATACCACGCCATGTACCTGTTACTACGTCAAAGCCTTGCTCTTTTAACGTAGGTACATCAGGAATGTAGCTAATTCGATCTTCAGACATCACACCAAGTGCTTTTAGCTGACCTGAGCGTAGCTGTGCAATGGCTTCGCCTGGTGTAACCATGGTGACGTCAGTATGTCCACCAAGTACCGCTGGAATCGCTTCAGTTGCACCGTTATAAGGGATTGGGTTGAAAGAGATATCTTGATCTTTTTCCAACGCCATTAGATAGAAGTTAGGCTGTGCTGTTGAAGCGAAGCTAATGGTGTTTGGATTCTCTCTTGCTGCGTTAACAAGATCTGCCACTGTATTATAAGGGGCGTCTTTATTCACTAGCACGACAGCTGGGTCTAAGTTAACCATACGAATCATGCGGAAATCGTCGGCGTCATTCTGCATTAATCCCATTTGTGGCAATGACGCAATTTCACGAGTAACGACAGTAAGAGTGTAGCCATCAGCGCGCTGTTTCGCACCAAAGCTCATACCTACTGCGCCAGCACCACCGGTACGGTTAACGATAGAGATAGGCTTTTCTAGATCAACGTTATTGGCAATGGCACGACCAACGGCATCAGTACCACCACCGGCACCGAAAGGAACAACGAGACGGATATTCTTCGTTGGGTAATCAGCAGCCATTACAGGAAGCGCACTAAAGATTGATGCAGCAATGAGTGTTTTTGTAATTAGTTTCATCATAATTCCTTTCTACTTGATTAAATTAGTCGAGCGCGTTTAGGGTCATTAAGTTTGTTTTTTTGGTATTCATCCATGGTGAGTTGTTCGAAGGCAGTAGCTACCCAACTGCTAACTAGCATATCGAACCATGGTTCGACACCGCTGCAGCCAACGACGATATTGCCGTAAACAAAAGAACCAAAGTACAGGACATCGCCTTCTCGTAAGGATGATGGGTGAAGAGTTTGATGCTCGATATTTGGTGAATTATCGCGCCACGCTTGATGCGTTTTATTTCGCGCTAGTTCATCGAATGGAACTGGCCATGTTTCTGGGTTACCAAAAGTTTGCTCATATAAAATGGCATCGTCAAAAGAGGATTCCCAAGGTTTTTTTCTTGGATCCATAACAACAATATGAAGCTCTTTACGACAAGTGCGCTCAAAAAGTTGCTCAATCGCTGGTGTAATTAACGCAATAGCTTGTTCAGCGATGAGTTTATTATTTAGCATGACCCCCTGTGTCAGGCTAGTTGTCACTGTTAAAAATCAACCAATCAGAGGGGCGGTAACAGAGGAAATATGTCTCGTT
>JBHOGO010000156.1:0-3851 GCA_043421945.1 bacterium sp. HQB-150 | reverse complement strand
AATGGCTTACATCTCCACCTAATACATCTCGCTTCGGCTCGATTGTTGTAGGTGGAGAATTACGCCAATTTGTTAAACACCCATGCTGATAGAACAACATCTGTTGTCTCTTCCGTCGAAGAGATCACCATGACAGCGACTCAGGTGGCAGATTACTCGCAGCAAGCATCCAATTTCTCTGACCAAGCGCGTGAGAATAGCGCGCAATCTAAACAATCTGCTGATGACGCAAAAAATCAGATTCAAGCACTTTCTGATGAGATAGTAAATACCAAACAGAACGTCATTAGAATGAACGATGAAACTAAAAATATTCAATCTGTTGTGGAGATGATCAGGGAGATTGCAGAGCAGACAAACTTGCTTGCCCTAAACGCCTCAATAGAAGCTGCTCGAGCAGGTGAACAAGGTCGCGGTTTTGCCGTAGTCGCAGATGAAGTGAGACTACTCGCACAACGCACACAAGAAAGTACCGCCAAAGTCGAAGGCGCATTATCAAAACTGGAAGTAGAAGCAAGCTCGTTAGTGGGCGCAATCAATAAGACCCAAGATTCTTGCGATAAAAGTGTTGAACAAGTGGTCCATATTTCAAGTAACCTGAATGAACTTGATGCCCACTTTGAAGAGATTAACTCAATGAGTCGCCAGATTTCTAGCTCAGCAGAAGAGCAAAGTCACGTCATGCTTGATATCAGTGAGAGCCTGCACTATCTCCACGGTTTGGTGACGAAACTCGATGAAGTCACCAGCAATCAATATACTGAAACCGAAAAACTGTCGAACTCCAACGACAATTTAGCGTCATACGTTGCCATGTTTAAACTCTACTGACATGTCCCACTATCACAGCGAGACTGACCCGTGAGCCAGAACGAGAAACGATAGCGATTTTTAGCAAAATAAAGGTAGCCGCGGTCGGCTACCGGCTTGATTAACGGCCAGCGAAGGGGCGCATACAGCCAACCTCGGCCGACAAGCTGCCACGCTCTGTGTGTCACGTCTAAACCGAGTATCAACTCGCCCTTTTCATCTAAAGCATGCAATATCGTATTCGCTTTCTGTGGGTCTATATGGGGATACTCCGAAAAGGACTCACTGTATATGTCGACAGCACGAATCTGCTTGTCATTATCATAAACAGCTAATGATGCGATCTCTTTCGCGCATAACGGACAGGTTCCATCATAAAAAGTGGTTAACTTAATCACTGTAGTATCCTCCGACGTTTCTTGTAAACCCTGCCGTAAACATCGCCAATATAGCCGTTATTGACTCGTTACCAAGGTAATTCAACACCGTTATAATCGATGAACTTACCGCTGTCGTCTGGCGTTGCACTGTCAATCAGTTCAATCAATGCACTTGCGACTTTCTTAGGAGAGAAAAGCTTGCCTAACTGTACGTTGCTTTGAAACGGTTCAGACAATGCCGTATCGGTTGTACCGGGGTGCAATGCCAATACTATGCCCTTTTTGACCGCTCGTTGCCACTCTATCGACAATGTTTTAATAAACATATTTAACGCAGCTTTAGACATTCGGTAGCTATACCAGCCCCCAAGCCGATTGTCGCTGATACTCCCTACCTTCGCTGAAACGACCGCGAATTTCGGTGAGGGGCTGCCTTTCAATATAGGGGTAAAGTAACGAGCAAGCAGAAGCGTCGGCAAGGTATTATTCATAATATTGTGAAGAAAAAAGTCTGCTTGTAGCAATGACACACTCTTTTCTGGACCTTTCCCGGGCGTATGTAATATCCCAGCACAATTAATCAGCCAATCAAGTTTGGGAATATTCTTGCTTAGGGCTTCGACGCTGGTCTCATCACTGCCGTCCATGTGATGCCAAGTTAAGCGTTCATGAGAAAAGCTTGGGGTTGATGACAAATACGTCCCGTAAACAGTCATTAATGGAAACTGCGCGAGCAACTGCTGCACAACGGCAAGGCCAATTCCGCCGCTTCCCCCTACCACCAACACGTTCATCCCTTCTCCTCAAACCAATTAAAACATCGCTTTGTAGACTTAAACGTTGCGACTTATTCAGTAGTTCACCTATTTAGCGATATTTCAGTGAGAGAGTGTTTTGAGCGTACCAAACATACACTTTGGTACGCTCAAGAAAACAAAACAGCAACTTGGAATCAGCCAAGTTGCCGCTTGAAATGTGGCACTGCGCGATCGAGTTAGCGATATTTCGTCGACGAATGGCGTTTTACTTCATGCCTAAGGTATCCCCAAGGCCAGACAACGCATCGACACGGTTTGATTTCGCCTTCCCATACTTCACTCCTGATAACCATATAGTTATTATGGTTAACGGATTAATCTAACTCTAAATGTGGTTAATTTACAATCATTTAGCATCAATTACAGAATAGAAGAACATCAACACAACACGTGAATATTCCCGCTAAAATGTTACTTAAACACAGCGTCAGCCAAGAACAGCAACACAGACTTACAAACATTCACGAATGTTTGATAACCTCAACAAATAACTAAAGATCAACACATAAACCCACTCATTAAGTCTTGATTAAGCAATGTGGCGTTAATTTTCCTGCAACGCAATACAAAACAGTCAATTGGACGCCTGTTGGATTAATTAGGATATAACTATGAACAAAAAACTACTCGCACTAGCAGTGGCCGCTACTGCAACCGCAGCACCTTCTCACGCTCTAGAGATCTATAACGATGACGTTAACGCGTTTTCTGTTGGTGGTCGTCTAGCAATGAGTGCTCGTTTCGACAGTGATGACCACAAGTTACAAAACCAATCATCTCGTATTAACTTTGCTTTCAAACGTGATCTTCAGAATGGCTGGCATGCTGGTGCTATCGCTGAATGGGCATACGATGCCACTGCTAACAGCAGTGATGGTTCTCACTTAAGCAATCGCCTTGGTAATATCACCCTTCAAAATGACGCCGTCGGTGAGTTTACTCTTGGTAAAGCGTGGTCTGTTCACTACGATGTCGCTGGTAAAACGGACAAATTCTGGATCTATGGTGGTGACACATCAGGCAGCTATACCGGCATTTCTGGTGATGGTGGTATTCATGGTACTGGCCGTGCCGATGACGTGCTGCAATACCGCACCTCATTTGGAGGGCTTAGCCTAGCGGCTCAATATCAATTCTCTGGTATTGAGAAAACAGGCGATACCGTAGTGTGGGATCGTGACAACGGCTTCCAAGGTGCAGCAAGCTATGACTTTGAAAATGGCTTTGGCATCAGCGGTGTATACGCACAAACTAACTTCGCCGATCGTCAAGATGCTAAAATTGCCAACCTCGTTGCCAGTTATTCAGCGGACGCGCTTTACCTTGCGGCTAACTACAGCGAATCTCGCCACCACGACACATCGCTAGAGGGACAATCGACAGGTAAAGGCGATGCTGTTGATAAAGTGACTGGTCTAGAGCTGTTTGCGTCATACGATATCAATGATTTCCAACTTCTCGCTGGCTATAACATGCTGGAAGATGAAAACTCGAAAGCGGAAAACACTTATGCGACATTGGGTACCGCTTACTTCATGGGCAATATCGTCCTAGCCGCTGAGCTAAAGATGGATATCGATCTTAAAGATGCAACGGGTACCGATCTAAAACGCAATGACGAGCTTGGTCTACTTGTCCGCTACAATTTCTAACGGATAAGCCCTCAACTCGATAAACTGCCACCTTAAAGCAGAAGCCTATATCGCTTCTGCTTTTTTGACATTCACTTAACAGCCACTGCATCTTCTCTCGGGTATGAAGTCATCGATCCGTCATTCCGCACCCAATTTGGGAATTAAAATAGTGTGATCCAGTGATCATTTACGGATGATAGTGACACAGA
>JBHOGO010000155.1:0-3936 GCA_043421945.1 bacterium sp. HQB-150 | reverse complement strand
ATCGCTGGCTCACTGGCGTCTCGAATAAATGATAATTTTCAGGTGCTCAAACACGCATCTTCAAGTTAATGGGGTATTTACTTATAAAAAGCATGAAGGAATGCACTTTTTGCTTAACATTATTGGTTCTCTGTCGTTAGATTTGACTATATGATGACATCAGTACGCTGTTGTCTTATTCGCGTCTTATAAGTAAGTACCAATGACTCTATTTCCTTCTAAATTCATCACATCACCGGCTTTTCGAATTTTCTTTCCGCTAATTGTGATTTCCGGACTTTTTTTTAGCCTTGATGAATTGATTTCAGCATCCAGTAACTATCTAGAACTCATGGTATTTTTACCATATGGTGGGTTCACATTAACGATTTTACTTTCTCAACCTTTTAACCAAGGTCGAACCGCTCAAGCCGCATTCTTGATGCTGGCAAGTTATTGGCTAATACAAACTTACTTACAAGTTCCTCTTTATGTAGGAGACAACCGACTCGTATACGCTTTATTGGCTGTTTTTCTCCCAGCCAATCTCATGCTACTAATGATACTGCCCCAGCGACGTCCTTTTTCTCGCCCAGGTCTCATCTACTTCCTATGGTTTATTGTCCAATGTTTGGCTGGCAACCGTTTGATAGAAGAAATTACCGCCCAAGATCATCAGTTATGGGATACCTACTTTTATTTCATCCCTGATATCACGCCATTACCCATTTTGCTGCTCGTGTTCGCTCTGCTCACTATCTGTATCGTCGCGCTCATTATGATTAAGCGAAATAAGGGTCCCGATCAGGTCATTTTTGTCAGCCTAATGTACTCTACCGCGACCCTTGTGTTGTTTGATTACCCGTACATATCGTCTACTTTTTACAGCGTCGCAGCGCTATTGCTACTGACAAACATTATTAGCAGCAGTCACGAACTTGCCTTTATTGATCAGTTAACCGCTATTCCAGGACGGCGAGCATTAGAAGATGAAATTAAGCATTTAAGCCGACACTACTCACTGGCCATGCTCGATATTGATCATTTCAAAAAATTCAACGACACCCATGGACACGATACAGGGGACGATGTCTTGCGGCTGGTTGCAAAGCAAATGACGCTAACAAAAGGTGGTGCGCAGGTCTATCGCTACGGTGGTGAAGAGTTTACCGTTCTTTTTCAAGGTAAAACGCCGCAAGAAAGTATGTATTATCTGGAAGAGTTGCGAGAGCGAATCGCCAGTTACCCACTCACGATCAGAGATGAGAGTAAGCGTCCTAAAGAGCCTACACAAGGTAAGAAGATGCGAAGCCAAGCGACCAAGCGCAACTATGTCAATGTCACCATTAGTATTGGTGTCGCCAATGGACGTGACTTTAATTTGCCTCATGAAACCATGAAAGCAGCAGACCAAGCGCTCTATAAAGCGAAAAAGAAAGGTAGAAATTGCACCGTTACCGCTTAACGATCCTATGGCTTATTGTCTCAATTCAAGCCCTCGTGCCTACTTAGCATGATAGCGAGACAATAAGCAGTGATGCTCACAATAGCCTTTAACCTGTGAACAACTTAAAGGCAGGTTAAAGAGACTGGGTTAGAGGCAAAAACCAAAACCAAAATCACAAAGACCAAAGACCAAATACAAAAGACACAGCGTAATAGAAATATAGAGCGCCTATATCATTACCAACGAGCTAGCTTTAAGCGAGTTTGAACTGACTCGCGGCGCTATCAAGCCTTTTGGCTAAGTCATAGAGTTTATCAATATCTGCAGAGGCATTCGCCGCTGAGTCACTGTTTTGCCTTGCACCATCAGCGATACGGTGTACTCGTTCAGCCATCTCGTTATTTGCACTGGTTTGTTCAGCTAGTGAGCTACTTACTTCATCAATGATACTGACAAGATCACTCGATGATGTCCTCAATGCTGTCACTGTTGTTTCCGCTTCTGTTGCTTGCTCAACACTGTCATTAACACTCGTTACTACATCACGCATCTGCGACACCACACTACTGGTTCCGCTTTGGATTTTATCTACCGTTTCTGCAATCTGAATAGTAGATTGAGAGGTACGCTCCGCTAATAACCTCACTTCATCTGCCACAACGGCAAAGCCACGCCCTTGGTCACCAGCACGGGCAGCTTCAATGGCAGCGTTCAATGCAAGTAAGTTTGTCTGCTCTGCTACATCACTAATGACTGATATCACTGTTTGAATCTGCGACGCATGTTCATCAAGCTCAGTCACTGAACTCGTCGACATTTCTACTTTTTTTACTGCTTCATCTAATCGACTCAATGTTTGGTGCATAGAACTCGCCGTTTGTTCACTCTGTAGCCCTGCCTGATGTGACATCGTCCTCATGTTTGTTGCATTCGCGGTAATAGTGTCAATACTTACCGTCAACTCTTCGACAACCGCTGACATTGCCACTGAGGCGTCTTGCTGCTCTGCAGATGTTGATGAAAACTGTTGTGCTGATTGCTGTAGGGACTGTGCATCACTAAGCAATGAATTTGCGCCGGTTTGCACAGAATCAAATGCTGAGCCTAAAGTGATTAACAAACGGTTGAAGGCATTCGCTACGGCAGAAATTTCGTTACGACCAACGAGATCTACCTGAATTGAGAGGTCACGATTACGTTCACTATTTACAATGCTATCTCTTAGATTATTCAATGGCTTCACAATACTTCTCGCGACCCACAACGATAAAGCAAGTAAAGACAAACTCACGACACTAACGGTTATTAACGATAACCATGCCTCTTCCCAGAAAATTTCTTCAACATCATCAACATAGATACCTGTCGCGATAATCCAATCCCAAGATTGCAAATGAAACGCATAAGCTATTTTCTTTTTGGCAATAGATTCATTAGGTTTAGGCCATACATACTCAACGAAGCCTCCTCCCTCTCTCATCGCGGTTTGTACTGCTTCACGGACAATCAATACACCATTTTCATCAGCAAGACTTGAGAGGTCTTTGCCATTTAAATCGGCTCTTATTGGATGAAAAACCATTTCTGAACGTGAGTTATAGATGGAAAAGTACCCGGTATCACCGTACCGCATTGCCCCTACGGTCTTTTTTGCCGTTTCTTGAGCTTCTTCCAATGTAAGCACGCCATTAGAAACATCATTACTTAGGTCGTCAATAATACTCACCACACTGCCGACCATTACTTGTGTTTCTGCTCGCCGCTCTTCATAGAGTGAGTTATGAGTCCCTAATAGATTGGCAACCGTCACGATAATCAATGCTGTGGCAGCAGCAAAGATAAGCAACAACAATCGATTTCTAATTGATAAAGAATTCATCCCTTTCCCCTAGCCGATCCATTCAAACGCTTTTTATATGCGACTATGGAAGTATAGCAATTCTAACAATTGCGTAAGGTTAATCATTCAAATAGATGATAATTCTTCTTTAACTGATTCATCTCTTAATGACATGGCACTTTTAAGTGAAAACTCAACACAAATGTGATATCAATTCCAATAATCCAGCAGTTCATTCTATTAATTTCTCTATAGGCAGCAACCAAAACGCTATTACATCATCGACAAAATAAATTACGGTTGAAATGGTCTTTTGTTCAAATGGCCGTGGTTATCTCTAGGTTGGCTTTCCTTCACACCTATCCAATGCCAAGTCATAAATCAGGTGTTTTCCACATTATCCCCACTCTCATGATCGCTACGGCGGGGAAGAATTTACAATCGTTTTTAACGGATACAGTCGCGAGCAGTACATTGACATACTCGAAGAATTTCGGCTGAAAGTCAGTCGATATAACATAGCCTTACCTGATGAAAAGCGATTGCACTTTACCATCAGTATCGGAGTCAGCGACAGTATTGAGCCCATCGACAATAATACCAAACTGGAAAATTAACTGGTCAGGTTGATCCACTCTCTTGAACACATTTTTGATACCCTTTGGGGACT
>JBHOGO010000154.1:0-3950 GCA_043421945.1 bacterium sp. HQB-150 | reverse complement strand
CAATACTTGTCATGACCACAGTTAGGGCAACGGAATCCAGAGGGCCATCGCATTTCAAACAATCGTTTCTGGCATTGATATTCTTCTCCATACATAGAGATAAACTCATGAATAGAAATGCCTTTTTGAAACTGAACTTGATTTTAGCCATGATGATTTCCTCACTCAACGCCTATCACTAAGTATAGTCATTAATACTGAGTTTTAGTGGTAATCAGGTATAGGTAAAGGCAAAAAGTGCTGATGGATATTCTAAATCAGCACTTCTGTTTTCAATAAGGTGCTTTATAGCATTATGCGCTTTAACTAATTTAAGTCTGAGCTTAGCTGTAAAGCCTTTTGCTTGTCATAGCGTGCGCTGCTATAAAAACTTAGGGTTGTGAGTATCAACAGTGCACACAAGGGCGCTGAGTAGTACCCAATCAGGCGTGATTGGCTAATAAAATTGTCTTGTAAATAAGCTGAATGGGAAAGGTATAGCGCTGCTAATAGCGGAACTAAAAAAACTATTACCTCTTGCATAAACTTATTTCTTACGTGGTTAAAATAAGCGAGTAAACCGCCAAAAATGAGTAAAGAGTAAAGTATATTTGTTGAGTGGAGTGTAATGTTAGCAAAGTTTGATAGCATGACGCCTAGTAAATACCCAGAGAACATGGATAGGATTATTTTCGATAATGGCTTGTTTTTTAAAAGTCCAAACCCTAAGAAAATTAACGGTAATATAACGTTAGCCAAAGCTGTTTTTACGCCTGTGTGCATAATGTTAGCAATTTTCATTACTGACACAGAAAAATAGTCTAATTCATTGATAGGAAGTAACTTACTTCTTTCTCCAGCTAATAGATTAGGCCTTTGAGGTCGAATAATATGCAATTCAACATCTCCAAGCTCTTCTGGAAATTGAATGGAAATATTATCCATTCTACGGCTAATTATTCCTGTAGTATGAAAAGTCAAATATGGGTCAACATTCCCTCTATTTTCGTGTAATAAGTTATTGATGCTGTATCCAGATAGTCCATAAAAGCGATTTTTTTCGACCAGTTTTTCATCTAAAAAAATCTGCGTTTGGGAAAATAACTCAAGGATATTTTGAGAAAAATCTTCAAGTTCTTGCGAGGAAAGTTTAGCTAACTCGGGAAGAACATCCACATCAGCATCTTTAATAGCGAGTATAAGCTCTGACATATAGACAAGGCTAGTTGTAAAGGTTAATCGATATTCACTAAAGCCCATTTCATTATTGTCAATCGCTAAATCTGCTTTTACGAAGTCAAAACCGTGTGCATATACTCTTAAGGGCGACAGTGCTATTAGTACTATCAATATAAATCTGTTTAACATTTAGAATACTATATAAAGAAATGAGCGGCTCTGAATTCAAACAAATTAACATGTCTTTTTTATTACACTGTTAATGTTTCTTTTAGTTATCTTATTAATAATTGTTACGTGGGGTGGGGTGTTGTTATTATATCGTTTTATAATGTTATTGTTGGGTTTTTAATTTCTCTGTCATCTAAATTAAATAATATGATGATTATACTTTAAAAGGTTTTAATTGTATTAAAGAAGTAAAAAATGATTAACTGTAAAAAATCAGCAATAGCAGTAAGTATTATGGGTGCTTTAGCACTCACAGGTTGTAACTCAAGTAGCAGCGATAATCCAAGCACCGATAATGAGGTTAAAGGTTATACCGTTGTAATGATGCCAGACACTCAGAAGTATACACGTTATTCTCCTGAGCGTTTTGATGCGCAAACAGAGTGGATTGCTAATAATTATATCGATCAAAAGATTGTATTTACTGCACACCTAGGTGATGTTGTTGATCTACCTTTACAAGAATATGAGTGGGTTAATGCTCGTAATTCATTAGCGATGATGGAATCAAACCCTGAAACACCTTATAGCGTTGTAGCAGGTAACCATGATGTCATTTCTTATAGCAATGGGGGTAACAATACGGATTATGATATTAATCGTAATCCTGATGATGAACCTTACATTGAGAACTTTAGTATTGAGCGCCAAAGTCAAAACTTCGATACGCTAAAAGGTGCTGACACAACGGGGTTCAACACTTACCACATTTTTAAAGGTGGTGATCGTGAATATTTAAACTTAGCCTTAGATTGGCGCCCATCTGATGAAACATTTGATTGGGCGCAAGATATTCTTGATCAGCACTCTGATATTCCAACCATCATCACAATGCACCAAATTATGGATATTGGGCCAGATGGAGAAACGGCAATCTTCACGGATCTTGGCGCTAAGGTATGGGATAACCTTGTAAAGCATAACGACCAAGTATTTATGACCGTTAATGGTCACCACCATGGCGAAGCTATGATGGAAGCAAAAAATGCTTTTGGCCGTGATGTAATGATGATTGTAATGGATTACCAGTCGAACTTCTGGGGCGGCAACGGTATGATGCAACTTGTTAACTTTGTTGAAGAAGATAACAAGATTAACTTCCGCTCTTTCTCTCCTTGGGTTGAGAAAATTCCAGAAGAAGATCGCCAACAACATGATCAGCTAGAACGTTGGATTTTTGACGTCGACTTTAATTTTGAGCAGCGCTTTAGCAATCTCAATGATGGTGAGCACAATGACTCACCGGGTAATATCGACGGCGTTGTCGGTTACTGGTCATTTGATAGAGCAAACATGCTTACAACGTCTGACAATACAACTATGTTCCGTGACCTTTCAGGTAACGGGAATGTGTTTGAACTAGCAATGCTACCGGGTACCGATAAAGACACTCCGGTAGAAGATTTATTCCAAGTAACTGGCGATCACGCTGGTTTTGGTTACGCCGAAGGCTCTATCCAGCTAGATGGTAACAAGAGCAATGGTGGTTACTTCCTCACGACTAAAGCTCCGACAATGATGTCGAGTAATGATGGTCTAGGCAAGTTACCAAACTATACATTTGAAGCGGTTGTTCGTGTAAGCCCGGAATCAACACCAGGTGAAAATGGTTGGGGAGGGATTCTAACTCACATCCCTAGCCGTGGTGATGTTTGTGACTTCCATGAGCTAAGTTGTGTTGGTGGTGATGCTGGTACAGCATTATCAATTTCTACTCTAAATGAATTCCAATGGGTATCTGTATCTGAAAATGGTGCAGGTCCTGATAACTGGTCCTGGAATGTAGATAAAGACTACTGGTACCACGTGGTTATTGTTAACGACGGTGAGTATGCAAACATGTATGTTGATAATGCACTCGTTATGCGTACTGGTGAGAAAGAGCAGCACGGCCTTGTTTCAATTCCTGGTGGAGAGTGGGCAGTTGGTGTAGGTAGTTGGGCTGGTGAATATAGCACACCGTTCCGTGGCAACGTATCAGAAGTGCGTATTTCTGATCGTGTGCTAGCGCAAGAAGAATGGTTGATTAACCAGCAATAATTTCAGTTATATGGCCTTTTTTTTCAGATAATTTAGGCATTTGTAAAAAGCCAGTAGGTGTTTCTACTGGCTTTTTATTGTATTTTTTGAAGGCACATTGTGCACTGTAAAGCGAATACCTTGTGTGATTCAGTATTGTTGCGAATTGTTAATAAACGTGCACATACTACTTTGTCATGCGTGAGCTAATCCGCTCCCCCCTAATTTAGTCATATAGCTGACTCAGAAATGTTTTTCTGAGCGCATACCTGCAAATCTGAACTGTCAAAGGCGTGTTGAAAAGGGCTTTTTCCCCCTTATTTGCACTTTAGTATTAATTAGCTCGACAAATTCCTATCGCTCTAACGTTGCTGCTTTACCACCTCACACTGATATAGCATCAGGTCGCACCACTCGACGGTATTTTCCAGATAGGCTTGTGTTTGTGGCTAAGCTCTTTAAGAGGTATACCCAATTAACTTGAAGATGCGTGTTTGAGCACCTGAAAATTATCATTTATTCGAGACGCCAGTGAGCCAGCG
>JBHOGO010000153.1:0-4012 GCA_043421945.1 bacterium sp. HQB-150 | reverse complement strand
TAGAGTCATTTTCATGGCTGATAGCATGATCTTCTCGTCGCAAAAAATCAAGCCCCTTCAATGATCACAGGTATAGTCATCAATACTGAGTTCTAGTGGTAATTAGGTACAGCTATGTCGTATAACGAGTTTATGTAGACCTAAGGCAGCCTATCAACTAAGTATTCTATTAAATGACTAATTTTAGGTGATAGGTATCTGTTTTGAGGGTATACCGCCCAAATCTCTTCTTCGGAACACTGATAGGTTTCCAAAATTGGTATTAACTGCGCCGACTCAATATAGGATTGAAGAAAATAGTCTGATAGTTGAACAATACCTAAGTCTTTTAAGGCGGCATCTAATAAGGCAACACCACTATTACAACGTAAATTACCTGAGACTTTGACTGAACGTTCTTTGCCATTTTCGGTAAATCGCCATAAATCCTGTGTACCCATCAAGCAATTATGATTCTTTAAGTCTGATAATGTTTGAGGTACCCCGAACTGTTCTAAGTACCTTTGGGAGGCACAAACAAATGTTCTGCGTTGGCTAATTTTTCGTGCTATCAAGCTTGAATCTTGCTGATGTCCCATTCTGATCGCTAAATCGAAACCCGCTTCAATTAAGTCAATTTGATGGTTAGCTAATTCAACGGTCACTTCAATGCCTTCATGTTGAGAGATAAAGTCATTGATCAGCGGAAGGATTGTTTTTTCTCCATAAGTCACAGAGGCAGCAAGCTTGATTTTTCCTTGCGGTTTACTTTGCATTTGCGTAATCGCTTGCTCGGCGACATCAATACCATCTAATAGGTTTCTACAGTGCTCATAATACAATTGTGCTTCCTGCGTGAGTGAAACACTTCTTGTAGTTCGATAGAAAAGTTTTATCTGTAAGCGTTTTTCAAGCGCAGTGATCTGACGGCTAACCTGAGCAGTAGAGATAGATAAGCTTCGTGCTGCCACTGAAAAACTTCGAGCTTCTGCAACAGCAACAAATTCGACGATACCTTGCCATTTCATTGTTACTTCCTAGTAAAAGTAAATTTCTTAAATCGCATATTATCATTATTGCTGAAACAAATATAATGTCTGTCAAGAAAGCCAACGAGAAACCAATCCATGACAATCTCTTATAATCTTCATACTGACCCTATTAAATCCCTGATTCTTAAGATGACAATTCCAGGGATGATTGCAGGATTAGTGATGACCTCGTACAGCCTTCTCGACATGATTTTTGCTTCACAGTTAGGAAGTGTTCAAGTTGCTTCTGTCGCGTTCGTTGCGCCACTTTTTATCATGCTTCAAGCATTTGGGGCTGGGATAATTAAAGGTGGGGTGAGTATTATTGCCACGCTTTTAGGTGAAAAAAAGCAGGAAGAGGCATCTGCTTATGCAAGTCAGTTGAGAACGCAAATCCTGGCAATATCTGTTGGGTTTTGTACTGCAGGGATAACGTTACTGCCTTTTATCTTGAGCAGTGTAGGCTTATCTGATGAGTTATATACTCAATCATTGCTCTATTCAAAAGTATTATTCATGGCATTGCCGATGATGTTACTTTACCAGCTGTATGAAAGCTTCTTTCGTTCACAAGGTAAGATGACAATTATCTCAAAAATGTCTGTTTTTGGTGTCGTTTGTAACGCCTCGCTGAACGCTGTTTTCATATTCTGGTTAAAATTTGATATAGAAGGTTTGGCTTATGCCACACTGCTTTCCGCGGTGCTCCAAGTACTTGTGGCGGTAACCATTTATCATTCGGGTACTCAAGAGTTTGATTTGAGTTGGAAAAGTCCTATTGGTTTCTCAAAGCTACTTATTTGGCGAAGACTATTTGTTGTCGGGCTTCCATTGTCTTTTTCTCAAGCGAGCACTCAATTTGGATTTACGGTACTCAATATATTTGTGGTGCAATTTGGGCATGAAGCCGTAGCGGCATTCGCTATTGGTAACGCGATTAACTCTTTGTTATTTACACCAGCGAAAGAGCTCGGTGCCGGGTTGGTGCCGTTAATGGCCCAAAATTGGGGGCGAGGGGCCTATAGCCGAGTAAGAGATACGATCTGGCTTGGTTTGATCTACACCGTTATCTTTGGGGTTTTGGCTGGCATTGCGATCCAGTTGGTCAAATACCCAATAGCAAAGTTCTTAACTGAGGGCGATACCGTCACCTACCAACACATTATAAATTATGTCGGCTTAGTGGGTTGGACAGTTATCGCTTGGACAATATTTCATACGCTTCAGGCTATTTTTAACAGCTTTCAGAAAACTATTTTTACGATGTTTATTGATGTGATTCGTTTATGGGGGCTACGAATACCTGGCGTGATTTTGTTTAGTTCTTTTCTGCCATCGGTAGGAGAATACGGTATTTGGAACACTATGTTTATTTCAAATGTAGTCACCGCGATCATTGCCGTCGCTTATTTCATTAAAGTGATTCCGCCAATGTTAGACAGAAGTGACCAAGTGCACTTTGACGTTGTCGATAAAGAAAGTTTAAGCCTAACCTAGTGGTACAGAAGTTAAGATGTTTAAAAATAGTCATTATATAAAAAAGAATATTAAGCTCTCGTGGCCTATCGCCATCAATGCACTGTTGATGCAGGGCATGTTTATGATTGATACGTTACTCGTATCCCCATTGGGTGGCGGTGCTTTAGCGTCGATAGGTATTGCTGGCACGATAGTATCGTTGCTACTCGGGATCCAAAATGCTCTGGCGAGTGGGACGCAGAATATTCTGTCTCGAGCGGTGGGTTCTGACCAAGTAAGCTTGATAGCAAAATCGTATATTTCAGGGGTAGTCATTAATTGTATCGCAGCCGTTGTTTTCTTTACGGTATTGGTCATGACGAAACACCGTATTATCGAACTTCTGTGCCAAGACCCAGAACTTTATGATGATATAGATGCTTACTTATCCGTACTTCAATATGCCATTCTTTTAACTGCGCTGTCTCAGGTGTCGATTGCGCTCTTTAATGCCATGGGCAAGACAAAAATACCGATGTTGAGCTACTTACTGACGATGCCAATTAATGCTGGGGTTTCTTACCTGTTGACTTATGGCTATGGGAGTTTTGCCGGTTTAGGGATCTTAGGGGCGGCATTAGGTTCGGTATTCGCACTTGGTTTGAGAACGCTATTTCTACTTGTATTGGTTGCTCATCGTCGCGAACAGTGTTTTGACTTAGCCTCAATGACGGGCATGCCTCGAAATGTAGCCATGCACTTTAAAGAGACCTTTCCAATTGCAGCTAACATGATGGTATTAGCGTTGGGATTAACGACCTATAACTTTCTCTATACGCAACTGCCTATTGAAGTTTACGCTGCGATAGTATTAATCACGCCTTGGTTATCAGCGTTGTCCCAGTTTGTTTTGGCATGGGCTGTATCTTCTGCCATTACGATTTCTCAAGCTATAGGTGCGAACAAGTTAGAGACATTGGGCGCCGATGTGGATTTGAGTATAAAGATGACGGTTGTTGTTTCTGCTGCTGTTGCTCTCTTATCTTTGGTACTCAGTTTAGTGGTTGAGTGGGTATACCCTGGTCAATCACAAGTAACTTATGATGCTTTAAAAACAATTGCGCCACTTTATATTGTGATGCCATTAATACAGGGGTATATCACGGCACATGGACAGATTCTGCGTGCTCTTGGTAAAACGAAGGCGGTATTCAATATAAATTTTGTTACCCGCTGGGTAATCGCAATACCGCTTTTCGCATTTGCTATTTTGGTTCTTAAAGCTTCTATATTTTGGGTCTATTTAATCACTGTGTTAGAGCAGGTGATTAAAATTCCTTCGATGAGAAGTCAGGCACGCAAGTTCTTGAGTGAATTAAACCATGATAGGGCGAGGGAGTTAATGTATGACTAGGGAGTTAGAGTCAATGAGGTTACTGTTTTTCCTAACCCCCGCCAATAGTAAAAATATACCCAATTAACTTGAAGATGCGTGTTTGAGCACCTGAAAATTATCATTTATTCGAGACGCCAGTGAGCCAGCG
>JBHOGO010000152.1:0-4017 GCA_043421945.1 bacterium sp. HQB-150 | reverse complement strand
TTTGTCGTTAAGTTGGAGTACAAACTGAAGGAGCAAGGTAAGCACCTAGTAAAGCTTGACCAGTGGTACGCCAGCTCAAAAACTTGCCATTGTTGTGGTCATAAAATGGAAGAAATGCCCTTATCGGTTCGCAAATGGGATTGCCCATCTTGTGGTGCTAAGGATATAGATCGCGACTTAAATGCCGCCCTTAATATCCGCGACAAAGGTATTCTGGAATTAAAGGCGGTTGGGCAATCGTCTCTGCTTATGGAAGCTGCGTAAGTCTCGATACTATCAAGCAACGGCTAACGAAATAAGAAGCATCGCCCGATAGGGCGGTGAGTAGTCACTCTTTTGGTTTGCTGTTTATGTTCGGAATAAAAAGCCTCTGTACTCTTTTTACTAGTAAGAGAGACAGAGGCCTTTTGTGTGCATTGTTGAAGAAAGGGATTACCAGCCTTTTACAACACCACCTTGGAAGATTTCTAGTGCCGCTTGGTACACTTCATCTGACTGGTACGATTGTACGAAGGTTTTCACTGCTTCTGCATCAACATTGTCTTCACGTGCAACAATGAGGTTTACGTATGGAGACTCTTTGTCTTCAACGAATACACCATCACGCTCTGGGGTTAGGTCAATGCTGCTTGCATAAGTTGTGTTGATGATCGCTAGCTCAACATCTTGTAGTGAGCGTGGTAGCTGTGCAGCTTCCAACTCGACAATACGGATGTTTTTCGGATTCTCAACGACATCAAGAACGGTAGCGAGTAGACCGACATTTTCTGTCAAGGTGATCAGACCTTGTTGCTCAAGAAGAAGTAGTGAGCGACCAAGGTTTGTTGGGTCATTGGGTACCGCAACTTGTGCACCTTCTTGGATCTCTTCGACGCTGTCAATTTTGCTAGAGTAACCAGCGATAGGGTAGACAAAAGTGTTCCCTGCGATGGTTAGTTTATAGCCACGGTCTTCAATCTGCTGATCGAGGTATGGTTTGTGCTGGAATGCGTTAAGGTCGATAGATCCTTCGTCGAGCGCTGCGTTAGGTGTGACATAGTCAGTGAAGGTTACAAGTTCAACCTCAAGGCCATGCTGCTCTTTAGCGACTTTAGCGGCAATCTCTGCAACTTGCTCTTCAGCACCAGCTATCACACCAATTTTAATCTTGTTAGCTTCAGCTTCTTTATCGCCACAGCCTGTTAGTACTAGTGCAGATGCGATACCTGCCACTGCCAAAATAGATTTCAAATTAATAGCCATAATTTACTCCTTAAAAAACGCTGGCCCGCTCTCCGGCGATGCCGTTTAAATAGTGGTTCGGGTTATCTGTTATCGGTGGTCGACTTTATTCACAAAGCGATCGCCAATGGATTGTATGAGTTGGACAAGAATGACAAGCAGCACAACAGTAATTGCCATAACCGTGCCATCGAAGCGCTGATAGCCATATCGGATACCGACATCACCTAGACCACCGCCACCGACAGTACCCGCCATTGCTGAATAACTCACCAGTGTGACCAGTGTAATTGTGACGGCATTAATGATGCCGGGTAGCGCTTCGGGTAAGAGCACTTTGGTAATGATTTGAGTTGGTGTTGCGCCCATTGCTTGAGCGGCTTCTACCAGTCCAGACGGCACTTCGAGAAGTGCGCCTTCAACTAAACGGGCAATAAATGGAATTGCTGCAACCGTTAGTGGCACGATAGCGGCTGATGTGCCTATTGAGCTACCTGTAACAAAACGGGTAAATGGAATGATCGCGACCAAGAGAATAATAAAAGGAATTGAACGACCAATGTTAACGATGGCGCCAAGGCTACGGTTAACCAAAGGAGACGATATTAATCCGCCAGGCTTAGTAATGTGCAGTGATACTCCCAGTGGGATACCGATTAAAAAGCCAATAAGACCGGAGACAATGACCATAACCAGTGTTTGCCATGTCGCATCAATCAGTAGGCTTACCAAACGGTCATTATCAGCAAACCATGCCGTAATAGAATTAATCAACATAGCCTAATACCTCAACTTGTACTTTGTGGTCTCGAATGAATGCGAGTGCTTGCTCTGTAGCTTCTTCTGTACCGCATAACTCAGTCAGTAAAAGGCCAAATTTAACGCCGCCAGCGTAATCGATGTCTGAGCATAGAATGTTGGCATCAATACCAAACTCACGTGCTACTTGGCTTAAGAGTGGTGCATCAACAGAAGCACCAGTAAACTCAAGGCGTACTAATGGATAGCGTCCTTCAGTACGTTCGGTGCGTAAGCGTTGCTTGTAATCTTCAGGAATCGATAGATCTAGCGTTGAACGAATAAATTCGCGCGCTAACTCTGTTTTAGGGTGAGCGAAAATGTCACCCACAGGACCTTTCTCAACGAGTTCACCACCGCCAATAATCGCGACTTCGTGACAAATGTTTTTCACGACATCCATCTCATGTGTGATGAGTAGTATCGTCAAATTGAGCTTCTGATTGATCTCTTTCAGTAGCGCTAAAATAGAATGAGTTGTTGCAGGGTCTAGTGCGCTGGTTGCCTCATCACATAGCAATACTTTTGGGTCACAAGCTAAAGCGCGAGCAATGGCAACACGTTGTTTCTGACCGCCACTGAGATTCGCTGGGTATGACTCATGTTTATCACTCAGTCCAACTAAATCGAGGAGCTCATTCACTTTACTCGTGATTGCTTCTTTATTAATACCAGCTAACTCGAGGGGTAACGCGACATTTGCGAAAACAGTACGTGATGATAAAAGATTGAAGTGCTGAAATATCATGCCAATCTTACGACGAGCGTGAGTAAGTTCATTATTAGATAATGCGGTAAGCTCTACACCGTCGACGGTAACAGTGCCTGACGTTGGACGTTCTAAAAGGTTCACACAACGTATCAGTGTACTTTTACCTGCGCCTGATGCACCAATGACGCCAAAAATGGTGCCTTGAGTAATATTGAGGTTTGCATCACGAAGAGCATGAATCTCTTTCGTACCCTGCTGGAATACCTTGTTGACTCGGCTGATTTCTATCATCCCACGTCCTAACTTATGCTGCTTATGTTTGCTTTTCCAGTACATAATTGCGGTGTACTGGTTATATTGATGCAAATGATGCTAAGGCGTCTAGATGGCTAAGTCAATAGAAATATTTACGTCTAGACGTCTAAACGTATATTGGATGGTGATTCAAATTCGTTGACGTGCGATAATTTCAATGTAATCGCAAATAGAAGAGGGCATTACTGTGTCTAAAGCGGCTGTTTTTATTGATCGTGATGGTGTTATTAACGTTGATCACGGCTATGTACATACAACAGATGACTTTGAGTATGTAGAAGGCGTATTTGAAGCCTGTAAAAAATTGAAAGAGATGGGCTACCTATTAGTCCTAGTGACAAATCAGTCAGGCATTGCTCGTGGGATGTTTAGTGAGGATGATTTCCTCAATTTGACTGAGTGGATGGATTGGAACTTTGTTGATAATGGGGTGGAGTTTGATGGCATCTATTATTGTCCTCATCACCCAGAGCATGGCATCGGTGAATACAAGGTTGATTGTGATTGCCGTAAACCAAAACCGGGTATGCTGCAGTCAGCTCAATCTTTCTTAAAGATAGACATGTCTAAGTCAGTAATGATTGGCGACAAGAAAGAAGACATGATGGCGGCACAGGCTGCAGATGTGGCAACGCGCATCCTTGTTCGTAGCGGAAAACCGGTCACAGAAGAAGGCGAGGCGATAGCAACAAACGTTGTAGATAGCATTGCTGATGTGCCGAATGTGGTTAAATCACACGCTTAGAGTGGGAATTGTTTAAATTGTCAGCAAACGAATTTTTTTTTGAAATTAGTGCTTGCGGATATTTTTAGTCTCCCTATAATGCGTCTCCGTTGTCAGGGAAAACACGGTGTTTATCACTGAGTTAGCGCTGAACAACATTGTTCTTTAATAATATGACCATGCAATCTGTGTGGGCACTCGTTGAATAGATAGTCAAAAAGATTTATCAATGAAACTGAGTGACCAG
>JBHOGO010000151.1:0-4045 GCA_043421945.1 bacterium sp. HQB-150 | reverse complement strand
GCTGGCATTCATGTTAATGTGGCTACCGATGTATTGTTGAACGCAAAATGTACAGCAAAGATCAACACGCCCTAATAAACTGGTTTATACCTACAGCAATATCCGCTAAATCGCCATGCCCTTTAACTTCCAGCCTTTGTGTCAGGTTTCCACTGCCTATTGTCAGTCCCTTAACGAGTTTCTTTAATTCGACGATAGGTTGATAGATTTTGTGCAATGCAAGTGCCACTACACAAATCATTACGATCAGCGAGGCGATGGTAGTGAGCAGTGCTTTAAATTTCACATAGATCAATTCAGAAAAAGCGACGTTTTCATTTAATCCAACGATCAGCTGCCATGTCAATTGGTTACCCATTTGGATTGGTACTGACATTACAAGAATATCTTCACCTGAAATGTGCGCTGGAATAACGTCAAACGGGCTCACAGAGAGTACTTTGAGATGCTGGGATAACTCAGATTGCTTGATATTCGTTGTCGGTTCAATACTAGGGATAGTCGATGCAACAACAAGCCCTTTGTCATCAATAACCAACCCTGTGGCTTCTTTTATCGTGCTTAACTCTATAAGTTTTTGCTGGATATCATCGAACCGGATATCTCCCATGATGACACCGTTGTTTATATTATAAGTGATACCCATCATCGGTATCTGGTCACTTTTTGTAAAAAAGACATCACTAAAGGCGAGGCCTGTTGAACGCTTAGCCTCGGAGTACCAAGGGCGAGTTGTGGGATCAAACAGGCTCTTAATACCAATACCATCTGGAAATGAATCAGAAGGACGCGACGTAAAAGACGAACCATCATCAAATCCAATTAACACTTTATCGACACCACCTAAGGTATGTGCCAATAACATCATTTTTTCGTGGGCGATGGTATTATCTTGAGGTGTTATATATTCATTAGCTAATGAAGTGACTGTATCAATAGTCCGGTTTACTTCTTCTTCTAATTCGCTGACATGCATTGTAATCGCGTTACTAATTTCAGCAACAATACGCTGCTGAATTTGCTCTCGGATTTGCTGGTATGACATAAAGTTAATGGCAATTAATGACAGTGCCGTTGTTACAACAACCGTCAAAATGAGTTTTGCCTTAAAACCTAAGTTTGCTTGATACATATCTTGCTTGAGCTCCATAACGTTATGGGACAGGAATAGAAGGCCTGGAAAGGCCTAGGTTAATAAACGATAAGCATTATGCTGGAGTGTATAAAAGAGCTGTCTATTCTAACGCCGTCGATGAATACTAACGTGAAATTGCTTTGTCTTTTGAAGCGCGCTTTAACACTTCGAATGACAATTCCTTTTGTCTTCCTAAATACAATATGATTAATCATATAAAATGATAAATTTTATGGGGAAATCTTCTGTGATGGTTTTCAATGTTTTAGAAATAAATATCAATGCAGGCTGATTTTTTGACGTTTATGTTCTAAGTTACTGTTTTTAAGCCCTTTAATTCATTGCTCGCTGTGTAGGTAAAAACAAGCTAATTTGTTAACCATTATCGGTTATTATGACTTAGATCACTACTATACGAGTCATTAATGCTGTAAATGAATCACTCGTCACGCTTTTGGTGTATTGTAGTACAAATAGCCATGTGCTTGGCTAAAATACTATCAGCAAATATCAAATGACATAAGGTAATAAAGATGGATCTTAATACGATAATCGTAGGTGTTTACTTTTTATTTCTAATCGCCATCGGTTGGATGTTTCGTAAATTCACCAGTACCACGAGTGATTACTTTCGTGGGGGTGGTAACATGCTGTGGTGGATGGTAGGTGCAACAGCATTTATGACCCAGTTTTCGGCGTGGACGTTCACTGGAGCAGCAGGTAAAGCATATTCAGACGGTTTTGCCGTTGCGATGATTTTCCTTGCGAATGCGTTTGGTTATTTGATGAATTACCTCTATTTCGCACCTAAATTTCGCCAACTTCGCGTCGTAACTGTGATTGAAGCGATTCGCATGCGATTTGGTAAACATAATGAGCAAGTGTTCACTTGGTCAGGAATGCCGAATAGTGTCATCAATGCAGGTATTTGGCTAAATGGTCTAGCCATTATTGCCTCAGGGATATTCGGATTTGATATGACAACAACAATTATCCTAACGGGGTTAGTTGTTCTCGTGATGTCCGTGACAGGTGGCTCTTGGGCGGTTATTGCTTCTGACTTTATGCAGATGGTTATCATTATGGCGGTGACAATCACGTGTGCAGCCGTGGCTATCGTACAAGGCGGAGGTGTTAGTGAAATTGTGTCGAATTTCCCTGTTGATGAGGGCGCATCATTTGTCTCGGGTAATGATCTTAATTACCTAAGCATCTTCGGTATATGGGCATTTTTCATCTTCTTCAAACAGTTCAGTATCACAAATAACATGCTGAATTCTTACCGCTACCTCGCTGCTAAAGATTCCAAAAACGCAAAGAAAGCTGCACTTCTTGCATGTGTTCTTATGACTATGGGGCCTCTGATTTGGTTTATGCCGTCATGGTTTATTGCAGGTCAAGGAGTTGATTTAGCTTCACACTTCCCTGATGCAGGCTCGAAAGCGGGAGATTTCGCTTACCTATACTTTGTGCGAGAATATATGCCAGTAGGTATGGTTGGTCTTCTTATCGCAGCAATGTTTGCGGCAACCATGTCTTCGATGGATTCAGGCCTTAACCGTAACTCAGGCATTTTTGTTAAGAACTTCTACGAACCAATCTGTCGACCAAATGCGAACGAAAAAGAGTTGGTTTTTGTCTCTAAACTCACTTCAACTTTCTTTGGTATCGCGATTATCCTTGTCGCTCTGTTTATTAACTCGCTAAAAGGGCTGAGTCTATTTGATACGATGATGTACGTTGGCGCATTGATTGGCTTCCCGATGACTATTCCTGCGTTTTGTGGTTTCTTCATTAAGAAGACACCTGACTGGGCAGGATGGGGAACATTGGTTGTTGGTGCGTTTGTTTCTTACTTTGTCGGTTTTGTTATTGATGCTGAAATGGTACAAGGTTGGTTCAACCTAGAGCCATTAACTGGTCGCGAATGGTCAGATTTGAAGGTAGCAATTGGTCTTATTTCACACCTTGTCTTTACTGCAGGCTTTTTTGTTCTATCGACGCGATTCTATAAACCTTTATCGGAAGAGCGTCAGAAGGCCGTCGACCTATTCTTTGACAACTTAGCAACTCCTCTAGTTGCGGAGTCAACTGAGCAGAAAAAACTCGACAATAAACAAAGACGCATGCTGGGATCGCTTATTGCTACGGCGGGTGTCGGTATCATGGCGATGTTCCTACTGCCTAACCCTCTATGGGGGCGTATGATCTTTGTATTCTGTGGAGCCATTGTTATGGGCGTGGGTTTACTGTTGGTCAAAGCTGTCGACGAAAAAGTTGAAAGTAGTGTTCAAGAGGCGCAAAGCTAAAAGCAAGTTTTAGTGACCCTACTTTGGCGGCTATAGTATTAGCCGCCTTTTTTATTGCTGTTATCTAAATCACTCCGTGCTGTAACACCTTCTAACACCAAGCCTTAATCAACTCCACTGTTGCCTGAGACGACACAGGCGCATCATGCCATGCTCTTCTGAAAGGTCATAAATACTCGCCACCTTTTTCTGACTAGTGCAACAAGAGCTACAAAGGACAATGTAAAGTGCTTATTGGGTATATTTATTCATCATTCATCCTCAGGCGATACAGAAAGGCAACAGAGTTGAGGTTACACAGGCGTCATGAGAGGTTTATATCCAGCATGAGTGTATTCAGTACTCTTAGTGATAGAGTATGAATGTAAAGCACCTTTAAATGATGCTGAAATCAACGTTTGAATAAACGTATAAATACTAGGTCGACGTTAGGTTAAATATAATAAGAACTATTGAGGGGCTACAGCTTTAAGTTTACATGGGCATTATTTGGTGCTTACTTAGGGGGGGGGCACTGCAAATATCTATACCCAATTAACTTGAAGATGCGTGTTTGAGCACCTGAAAATTATCATTTATTCGAGACGCCAGTGAGCCAGCG
>JBHOGO010000150.1:0-4080 GCA_043421945.1 bacterium sp. HQB-150 | reverse complement strand
CCGCAAAGCATTATCCCTAAAAGCTTCGCGACAGAAAGCTTGCTTGCCAATATCATCCTTGGCAAATACCAATACGCGATGCCACTTTACCGCCAAGAGTCGCTGTTTACCCAGTCGGGTATCGAGCTGTCGCGAACCACCATGGCAAGGTGGATTATCCAAGTCAGTGAGAAGTTCATCCCGCTTTACTCGGCCATGAAAACACACCTACTAGAGCAAGTGGTGGTTCAGGCGGATGAAACACCGCTCAATGCCCTCAAGGAAGATAAGCAATGCTACATGTGGCTTTACTGCTCGGGCGCAGACTCGCCAGATGCCGCACTCCCCAACGTGAAAAATATCGCTTTGTACGACTATCAAAACAGTCGTGCGAGGGCATGCCCTCTCACCTTCTTGAGAGACTATAGTGGTTATCTTCAAACCGATGGCTATGGTGCCTATGACGGCCTTCACCAAGTCACCAGTGTTGGTTGCATGGCGCATGCACGGCGAAAGTTCATAGATGCTAAGAAGGTTCAAGGTAAAGGTAAGTCAGGCAAAGCCGATAAAGCGCTGGCCAAAATCCAGAAACTCTATGGGATAGAATCACGCTTAAAAGGTGCGTCTGTCGAGACACGAAAAGCAGAACGTCAACTGCATGCCAAGCCTATACTGGATGAGTTGTACGAGTGGATGACAACTCAACAAGTGATAGCGTCTAGCCCGCTGGGTAAAGCGATAAAATACACGCTTTGACAATGACCGAAGCTGATTCGCTATATCGATGATGGTCACTTATCGATAGACTATCACCGTGCTGAACGCGCAATTAAACCGCTGGTCATTGGCCGAAAAAATTGGTTATTCTCGGCCAATCCTAACGGGGCTGACGCGAGCGCGATGCTTTACAGTATCGTCGAGACTGCAAAACCCAACGGACTCATCCTCTACGGCTACATGGTCAAGTGCATGCAGGAGTTAGCGAAAGCTGAGCCAGATATCGATGCACTCCTACCTTGGAACTTTAAACATTAGTAATATCGCCCCGTGGGTTCATGGGGCGGATACGGACAATTGTTCATGAGAACTAGGCAATCTATATTATTGTTGAAGTTATCGGTGGACTATGGCTTCTGTGGTTAGGGGCTGCTTTGCTAAGAAGTAAAAAACGAAATGCCGATTTGAATTTTGAGCAAATACAAGTACCGTCACTCCTCAAACAGTTAGTCCTAGGTTCCAATTCAGCAATACTCAACCCCAAGAATGCGCTCTTCTATATGAGTTTAATGACGGTGATCCTGGGTAATGACATTACACTGACACAGGAACTATCATGCGGATTGTGGATGTTTTTCGGGGTTTTAGTTTGGGATTTATTTGTTGCATCCATTATTGGTCAGCCTAGGGTGCAAAGGCCCTTATCGAACTATATTCACGTAGTCGAAAGAGTGACAGGGCTCGTTTTTTCTTCTTTGGGCTCTCATTGTTTGTTGGCTACTTGCGTTAGATCTAGCCAGTTCCGTGTTATAAAATCGTCACGTAACTTGCGTGTAATCTCAGAATTGTCCAAAGGTGTGCTGATGGGGCGGGTAACACACGAGCTTGCACTAAAGGCTAAGGTTTTCTGGGGTTGTTTCATACACAAAAAACAGCAAGATGTCTCTTCTTGCTGTTTTAATCTAACTGCGCCTGGTGTTAATTATTGAGACCAAGAGATCTCGAGTAACTACTGTCTCGAGTAACTAGCGAGTGAAGTCTTGTGAGTAAGTGCGCTGAACATAGGTTTTAAATTCCGCGGCGTTTGCTTGACCAGCTAACTGACCAGCCAGCTTGGTAAGATCCGCTTTATAGCGTTCATGTGTTAAAATATCACCTTTATGATCAACAAACTGAGCCTGATTAAACGACTCTAGGTGCGCGTCATGATCCTCTGGGTCATGCTGTTTCATTTGTTTGAACCAATCAATCAACCTGAAGTGTTTGATTTTTGATTCCTCTAAATTATCAGCCACTAGCAGATAGTTTATCATCGAAGTATATAAGCCATAGCGAAGCATGTTTCGCCCCCCATCTGTAGCAAAGGCTTCATCGATGTGCGCTTGTGGGGTATTTGATAAGGTGCTCCAGCCAATCCCTGACGAAGCAATAAATGACTCAGCAAGCCCCTCAGGCAAGAATCCGAAAGTTCGTATTGCAGTGGCGCGATTATTGTAGTCGAAAGCATGCACCAGTTCATGGGCAATTATTGATGCCTGATAATAATCGCGTCGATACAGGTCGTTGGGAAGCGTTATTTGGGTCATCATCCCACGCCCCCCCAGCGCACCTCCGCAGGTGTCACATAGATTTGGTTCGCCGTAAACGAGGACATAGCCAGCATACTCTTTATTGCGAAATTCATTTAAGTCGGCAGAGTATTGAGCTGCTTTAATATCATCGTAGCCACCTTGACAAAGGTCAGTCTTGTCTCCGTTATAATCTGTACAGAACCATGCGTTGTACTCGTCAATATCACTGTTCATAAACCGAGCAATGGTGTTAGCAATGGCATAGCTCTTTTCCGCTTCATTTACATCAAGTGCCATAAAGGACGAACTATGCAAGCTATAGGCGTAACTGACAGCTTCAAAGGTGTTTAGGTGTGGGTTTTCTTCCATATAGGTTCTAGCTAAATCAATGAACTCATCCAGTATACCGCCTTCAAAGATACTGTCATTTTGCTCAAGAAGCATCACCGTGTCATGGATAATATTATCTCCAATAAACTGGTTTAGTTCGTAGTGCTCACCCTGAAATGGAATTGAAAGTTCATTCATTCGCTTAGTCGCGTCAAACTCAGAATTAAACCCAAAATAGTGACTTTGTTTAGCCATATATTGGTCAATGGCATAGAGGGCTGTGGCGGCATCATCAGCGGTCTCTTGCAGTGGGTACTCACCCGAATTTAAAGAGACATATCGTGCGTTTTTATATCGATATACTCGTGAGCCTATATAATCATGGTCAGTAAAGCCTACATACGCGCCGACTTCACGACTATCAGTGATTTCATGAAGGGCGACCTCTATAAATTCATCGCCTAGAGACTCTGCCGTGATTTTTTTAATTGGCGCTCTATCGACGGTGTCTTCTGAACTACCGGGGCTGTCGTCACTACCACATGCTGTTAGTGATAACAGTAAAATAGTGCTTATTACTCTAGTCATCATTTACTTAAAATTCCTTTTGATTTCTCATATTGGTGGAGTGCAGCATGAAATAGATTTGCTCATCACAGCCGCGTAAGATAATTGCAGGCCGCTGTGATGGTAGAAGTTACCGCACATCATGCCGGGAGCGATATAGTGAGCCTTACCATGTTAACTTACTAATAAATAGATTTTTATTGGGTCATTAAGTTGTAACAAAATAATAACTGACGAGTTTAATCGTCTAACTAGTCCAATGGGAGGGGTGTAGAGGACCAGTAACGTTGGCCATAACTTTGTAAGTAAGTAGATGGCTATTTACAATAGCTGAGGTTATTCGGATTCACTCTACGATATGAAATTCTAAACTCGCTTTTGTTCAAAAAGTATTTAAGAGAATCTATGCCCCCTTCTTTTGAGCGTCATACTCAAGTGGTTTGACAAATTTTCACCACTATAATTAGAGCCTTACAAACAGATGAAAAACTCCAGGTTGTGATATTTGTCTCCGAACTGCTTCAAATTTTACAGCGTATCCCGCCCACTTTTTTAAGCAGCACGCCAACGATAGATGTAACGAAGACAACGAAAGGATTCCAATCGTCGTTGTCTTCTGCTCGGAGGCACTTCAGAAAGGAACATCGAATAGCTTGATACGTAATTTCATTGCTGAGTTTAGAATGCTGAACAAGGTAGGGACGAATTATTTAAAATATCGTTTAAAGTGGTCTAAATCATCAAAGATAGAGGGATCATTCAGGGGGTTGGAATCATTGATGAGAATAGCCAAACTGTGAGGTCACCCCCAAAACATTGCTGAACGTGATCACTAAACTGCACTATACCCAATTAACTTGAAGATGCGTGTTTGAGCACCTGAAAATTATCATTTATTCGAGACGCCAGTGAGCCA
>JBHOGO010000014.1:0-76463 GCA_043421945.1 bacterium sp. HQB-150 | reverse complement strand
AGAATTTTTTTGGTCTTTCGACCGGCTCAACGAATACTGTTGTTCATCACCGAAGTGATAAACGAATTGACTGTGCCAAATATTAAGTAAACTTAGTATTTGTATTGGTCACTAGTATCATTGATAAATCTTTTTGACTATCTATTCAACGAGTGCCCACACAGATTGCATGGTCATATTGTTAAAGAACATTGACTTGATAACCACTTACGCTTGAAGCCGTTATCGTGTCGGGAGGCGTATAATACGCTTTCCTGATTTGGTGTCAACAAGTAATTTTAAGTTTTTCAAAACCACTTTTTGACGCCCCTCTTTCGAGGACTGAACTGCGATGCTTCAACGTTTCTCTTCAAAACCGATTAGGCTTTTCAGCGCTGCGCTCCGTGTCAGTGAGGCGGCATTATAGAGACTTCCGTCACGCTGGCAACCCCTAATTTGCACTTTTTATGACAAAACCATTCAAGCGTTCAGTAATCAAACAAACTGATGCTAATTCAAACTAAATAAGCTTTATAAATAGAAAAAGCCCGAAAAACCGGGCTTTCTATTTATTACGAAGCTCTATACTTAACGACTTAGTCAGGTCACAAGCATTAGTAATGCCAAGGGAACGCCGAGAAATCTCGGGCTCTCTTTTCTAGAAACGCGTCACGCCCCTCTTGAGCTTCTTCTGTTCCATAAGCTAACCGTGTCGCCTCACCAGCAAACAACTGCTGACCAACCAGACCGTCATCTGGTAGGTTGAAGCCATACTTAAGCATTCTCATCGCTGTTGGAGACTTACTGTTTATTTCTTTGGCCCAGCGTAGAGCTTCATCTTCTAATTCATCATGAGGAATGACTTTATTAACCATTCCCATTTCAAATGCTTCTTGCGCATTATAGTTAAATCCACAAAAGAAGATTTCTCGGGCACGTTTTTGTCCGATCATCTTAGCTAAGTATGCACTGCCATAACCAGAGTCAAATGAGGCGACATCAGGATCCGTTTGCTTAAATACCGCATGTTCTTTTGATGCCAGTGTTAGATCACAAACAACATGAAGACTATGGCCCCCGCCAACCGCCCAGCCAGGAACAACTGCGATAACAACTTTCGGCATGAAACGAATAAGACGTTGAACTTCTAGAATATGAAGGCGCCCCATTCTTGCGACATCTGCGCTTCCCGCCTCTTCACCTTCATACTTATACCCGTCTTTTCCACGAATACGTTGATCGCCACCAGAAGAAAATGACCACTGTCCTTTCTTTGAAGGCCCATTGCCGGTAATCAACACGCAACCTACATCAGGCCACTGTCGAGCATGATCCAGTGCGGTATAAAGCTCATCAACCGTTTTAGGTCGAAACGCATTCAGGCACTCCGGGCGATTAAAAGCCACTCGCACAGTGCCATGCTCTTTGCAACGATGGTAAGTAATATCTTCAAAATCAAAGCCTGGGACAGGCTCCCAGTATTCAGGGTTGAACGGCTGTTTTATAGCTTCTGTCATAACGGTTACTTCAACATTTCAATGGTATAGTAAGGCTAGGGAGTTACCAAGCAGCCGTCAACACTAACATCAGCTACGAAATTGTTGGACCACCATTGATAATTCGTTTTCAGCATTACCTAACTCCTTAACCTGGTTTGCGGTGTGACGCCCCGACTCTTCTATTTCAGCAGCCATGGCTTGAATATTCCCCATGCTATTAGCGATCGTCTGGCTTACTGCACGCTGTTTAGATGCAGATGTTGCCATCTCATCACTAAACACACTGATTTCTTTGACTGAGATTGCAATATCCTCAAGTGCTTTTTCACACCCTTCAGTACTAACGACCATCTTTTGATTACTGCTTTGTAAATTGGCAAAACCACCTAAAACAGCTTTAAGGCTCCGCTGTAGTTGTACCAAGTTGCTATCAATCGTATCGGTACTTTGTCTTGTCTGTGTTGCCAATGCTCTCACTTCATCAGAAACAACAGCAAAACCACGTCCATGCTCACCAGCCCTTGCTGCTTCTATCGCTGCATTCAAAGCCAATAAGTTAGTCTGATCCGCTATCCCTTCAATTGTCGCTAAGAGCACAATGATTTTTTCGATATCTTGATTTAGCCTTTCCACCTCTTTACTTGCATATTCAAAGTCACTAACAACAAGCTTTACGTGGTCACTGGCTACGGCTATTTGTGATAATCCTGACTCTGTTAATCGATGAGCATCATTAACTTTCTCTGCAGCAGAACGAGAAGATAACAAAACAGATTCGGAACTTTCGCTCATTTGCTCCATGGCCAACACAACTTGATCTGTCTCCTTTACATGTTGTGCTAAGACCATCTGATTCTTTTCAGCTCGACAACTCAGTGCATTAGATGTTGACTGAACACTATGAGCTCCCAGCTCCACTTTTTTTACCATCTCTGATAGCTTTTCAACAAAACAGTTAATATTTGCGGCTATTTGCCCTAGCTCGTCATCTGAATGAACATCCAACCTTGAGCTTAAATCTCCCTCATCACTCGCCAGTTCTTGTGTCACTATATGTAATTTCAAGACAGGCTTATAAGCATGAAAAGCTAACAAGATGCTGATTACGACTGTACCTATACCGACAATCCCCAGCGCGAGCATGATTTTTTGGTTCAATGCATTAACAGCATCTTCTATAAAAGATTGATTGATATATCCAGACAATATCCACGACTGCCCCTGAACAATAACTTCTCTTTCTATAGGCTGGGCACCTGACAAGCCACTAGGCAAATTGTTATATATTGGTAATTTATTTGGGGAAACTAGTGTGAGGTATATACCTTCGGTATGCGCTTTAACCAATAAGTTCTGAATGATACTAAGATCGGCAAGAAAAAGGTCACCACGGTTGTTACTTCCTGGAGAGATAACCGTAAGCACAGGTTTATCTTCAACAAAATGCGTATCACCTACCGTTAGGGAATTAACTGACGACAGCAAATCGAGGATATTCTTTGCTTCGTCGTGACCTTCCTCTAACGTACCCACATCTGTAAAGACAAATCCTTGAATAACCCTGTAGATACGAATAAATCCAGACAAATCCTGCAACGCAGACAAACTTTGTGAACTCGTATCGATAAGATCTGCAGTAAGGAGAATATTCGAGATTTCATTCCCTATACTTGAACCCAATAGATCGAGCTGCGCTTCAACACTGTCTATCACTTGTCGCTCTTGCTCTCGAACAACGAAATAATTGACGCTTAGATAGCAAACAAGCATGCTCACTAAACTACTCACAATAAACAGCAAGTTGATTTTTTTCCGAAACGATAATGCTGGCATAGTCATCTTCTATTGTCGAAAACTTAACCCAGTTACCATATCGATATGCCATAGAAAAGACAGTGCCTGTGCTAACAGATATGTAAACGTTACCATTTTTCATGAGATTTAAATCACGTTCTACACATTTTATCGCTAGCAGTTTAAATAGAGATCGGTACCCCAGAATTCAGTACAGGGGGAGAAAAGTGAAGAGAGCAACCAAGTTAGCGTATTCAGCTGGTAAGAGGTGAATTCAATGAATGATAACAATGGGGCTAATTGAATGGAGAGTGGTTAAACTAGCCCACTATTCGAGTAAAACTACCGCAAGGGAGACTAGTGCTTCTATCAACGGTAGTAAAAAGAGATAAACGAGTTAAATACCCTAAACACACACATGGAAGTAACTACTCAGCTTTTTGCTTAGCATCTTCGACATATTCTCGGATGAAGCGACGAATCTCTCGTGCAGCTGTAGTATCAAGATGGTTGCACAACTCAACAAACTCATCGCGCTCTTCACCATTTATACGTATGATCAGCTGGCTATCTTTTTTCGCCGCTTTTTTCTTTTTCTTTTCTTCTGACATGCCGTTTCCTGCACTTAAATAAAAAGGCTAAATTAATCAATTCAGCGCGTTTTGCAATGCAATTGTAACACACTTGTCGGCAATATTTGACTAATAGATATACTGAACACGAGCTTAAAAATGCACTTTATCGAAACGGTATTTGATTTTTGTCAGGTGATTGTGTGACCGAGGTCTGGTATACTATGTCTCGTTTTTGTTGACCTAATTTGACATAGGGAATTAATAAGCTCCCCTTATATGTTAATTCATCGTATTCGTTACAATTTGTTTACTCAGCTTGACGCGCATCATGTGGTTTTATGTAAGCCCTAATGGCTTACATAAAACTATAAATGTCGGGAAGCTCACTTTGACGCGCAGGATAGCCACATCACTTACCCGGTTGAGGCAGCCCGCTTATCAAAGCGCTCCCATTATTCATCCGGAGACAACCCCTAATGAAAAAAACCAAAATCGTTTGTACGATTGGTCCTATCAGTGAATCTGTAGAAATGCTTACTCAACTAGCTGAAGCTGGTATGAACGTAATGCGTCTAAACTTCTCTCACGGTAACTTTGAAGAGCACGCAGTGCGTATCTCTAACCTACGTGAAGTAATGGCTAACACAGGTAAAAACCTAGCGGTTCTTCTGGATACTAAAGGTCCTGAGATTCGTACAATCAAACTAGAAAACGGCAACGATGTTGCACTAGTTGCAGGCCAAGAATTCACTTTCACTACAGACACTACGGTTGTTGGTAACAAAGACATCGTTGCTGTTACATACCCTGGCTTCGCTGCTGACCTGACTGCTGGTAACACTATCCTAGTTGATGATGGTCTTATCGAAATGGAAGTTATCGCGACGACTGACACAGAAGTTAAGTGTAAAGTTCTTAACAACGGTGACTTGGGCGAAAACAAAGGTGTTAACCTACCTGGCGTTTCTGTTCAACTTCCTGCGCTATCTGAAAAAGATAAAGCTGACCTAGTATTCGGTTGTGAGCAAAACGTAGATTTCGTTGCTGCTTCATTCATCCGTAAAGCATCTGACGTTCAAGAGATTCGTGAACTTCTAGACGAAAATGGCGGCCACTCAATCAAGATCATCTCTAAGATTGAGAACCAAGAAGGTGTTGATAACTTCGACGAAATCCTAGAGCTTTCTGACGGTATCATGGTTGCTCGTGGTGACTTGGGTGTTGAAATCCCAGTAGAAGAAGTAATTTTTGCTCAGAAGATGATGATCGAGAAGTGTAACCGCGCACGTAAGACTGTTATCACAGCAACTCAAATGCTTGATTCTATGATCAAGAACCCACGTCCAACACGTGCAGAAGCTGGCGATGTTGCTAACGCAATCCTAGATGGTACTGATGCAGTAATGCTTTCAGGCGAATCAGCAAAAGGTAAGTACCCAGTTGAAGCTGTATCTATCATGGCTCAAATCTGTGACCGTACTGACGCAGTAATGAAAGCTGACCTAGGCGCTCGTCTAGACAGCAACCGTCTACGTATCACAGAAGCTGTATGTAAGGGCGCAGTAGACACATCTGAGAAGCTAAACGCTCCTCTAATCGTTGTTGCTACTGAAGCTGGTAAAACAGCTCGTTCAGTACGTAAGTACTTCCCAACAGCAAACATCCTAGTAGTAACGACTAACAAAACAACTGCTGCTCAAATGGCACTTGTTAAAGGTGCTACTGCTGTTGTTGTTGAAGCAATCGAGAACACTGACGGTTTCTACACTCGCGGTAAAGAGCTAGCTCTAGAAACTGGTCTAGGTGCTAAAGGTGACATCGTGATCATGGTATCTGGTGCACTAGTTCCTTCTGGTACTACAAACACTTCTTCTGTACACGTACTTTAATACATTTAGGGGGCTTTACCCCCCTACTTGTTGTCAATAGACAGAGAAGTAAAAGCCCAGCATTCGTGCTGGGCTTTTTATTGTCTCGTATTAACTGATGAAGGGGCTATGCCTTTAACGCTCTCTCTCCACGAGAAATACCAACAACACCACTACGTGCAACTTCGATAATATCGGTAACTTCAGCAAGAGCCTCCAAGAAAGCATCTAGTTTCTCTGTTGTCCCCGCAAGCTGAACGGTATACTGAGAGCTCGTTACATCGACAATCTGACCTCGAAAAATATCCGCCGTTCTTTTCACCTCGGCACGAGCAAAACCACTTGCCTTCGCTTTGACTAACATAAGCTCACGCTCAATGTGGGCAGCCTCAGTAATATTGCTTACCTTAAGGATATCGACGAGCTTATGTAGTTGCTTCTCAATTTGTTCGCATGCAGCATCATCAACTACCGTCGTCGTAATGTTAAGACGTGATAATGTTGGGTCATCCGTTGGTGCAACCGTTAACGATTCGATATTGTAGCCACGTTGAGAAAAAAGCCCGACTACACGAGACAAAGCACCTGATTCGTTTTCCAGTAGAACTGAAACAATACTCCGTTGCATATTAAGTTCTCTCCGTTTTACTTAGCCACATTTCACTCATCGAACCACCACGAACCAACATAGGGTAGACATGCTCTGTCTCATCGACACTGATATCGATAAAAACTAACTTATCTTTCAATGCTAAGGCCGCAGCCATTTGTTCTTCTAACTTGGCTGGATCATCAATACGAACTCCAACATGTCCATATGCTTCAGCAATGGCAGCAAAGTCAGGGACAGAGTCCATGTAAGACTGGGAATGTCGACCTTGGTAAATCATATCTTGCCACTGCTTTACCATGCCTAAGAATCGGTTGTTCAAATTAATAATTTTGACAGGGATATCATACTGGAGCGCTGTCGATAGTTCCTGTATGTTCATTTGAATACTACCGTCACCTGTCACACAAACAACTTCTGCATCCGGCAGCGCAAACTTAACGCCCATAGCCGCTGGCAGACCAAAACCCATCGTCCCCAAACCACCGGAATTAATCCAACGGCGTGGCTTATTAAAAGGATAATAAAGAGCTGCAAACATTTGGTGTTGACCGACATCTGAAGTGACATACGCATCACCATTAGTTAGCTTATGTAGAACTTCGATTGCTTGCTGCGGCTTGATACGATCACTATCCGTTTTATATTGCAGGCATTCACGAGCTCGCCAAGTACTAATTTCATCCCACCAATGCCCTATTGCATCTTGGTCATTCAACTGCTCTTTCTCTTTTAACAGATTAAGCATGCAAGCAAGCACAGTATCCGCGCTACCAACAATAGGTATATCCGCATTTACTGTCTTGGAGATTGATGAGGGATCAATATCAATGTGCAAAATAGTCGCATCTGGGCAGTACTTTTCTAAGTTATTGGTTGTACGGTCATCAAAACGCACTCCTATACCGAAAATCAAATCGGCATTATGCATGGCCATATTCGCTTCGTAGGTACCATGCATACCTAGCATACCAAGTGAACTTTTATGCGTACCGGGAAAGGCACCTAATCCCATTAAGGTACTAACGACAGGAATATTCAACTTTTCGGCAAGGGCAAGTAAATCATCTTCACAACCAGACATCACAGCACCACCGCCCACGTATAGTACTGGTTTTTTGGCACTGACAAGAGCTTTCAAGCCACGTTTTATCTGCCCTTTATGGCCTTGCGTTGTCGGGTTATACGACCGCATTTTGATATCTTCTGGATACTGGTAGGCAAATTTTTCTGCTGGGTTTAGCATATCCTTCGGCACATCAACAACAACAGGCCCAGGTCGACCTGAAGCTGCAAGATAAAATGCCTTTTTGATAATTTCAGGGATATCCTCTGGATTTTTCACCAAAAAACTATGTTTAACAACAGGGCGAGAGATACCCACCATATCGCACTCCTGGAAGGCATCATTACCAATCAGATTTGACATGACCTGCCCGGAAATAACAACCATAGGAATCGAGTCCATATAGGCAGTCGCAATACCCGTAATAGCATTCGTTGCGCCAGGACCTGAGGTCACTAACACCACACCAACATCACCAGTGGCACGTGCATAACCATCAGCCATGTGTACCGCAGCTTGTTCATGCCGTACTAAAACGTGTTCAATGTCGCTTTTTTCATGCAGGGCGTCATAAATATCAAGAACGGAGCCACCAGGGTAGCCAAAGATGTGTTTTACGCCTTGATCGATCATTGAACGGACGATCATATCAGCGCCGGATAACATTTCCATTTTGCCTCCAGGTTGTACATAGTTAGGGCTTATTCGTAGCCTAATAAATAGAAAGGTCTGACTTCCACGCTATGTGACTGCCGTGGTCATAACGACGACAGTGACCTGAGACAAATGTAACGCGATAGCGGCAAATGTGTCTATACAGTTAAATAATTCGAGTTAATAATCCACTTTCCCCATCACCATCAGCATTTTTAACCAATACTTGCCTTCCCTGCAGTTTTATTATCCACCCATATAATTTCGACTGGAATATAAGCTCACAGCACCAATGAGATATTGGAACAGAAGCCATAAAAAAACGCCTGTTGGCGCAAATATGCGACCAACAGGCGTTTTTTGTCATTTTCATAGTGATAATGCAATCACTAAAGCAGATCGTTAAAGTGACTACTCGACCTGCGCTCAATCATAACTAAGCTTCTGAATACATACTTTCAATTTGAACGCTATATCGTTCGTTGATCACTTTTCGACGTAGCTTTTGTGTTGGTGTCAATTCACCATCGTCCATCGAGAAAGCATTGGGTAATAATGTAAACTTCTTCACCTGCTCGAAGCGGGCGAGATCTTTCTGTAGCTCTTCAACACGCTTTTCTATCATCGCAACGATATCGCTATGCTTTAAAAGCTCTAAGCGGTCTTGGTACTTAATATTAAGTTCACGAGCGTACTCTTCCAAGTTATCCATACATGGCACAATCAACGCAGAAACAAACTTACGCGTATCAGCAACCACGGCGATTTGTTCAATAAAGTGATCTTTACCAATCGCACCTTCGATAACTTGAGGAGCAATATACTTACCGCCAGAGGTCTTCATCAGCTCTTTTATACGGTCAGTAATAAACAGGTTACCGTTTTCATCTAACTTACCGCAGTCTCCTGTTTTCAGGAAACCATCTTCAGTGAAGTTCTTTGCTGTCTCCTCTGGCATGTTGTAGTAGCCACGCATCACCATTGGGCCTTTAACTTGAATCTCATCCTGATCGCCAATGCGCACTTCCGCTCCTGGCATAGTAAGACCAATAGACTCAGGGTTAAAACAGCTATCATCCCAGCAAGAAACTGTGGCTGTCGTTTCCGTCATGCCATAGCCCAGTTTGACGTTAATACCTAGTGCGTGGAAGAAGCGTCCGATCGTCGGATCCAACTTAGCACCACCACATGGCATCATCTTAATATCACCACCCAACGCTTCACGCACTTTAGAAAGAACCAGCTTATTCGCTAACGCATGGCTCTTCTTTAACATCAGTGAAGGCTGGCGCTGTTCACGATGACATTCGGCCATCTTCGCGCCCATATTGATAGCCCAAGTAAAGATAGCCTTGCGAATGAATGGAGCTTTAGCAATTTTTTCATGAATCGCAGCAAAGATTTTTTCATAGAAGCGAGGAACCGCACACATCACATGTGGCTTCACTTCGACAAGCGCTTCTTTTATTTGATTAACATCACCGAGGTAACAGTTTACACCGCCACGGTGTAGTACATAGAACGTCCAAGCACGCTCAAAGACATGTGAAAGCGGTAAAAAAGAAAGCGAACGCTCTCCAGCGTTAAACGCCAGCTTCGTATCGTGGCTTTCTAGCTGTGAACCAATATTCGTATAATCCAGCATGACACCCTTTGGCTGCCCAGTGGTGCCTGAGGTATAAATAAGCGTGAGCAGATCGTCCATTCTCTTATCAGCAAGACGCTGCACGACTTCTTGTGATGACACATCATTTGCTCGCGCAACGAAATCATCAAATGTCATCACTTTAGCGTGCTCAGGTAATACTAAACCGTCGGTCAGTGTTACCACTGCCTCTAGTGCTTCACACTCATCGATAAACGCCATCGTTGAATCCAGCTGCGCTTGCTCCCCAACGAAGAGTAGCTTCACTTCAGCGTCATTCATCACGTAAGCTGCTTGCTTAGGCGTATTAGTAGGATAAATAGGAACAGTAACAGCACGGTTGTACAGCGTGGCTATATCTACTTGCGTCCAGCGAGGCATGTTATTAGCGAAAATAGCCACTTTATCTTGAACGTCGAGTCCAGAAGCAACCATCGCTGATGATAAAGCATCCAACTGCTCACTCAATTGCTGCCAAGTGATATCCTTCCACTCACCGTCCACTTTATGACGCATCGCGACTTGGTCGTTCAGCGAGGTAATCTGACTCTGGATACGATTTACAATATGGTACTTCATCATCTGCCATCACACGTTTATGTTTGGCTTACACCTGTAAGCTCATTGATAAGACAGATGGTACCTTCTAGCGCCCAAAAGGCAATAAAAAGTCCCTAAGTGCAAATAAAATGTTGGCAAGATCCCACTTAAAAGCGGGATAAACACAAGGTTTAAACGCAGTTTTAATCATATTGATACAATTGTAAGCAGATATAAAAAAACAGCGTACTCATGTACGCTGTTTTTTAAAGTATTCACTTTAATTCTCGAATTTCGTCGCTTCTCTACATAAGAGTCACTGTGTAATCAGGAATATAGCTTAGTAGCTGCTGTCACCACAGATCATCATCAGCATGTCACGCATCCAAATGTGACCTTTATCTTTTTGCGAAGACTCATGCCAGCTTAAGTAGCCACTGATTGCTGCGTTTTCGAAAGGTAACGGCAGAACATTAAGATCAAGGTTCTCTGATACCGACTCAGCCAACCAACGTGGCGCTACGGCAATAAGGTCTGATTGACCTACAACGTACATGATATTGCTCAAGCTTGCGCCCTGATATGCATCATGGTAATTCTGACCTTGATAGACTTTGTCTGCAAAGCCTTTTACGCCAGGAATGCCTTTAAGAAGCGCGTGCTTCTCTTCTGCAAATTGTGCTGCTGAAATGCTGTCACTTAAGCGCGGGTGGTTATTTGACGCGACAACGACTAACTCATCGCTAAACAGCTCTGTAGAGCAGAACCCTGCTTCATCAAAACGAATGTAGTCGATAACAAAATCGATATCTTGATAACGCATCTTCGTTGATAGTTCAGAATCCATTTCAGCTTCTAATTGCACACGAAGACTCGGAGCATGATCGGCAACTTTACTCAAAATTGCTGGTCCAAAACGCATGTCAGATGGGCTGCAAATTGCGATCTTGAACGTACGAGAAGAAGTCTCAGGGGAAAATACAGAAGATGGTAGCTCGTTCTTGACCAACTGAAGTGCTTGACGGATCGGGCCGAACAACTGCTTAGCGCGTTGTGTAGGTTGAATACCTCGCCCGTGGCGCATAAATAACTCGTCATTAAACATGACTTTTAAACGTGTAACTGCGTTACTCACCGCTGGCTGTGACATGCCAAGGTTGTGAGCAGCACGAGTGATGTTTTGTTCCTGCATTACCGCATCAAACACTGTAAGCAGATTTAAATCCACACTGCGTAGGGTTGACTCCATTTGGTACCCTTCTCTCGGAAGTACAGAAGATCCTCTACGTGTCATAATCTTGCCTCTTATTATATTAACAATGACTAAACAGGGCGACTCCATCGCCTGATACTCAAAATATCGTTGTAACTTACCGAAATAAGATTGGCATTATTCTAATGCTCATTCCGACAACCAAACTATTTGTAATCTAATAAATTGACGAAACCAATATCAGTTCCTTATTGAAAATGTTAGCGAATATAACTATTGACACAAAAACACCACAAATCACTTTAAATACATATATTTAGCCACACATAAAACGATCTAAACAGAAGCATAAATAATCTAAAATTATATAAATAAGCTCGAATGCATTCATGAATTTAATTGCTGGAAAAGTATATCAACGTTATTTTCGCTAAAGACAATAGTCTTACTGACATAGTTAACAATAATTAACAGGAGGAAGATCACATTTTTATTCCATAAAAAACCAAATAAAAATGACCAATACACGGTACGGCATGATAAAAAAGAAGAGAAAGTTGTATTGATATAAACAAAAGGCGAAAAAAAACCTCCTATTATCAAAATAGGAGGCTTCAATTGCATCCAACTAAAGAGAGGTTAAGGAAGAGCCTGTACGAATACGCCCTTTAGCTACATCAAATTCACTGACTAAGTCTTCTACGGCTTCAGGGTACATCACCGTCGACCACAGCGACTCCCAGAGCGCATCATGAGTTCCCCAATTACCCTCTAATACCCAACGGGATATCTGGTCTGCAACGTTTGGAAATCTCACCGCACCAACACTTGGAGACTCTAGCCATGTTCTCAGAGCATTTAGGCTCAATGTATTCATGGCTTGAGCAAGCCCCATCATTTCCAGAGTCATCACATTCGATGTTTGCTCAAATTGCCCTTGAAGGGGCTTTAACAGCAGTTTTTTCCCAATACCAATAGCTTCTGATGGCAACTCAAATCCACCATTTGCAATAACCCCTGAACACGCCATTAAATCTTGATGAAAGCCAACCCTAGAGAGTGGACGAAGTTTCACGTTCTCTCTCTGTTCAACGTCTTTAAAGCTTGGGTGGTAAAAATTAAAGGGTTGGTCAGAAAAGTGTGACAGGAACTGGATGACAGTATCAGGGTCTTCAAATGGTAAATAAACAAGCACTTCGCCATTATTCGTCACCAAATCCAAAGGCATGCTGGGAATGATTGGCGGTAATATAGACTGACCAAAGTGATACCAATGCAAACCTAGTTGATGCTGTGTGGGGGCAAAGTGATTGACCAGTTGCTTATCTAACAAGCTTTGACCTTGTATCGGTATCTGCCGCAGGAACGCACATTGATGGCTAATACCAACAGAAGGAATATTTTGATGTTTTGCTGCCCACGCTGATATTGGTTCAAAATCATTAAGTACTACATCATAACCGCTAATGTCTAATGCCTTGATCTCACGGTGCAGAGAAAACAGATTATTGCGTGTCGCCGTTTTTAAGTGATTGAGGCGACCATTTTCAGTTGCAAACGTCACACCTCGCTGTAAAAAGTGTGTTTCGAAGATGTCCATATCAAAATACTGGTCTTTAGAACGACCACTGAATAAAAAATCGACATCTACATTGAGTTCTTTAAATGCACGCGCCATCTCCCTAGCACGTGAGATATGACCATTGCCTGTTCCTTGTACGCCATAGAGTATTTTCATATTGGTCCCACCATCAAAAATATCTTCAATGCGACTTGAAATGCAGACAACCCTAAAACAACACCTGCAACAATATCAGTAAAGTAGTGAACTCCTAGCATCACTCGAGAGAAGCCAATAAGGCTCGCCCAAACCCAAACAACCAAAGAGTATTGTGGGTAAAAGTAGCTAATAACCGCCGCCATGATAAAAGCAGCAGCCGTATGCCCAGAAGGTAAACTATAGCGATCTGAGGGTTTAATAAATGCAGGCAATTCAGTGGGGCGGTTACGCTTAAAACTATTCTTAAGCATAAAGTAAATAGGAAGTTCAATTGCAAAAGCAAGTAAACCAAACTTCACAAACTGCGAACCATTCTGTTGATCAACCAACATAACGAGCAGTGCTAAAATAACATAGAGGTGCCCATCACCTGTTTTGGACACAGCACAACTGACTTTCGCTGTTGTCATATTAAAACGGTGACATAGACACAGCGTTGAGAGGGCATAATCAAATCGTTGAATCGGGGCGAGAATAGTCATATCCGTTCCTTAGTATTCTTTCACTACTGAAGCGTAGAAAAATGATGTGACAGGAACGTGACGCTATCTGGTACAATTTGTGAACAAGGTCAGAATTGGCTTAGTCGACTATTCATTTGCTACTCAGACCAAAGCCATCAGCTTAGTAGTATAAGAATGAAACCATTATGTTACTTATAAAACCCTTTCATTCACACAAACTTTAGCGATTTGTTAATTTCATTGAAGTACTGTATTTCTCTTAAAATCCCACTTGTTATCCCATAGAACTTCCGGTATAAAATGCTAATTCCTACCTTTTTTATCGGTAATCCCGAGGGTTTGCACAGTTTGCTCATAGATAGTAAAGATTAGAAATACTCTTCAAACACACCTTATTTCACCTTGTTACATTTACTCACTCATTTGTTTCATTATTTACTCACTGATATATTTCGCCTCCCTTTATTAAGTCTTGTCACATCTATATTCGCTACCATGGCTAAGTATTTTCAGGGTGAATTAACCAAATTCAATGCCCTAGAATCTAGGATAAACGTCAATTTAGTCGTTTTAAAAAGAGTGTATTAAGCACCTAAAGGTAGCCAAGCTACCACTAGTCAGAATAGTAAAGGTAGAAAATGAAAAAAGTTATGTTGTATTCAGCATTGCTCATGCTTGGATTAGTTTGCTCACAGATATTCCCAATGGTATTTACTGAATATGCTTCATTGCAGCCAGTCATACTGATACTCACAATGACAGCGCTGTCTTACATTATGATCAATGTCGGCCGCGAATTTGAGCTCGATAAGTCCAACCTGAAGCAATATGGATGGGACTACGTTGTAGCCATGACAACAGCGACATTCCCTTGGATAGCCGTTGTCGTCTATTTTGTCTTTGCTGTTATGCCTGCAGAGCTATGGAGTAACACCGATGCTTGGAAAGAATCACTTGTCATCGGTCGTTTTGCTGCACCTACGTCTGCTGGCGTGCTCTTTGCCATGCTTGCAGCGGCTGGTCTTGGTGCGACTTGGATGTTCAATAAAGCACGAGTCTTAGCTATTTTTGACGATCTTGACACCGTATTATTAATGATCCCATTAAGCATTGTTGTTGTAGGCTGGAACCCAGCACTCGGCGTTGCAATGGTCTTAATGTTTGCGATGCTTGGCCTCGCCTATAAATACCTACACCTTTGGAACATACCCGCTGCAGCAAAGTACATCATGGCTTACTCGGTAGTTATCGCTATTGCATGCGAAGCGTTCCATATGGCAACGGGTGCACACTTTGAGGTCTTACTCCCAGCATTTGTATTAGGCTGTATGCTAAAATCTCAGCATGAATCTGTCCAAGATCAACGTTTCTCTACCATAGTTGCGGCAGTATTTATGGTATTAGTTGGCTTAAGTTTACCGCAGATATTTGGAACCACTGAGGCTGTAGAAGCCGCTACAAGCGTAACAGGCTCACTCCCTGCGATGCCAATGAGCGAAGTGTTGTTCCATGTATTAATGATTACCATTATTTCTAACATCGGCAAAATGTTCCCACTGTTTTGCTATCGCAAGGAAGCAACGGTGAAAGAGCGACTGGCCCTATCCATCGGTATGTGGCCACGTGGTGAAGTAGGCGCTGGTGTTTTAATGATCAGCATTGGCTACGGTTTCGGCGGCCCAATTGTGACGATTGGCATGCTTTCACTAGCACTGAACCTTATTTTAACAGGCTGGTTTATTACCCTTGCTCGCGGCTTGATTGTGAGCAACGCTAAGGAGGTAAAACATGAAAAAGTTAGAGCTTAAATTACTGGCAGGTATGATGGCGATATTCCTCGTATCAATACTCGTTAGTCGATAGATTGATTTTCAAAAAGCACGCTGATCTCAGCGTGCTTTTTTATCTACCCACCATCAAGTCAATAGGTCACTTCTACATATCAATACACACATCTGCAGCATAATCCTCCAAGTAAGCCTTACTCAAGCAGTTTTAAAGCCCTTTAAAAACATAAACATTGAAATATAATGAATTAAGAGTCATTCAACACAAGCATACCAACCTGTCGCCAAAACAAATAAATCAATACAAAACAATGACTTAAGAAACAACCACCGATTAACAACACGAATAACTTGACGAGCCACACAATAATTTGATATTCATTGTTAAAACATCGTTGGGTTTATTACTAGTTATGAAAAAATTCCGTTTACTCCTCAGCCTCCTGCTTATCGCGACCTATCGCGCGGGATGCTAGTGGACGAGAATTAGCCCACAGAACAGCATAAAAAAACCCGCGCCGAAGCGCGGGTTTTTTTATATAACCCGCAGGCGCTCATATTAATCAGTAACACAATCACTTAGTTCAGTACTAAGCCAGCTTAAAAGGAATGTAGCAATGAGTGATCAAGTCATCATCTTCGACACCACATTACGTGACGGTGAACAAGCTTTGTCAGCCAGTTTAACCGTCAAAGAAAAGCTACAAATTGCTTATGCGCTCGAACGTTTGGGTGTTGATGTCATTGAAGCCGGTTTCCCCGTCTCTTCACCGGGTGACTTTGAATCAGTGCAAACCATCGCTAAGCACATCAAAAACAGCCGTATTTGTGGTTTATCCCGTGCTGTGGCGAATGATATTGATGTCGCTGCTGAGTCATTAAAGGTTGCAGAAGCATTTCGTATTCATACCTTTATTTCAACATCGACGATTCATGTCCAAGACAAGTTACGTCGCTGCTACGATGACGTGATCGAAATGGGCGTTAGTGCTGTGAAACGTGCTCGACGTTATACCGATGATGTTGAATTTTCTTGCGAGGACGCGGGTCGAACACCTATTGATAACCTATGTCGAATGGTTGAATCAGCAATCAATGCTGGTGCTACAACCGTCAATATTCCCGATACTGTTGGCTACACAGTACCCGGCGAATTTGGGGGCATCATTACTAACCTATTTAACCGTGTCCCTAACATCGACAAAGCGGTTATCTCCGTACACTGTCACGACGACTTAGGCATGTCTGTTGCCAACTCAATCGCAGCGGTTCAAGCTGGCGCTCGTCAAGTTGAAGGAACAATTAATGGTATTGGTGAGCGTGCAGGTAACTGTGCATTAGAAGAAATCGCGATGATTATCCGTACACGCCAAGACTTATTGGGTGTACAAACTGGCCTGAAATACGATGAGATTCACCGCACGAGTAAGCTTGTTAGCCAACTATGTAACATGCCAGTGCAAGACAACAAGGCCATCGTGGGTGGTAATGCCTTTAGCCACTCTTCAGGCATACATCAAGACGGCATGCTAAAGAATAAGAACACCTACGAAATCATGACCCCTGAGTCTATCGGCTTAAAACAGCAAGCTTTAAATCTGACTTCACGTTCTGGCCGTGCAGCCGTTAAGAACCATATGGATACGCTAGGGTATAACGAGAAAGAGTATGACTTAGATGCACTGTATGCCGACTTTTTAAAGCTAGCTGACCGTAAAGGTCAGGTCTTTGACTATGACCTAGAGGCACTGGTTCACTTTGCTAACCTTCGCGACGAAGACGATTTCTTTAAGTTGAACTACCTAAGCGTACAGTCAGGTAGCGTGATGGCAACGACCAGTATTAAGCTGCAATGCGGTGATGAAGAGAAATGCGAAGCCGCTGTCGGAAATGGCCCTGTTGATGCGTTGTATCAATGTATTTACCGCGTAACCGGTTACGAAATCAGCCTAGACAAATTCGACTTAACCGCAAAAGGTGAAGGCGAAGATGGCTTAGGGCAAGCAGACATCATTGCGAACTACAAAGGCAATAAATATCACGGCACAGGTTTAGCGACAGACATCGTTGAAGCTTCTGGACAAGCGCTGCTACACGTAATCAATAGCATTCACCGCGCAGACCAAATCGCCGCAATCAAAGAACAAACTAAAATTAACACGGAGACAGTATAACCATGGCAGGGACATATAAAATTGCCGTTCTACCCGGCGACGGCATCGGCCCAGAAGTAATGGCACAAGCACATAAAGTACTCGATGCAGTTGCTGATAAATTCTCGCTAACCTTTGAGAAGAATGAGTTTGATGTGGGCGGTATCGCAATTGATAACCATGGTTCTCCATTGCCAGATAGCACATTGAAAGGCTGTGAAGCTGCCGATGCCGTGCTGTTTGGCTCAGTCGGTGGTCCAAAGTGGGAGCACTTACCACCAAATGATCAACCAGAACGCGGTGCCCTACTTCCGCTTCGTAAGCATTTTCAGCTTTTCTGTAACCTACGCCCAGCTCAAATTCACAGTGGTCTTGAAAGCTTCTCACCACTTCGTGCTGATATTTCAGGTAACGGATTCGACATCGTTGTCGTTCGTGAACTAACCGGTGGCATCTACTTTGGTCAACCTAAAGGACGCGAAGGCGAAGGGCCACAAGAAAAAGCCTACGATACTGAAATCTACCACCGCTATGAAATTGAACGTATCGCACGTATTGCGTTTGAATCTGCTCGCTTACGCTCAAAGAAAGTCTGTTCGGTTGATAAGGCCAATGTACTACAAAGCTCAATTTTATGGCGTGAAGTCGTAGAAGAGATTGCGCAGGACTACCCTGATGTTGAGCTTTCTCACATCTATATCGATAACGCGACCATGCAACTTATCAAAGACCCTGCACAGTTTGATGTCTTGCTTTGTTCTAATATCTTCGGTGACATCATTTCAGATGAGTGCGCCATGATTACAGGCTCGATGGGGATGCTCCCTTCTGCCAGCCTTAACGATAGTCAATTTGGTCTTTATGAGCCAGCAGGCGGATCAGCGCCAGATATTGCAGGTAAAAACATTGCTAACCCAGTGGCACAGATCCTATCGGCTGCACTTATGCTGCGTTATAGCTTAGGTGAAGAAGACGCGGCTCGCGCGATTGAACAAGCCGTATCTCAAGCTCTTGAAGCAGGCGAGCTTACTGCAGATCTCGCACAGGCAGGCAAAGCACTAACGACGAGTGCAATGGGCGATAAAATCGCTGCATATATTCGCGGTTAGCTTCTGTTCATGGCGACCTCTGAACCGTGGTGAGATTATAAGCTCCACCCACGCAGGTTAGCTATAACGAGATTCAACGCTTACACAGAATAAAAACCTGTCGGTAACGGCAGGTTATGATAACGATAAGGAAATTCGAGCAATGTCAGCACAGACCTTATACGAAAAAGTTTATAACGCCCACGTTGCGGTCGCCGCAGAAGGCGAGACCCCTATTTTATATATTGATCGCCACTTAGTGCATGAAGTGACGTCACCACAAGCATTCGACGGTTTACGTGAAAAAGGCCGTCCGGTACGACAAGTCAGCAAGACTTTCGCAACCATGGATCACAACGTTTCAACGCAAACCAAAGATATTAATGCCTCCGGTGAAATGGCGCGCATCCAAATGGAAACCCTTGCCAAAAACTGTGAAGAGTTTGGTGTTACGCTATATGATCTAAACCACCCGTATCAGGGTATTGTCCATGTCATGGGCCCTGAGCTAGGTATTACCCTACCTGGTACCACTATTGTTTGTGGTGATTCACATACTGCCACGCACGGCGCATTTGGTTCTCTTGCATTTGGTATCGGTACTTCAGAAGTTGAGCATGTCCTAGCAACGCAAACGCTAAAGCAAGCAAGCGCTAAGACGATGAAAATCGAAGTTAAAGGTAAGGTTGCCGAGGGCATCACTGCCAAAGATATCGTCCTTGCGATCATCGGCGAAACAACAGCCGCAGGTGGTACAGGCTACGTAGTTGAATTTTGTGGTGAAGCCATTACAGACCTCACCATGGAAGGTCGTATGACGGTCTGTAACATGGCGATTGAACTGGGTGCGAAAGCTGGGCTTATCGCCCCTGATGAGACCACCTTCAACTACCTAAAAGGTCGTAAATTTTCACCAACAGGTCAAGATTGGGATGACGCCGTCGCATACTGGAAAACACTGCGTAGCGACGACGATGCACAATTTGACGCTGTCGTGACGCTAAATGGTGCGGATATCAAGCCTCAAGTCACTTGGGGAACAAACCCAGGTCAAGTCATTGCCGTTGATTCACTGATCCCTGCCCCTTCTGACTTCAGCGACCCCGTGGAAAAAGCATCGGCTGAAAAAGCTTTGGCATACATGGGCCTAGAGGCAGGCAAGAAATTGTCCGACTTTAGCATTGATAAAGCGTTTATTGGTTCATGTACCAACTCTCGTATTGAAGATATGCGTGCCGCTGCTGCTGTTGCTAAAGGCCGTACGGTTGCAAAACATGTTCAAGCGCTGGTTGTGCCAGGCTCAGAACAAGTGAAAGCCCAAGCCGAAAAAGAAGGTCTGGATAAAATCTTTATCGAAGCGGGTTTCGAATGGCGCCTACCGGGCTGTTCTATGTGTCTAGCCATGAACAACGACCGCTTAGGCCCAGGTGAACGTTGTGCATCCACCAGCAACCGTAACTTCGAAGGTCGACAAGGTCGTGGCGGTCGTACTCACCTAGTCAGCCCAGCAATGGCCGCTGCTGCTGCTGTCGCTGGTCATTTTGTTGATATTCGTGAATTAGACGCTTAAGGAGCACACCATGACAGGTTTCAAACAACATACTGGATTAGCAGTGCCATTGGATGCGGCTAATGTCGATACCGATGCGATTATCCCTAAGCAATTTCTACAAAAAGTGACACGTACAGGCTTTGGTCAGCACTTATTCAATGACTGGCGCTTCACCGATGATGCGGGGCAAATGCCAAACCCTGATTTTGTCTTAAACTACCCTCGTTATGAAGGTGCCAGCGTATTACTTGCGCGGGAAAACTTTGGCTGTGGTTCATCACGAGAACATGCACCTTGGGCATTAGCGGATTACGGTATTAAGGTGATGATAGCACCGAGTTTTGCTGATATTTTCTATGGTAACTCTATCAATAACCAAATGGTGCCTGTCCGTCTGACAGATGCTGAAGTCGATGCCCTATTCGCTTATGTAGAAGGCAACGAAGGCGCAGAGATTACGGTTGATCTAGAAAAAATGGAAGTACGTGCAAACAAAAAAGTTTACTCGTTTGAGATTGATGAATTCCGTCGTCACTGCTTGCTTAATGGCTTAGATAACATCGGTTTAACACTTCAACACGAAGCAAAAATTGCCGAGTACGAAGCGAAAATCCCGGCATTCCTAAAATAAATAGGTAGGGGTAAGTAAGTAGAGATCAGCCACTCTCTCTATCTCATGCATCGCAACAACAAAAACGAGCCTAACTGAGGCTCGTTTTTTGTTGATACTGGTATCGTCATTTTCTAATGGATGCCGCAGCTATCGCCTTCCATCACTCGTGCACCGCCAATCATGATCACTAACGATCGTTAAGATCCCAGTCGTAGTCATAACTGATTTTTTGATCTGTCAGCTTTTCACCTTTGCGATAGCGGTTAATATGCGTCGCTAAATCCGGTTTAAAATCGACGCTGTACCAATCATAGATAGACGATAACTGAGCGTGATTACCTTCAAGCTTCACTCCCTTGTTGCTGTTAACAAAACGTACCGCCGCTTCTTCTAACAACTGCTCTGTATTCTCCGCCTGATAAGCCACTGGCATCAAATCTGGGCAGCCTAAGCTCGCACAATTAACAGCATAATGAATTCTGGCATCTTTCCACAGCGGTCTTAAAACTCGATGCTCAATATCATTTAGAGTAAGTTTTTCACCGGCAATCGTCACAATATCGTTATCCCATGGACCAAATTGGAAGAAACCACCCAACTTAGTAATCGATGCAATGGGGTAATTATCAACAATAATCTGTACCGTCAATGCATTGTAAAGGTTAACCCAATAGGCAAACTGCTCATCTCTCGTGTACTGACGCGGGTCTAACGCTGACATTGTAAGTACATACTCTTCTATCGCTCGGCTACCACTCGATTGGTAACCCGCATAATCAAAACGTGTTTGGGTTTCACCAACGACAAGAAATGTCTCGAGTACTGTTTGCCACTGCTGATGAGAAATCGACTCACTACTTTGTTCGTTATGGGGCTGCCAAAAATCCCACAACTCTGCTTTTGGCGCCGCCCATACCCCTTGCGACATCACGATGAAAATGACCCAGATGAGCTTCATGATTTCCCCTTCTCTGTTTTTCGGATTGATCCCTGCATCTTTCGAACTCGCTAGCCTCAAATAAGCATATACCAATCAAGGCTTAGCATTTCTCAGTGTTTTAAAAGAGACCCGACATCGGCTGAGAGATTTCAATATTTTAGACTTTGCGCGAAGCATGACGAGCAAACGTCTAATCACCTTACCCTTATGACTATCAATTTTTCATGTCCTAGCCATTTTTACTGGGATTGTAATCACGTCAAGTAGTTACAACGCGAACGCGAGCCGCTACAATGACGTCGTTCTCATTGGGGAGCCTTATGGCTGAGAGAGTATCCAACACATTGGTTATGACACCCACAGAACCTGATCCAGTTAATGCTGGCGTAGGGATTGAGATTAATCACTCAACACCTGTGCCGCCCGACATGATGTTAGGAGCACACCTTGAAAACAACACCACTCTCACTGCATAAGAAACTTAGCCACCACGCCACCGTTGCCACAACACTTGCACTATCAGCGTTTGCAGCATCTTCTTGGGCGAGTGAAGCAACATTAAATATCTACACATACAGCTCGTTCGCTAGCGACTGGGGCCCAGGTCCTGCGATCAAAACTGCCTTTGAATCTCAATGCGATTGTACCGTCAACTACGTCGCACTTGATGATGGAGTCTCTATCCTTAATCGCTTACGGTTAGAAGGCGACAGCGCAAACGCTGATATTATTCTTGGACTTGACGATAACTTAATTGCTGAAGCAACGGCGACAGGTTTAATTTCAAAGCACGACATCGATACAACCGCGCTGACACTACCCAGTGAATGGCAAGACCCATATTTCATTCCTTTCGACTATGGCTACTTTGCTTTTGTCTACGACAAAACCAAACTAGAGACCCCACCAGCCAGCCTTAAAGCACTCATTGAAGACGAAGAGATCCGCATCCTTTATCAAGATCCTCGTACCTCAACACCTGGCCAAGGACTCATGCTCTGGATAAAACATGTCTATGGTGATCAAGCACCTCAGGCATGGCAAGCGCTCGCGAAGAAAACCGTTACTGTCACAAAAGGATGGTCTGAAGCGTACAGCATGTTCTTAAAAGATGAAGCGGATATGGTGCTCTCATACACAACCTCACCTGCTTATCACCTTATCGCAGAAAACGATGATAACTTCGCCGCGGCAAACTTCAGCGAAGGGCACTACATGCAAATTGAAGTTGCAGCTAAGCTATCCAATAGCCCGACTCCAGCGCTGGCCGATCAATTCCTGGAATTCATGCTAACGGATGACTTCCAACAGCATATTGCGACTGGAAACTGGATGTACCCTGTCACTGACGTCGCATTGCCTGAAGGCTTCGATACCCTCACCATTCCAGAAAAAGCACTGAGCTTCTCAACGGAGGAGGTTAATAATCAGCGCCGAGGTTGGATTCGTGAGTGGCAAGCAGCATTAATCCAATAAGTAGAATTAGACCAAATAAGTTTAAATCAGTGGTATAAAATTAGTGCGTTATTGCCATCGCTTCCACGTAACGATTTAAACCGTATCAGCCTGCTTAATCACATCGACTAGGCAGGCAATTAAAGGCAGCGTAAAGGGTAAAAATAGAGATTTTAAACAAAAATCTTTAATGAACCTCCTAACATCAAAAGCCTAGAGCATCCCCTAGCCAGCTCTCTTTGAAGATTAACGTAGACCTATCATTATGCGAGATAAAACCTCACACCAACGCCGACAAATACCCAGCACGCTCCGCATCACATTACCTGGTATTGTCAGTGCTGGTGGCATCGTAATGTTTATTCTTGGCGCGCTATTTTCATTATGGCTAGCAGCCCCGAACCTCAACATAGCCCAAATATGGCAAGACCCATATTTACGCTACGTAACGCAGTTTAGCTTCAAACAAGCCACCCTCTCGACCTTACTCAGTCTGCTCATCGCTCTGCCTCTTGCCGAAGCTCTCGCTCGCCGTCGCTTTGTAGGTCGGCAACTGCTGCTAAAGCTCTTCTCATTAACCTTTGTATTACCCGTCTTAGTGGCAGTATTTGGTCTCTTAGCTATTTATGGAAAAAGCGGTCTCATCAACGCTTGGTTAGGGAGCGATATATCAATTTACGGGCTCAGCGGGATTTTACTCGCCCACGTGTTTTTTAATGCCCCGCTATCCACCAGAATGCTTCTACAAAGCATTGAATCAACACCGATCCAGCAACAGCGACTCGCCATCCACCTCGGTCTCAACCGTTGGCAACGATTCAAATTATTATCGTGGCCGCGGGTAAGACAGCAGATACCGCATATCATTGGTTTAGTCTTTATGCTTTGCTTCACCAGCTTTGGCACTGTGATGGCATTAGGAGGAGGGCCTCAAGCAACAACGATTGAGCTAGCCATATATCAAGCGATCCGCTTTGACTTCGATTTGGGATTCGGTGCACTACTCGCTATCTGGCAAATGCTGATCTGTGCAGGCTTAGTACTGTTTATCAATCGCTTTTCTCGCGATGTACCATCGGAACCTGCGCAAGGATACTCCATTCCCTATCGTGACGACTCGCTTTTACAGCGAGGCTGGGATGGTATCTGGATAATACTTGGCGTGGTGTTGGTCATCCCTCCCTTTATTGCAGTCATCACTGCTGGTCTTAATGGGCAAACCATCGCGACCCTGAGTGCACCGCCACTCTGGAGTGCGATGAAGAACTCACTGCTGATTGCTTTCGGGGCTAGCCTTATCGCCATGGTATTAGCGCTATTCATCCTCAATGCCAGCCGCCACTGGCGGATTCAGTCACAAGCCCGAAAAAGCAATCAGCAAAAAGCGAATCTCATTGAACTATGTGGCAGCCTTATTCTCGTGACACCTGGACTCGTGATCAGTACAGGGCTATTTCTCATGGTGCGCCAGATTGGCCATGTGTTCTCTCATGCTTTCATCCTCGTCATACTCGTGAATGCACTCATGGCCATGCCCTTTATTCTTAAAACCCTTGCTCAACCGCTATTGCAATGTGCACAGCAATACACACCGTTGAGTGAAAGTTTAGGGCTACATGGCTGGCAACGCTGGCATCTTGTCGAGTGGCGACTAATAACCTCGGCTTTCATCCATGCATTTTGCCTTGCCTTCGTCCTCTCACTCGGTGACCTCACCGCTATCGCAATGTTTGGTAGCCAACAATTTCAAACCTTACCCATGTACTTATTTCAGCTCATGGGTAGTTATCAAATGGATGCTGCGGCTACTGTCGCACTCGTACTCCTTGCCCTTAGCTTGAGCCTTTTTATTCTGGTGGAGAAGCAACTTGTTAAACGTTAATCAACTCACTTGCTCTTATCAACAAGAGGAGCACCGCCAACAATTACAGTTTAGCTTTACCCTTCAAACTGGTGAGGTACTTGCTGTTCTAGGCCCAAGCGGGGCAGGTAAGAGCACCCTACTAGCTTTACTCGCTGGCTTTCAACATGCTGAATTGGGTGATGCGACCTTCCAAGGTGTCTCATTTATTAGCTTGCCTCCCCATCAACGGCCACTCTCAATTCTGTTTCAAGCCCACAACCTTTTCCCACACCTATCAGTGAAGGATAATATTGGGCTAGGCATGAACCCTAATCTGAAGTTAACACCGTCCCAGTGGGAAGAGGTTGATAAAGCGTGTGAGGATGTGGGGCTATCGGGGTTACAGCATCGATTACCAACGACACTATCGGGTGGGCAAGCACAAAGGGTCGCGCTAGCTCGTTGCTTAGTCAGGCATCGACCGCTCCTACTGCTTGATGAGCCTTTCTCTGCTCTTGACCCAGCCTTGAGACGCGAGATGCTGAGCCTCGTCAAACAGATTGCTAAACAGCACCAAATCACCATTATTATGGTGACTCATACCCCAGAAGATGCACGTCTTATTGCCGACCATATTGCATTCATTGACGATGGAAAGGTAGCAGCATTTGGCACTGCCACAGATATCCTTGAACACAGTACGCTGCCAGCACTTTGTCAGTACTTAGGGAAATCACTGTAGAGGAAATAGATACTACGGGGGGATTAACACCTTTAACTATCATGTACAGCTTTTTTCTGCCAAAAAAACACACTGGCGTAGGGATTGCTAGTTAAGGTATTGATTTAAATGAAAATAAAATGAATGTGCAGCTTTGTGAGCTTTTTTCATGGTGAGCATCGTACCTTTTAGGGCACCAATAGGTAAAAAGCTATTTTCGCTGCATAAATCAAAAACCGGCTTGTCAATCAGATGCTGACAGGCAGGAAGCATAATGAGCATCGCTCACACCAAAATAAGAGGCTGGCGCGGCAGTCTGTGCAAGGCAACCGCACCAACATTAAGCGAGAGAACTTACCAGCAGATCATTATTAGACGCCTCTAAAGAGCTGCGGATCTAGAGCAGTACTACAAATTCTGCTCAGCGTATTCTGCTAGACGACTTCTGACAACACCATTGAGGTAGAGGCTTGCACTACCGTCAAAGTCTTTAAAGCGCTCAACAATATAAGTTAACCCAGAAGTAACCGGGGTTAAATATGGTGAATCGATTTGGGCAAGGTTACCAGAGCACACCAGCTTAGTGCCTTCCCCGCAGCGGGTAATAATGGTCTTAATCTGTGAAGCCGTTAAGTTCTGGCACTCATCCAAGAGCACAAACGCATTCTGAATCGAGCGCCCACGCATGAAGTTAATAGACTTAAACTGCAAGTTTGCCTTTTCATAGATGTACTTCATCGACCCTTCAGTACATACATCATTCTTATGCAGCGCCTCCATGGTATCCGTGACCGCCGCTAACCAAGGCATCATCTTTTCTTCCTCGGTACCAGGAAGAAAGCCAATTGATTCAGCAATATCTGGTGTATTGCGTGTCACGATAATTTTGTCGTACATGCCCTTTTCTATCACCTGCTCGAGAGCTGTTGCCATGGCAAGAATCGTCTTCCCGCATCCGGCTGGTCCAGTCAAAATAACCAAATCAATTTTAGGGTCCATCAGCGCATCAATGGCCATCGCTTGGTCAATGTTCTTCGGATGAATATCCCAAGCAGATCGACTCATTAACCGCTCACGACTAATGTCTCGAATCTCAACCGTTTCTTCATTCACCGACTTCACGCGAGCGGCGAAGTCTTCGCTCTCATCAAGTAAATATTGATTAACAAAAGGCGCCTCAAAGTGCTCTTTCGGCAACGTATGGAAAGTCGACCGACCTCGGCTCTCACTGTGGCACTCATCAATTTGCTGCCAAAAGCTACCTTCGTACTCTTTATAACCTTTCGTTAAGAAACGAACATCATCAATTAACTGATCGGTTCGGTAATCCTCGACAAAACGCACCCCAGCGCCTTTTGCCCTTAAGCGCATATTAATATCTTTAGTGACCAACACCACCTGTCGGGGCGTGCGCTTATTTTGTAGATAAAGCGTGGCATTCAGAATGCGATTGTCACCCAGTTTGTCAGCAAAGGCCTGCACTCGCTCTTTAATTTCATAGTCAGCTAAAATCGCAATGGTACCTTTATCTTCCTCTTGCGTGCCGATAGGGATCCCTTCAGAGATCTGATCGGGTGTCGCATCATGGAACATATTTTCTAAAGCACGAATGGCAACACGTGCATCGCGCGAGACATCACGCTTGCTGTCTTTGATGCGGTCGAGCTCTTCGAGGACAGTCATCGGGATGACCACATCGTGTTCTTGAAAGGAATAGATAGCAGATGGTTCGTGGAGCAGAATATTGGTATCGAGAACAAATATTTTCCGGTCAGTATCGCCCATAGGCACCTCCTTGGCGGTGTAAGGCTACTCAGTTTGTCTCACCACGCTATTTAGTTTAATTCACGCATAGTATGTAGTGAGATTTTATTCAGCTATTGAGAGGTATATAGATAAATCCATTCAAACACCTCGCAACCTTCATAGAAGCAGGCTAAATTGACAGGAATGTGACGTTTTTATGCCGTTTAAATGGTCGTCACCAAAAAAAACGTCACAGACACTTCCGCTAAATAAAAACCGTCAATTCACCGTGACGTCAATCACATCATGCAGTACCATTAGCCCCCTTTTGTTTTGGACAAAACGTCTACAATTACAGACGTTCACTGCTGTGATGAATAGCGTGTTCAAAAATCCCCGTTTCAAGCTTTACATACAATGATAAGAAGGTGTACTCCCTATGCCATTTACTTTGGGACAACGTTGGATAAGCGATACTGAGCACGACTTAGGTCTAGGCACTGTCGTTGCGGTCGATGCTCGTACTGTCACTCTCATGTTTCCGGCCAGTGAAGAGAACCGTCTTTACTCCCGAGCTGATGCCCCTGTTACTCGCGTTATGTTTAACGTAGGCGACGTTATCGATAGCCACGAAGGCTGGTCGCTTCGAGTGGAAGAAGTAAAGGAACAACAAGGTGTCTACACCTACGTCGGTACTCGCACCGACACAGAAGAAACGGATGTCGTCTTACGTGAAGTGATGCTAAGCCACCACATCCGTTTTAATAAACCACAAGATAAGTTGTTCGCGGGTCAAATTGACCGAATGGACCGCTTCTCTTTACGTTTCCGCGCACTGAAAAACCAATATAACCAACACCGTACACCGCTGCGTGGTTTATGCGGAATGCGAGCAGGTCTTATCCCGCATCAGCTGTACATTGCCCATGAAGTCGGTCGCCGATACGCGCCTCGCGTTTTACTTGCCGATGAAGTAGGTCTAGGTAAAACCATCGAAGCCGGTATGATCATCCACCAGCAGGTTCTCTCTGGACGCGCTCAGCGCGTTCTGATTGTGGTACCAGAAACATTGCAACATCAATGGCTGGTCGAAATGATGCGCCGTTTCAACCTGCATTTCTCTATCTTCGATGAAGAGCGCTGTGTCGAATCATTCGCAGACGCACACAACCCGTTCGATACCGCACAATATGTACTTTGCTCCCTCGACTTCCTACGTAAGAGTCGTCGTCGCTTCGAGCAAGTCGTCGATGCTGATTGGGACCTACTTGTTGTCGATGAAGCCCATCACCTTGAGTGGAGCGAAGATAAACCAAGCCGTCAGTACCAAGTTGTTGAAGCACTGGCAGACAAAACGCCTGGCGTACTGCTATTAACGGCAACACCTGAGCAGCTGGGGCGTGAAAGCCACTTTGCTCGTTTGCGTCTTCTTGACCCTGACCGCTTCTTTGAATTCGAGACCTTTGTTGAAGAAGAGCGCCAATACGCACCGGTCGCTGATGCCGTTGCAAGCCTAATGTCTGGCAATAAGCTAAACAATGATGAGAAGAATGCCATTGGTGAGCTTCTGTCAGAACAAGATGTCGAGCCCCTACTTCGTATCATTGAAGCCGATGATGTCGATGAAACAGAACGCGCTCAGACTCGCCAAGAACTTGTCGAACACTTAATGGATCGCCATGGTACTGGACGTGTCTTATTCCGTAACACCCGCGGAGGCGTCAAAGGTTTCCCTAATCGTCATTTAAACCTTTATCCACTGACTATTCCAAGCCAATACCAGACGGCAATGAAGGTAGCTGGAATGATGGGTGTTTCAGGTTCGCCTGAAGAAAAAGCGATACAAATGCTATACCCTGAGGATATTTATCAACAGTTTGAAGGTGAGAACGCAACGTGGTGGAACTTCGACCCACGTGTTGACTGGCTACTAAACCACTTGATGAGTCAACGCCAAGAAAAAGTATTGGTGATCTGTTCTCGTGCGCAAACAGCATTAACTCTTGAGCAAGCATTACGCGAGCGCGAAGGTATTCGTGCGACCGTATTCCATGAGGGGATGTCAATTATCGAGCGCGATAAGGCCGCAGCCTACTTCGCCCAAGAAGAAGATGGTGCACAAGTCTTACTTTGTAGTGAGATTGGCTCAGAAGGTCGTAACTTCCAGTTTGCTAACCAGCTGGTGATGTTCGACTTGCCGATCAACCCAGATTTGCTTGAACAACGTATTGGTCGCTTAGACCGTATCGGCCAAAACCGTGATATCGAGATTCACGTGCCGCACCTTGAAGGCACCTCTCAAGCCCTATTGGCACGCTGGTATAACGAAGGCCTCAACGCTTTCGAAGAGACTTGCCCAACAGGCCGCGCTGTTTACGACTCGATTAAAGAAGAACTTATTACCTTACTTGGTAAAGGCGGTAGCGATGCTGAAGCCTTAGAGACGATGATTGAGCACAGTGCCGAAATGCACAATACGCTGAAAGCCAAGCTCGATCAGGGGCGTGACCGTTTGTTAGAGATGCACTCCAACGGTGGTGACGAAGCACAAGCACTTGCTCAACGCATTGCTGATCTTGATGGTGATACTGAACTCGTCACTTTCGCACTTGGACTGTTCGATACTATCGGCTTGAATCAAGACGATAATGGCGACAATGCGATGATCGTGACACCATCAGAACATATGATGGTCCCAAGCTACCCAGGCCTGCCTTATGAAGGCTGTACGATCACCTTCGATCGTGAGACAGCGCTATCAAGAGAAGATATGCACTTTATCAGCTGGGAGCACCCGATGATCCAAGGTGGTATTGATCTTCTTCTCAGTGAAGGGGTTGGAACAACAGCGGTTTCTTTGCTGAAAAACAAAGCGCTGCCAGCGGGTACGCTACTGCTAGAGTTGATTTATACCATCGAAGCACAAGCTCCGAAGCAATCTGGTATTGGTCGATTCTTGCCACAAAAACCAGTACGTATCTTGCTCGATGGTAAAGGTGGAAACCTCTCCGACAAGGTTGAGTTTGAAGGCTTCAACCGTCAGTTAAGCCCTGTGAACCGTCACTTAGGTAGCAAGCTAGTCAACTCAGTTCAAAAAGAGATCCATAGCTTAATTGCGGTAGGTGATAAAGAGATTGAGAGCTCGCTGGTTGAGACAAAGCAGCAAGCAACACAAGAGATGGAACAAGCTCTGAGCGAAGAGCTCAACCGCCTCCAAGCACTAAAAGCCGTCAATCCGAATATTCGTGATGACGAACTAGAGTTGCTTGAAGAGCAGATTAAAGAGCTGCGTGGTTATATCAATAGTGCGCAAGTACAACTCGACTCACTTCGTCTTATCGTTGTCAGCCACAACTGATTTTCGTTTAAGGACAAGTGTTCGAGAGCGTAACGTGTCACTGACTCTCCACTTATCAGTACTAATGGCGCTCAAATTGAGCGCCATTTTTTTATTCAAACAAAGCCCACACTTTAGCGATAATGATGCGCTGATATGCGCCATCATCCCAAGTTAAGATTGCATCACATTATGGATATGACTTATGTTTTCGATACACCTAAAACTAACTGTAGGTCACGCATGACCCATCAAATCGTATTTCTCGATGCTGCCACTATCCCGAAGCACATCCCCATTCCGGCACCAAGCTTTCCACACCAATGGCAAAGCTACGAGACGACCTCAACGGAAGAGATTCTCGAACGCGTAAAAGACGCAGATATCATCATCACGAACAAGGTCATTCTGACAGCCGATACACTCGCTCAACTCCCCAATCTAAAGCTCGTTGCCATTGGTGCGACAGGGACTAATAATGTCGACTTAGTGGCTTGTAAGCGCCTAGGCATTAGCGTGTGTAATATTCAAGGCTACGCGGCTCAATCTGTCTCTGAGCATGTGCTAGGGATGGTATTTACCCTAAGACGAAACCTGGTTGGGTACCATCAAGACATCCAGCGAGGAGAGTGGCAAAAACAAAATCAATTCTGCTTTTTTACCCACCCTATTGGCAACATTGCAGGAACAACCATGGGGATTATCGGACGAGGAAACTTGGGCCAAGCTGTCGCAGCACTCGCTCGCGCTGTCGGAATGAAAGTGATCTTTGCAGAACATAAAGGTGCAGGATCATGCCGAGAAGGCTACTTGCCGTTTGAAGACGTATTAGCACAGTCAGATGTCATCTCACTTCACTGCCCTCTTTCAGAGCATACAGTAGGGTTGATTAACCGACCGGAGTTCGAAAGGATGCCTAACCACGCGATTTTGATTAACACTGGACGGGGCGGATTAGTTGATGAAGTCGCATTAATCAACGCACTTAAGTCAGGCACTATCGCGGGGGCTGGAGTTGACGTTTTTACTGAAGAGCCAGCAACACAAGAAAATCCACTGCTCGCAAATGCAGATTTACCACAGTTACTCCTCACCCCACATGTCGCATGGGGCAGTGACACCGCAATCACGACACTCAGCAATCAACTCATTGAGAACATCAATCGTTTTATCGAAGGAAAGCCACAAAACATTGTCAGCTAGATATAAACAAAAACGGGAAGGCAACATGGTTACCTTCCCGCCTCTTGCTGACCAACGGATAAATTTTCCGTTATCACGCGTTATTTCGTTCCGCGCTCTCTCTTTATCAAATCGTATGCCGCCTGAATTTCTTGCGCTTTTTGCTTCGCGACTTCCATCATCTCAGGTGGTAACCCTTTTGCTACCAGCTTATCAGGGTGATGCTCATTCATTTGCTTACGATAAGCACGCTTTAGCTCTTGAGCTGTTGCTGATTCATCAATACCAAGCAACTTATAGGCATCTTCTAATTGATCACGGCTCGGTGGCGCTTGGTGGGCGCTGCCATGAGAATATTGTTGATTGAAACCACCTTGCTGGAAACGAAAAGCGGCTTCTTGCATCGACAGGCGTTGCTCCAACTGTCGAGCAGAAAAACCAAGCGTCGCGGCAACTCGATATAAAATCTCTTTTTCTGCGCTGTGCAAACTACCGTCCGCATAAGCAGACTGGATTTGTAACTCAAGGAAGAATTGCAGTAAGTCCGCTCGACCGCCACAATCTTGGCGTACTTCACTGAGGATATCGTCCAGCGGGAAGCCACTCTCTTTTCCTTCGCGGAATGCTGCTTGCGCTTGACGACGAGCTTCATCACGTAGACCCATTCGATCCATAAAGAGTGTCGCAACACGAATTTCTTGCTCGGTCACATGCCCTTTTGCTTTCGCAACATGGCCCATTACCGCAAAGGCATTGCGGAAAAATGCAGCCTGCTTAGCTTGCTGGTTCGCCGTACGAGCTCCAAAGCCTCCCATGCCGCCGCCAAAGTACACTCTGCGCCTAGCGTTATCGAATTTATGCCCTAGATATAGGCCGATAAGGAAGCCCGGAAAACCACCTAACACAGTGCCAAAAAACGCACCAATCAATTTACCCATAGATATTACTCATCACTCTGTTCATTTTTATCAGGCTGATTTAATGCATAAGGATGCCGCGAGATTCATTATCGATTATGATAACATCCATTGTTCAGGAAAGCGGTCGCTGTGCCTCTGCAGTGCACAGCATAAACTACAGGAAAGTTAAATTAAATGTCCTTGACCTCCCGCAGTGTTATTGCAACTGCGATCTCCTTGGCGCTATTTGGTCCTCACGCATTTGCGAAAGACTGTATGCAACGTGCCGATGAAAATCAAGCAGTGCAAAATACTTGTATGCAAGCCGAGTCCCCTGAAGACCTCAATACACTACCGGTGGTCATTGAAGCTGACTACGCTGAAGCACACCAAGATAACAAAGCAACCTATCAAGGTAATGTCGTTGTCACGCAAGGTGTGAGACGTATGCAAGCTGACCAAGCCATTATTCGTCAACCGGAGAATGTGGTTACAGCATATGGCGACGTTAAGGTATCAGACCCGCAATTTTCTATTAACGCAGATCGTATACACGCTAACCTCATCGATGAAACAGCGACCATGTATCAGGCAGACTATAACTTAACCTGCCAATTAGGTCGTGGTGAGGCCGAGCTGATTGCGAAAGAAGGTCCCACTCAGCTGCGCCTAAAAGAGGCAAGCTTTACCACCTGTCCCTTTAGTGATAACAGCTGGGCATTCTCTGCGGATAATATCGAGTATGACCAAGCCAAACCATACGCTGACCTCTACGGTGCGAAATTTGCCGTCAAAGATGTACCGATCATGTACATTCCTTATATTCGCTTGCCTGTTGGCGATCAACGCTTATCTGGTTTCCTGTACCCGAATGCCAGTTACGGCTCTCGAAATGGCCTTGAGATAACCACACCGTATTACTGGAACATCGCCCCTAATTACGACCTTACACTTACGCCCACCTATATGGAGCGTCGAGGTCTACTGACACACACTCAGTTTAGATACCTCAATACGTTAGGCGAAGGATCGCTCACCGGGGAGTACATCGATAGCGATAAAGAGAATCGTGATGCGGGCTCTATGTGGGCATTTAACTGGTCGCATAGTGCAACATATGCTGACCATTGGCGAGTATCCACTAACTTTAGTCGTGTCAGCCAGTTTGACTATTTTGAACAAGGTCTTGGTTCCAGCTTAGGTAGCCGTGAAGACTCTAGCCTATTGCAAACAGGCTCAGTTGCGTATCGTGATGTTAACTGGGATGCCTCTCTTCTAGTCAAAGACTTCCAGTCATTAACACTTGATGGGCTCAATGGTTTATACCGCGTGATGCCTCAGTTTACAGCTAACTACTATGACATAGCGCTGCCTCTCGGGTTGCAAGCCTCCCTGCATGGTCAGTTTAGTCAGTTTGATAATGATGACGAGACCAAACCATCAGCCAGCCGTGTTCATGTTGAACCAACGCTCTACTTCCCCTATGCATCATCATGGTGGAAACTCGAAACCGAGGCCAAGCTCATGTATACCCGCTATGAGCAGGAGTTTGACGAAAGCCTCAATACCGACCTGATTGGGCTGCGTGAAACCGCTTCGCGGACTATACCAAGCTTACGTATTTTATCAGGCGTTACACTAGAGCGTGAAAGTGACTTCTTCAGTAAGAACTACTTACAAACTCTCGAACCACAAGTGCAGTACCTCTACGTTGAAGAGGTCGAGCAGACCGGGATCTATAACCCGATCAATGCAGGACAAACGGGTTACGATAGCAGCCTATTACAGCTCGATTACCACGGTTTATTTCGAGACAGACAATATAGTGGCGTCGACTACATCGCCCCAGCAAACCAAGTCACGATCGGCGCATCAACACGATTTTTTGACGAGGAGTACCGTGAACGTTTTGCCTTCTCGTTTGGACAAATTTTTTATCTAAACAATGTCACGGGCTATACCGGCAATGAAGTCAGTTATTCCGCCTCAGCGTTTGAAGCCGAGCTTAACTATAATGATCGCACCTTTTTTAGCGCTGGGTTGCAATATGATGGCAGTGAGCAAGAGGTTCAGTATGGACACTCAACGGGCGAATATCGCATCGGAGAAAACTACGTCCAAGCGAACTATCGCTACATCTCGCAGTCATATTTACAGCAGAGCCTCCCAGACAGCGATATCAGCAGCTTTACTGAGGAAGGTATCTCACAAGCAGGGTTTTCTGCCGGTCTACGCCTCACTGATAGCTGGTTCGCTTATGGAGACGTCTTCTACGACACCAATGAAGCGATCATGTCTGAGAGCCAACTAGCATTAATCTATGAGTCTTGCTGCTGGGCTGTCTCATTCGGATACAATGAATACCTGAAATACCGTGAAAATATCAGTGCAGAGCCTGAGTACGATAAAAACATCAGTTTATCTTTCCGATTATTGGGCCTTGGTGGACGTAGCGGATTTGAATATAAAAAAGCGAGTGGTAATGCTTTAAGCTACGGCCGCCCGTTTTATTTGAACAATTAAGGGAGCCTTCCCGGAAGTAGGATGTATATGAACAATTGGAAGCACTGCCTAACCGGTTTGGTTATGGCCAGCATGACACTCACCGTCCATGCCGCACCACAAGAACTTGATCGCATTGTGACGATCGTTAACGACGGTGTCATACTGCAAAGTGACATCGACACGATGCTTGACAATGTTGTGCGCACTGCTGCCAGCAATGGTCAAAGTTTACCAACACATGACGTGCTCAAAGAGCAAATCATGGAGCAGCAAATCCTCGAAACCCTACAGCTACAAGAAGCTGCTCGTTATGGTATTCGCATTGATGATACGATGCTCGATCAAGCCGTTCGCGACATTGCGGCTGAGAACAACCAGAGTGTGGCAGAGCTTCGCCAATCTGTCGAAGCTGAAGGGACAAGCTATACCAATTTCCGTGAACAAGTACGCCGTGAAATTACGGCAGCGGAAGCGCGTAACGCGCTCGTACGTCGCCGTATTAATATCCTCCCTCAGGAGGTTGAATCTCTCGCAGAACGTATTAGCGAAGAAACCCTCTCAAACGTCCAATATAATTTCAGTGATATCCAGCTACGCTTTCCTGATGGGGCAACAAAAGAGCAACGTGACGACGTTCTTACCCAAGCAGAACAACTCGTTTCGCGTTTAAACTCCGGAGCAGACTTTGCTGAATTGGCTATCACCTACTCTAAAGGTGCTCGCGCTCTACAAGGTGGTAGTTGGGGATGGCAACGAAAAGAAGAGATGCCAACGGTGTTTGCTGACCAAATTGATGGTCAAGGTAAAGGGAGCATCATTGGTCCCTTCCGCAGTGGTGTCGGTTACCACATCCTAAAGATTGATGATGTTGAAGGCCTTGAAACTGTCTCTGTTGTGGAAGTTAACGCACGTCACGTACTCGTAAAAACATCGGTTATTCTCAGTAATGATGGTGCTGAACGACAACTTGCTAACGCACGTCAAGCCATCATTAATGGCGACAAAGACTTTGCCACCGTTGCGGCTGAAATGAGTGCAGACCCAGGCTCTGCTGCAAACAACGGTGAATTGGGCTGGCAGACACCTGACCTTTATGTGCCTGAGTTCAAGGATATGGTTGAAAACCTTCCTGTGGGCCTCATCAGCGAGCCATTCCAAACTGTCCATGGGTGGCACATTGTTGAAGTCATCGAAAGACGTAACGTTGATCGCACTGATGCTGCGTTTAAAAACCGCGCCTATCGCATCCTCTTCAACCGTAAATTTAATGAAGAAGCACAAGCTTGGATGCAAGAAATCATGGCCGGTGCCTATATTGAGCACTTAGAGGCAAATGACGATGTCTAATTGCCAACGTTTGGTAGTAACACCTGGCGAACCTGCCGGTATTGGACCAGACCTCGTCTTGGGGTTGCTCCAGCAAGACTGGCCCCATGAGCTTGTGGTTGCGGGAAGTGCTGCGATGCTCGAACAGCGAGCGCTGGAACTCGGGTTATCTATCGAGATTATCGAATATGATATCAATAGTGCCCCGAGGCCTCACCGTGCGGGTACCGCTGTCGTCGACGATATACCGCTCGGCGATCGTGTTGAAACGGGCGTACTTAATGAGAAAAACGGTCAGTACGTCCTCGACACTTTGGCTAGAGCATCTCAAGGCTGTATGAGCGGCGAGTTTGCAGCTGTCGTGACGGGCCCCGTTCATAAAGGGGTGATCAACCGTGCTGGTGTGTCATTCAGTGGGCACACCGAGTTTTTTGCTCAACAATCAGAAACACCGCAAGTAGTGATGATGCTGGCAACAGAAGGGCTGCGCGTCGCATTAGTGACCACACACATTCCCCTTGCTTACGTCTCACAGGCCATCACGCCTGATCGTATCAAAGATGTCATCCGCATCTTGTATACCGACTTACAAAGTAAGTTTGGTATCGAAAAACCGCGGGTCTATGTTTGTGGGTTAAATCCACATGCTGGTGAAGATGGCTGTCTAGGCCGTGAAGAGATTGATACAATCACGCCCACGCTAGAAGAACTCCGCCAGCAAGAAGGCATGGACCTCATCGGCCCTTTACCTGCTGATACCGTTTTTCAAGATAAATACTTAGCCGATGCTGACACTGTCCTTGCCATGTATCACGATCAGGGCTTACCTGTTCTTAAATACAAAGGGTTTGGTAAATCAGTGAACATTACGTTAGGCTTACCCTTTATAAGAACTTCAGTAGATCATGGTACCGCATTGGATCTTGCTGGTACCGGACAGGCAGACATGGGCAGTCTCCGGACCGCACTCGCCCACGCCCTAGAATTGGTAGAAAAACATAAATGAGTAGTGATCAAGTTCACTTAGGCCACCGTGCTAAAAAACGGTTTGGTCAAAATTTCCTGCATGATGAATATGTTATTGATGGCATTGTTTCAGCCATTAACCCTCAAAACGGCGAAAAGCTGGTCGAGATCGGCCCAGGCCTTGGTGCACTTACCGAGCCTGTAGGACGTGAAGTCGACCACTTTCATGTCGTTGAGCTTGACCGCGATTTAGCAGAGCGTCTGCGTCACCACCCAGAACTAAGCTCGAAGCTGACCATCCACGAAGGGGATGCGATGCAGTTCGACTTTACTCAGCTGCTTGATGAAAACCAAAAGTTACGTATTTTCGGCAACTTGCCTTACAACGTATCGACACCGCTAATGTTCCACCTATTTAGCTTCCACAAAAACATTCAAGACATGCACTTCATGCTCCAAAAAGAAGTGGTTAACCGTCTTGCTGCCGGCCCTGGAACTAAAGCTTATGGTCGTTTGACGGTAATGGCTCAGTACTACTGTAAAGTTGTACCTGTTTTGGAAGTGCCGCCAGAAGCTTTCCGACCGGCACCTAAGGTTGATTCAGCGGTAGTGCGCCTAATGCCTTATGAAGAGCTACCACACCCAACCACAAGCTTAAAATGGCTAGACAGCGTGTGTCGTACTGGCTTCAACATGCGCCGTAAGACAATTCGAAACTGCTACAAAGGTCTACTTTCGGTAGAGGTGCTTGAATCTCTTGGTATTGACCCAACGAAACGCCCTGAAAATCTCACAGTTGAACAATTTGTTGCGATGGCAGACTGGTTAGACGCTAACCACAAACCTTCTAGCGACAAGTAATCAATTTATGATGATAACAACGCCCCTTCATTGGGGCGTTGCTGTAAAGGAGCATGGTGAATGGACACAACCCCGCATTTCCGATACGAAGTCGTTACCCACTACCTCGAAGAGCAGTCAGAACCAGATCAACAACGTTTTGCTTTCTCTTATACGATTACGATTTGCAATATCAGCTCTATCGCTGCGACACTCGATAGCCGCTGCTGGCTTATTACCGATGCAAATAATAAACAAACGCACGTTGAAGGCTCTGGCGTTGTTGGTAAGCACCCTCACATTTTTCCTGAAGATTCATTTACCTATACAAGCGGTGCCGTTATCGAGACGGAAGTTGGTGTGATGCAGGGCCACTTCACCTTTACCGACAATGAAGGTAACGCTCACCGTAGTGATATTCCTCCATTTAGACTCGCAATTCCCAATATTCTTCACTGAGACACTGACATGGCAAATTATATTATTGGTGACTTGCAAGGTTGCTATGACGAATTTGATGCTTTATTAAACCAAGTAAAGTTTGAGCCAGGTAAAGACACACTATGGTTATGTGGGGATCTCGTTGCCCGTGGTCCAAAGTCACTAGAGTGTCTGAGGCGTATTCGACAGCTCGGCCAAAGTGCGAAAACTGTACTCGGTAACCATGACCTCCATTTGCTAGCAACTGCAGCAGGAATTAAAAAAGCAAAGGTACGCGATAAGACCCACCCAATACTTGAAGCTCACGATAGTACAGAGCTATTGGAATGGCTTGCGACACGGCCCCTACTCTTAGAGCATGATGAGTTTGTGATTACCCATGCTGGCATCCCGCCGCAATGGGATATCAAACAAGCGAGACAGCATGCAGATAACGTAGCTAACGTACTGCAATCGGAACGGTACTTATGGCTACTCGAGAACATGTACGGTAATACGCCTGATCTTTGGCAAGAAGACCTCCCTGAAATAGAAGCACTGCGCTTTACGATCAATGCACTCACTCGTATGCGCTTTTGCTATCCTGACGGGCGCTTAGATGCTGAATGTAAGTTCGCCCCTGAACAGCTTCCCGCTGACAATACACTCTCTCCTTGGTTTGCCCTCCCACAGAGAAAGCCCCTATCCAAGCCAATCATCTTTGGCCACTGGGCTGCATTAGAAGGAAAGTTTGATGGTCCTGAATATGGGCTAGACACTGGCTGTGTATGGGGCAACAAGATGACTATGATGCGATGGGAAGGCAGACGTTTTTTTGAACAAGATTCGCTCTAGAAATCGGCGTTTTTCATATATTCCTGCAACGCATTCTGAATTTGCGGCACACCTCTCGATATGTAGTCCCAAAGGTTTGATAAGTATCAACATAATTACTAAGTAATTTACTAATACTAGATTTAATAGGCACTTTCGTTCATCACATGTAGCGACTAATTAGTCGTTATTGCTTGAACATTTAAGGCGCCTTCAAACACACGGATGGGATGTAAATAATGCTTTCACTTCGCAATATTTCAATTTTAAAAAAGCTCAACGGATTGATTGCCATCGCGGTTATCGCTCTTATCATTCTTGTTGTCACCAGTATCATTGCCCTAAAAAGCACCGCGTTTAACGAACGTGAAAGTCAATTGACAGCGCAAGTCGAAACAGCCATTAGTGTTGTTGACTCTTTTATCGCCCAAGCCGATATCTATGGGCGTTCGAGTGCAGAATCTCTAGCCCGCCGTACTCTCGATAGCATGCGCTACAACGGTGACAACGATTTCTGGGTGGCAGACTTGGATGGTCGCCTAGTGAATAACCCAAGTAATAAGTCCCAAGAAGGGATGCTTATGATTGGGCAGCTAGACGAGAATGGCTATGACTCATGGAAAGATACGGTTGATGGAGCACGCCGCCAAGGTGAGGGGTTCATTGGCTACACTCGCAAAGATGCGACAGGCCAGCCAGTCGAATACCTGAGTTACTACAAAGTGATCCCGGAGTGGGATTGGATTTTAGGCACTCGCCTACGCGTAGAAGATATCAACCAGCAAGTGCTCGCCGATACCCTGCCTCAAATTATTGTATCGGTGCTCGCTTCACTTTTTTTATTGATCGTCGGTTATTTCTTTACCCGCGATTTCACTCGCCCACTGACCAATATCATGGGTAAGTTTGACCAAATATCTGAAGGAGATCTTCGTGTTGATTTAAAATTGGATCGCAAAGATGAGCTTGGTCAAATGGCACTAAAGCTAGATGAATCCATCGATAACATACGTTCTATCTTAGTGTTAGCGAATGAGTCAGCAAACAAGTCGACAGCGCTCGCTGCTTCTATCGCTTCTGCATCAAGTCAAACTGCACAGAGTGTCACATCTCAACAAGAGGAATTAGAACAGCTGGCTGGTGCAATGTCACAAATGACCTCATCCATTTCTGATGTCGCTCAAAACGCAAACCTAGGGGCACAGACCAGTCAATCCGTCGCTGAACAAACTCGTCTAGGACGCGATGATATGCGCCACACCGTTGACACGATCACGAGTGTTCAAGCGCAAATCGGCCAAGCGAGTAAAATTGTTGATACCTTAAAACAAGGGGTACTACAAATTGGTGACGTCACTTCCGTGATTGGAGGTATCTCAGAGCAAACTAATCTCCTCGCCCTCAACGCGGCCATTGAAGCCGCAAGAGCAGGAGAACAAGGTCGAGGGTTTGCCGTCGTCGCTGATGAAGTGAGAAACCTAGCAGGGCGAACATCAGACTCCACCAGTGAGATTGAACGCACCATCGAAGAGCTTACCCAGAGTGCATTAGACGCAGCAGAAGCGATGGAGAGAAGCCTTAATGAAACACAAAATAGTGTTTCTCAAGTCAATACGAGCCAGAACGAACTCGAAAACATTGCAAATGAAGTCACCAGTGCCAGCGATATGGTTGCTCATATTGCTACCTCTGCCGAAGAGCAGGGTATGGTAGCAAGCGATGTTAACCGAAGTGTTGATAACATTCGCCAGTCTTCAAACGAGGTGAGTGAAGCGGCGCAGCACCTTGCCGAGCAGAGTAAAAACTTAGCCTTTACCGCTGAAGAGCTGGGTAACCAGATCCAGCTATTTAAAATATAACTCTCATTAAAGCAGGGCTTCTTTCCCAGGCTAAAAAGGAGGTATCAAGCCGTTGCGTGATACCTCCTTTACCTTTATCACTCCTGAGTGATAAAGGTATTAACGGCTTAGTACCTTAAACTCAAGATCATAAGCGTTTTTATCATCCGCTTGGTACTGCTCGGAATGTGTTGTTGTCCAACCATCTCCCCAGTCAGGAAAACGTGTATCACCTTCAATATCAGCGTCAATGAAAGTCAGATAAAGCATATCGGCTTCAGGTAAACACGTCTCATAGAAGCTACCACCGCCGATAACCATCAGCTCTTCGACGTCAGAAACTAACGCTTTAGCGGCTTCTAGGGAGCCGACAACATCCACTCCCTCTATCTTCAAATCAGTATTTCGACTTACAACAATGTTACGGCGACCAGGTAGTGGGCGGCCAATAGAATCGTAAGTTTTTCTGCCCATGACAATGGGCTTACCCATCGTACAACGCTTAAACCACGCAAAGTCAGCAGGGAGATGCCAAGGCATATCGTTGTCTTTACCAATCACTCGGTCTTTTGCCATTGCAGCAATCATACTGATCTTCATATTATTTCCTATCATAGAGTTACACAACGCTGCGGCGACGATAAAACAATAACCCCGGCAATGCTAGCCCTATTGCTAAGCCAGCAATAATGAATGTGGCCTTAATGAGGTTTTCAATGAGTGCCGCTAACAGCTCATCACTAAAGCCTTGCTGATTCATTTCAACAAGCGCAATCATCGCCTTAAAAGCAAAGACACCCGGTACCATAGGGATCACAGCAGCAACAGTAAATACTTTAGGGTGAGCTAAAAAACGCTGTGACCAATAAACACCAAGAAAGCCGATACAGCTCGCCGCGACAAAACTCGACATCTCTATCGATAACCCCACATCAATCAGTAGATAACGAACCATATGCCCTACAGCACCACCAATGGCGCAGTATTTTAGTGCTTTCTCTGGGACATTAAACACCAAAGCAAAACCAATCGCTGGCACGACAGCAAAGAGCCCGTTGTGAACCATCATCATTAAAGTATTCATGCTATCCAGCCCCAAACGTCAAATAAGTTCATGGCGAGGACAATCCCCAAGCAGGTAGAGAGAGTAAGCAATGATGCCATCGTCCAGCGAGCAATCCCCATGTTAACAAACCCTTTGAGCATGTCCGATACGGCATTAATCAAAGGTACGCCAGGCACAAGCATCAAAACAGAAGATGCCATAACAAGGAATGGCTCATTTCCGACATTGAACCTTACCCCAAGTGCTGCAACGCTGGTCGTCACAAAAGCCGTAAGGCCAAAGCTAAGCATCGGATTAAAATGACGGTGTGCCAGCTCTTGTCTCACCAGCATGCCGCAGCATGAAGCACAGAAGGTCAACGCCATGACCAGTGCATCACCACCCGCTATACGGCTAAACGCCGCACAGGATAGTCCTATCATGACTAACACCAACCATCGGTTATAGCGTTTAGGTGTCAGCGTATCGAGCTTTTCCATCACACCACGTCGATCAAGAATACCATGCTCAACAGTAATACAAAGACGCTGCACCTCGGTGACCATTCGCATGTTGATCCCTCGATCCGGACAACGTCGAGCGGTGGTAATACAATGATCATTACGAAGGGTGGTTAAGATCATTGAACTTGCTGACAGTGATAACTCTACGCTATCAACCCCAAGAGCAATACCGAGTCGACGTGTAAGATCGACCACCAGCGCACTTTCAGCGCCATGTTGCAACAAGATTTGTCCAGCTTTAACGCATACTCGAGAGATGGCACGCTGCTCATCCGGTTGGGAAAGTTCAGACACGGTTTACTCCTCCTTGAGAGACCCCATTAAATAGTGAGTTTCACGCTGCTCAGCGACAAAAAAAGCCGCATACAATGCGGCTTCTTACTGACTCTTTGGGTGTCACAAACGGGCTACGGCTTGTAGATAATCTCTACATCGTAATCATCTTCGTTCCAGTCATCCCAATCATCATCGTCATCATCATCACTGTCAGAAGCTTCTTCTGCTTCACGCTGCTTTTGATCGTGATAATCGTCCCATTTGAAGTCATCTTTCTCTTCAGGGCCTTCTTCAGCAACGATTTCACGAGGAAGTAGCTGAATCGCTTCCATTAAGTCATAAGTCAGTGGTTTTGTATTTAGGCCGTTCAGCGCCGAAATACAATAGTAATCACCTTCCCAGCTTAATGCATCGAGAATTTCTTCAATCTTAGCTTGCGCTTCTTCCTCTGGCATCAAGTCAACTTTGTTGAAGACTAACCAGCGTGGCTTAGTTCCAAGTTTTTGACTGTACTGCTCGAGTTCACTAATGATCGTAAACGCATTCTCGATCGGGCAAGATCCATCTGCAGGCATGATGTCGATCATGTGCAATAAGATACGACAACGCTCTAAGTGCTTCAGGAATCGAATACCTAAGCCTGCACCTTCTGCTGCACCCTCAATCAAACCAGGGATATCAGCAACCACGAAGCTACGCTCATTATCAACACGCACCACACCAAGGCTAGGAATCAATGTTGTAAATGGATAATCAGCCACTTTCGGCTTCGCTGCGGAAACAGAGCGGATAAACGTTGATTTACCGGCATTTGGTAAGCCGAGCATACCAACATCAGCCAGTAGTAATAGCTCTAAGCGTAAGTGACGAATTTCGCCTTTTGTACCCATCGACTTTTGACGAGGGGCACGGTTAACCGATGACTTATAACGTGTGTTACCCAAGCCATGGAAACCACCCTTAGCGACCATGATACGCATACCATGTTCAGTAAGGTCAGCGATCACTTCACCGGTATCTTCATCGACAGCACGCGTACCAACAGGCACATGCAATACTTGGTCTTCACCACGCTTGCCCGTACAGTTACCACCACGTCCATTCTCGCCACGCTCTGCAGCATGAAAACGCTCAAAGCGATAATCAATTAGGGTATTTAGGTTTTCGTCGGCTAATAGGTAAACATCGCCGCCATCACCACCGTCACCGCCATCAGGGCCGCCACGAGGGACATATTTTTCTCGACGGAAGCTAACGGTACCATTGCCGCCATCACCCGCATCAACGCGGATGGCCGCTTCATCTACAAACTTCATGTTATTTCTCCACGCTATCGCGTCTCGTTGTGCTTTCCCGTTGCCAACAGAAACACCGATTTCCCACAGTATAGTGAAAACGAGCTTCTCTCGTCGTTTTCCAGTCTGTCCTTAAACGCTACGGGGCACTTTGACGTGCTTATCTTTCAACACGGTTTACATTTAAAGTATTGAAAGATAAACACGTCGATATCATTTCAGCTTCCTAACTTTCGGATAGAAAAGCCTCTCTCTCTAAAAAAGAAAAACCCCGCCATAAAGGCAGGGCTTTTAATTCTTTCTCGAGACTGAAATTACTCAGATTCGATAGAGATAAATTTACGGTTTTTAGGACCTTTAACTTCGAACTTCACTTTACCATCGGTAAGAGCGAATAGAGTGTGGTCTTTACCGCAACCTACGTTGTTACCAGCGTGGAACTTAGTACCACGTTGACGAACAATGATGTTACCTGCAAGAACAGATTCACCACCGAAACGCTTAACACCTAGGCGTTTGCTTTCTGAATCACGGCCGTTATTAGTCGAACCGCCAGCTTTTTTGTGTGCCATCTCTTAAATCTCCTCTAATTAAGCGCTGATGCCAGTAATTTTGACTTCAGTGAACCACTGACGGTGGCCCATTTGCTTACGAGAGTGCTTACGACGACGGAACTTAACAACTTTAATTTTGTCGCCGCGACCGTGAGAAATAACCTCAGCAGTGATCTTGCCACCGTTGATTAGTGGTGCACCCACAGTTACTTCTTCGCCATTTGCAATCAGTAGAACGCTGTCGAACTCAACGCTTGCGCCAGTCTCAACGTCCAGTTTTTCCAAGCGTAAGGTTTGACCTTCGCTTACTCGGTGTTGTTTACCACCACTTTGGAAAACCGCGTACATATATAATACTCCGATTCCGCATAGGCCATTGTCTATATAATAAACATGGGTATGCGCTTAAACTTGTCATCAATAGGGCGCGAATGTTACGCGAAAACATTGGCTCTGGCAACTAATTCAGTAAAGAAAATTGGCGAAATGCTGTGCAGCTATGCTTAGTCAACTTAAATGCTTGATTCAGGGTATGTAGATAGCCACGAAATGGTGTAGTATTGATAACAATTTATCAATATTCAAAAGAGTATAAACTCTTTGCCTAATGGGTCAGAAGCCGAATGGATTTTAAAACAATTCAATCACTTACAAATGATGACATGACGCAAGTCGACAACAAAATTCTCGCCCAACTGAATTCAGAAGTTGTGCTAATTAATCAACTTGGCTTCTATATTGTCAATAGCGGTGGTAAACGACTTCGCCCTATCTTGGCTGTTTTAGCTGCTCGCGCTCTGGGCTATCAGGGCGATAAACATACGACCGCAGCTGCTTTTATTGAGTTCATTCATACAGCAACTTTACTTCACGATGACGTTGTTGATGAATCCGATATGCGACGTGGTAAAGCAACAGCCAATGCGATGTTTGGAAATGCCGCTAGCGTTTTAGTCGGTGACTATATTTACACGCGTTCATTCCAAATGATGACGAGCCTGCGCTCATTGCGCATCCTAGATATTATGAGTGAAGCAACCAATGTCATTGCGGAAGGCGAAGTCCACCAGCTCATGAACATCCATGATGCAGATGTGTCTGAAGCCGCCTATATGCAAGTCATCTACTCTAAGACGGCACGCCTCTTTGAGTCAGCGACACAGATTGGCGCTATCTTAGCGGAGTCATCAGAAGCGATTGAAAAAGCGATGCAAGATTATGGACGTTATCTTGGTACAGCGTTCCAGCTGATCGATGATCTGCTCGATTACACAGCAAATGCTGATGATATGGGTAAAAATGCAGGTGACGATCTTGCCGAAGGCAAGCCCACCCTACCGCTGCTGCATGCCATGAACCATGGAAATGAAGAACAAGCAACAATGATCCGTACCGCGATCGAAAAAGGCGATGGACGCGATCTACTGGATCCTATTCTCGCCTGCATGCAAGAAGTAGGATCATTGGACTACACTCGTCAACGGGCCGAAGAAGAAGCTCAGAAGGCCGTTGCTGCTCTCAGCATCGTACCTGAATCGGAATATAAACAGGCGCTCGTTGCACTTGCTGGCTTAGCGGTTAATCGTAGTAAATAAATCGCTCTATTATCCGCACTTCAACGACACTTGTTAGTTAATGACAAAGTAGTATCAAATAAAAAGCGGCCATTCAGCCGCTTTTTTTGATCGCTATTTATTGTAGGAGGTAAGCTCCCTACTCTTTTTACTTAACAGCGAACTCTTCGCCTTTAGCAATATCACCTTGTAGCGTATCTAGCATGCTTTCTAGTGCTGTTTGCTCATAATCGCTAAGCTCACCATAACTTAGAATTTCTTCTACGCCACCTTTACCCAGAAGAACAGGCTGCGCGAAGAATCGTGCATGTGCGCCATCACCTTCTACATAAGCACACTCAACAACATTGGCTTCGCCTTGCAATGCTTTCACCAACGAAAGACCAAAACGACATGCCGCTTGTCCCATCGAAAGTGTCGCTGAGCCGCCGCCTGCTTTCGCTTCAACAACTTCAGTCCCTGCATTTTGAATACGTGGTGTTAACGCCTCAATCTCTTCTTTTGTAAACTCAACACCTTCAACTTGAGAAAGCAATGGCAGGATCGTTACACCAGAGTGCCCACCAATGACGGGAACATTAACCTCTAATGGGTTCTTGCCTTTCAGCTCACCAACAAACGTTTCTGAGCGAATAACATCCAGTGTCGTTACGCCGAAAAGACGACGCTTGTCATACACGCCCGCTTTCTTCAATACTTCAGCTGCGATAGCAACGGTTGTATTTACAGGGTTTGTAATAATACCCACCAGCGCTGTTGGGCAAGTAACTGCAATTTTCTCTGCAAGCGATTTAACAATCCCCGCATTCACATTAAACAGATCGGCACGATCCATGCCTGGTTTACGAGCAACACCCGCAGAGATTAACACAACATCAGCACCTTCTAACGCTGGCGTCGGGTCTTCACCACTGAAACCTTTTACAGAAACGGGGGTTGGGATATGACTGAGGTCGACAGCAACACCTGGGGTAACAGGTGCAATATCATAAAGCGCTAGGTCAGAACCTGCGGGCAGTTGGTTTTTAAGTAATAAAGCGAGAGCTTGACCAATACCACCTGCAGCGCCTATAACAGCAACTTTCATGTTAATTCTCCTTGTTTCAGACGTTTCACGATTTTTTTCTTTGTTTATGACCGTATAGCAAGCCAATTGTAAATACAATCAGACAGCTTCGGCTTTGCGACCTTACGCAAGATGGATAATATACGTGCTACAAGTCTGTAACAAGCCGCATGACTGCAACCCTTACCTAGCTCTCAAAAATCGCTAAAAGTCGGTAATTATTCCCTCATATCCGGCATACTAACGTATAAATGAATCTAGGGTTGATGTTGAATTTCTGTATAGTAATGTCAGAGAAAAAGAAACCGGCATATGGATTAACATGCATTAACAATGAATGTACATCCGGCGATGATTAAAGCAAAAAACGTCACCAATAACCCTGTTTGTTGACCTGTAAAGAATTGTGTCCTGAGACTAAAAGTGAATCACATTGCCACTTTCAGTCACTCTGTGCCACAATATCCTCTTAATTTATCGAATAAGAAAAAGTAATAGATATGCGAAGTGCCGATAAACAAGAACGCCTTGTCAAAGCGTTTAAAGCAATTCTAAAAGAAGAGAAATTCAGCTCTCAAGGTGAAATTGTTGAAGCGCTCAAAGGCCAAGGCTTTGAGAATATTAATCAATCTAAAGTCTCTCGCATGCTGACCAAATTTGGTGCTGTGCGAACGCGCAATGCTAAAATGGAAATGGTCTATTGCCTACCTGTAGAATTGGGTGTCCCTACAACATCCAGCTCTCTTCGTGAACTCGTCATGGATGTTGGATACAATAACGCACTGGTCGTTATTCATACAGGGCCAGGCGCTGCACAACTGATTGCACGTCTTCTAGACTCACTAGGAAAGGCAGAAGGGATTCTCGGAGCCGTTGCAGGTGACGATACTATCTTCATTACGCCAACCCAAGATATGACCACAAAAGAGCTTTACGATGCTGTCTGTGAATTATTTGAATTCAGCGGCTAATTGTTCACTTTAAAGTCACAACACAGTTCTATCTTCAACAGGGAGAGCCCCTCCCTGTTGACTCAACAAACCCTGCTTTTATACCTCTTTGTCCCGCTATTGTTCACAAAAACACCTGAAATTCACTAAATAGCCCCTGTAGCATAAAATATTTCTCTTCCCTTTCTGTTACGAGTCAGTAAAATTTAACCGAACATTAATATAAAACCCCCATCCGCATCAGTAGATGCATCCAAAAAGCAACACAAAGACTCATAACAGGAAGATAAAATGAACAATATTATCAAAGCGACCGCTTTCCTCACCGCGGCGATCGCAAGTTCACCGGCATGGAGTGCCCAAGAGTTCATTACCATAGGCACAGGATCGGTCACTGGTGTTTATTACCCTACTGGTGGTGCGATTTGTCGTCTGATCAATAAAGATCGTAAAGATCACAGCATCCGCTGCTCCGTCGAATCGACTGGCGGGTCAATTTATAATGTTAATACTATTCGTTCAGAAGAGTTAGATTTCGGTATCGTACAGTCTGATTGGCAGTATCACGGCTACAATGGTACGAGTAAGTTCGAAGAACAAGGCCCCTATAAAAAGCTGCGCGCAGTTTTCTCCCTACACACTGAACCGTTCAACATCATCGCACGTGCTGACTCTGGCATTGAAAAACTAGAAGACCTAAAGGGAAAACGTGTCAATATCGGTAACCCTGGCTCTGGTGACCGTGCGACGATGGGCGTGGTCATGGACGCTCTAGGTTGGACAAACGCTGATTTTAAATTGACCTCAGAGCTGAAAGGTTCAGAGCGTTCACAAGCACTTTGCGATAATAAAATTGATGCCTTCGTTTATGTCGTTGGTCATCCAAATGGATCAATTAAAGAAGCAACGACATCTTGTGATGCAAAGCTCATCTCGGCATCGAGCCCTGAAATCAGCAAAATTGTTGAAGAGACACCTTACTATGCCATGAGTACAGTACCTGCAGGTATGTACCGCGGTACCGATACAGACGTAAACAGCTTTGGTGTAGCAGCAACGATGGTGACTACATCAGACCTCAGTGATGAAGTTGTCTATCAGGTCGTGAAATCTGTATTCGAAAGTTTTGATACCTTTAAGCGCCTTCACCCAGCGTTTGCTAATCTTGAAAAAGAGAACATGGTAAGCGATGGTCTATCCATTCCGTTGCACCCTGGTGCTGAGAAATACTACAAAGAAATTGGTCTGCTGTAAGTTCGCTTAAAGCGGCTATGATTAAAGGGGCTTCGGCCCCTTTGGTATTTAGACCGCAGACATCTCACTTCCCTCTTTCCAAGGATGTTCTATGGCAAAGACAACTCCCGATGTACAGGATATGGTAGCGCAGGCCGATACTGGGGGCCGAAACCCCGATGGCATTGCTGGCCGTATCTTATGGCTAGTACCACTGTGCTGGTCACTGTTTCAGCTTTGGTACGCTTCACCACTCCCGTTTATATTTAACTTTGGTGTTTTAAACGACACTGAGGCACGCTCAATTCACTTAGCATTTGCTATCTTCTTGGCGTTTACGGCATACCCCGCGCTCTCACGCTCTCCAAGAAATTATGTTCCAATTCAAGATTGGGTTTTAGCACTTGCAGGTAGCTTCTCTGCTGCTTACATCTACTTATTTTATTCATCACTTGCGGGTCGTTCAGGTGCACCTACCTCTGCAGATATTGTCTTTGCTGTAACGGGTATGATACTGCTCCTCGAAGCTACGCGACGTGCATTGGGACCGCCATTAATGGTCGTTGCAGCAGTCTTTTTGCTGTATACCTTCGGTGGCCCACATATGCCTGATGTGATTGCCCATAAAGGGGCTAGCTTGAATAAAGCGATGTCGCATTTATGGTTGACGACAGAAGGGGTATTCGGTGTTGCCCTCGGGGTATCTACTTCTTTTGTTTTTCTATTTGTGCTTTTTGGCGCCATGTTAGAAAAAGCGGGAGCGGGAGCTTACTTCATCAAAGTCGCTTTTTCACTTTTAGGTCATATGCGCGGTGGACCGGCTAAAGCTGCCGTTGTCGCATCAGGTCTTTCAGGGCTTGTTTCTGGATCATCCATTGCCAATGTCGTAACGACAGGTACCTTTACGATTCCATTGATGAAAAAAGTTGGCTTTCCGGGAACCAAAGCGGGCGCTGTCGAAGTCGCAGCATCAACCAATGGTCAGTTAACACCACCTATAATGGGGGCTGCTGCCTTCTTAATGGTCGAGTATGTTGGCATATCATATGTTGAGGTCATTCGAGCAGCACTGTTACCTGCTCTCATCTCTTATATTGCCCTGCTGTACATCGTCCACCTTGAAGCGTGCAAAGCTGGCATGTCAGGCTTGCCACGTCGTCATAAGCCTACTCTAGCGCAAAGTTTACTCGCTTTTAGTGCTACTATTCTCGGCTTAGTTGTCCTTAGTGGTGCCATTTATTACGGTGTCGGATGGACAAAAGATGCCTTTGGCGCGGCTGCAACGCCATTGATTGCCATTGTCGTCATCGTCGCTTATGTGGCATTAATCAGAATCGCCGCTAACTATCGTCATATAGCAGAGGCGCCGACAGAATCACTCACTGAAGTGCCAGAGCCAGGTCCAACACTGAAGTCTGGGCTGTACTTCTTACTCCCTATTGTCGTGCTGGTTTGGTGTCTTGTCGTTGAGCGCTTCTCGCCAGGACTGTCGGCATTTTGGGCGACATGCTTCATGATCTTTATCTTGTTGACTCAGCGACCACTCATCGCCTTCTTTAGCCGCCATCAAACTATAAAATCAGCCGTTTATGATGGTATTGATGACCTACTAGGTAGCTTAGTGACAGGTGGTCGCAACATGATCGGTATCGGTGTTGCGACAGCTGCAGCTGGCACCGTCGTTGGTGTCGTCACCCTGACAGGTATCGGGCTCGTTATGACTGACTTTGTCGAGTTCATTTCTGGCGGTAACATCATTCTGATGCTGCTATTTACTGCTGTCATCAGCCTGATCCTCGGCATGGGGCTACCGACGACAGCAAACTATATCGTTGTTTCAACGCTAATGGCACCTGTCATCGTTACCCTTGGTGCGCAAAATGGTCTGATCATCCCACTGATTGCTGTTCACCTATTTGTGTTCTACTTTGGCATTCTCGCCGACGATACCCCGCCGGTAGGTCTCGCTGCTTTCGCTGCCGCTGCCATTGCTAAATCAGATCCGATTAGGACAGGGATTCAAGGTTTTACCTACGACATTAGAACCGCGATTTTGCCCTTTATGTTTATCTTCAATACGCAGTTGCTATTAATGAATATTCAATCGGGATGGCACCTATTCCTCACCGTCAGTTCAGCAGTGATTGCCATGTTAACCTTCTCTGCTGCCACGCAAGGCTGGTGGTTCACGAAAACTAAATGGTGGGAAGTTGTACTACTCTTGATAATCACTTTTACCCTGCTCCGTCCTGGCTTCTGGTGGGATGAAGTCTACCCCGCTAAAGAGATCACTGCTGGTATCGACATTAGCCAAGTTGCGGAAAGTCTTCCTATCGGTACACCTTTGGAGCTTCAGGTTCGTGGAGAAAATCTCGAAGGTAATATCGTCAGTAAACACGTACTGTTGCCTTTCGATGAAAATGCGGTCGGCGCAGAAGAGCGTATTGGTTCTACGGGCCTTATGCTCATCGAGAATGATGGCAAGGTGATTGTCGATATGATCGAGTTTGGTAGCCCTGCGGAAGCAGCTGGAATCGACTTCGATTGGGAGATAACTCAAGTCAGTGTCCCGACGGATAGACCGATGAAAGAGTGGGTATTTATCCCAACATTATTAATTTTGGGTGGATTAGGCTGGAATCAACGTCGACGCGCAGCTAAGCTGCACGCCGAATAATAATGATAGGGAGATATTCTCCCTTTTTCCAAGAGTGACCCTATGTACAAACAGATATTAGTCCCTGTCGATCTCAATGAGAAAGGCTTTGCGGACAAAGCGGTACAACTAGCAGTTTGGCATGCCAAGCATAGTAATGCGCACATCCATTTATTGAATGTCTTACCAGGTATTCATATGTCGATGGTCTCGAGCTATTTCCCTGCTAGTGCTGTCAAAGATATGAAAAACGAGACTCAGCTACAGCTAAACCAATTCGCTGAAAAGTTTATTCCTGAGGAGCTTATCTACCAGACACACATTGCAGAAGGAAAACCCTACTCAACGATCTTAGATTATGCTGAACGGCTTGGTGCTGACCTTATCATTCTGCCAAGCCATAAGCGCTCAAAACTGGATAAAGCAATGCTTGGTTCAGTGGCTGCAAAGGTTGTAGAAAATTCGATGATCAATGTATTGATCGTGAAACCACAAGGCGCACTACCACCTGAGGAAGACTAGGTTGGTCTGCAATCCTATTATCTGTTTATAAACGGTGCCTAGGCACCGTTTTTTATATCAACGATGACCACGATGATCGTACCCCCACCGAGGAACGAGCGTTTGATCTAAACCGATATGGTCAAGGATCCTCGCCACCATAAAATCAACGAGGTCATCAATCGACTTTGGTTGATGATAGAAACCTGGTGCTGCTGGCATTATGGTCGCTCCCATCCGTGATAGCTTAGTCATGTTTTCCAAGTGCAGTGTTGAGAGTGGTGTCTCCCTAACAACAAGCATCAGTTGACCACGTTCTTTCAAAACGACATCAGCTGCTCGCTCCAACAAATTATCCGACATGCCATAAGCAATCGATGCAAGGCTGCCTGTTGAGCAAGGACATACAATCATTTTCTTTGGCGCAGCAGAGCCTGAAGCAACCGGAGAAAACCAATCATCTTTCCCACAAACAATAAGCTTAGAAACATCAAGACTGCCATCTGAGACCATGTTGAGATGCTCAGCTAACACCTTGTGTGCCGCCTCTGGTCCTGAAGGCAACTTTAGCCCATGCTCCGTCGCCAGTACCACTCTTGCCGCAGAGGAAATCAATAAGAAGACTTCATAATCAGCAGCAAGTAAACACTCCAATAATCTTAACCCGTAGGGTGCCCCTGATGCCCCTGTCCACGCCAGAGTAATCCGCTTATCCATGATATTTTTGTTCCAGTGCCGCGAGTAGTTTGTCGTGAATACCAGCAAAGCCGCCATTGCTCATGACTAGCAGTTGATCACCCGGTTTTGCTTCCGAAATGACCTCGGTGACGAGTGCATCAATGTCATTATTGAGGGTAGCGGGTTGCTGACACAGAGCTGCCTCAGAAGAAAGCCACTGAATATCATCAGGTTGATAAAAATAAACACGATCAGACAGAGACAATGCTGGCGCAAGCTTCTCTTGATGAACGCCTCGTTTCATCGTTGCAGATCGAGGCTCTAAAATCGCAAGAATTCGACGTTCTTGAGATCGTTGGCGAAGTGCTGACACCGTCGTTTCAATCGCCGTCGGGTGATGAGCAAAGTCATCATAAACCTGAATCCCTGCGACTTCTCCGCGTAGCTCTAAACGGCGTTTAGTATTAATAAAGCGAGCGAGAGATGCACAAGCGAGATCTGGGGTAACCCCTACATGTCGAGCTGCTGCAATCGCCATCATTGCATTGGCAATATTGTGATCACCAATTAAATCCCACTTTACAGTTCCCACGCATTTATCGTTTAGAAAAACAGAAAACTCACTCCCATCTTCCGCAACTTTATTGGATCGCCAGTCTCCGCCATAAGTTTCACACTCACTCCAGATACCAAGCTGCAAGGTTTGCTCAATCGCATCGACTCCTTGCGGATAAATAATGCGTCCATGGCTAGGAATTGTTCGAATAAGGTGATGAAATTGCTTTTGAATCGCACTAAGATCATCGAAAATATCAGCGTGATCGAACTCTAAATTATTGATTACCAAGGTTCTAGGGTGGTAATGAACGAACTTGGAACGTTTGTCGAAAAAAGCACTGTCATATTCATCAGCTTCAACGACAAAGAACATACTTTCACCTAAGTCAGCGGAAGTATTAAAGTTTCCAGGCACGCCACCAATAAGATAACCAGACTTATATTCATTATCGGCAAGAATCCAGTTCAACATACTGGCTGTCGTTGTCTTTCCATGTGTACCGGCAACGGCTAAAACCCACTTATCTTTCAATAACATATCATGCAGCCACTGTGGGCCTGATGTATAATTCAGGTTGTGATTAAGCACATATTCAACACACTCATTACCTCTACTCATGGCGTTGCCAATCACCACTAAGTCCGGTGTAGGATGCAGCTGCTCAGGATCGAAACCTTCAGTTATATCAATACCTTGCTCTTCTAGCTGGGTGCTCATTGGTGGGTAAACATTCGCGTCACTTCCCGTCACTTTATGACCTAATTGACGCGCTAACAGTGCAGCGCCACCCATGAATGTGCCACAAATCCCTAAAATATGTATATGCATACTGTCCTTCTAATGAAGCTTTATCGGAGCACGCGCTCCCAGTTACTTTGCTACCCGTAAAAAGTTCTTCTGTTACAATACAATAAGATAAATAAAAATATAAAAATACTAGATAAAACAGATCTTACGGGCAGTTCCCCAAACCAGCCCTACCCTCTCAAAAAACAACATAAATGCAAGGATAGACTATGTCCGATATTAAAACGCTTGGCGAGTTCATTGTCGACAAACAGCATGATTTTCCTCATGCGAGCGGTGAACTCTCCTCGTTACTCGGCTCAATTAAACTCGCTGCACAGATAGTAAACCGTGAAATCAACAAAGCGGGTCTTGTTGATATTACAGGTGCTATCGGTAGTGAAAACGTCCAAGGTGAGCAACAACAAAAGTTGGATGTTTACGCCAATGAAAAGTTCAAGGCTGCTCTGCAAGCTCGTGACCAAGTCTGTGGTGTAGCGAGTGAAGAAGAAGATGAAGCCGTTAGCTTTGATCGCGAACATAGCCGCAATGCGAAATACGTTGTTTTGATGGACCCACTTGATGGTTCTTCAAACATTGACGTAAACGTTTCCGTTGGTACGATTTTCTCTATCTACCGCCGAATCTCTCCTGTAGGTACACCAGCTGTCGAAGCTGATTTCCTGCAACCAGGACATAAGCAAATTGCTGCCGGTTATATTATCTACGGCTCATCGACCATGTTGGTTTATTCAACCGGTAATGGTGTCCATGGCTTTACCTATGATCCTTCACTTGGCGTTTTCTGCCTATCGCACGAAAACTTAGTAACACCTGACGATGGTCGTATCTATTCGATCAACGAAGGTAACTACATCCGTTTCCCGAACGGTGTTAAGCGTTACATCAAATACTGCCAGGAAATTTCTCCAGAAGATAACCGCCCATACACTTCGCGATATATCGGTTCGCTAGTCTCTGACTTCCACCGTAACCTACTGCATGGGGGAATTTACCTTTACCCAAGCACTGCTGCATACCCTCAAGGTAAATTGCGTCTGCTCTACGAGTGCAACCCAATGGCATTCTTGATTGAGCAAGCAGGCGGTAAAGCGAGTGACGGCTGTAATCGAATTCTGGATATCGAACCAAAAGAACTCCACCAGCGCGTTCCTTTCTTCATTGGCTCAACGTCAATGGTGAACAAAGTCGAAGAATTCATCGAAACATACCCTGACAGCCACTAAGATTTGTGATCAGCCCGAGATATTCCGATCGGGTTGATCTTTTCACTCCCCATTCCTAATTTGTCCCTACTTGTTTTCGGTGTTAATTTCATCTGCCATCGTTATAATTGACATTCTGGCAACATAATACCAACCAAGAAGGAACTTATCATGAGCCTGAATCAGGTACCCGCTGGTAAATCATTACCCGATGATATCTACGTTGTTATCGAAATTCCTGCCAATGCAGACCCAATTAAATACGAAGTAGATAAAGACTCAGGCGCAGTCTTCGTTGACCGTTTTATGTCAACACCGATGTTCTATCCATGTAACTATGGCTACGTTAACGATACGCTGTCTCTTGATGGTGACCCAGTAGATGTCTTAGTGCCTACGCCTTTCCCACTAGTGCCTGGAGCAGTGATCCGCTGCCGTCCTGTCGGTGTCTTAAAAATGTCTGATGAATCAGGTGAAGATGCCAAAGTTGTTGCCGTTCCGCACAGTAAGCTCACCAAAGAGTACGATCACATTCAAAACGTTAACGATCTACCCGATCTATTACGCGCGCAGATCACCCACTTCTTCGAACGCTACAAAGAGCTAGAAGCGGGTAAGTGGGTAAAAGTTGATGGATGGGAGGATGTTGCTGCTGCTAAAGCGGAAATCCAAACCTCTTACGAGCGTGCACAGGCAGAAAAAGCATAATTGTCGAAAACTGATCGACACACGTTAGTCATTAAAAATGAAACCCGAAGAGCGCTTTGCGCTCTTTTTACTTGCTCATTCGTTGGCACCAATCGCCACTCTCTATCCGCTTAATCAGGTGTGTGTCGATATGTTGGTAGTAGTAGATCCAAGCAAGTCCAAACTTTGTCGTTATTTGCTCCCGCCCATACAATGTTGGGTACTCTTCTAATTCATCTAACTTTTCAAGTATTGCCGGTGTAACCTGATATATCTCGCCGATGATAGGAACAAAGGATACCTTGTCAGCTATCACTGCAGGGTAAGGGCCGAGATCGATCATGTGCCACCCTGACGGTATCGTGTATTGACCAACAAACATGGCGCCATCGAGCCAAAAGTGATTGACCTCTCCTTTACGGAGCGTTCCATATACAAAAACAAGATTGTCCATCGACGATTCCTCCTTAAATTCGCTTAATACACCTAGCCTGCCAACAATACATCTCCCTTGCGACAGTGCTTTAATCGAGCAGCAATGTACCTAATCAAACTCAAACTGATAGAGCACATCAACAGCACTGTCTAATCCAGAGACACCTTCAACATAGAGATCACGCATTAAACGATAACGGACAGTAAATTCAGCCAGTGAGTTAAAAATCCCAACACCATATTTCACCTGTAGGCCGGGAGCAATATATCCACTGACGGTAACTTGAGAGTCATCCCCAGAACCAGCGGTATCAACACTTAAATCTTGTACACCAAATGCTTCACCAATATCACCGACCACTTGACCACTTTGTGAAAGCACCAAGCCTATCATTGCTGAAGTCATCATATTCCCCCCTGCTTCACTGTCTAGATCTTGACCTCGAAGTAAGTATGAGAGTGCATTTTGCTGCGGCATCACGGGATCTGAGAAAACCTCAAGCTCTGGCGCTTCTGCTGAGCCTGTAACACGCACGCCAGCAATAACATCATCTTGGGTGCTATCTGGGTTTCGGATCGCTTCAACTTGTAAAAAGGGAAGGTCTGGTGGCCCACTGAACAGTATCTTGCCCTCATCTATCTGTAGCTCCTGACCAAATGAGCGGTAAGAACCATCGGTAATCCGAACTTCACCTGAAACTTGTGGCCCCGTATTGTTCTGCTGGACATTTAATCCGCCCCCTAAGCTTCCTGTTAAGCCAAATGCATCCAATGTCACATCATCTCCAATGTTGACGAAAACATTTGTCTTAATCGCAATAGGCGAGGCGATATCTTGGACGATAGGTTCAAGATCATCCGTTAAGATAATTTCATCACTAGAAACACCGACAGCTGTTTCCGGAACTGAATCCACTTTAATCCTTGCCCATGGAATATCGATGTTTCCCTCGATAATAGCCTCTTCTGGCGTCGCACTGATGGTAAGGTTAGGTGAAACCTCTAACGAGACTAAAGATGGAACAGAGACATCTAAACGTTCACCACTTACATTAAGGTTGGTCTTCCAAGCCGTTAATTGCTGCCAATCAGCATCGCCCTCAAGATTAAGTTCACCATCAGGGGTTTGTAATCGTCCTTCTAACGTTGCTGTATGCCCATCAAAGCGCGTAGTTATATCGGCATTTTCTACCTCAAAAGGGACTTCTTTCCCTGCCGCTTTGATACTCTCAAGACGGATGTCTCCTTGAAGCCCAGGGTTCAACACGTCCCCAGTCAGTGCCAGCTGGCTATTTAACTTACCGGCGATAGAACTATAATCAGCAACAAACGGGGTTAAAAAGTCTAGGGTAATATCACTGATACCAACATTTGCTTTTATCTGTTGAAGATCTATCGACTTTTGTGTCAGACCAACAATCTCGGCATCGCCTTGCAGCTGGCCATTATCTGTAAGGTCAAGTAGCCAATCCGCACTGAGTGTATCGTTATTAACAATGGCATTGACGACAACCTTATTCCAAGCCTGCGTAAACGGCACATCGCTAATAGACACTTTGCCGGGAGGAAGGCGAAGCTTAGCATCCACTTGTGGTGCGACATCTGCAGACCAGGCTGCAACGACATCAACATAGGCATCACCATCAATCTCAATATTACTTGGCATGTAGCGAGCGATTTTATCAAAATTAAATTCAGTCACACTTAAAGCAACCTTACCACTCTCTCCCACTAATGCTGGCTGGGTCAGGCATACCTTTGAAGGCGATTGCACCCAACAGTGCTCCCCAAGATTGACAGTCGTACTTGCTAAGTCAACATCGATATTTGCGGGTTGATCTAATGCCCATACCCCTACTGGCGTCTCTATACGAGACCGACTGATAGCCCCCTTCCAAGCATTATCTTGCGTTAAACCACCATCGACCTCGAGAACAAGCCCTGTCGGCAAGCCTTTCATCGCTAACCGAAGTTGATGACTTGCTTCAGAGCCCTGAAAGGTAAGTCGAACAACATCAAGATCAACACTTTCTTCGTATTTCACCTCTTCAGCACGGAGGGCAAGATCAACGGACATCGGTAACTTTGTTGATACATCGCCATTCAGTGTCAATGAAGAGAGCGTCGCAAGCTCTTGCCAAGCGAATTGTTCAATGGAAAGGTCTATATTCATCTCAGGGGTAAGCATCTCTCCTGCTAATTGAATAACACCTTTCACTTCCCCCTTAATATCTGGTAATGATTGAGCAAGATCCGGTGCATCAATATCCAGCCCCATATCCCAAGACTCTGCAAGATAACCCTTTGCAACAAACCCATTTGGTCCATGCTGTAAGCGCAGACCTTCAGTGTTTAGCTGGATATCCCCCGTACCCGCGGTATCCATCACACTGAGTTCACCAGCGAGATCGAACGGGATATTCATCAGCTCACCATCAATGGAGAGCGTAGGCAGTTCGATAATATAGCCGCCTTGATCCGTGAGCTTTCCGTGTGTTTGGAGAATGCCATTCAACTTCCCTGACACTGAGTCAACGATAACGCCTGGATTGATTTGCTCAAATGACAATTCAGCCTGCCAATCAACGTTTGGGCTCCAACGCGCATTGGCCGTGACATTCACGTCACCTTCCAACGTTTGCAGCTGAAGGCTTTCCACGGTAGCGGCTTCCAATGAACCATTGGCGGTTAAATCAATCCCCGTCGCAGGTATCACCGCCCCCTCTAAAAATGTTTGAAGCGCTAGGTCATATCTATCGAGATCACCTTTCACCTTTACCTCGGTGCGCTTTAACGTCATCTCTGGTGACGGACTCAAAGGCCATTGTAAGTGGTTACTCACCACCTCTACATCAAACGGCAATATCGGCTCTAATGGGTTAAGCTCCCCTTTAACATTGGCTTGTAGGATACCGTCAAGAGAGGCACTAAAATTAAGATTGGCAATGCTTCTCGATGCTTGAAGTTGCAAGCGATGATTGGGCAACATCGCGTGCTTAACAAATAAATTAGCATTGATATCAAGAGGGTAATCTCCATTTAAGGTAGCATCGCCCTTTAATTCAAGCTTACCCTCTGGCATATCAAGATCGAGGTGACGCAGCGTCACTTGGCTCTCTTCCAGCAAGGCACTGAGAGAAAAACGTTGAATGACAATAGGGTACCCAACACCGTTGAGGTTAGTATTTACTAACGAAAAACGTTCGATATCGATGTTGAGAGGAAGGACAACCTCTGGCAATGTTATTGCTTCAGTTTTTCCTTGAGCGGCTTCTCCCGTTACTGCTTCTTCCGCTGTAACTGTCGCGGTGAAATCTGTCTCGGTTTCAGGCTCTTCAGTAGCTTCCGTTGCTTTAGTATTAGAAGCATCTGATGCAGCCAATACCACATTGAGGTCTTCCCACGTCGTCGAGGTGAGCGTTAAAGTATCATCTTGCCAATGAAGGCCCGATTCAAAATGACTCCAATCCACTTGATGGCCAAGTACAGAAAGAGCGATACGATCCAGAACAATACGCTTCACCGTGATCGGGAGTGGGGCAAGTAGCTCCGTGCTGTCTGAGGGCTCTTCTGGAGCTGATTGTTCTTCACTTTCAGGCAGGGCAGCAAGGTCGAAGTTAAGTCCTTCAATCCCAATCTCTTGGATACAAATCGCTGGCTCTAATAAGCACTTCCGGTCTAAGCGTAACCAAAGTCGATCAACCGCTAGAGGCATATCTGGATGATGATATTCCACACCCTCTAACGTCAAATCGCCAAGTAACTGTCCACTGCCATCAGCAATAACGAGGTCATCAACAAACTTCGGTGCAGCCCATACCACAAGTCGAACACCAACTTGGGTAAAAAGCACCATCCATACTGTCAGGACAATCAATAAAAGTAATGCCGTCACCCCGAGGGTAATGCGCTTCGTCCAACGTAAAAGCATTAAAATTCAGGCCCTATGGTAAAGTGAATACGATAATCATCACTGGTGTTTTCTAATCCAACACCGACATCCAGTTGGATTGGTCCCACAGGTGATGCCCAGCGTATACCACCACCCACACCTTGTTTCCAATCTGGCGTATTATTCCAAGCATCCCCGTAGTCATAAAAAGCAGCCAGCCACCAATTTCCATAAACACGTATCTGGTACTCTGCTGTTGCTGTCATTAAGAAGCGTGCACCTCGCAACTTACCACCACTGTCGGTAGGAGCAATCGTTTCATACCCATAACCTCGTAAGCTGTTATCACCACCAGCGAAAAAGCGCATAGAGGGCGGAACATTGGTAATGCCATCAGCAATAACTGTGCCTGCATCCACTTTAAATATCCCGCGATGACGATCACCAATTCCACGGATCCACCCCGTTCTTCCTCTTAAACGAAGTATTTCAGTATCAGACCCTAATAGAGGATCCGCATATTCCATACTAATAAACTGCTTATCTGCCCACATCGGCATTGCCCCACTCCGCGATCGGGTGCGGCTGTATGTCAGCCCAGGAACGAACAGCTGCATAATCCCATCTTCATCAACGCCTTGTTTGTAATCCTCGAAAAGATATCGCATTGATAATGTTCGCTTCCAACCTGAATCTAAGTGCCAGTGACGCTCTACCCCAGCACTGATCTCTGTACTCACAGTGTCATGGCTATCGATATATCGTAATCCTCCCACGATTTGGTAGTAATCACGTAAAACATCATCAAGTGGAATTTTATACACCGTTTCAATTTTAGGCTGAACGGCTGATACTTCTAGATTGGTATTCCAACTATGGCCTCGTGAGTGCACCCAAGGCTTTTTCCAATTCAGCTTTAAACGTGCACCAACATCCGTTGAGTAGCCAACACCAACTTCAACTTGATTCTTCGACTGGGGGGCAAGCTCAACACGAACAGGCACTTGGTAATCAACAGCACTCTCTATTTTGGGTTCTACAAAAATCGATGAGTACCACTGGCTGTTAGAGAGTGCCTGATTGAATTCGCCGAGATCACTCGCCAAATAGGGCTGACCTTGCTCATAGGGCATTAATGAACGCACGCGTTCTTCTTTTATTTGGCTACCAATGATTTCTGTTTCACCAAAGCGGTATCGCTCACCAGTGGCAAAATGCAGAGTAATGAAGGCTTGTTGACGCCCCGGAGCCACCTTCATGCTGCTTTCTTTAAACTGCGCATCAAAGTAACCTTTCTTCAAAGCAGTATTAGTTAAACTCGATTTCAACGCCTCATAGTGACCATGGTTTAGCGCGCTACCTACTTCCAAACGGGCACCTTCAACGATACTCAGAAGGTCAGGATCGCTTGTCCCAGCACCAATTAAGGCAATATCGCTTTCAGCAATTTTGGTGACCGGACCGGGATCAATAGTAAGGAAAACCGTCGGACTTTCATCCTCTATGTCCCAGTCAACCTGATAAGTCGGCGAGTAGTAACCAAGGGCTTTAAGCGCATTGCTAACCTCTGACTGCAACTGATTTCGAAAGCGATCTTTATTCTCAACGCCTTGTTGTTCTAAGGTTGATAAGTACAGTTCAACGTTCTTCTTTAGCTCACCTCTAACACCAGCAACCTCAAACTTGGTGTCCGCCCAAGCAGGCAAACTACAGAAAAGAAGATAAATTCCAGTTATTTGTATCCAACGCATAGTTAACCTTGACAGCATGATGACTTCAGCCACCGAGAGCGAACAGTATCATTCAGTGTTTAATGGAGGCTTTAAGGAGTTCGAGTCTAATTAATATATATGACTGCATTCACCGTTCAGGTTCCATTCAAGATAATTTATTGTCTAATATTGTGTTAGTAATGTACATCGTGAGACAAATAGTAGTTACTAATTTATGTCTCATGTTTAATATGTCGATACATCAAGTACAAATACGCATAAGCAAAGGATCGTCATGTCTGTAGATAAAAACCAGATTGTTTCCGTGAACGACGCACTGCCAGGACGTCAGGAAGCTATCGTCCCTGTCGGCAACCATACTGTATTCGGGACCCCGCTATTAGCACCTTCTTCCACCGCATACCCATCGCTTGTGATTGGAATGGGATGCTTCTGGGGAGCTGAGCGGTTTTTTTGGCAACAAGAGGGAGTTGTTAGTACTGCGGTTGGCTACGCCGGTGGTCACACGCCCAACCCAACCTATGATGAAACATGCACAGGAAATACTGGCCATACTGAAGTTGTTGTTGTGCATTATGATCCAGAAAAAATCACCTTCATGGCACTTCTAAATCTGTTTTGGGAGAATCACGATCCGACTCAGGGGATGCGTCAAGGCAACGATCAAGGTTCTCAATATCGCAGTGCTATCTACACCCAATCCGAGCACCAATTTACCGACGCTCAAACCAGCATGATGCAATACCAACATGCATTGCAACATGCAAAAGGGCCTTATGCACACATCACTACAGAGGTGAAACCCCTCACAGAGTTCTATTTCGCTGAAGAATATCACCAACAATATTTAGCCAAAAACCCTGCAGGCTACTGTGGTTTAGGTGGAACGGGGATCTGCATGCCGCCTAATCTCGCAGAGTAGGCCCACGGTAACGTCGCTATTCCGTCATGATGCAGAGAGAATACGTGAAGGGCTAAACTGCGTAATCTTCATTAAGCTGTTTAATCAACTGGTTAATTTCTGCCATCGCAATTAGATGCCGCCGCTCTTGATGATGCGGCATCGACACCTTACCAAGATCAAACTCAAAACCACCAATACCATGAATATAAAAACGCCCACGGTGGAAACTTTTAACAAATCGAGCCACTTGCTGTGGGCGGTACTGGTTAAACACCTTTAACATGATCGTCTTCCTTATACACTCCACTGATCAGCGAATAGCACTCACTCACTGGTCAATATTTGACGCTTTTCACTTTGAAAGCTCTAAGTGATGAAATCATGCAGATAACTTGCCAACTGTTAGCATGTAACCATATTTAAGTAGAAACATACAATAATCACCATTTCAGACCGCAAGGTTAAATTATAGCGCTAGCGATGAAGAGATAATGTGGCAAATTGGTAATTTACTAGACTTTTTATCCAAAATGCAGACTGGTAAAACCAGATAACAAAAGCTTAACTAAGATAATAGAAAATCAATAATGAATGGAATATGCCCTACTATGAAAATGACTGCACTTTTATTGACCTTCACTAGCCTTTTCTCTAGCTCTCTTTTGGCACATAACCTCACCATTGGTGATGCACTGCCATCAGCTTCGGTTGCGAAACACGGTGAACTCACGCTAGCAGACGGCGAGATTGAATATCAACCATGGCAAACTGAATCCTTAGCGGGCAAAGTACGAGTCATTCAGGCAATCGCTGGACGTAGTGCCGCTAAAGAGCTAAATGCTGAGTTGATGGACGCGATTACTGAAGCGGATTTTGCACAGGAACAATACCAAACGACCACGATTATCAATCAAGATGATGCAATGTGGGGAACGGGAGGATTTGTTAAGTCATCGGCAGAAGACAGCAAAAAAGAGTTTTACTGGTCATCAATGGTGCTAGATGCTGATGGAGCTATCAGCAATGCTTGGGCACTCTCAGAGAAGAGTTCAGCAATCATTGTATTAGACAAAAATAGCACGGTACTTTTCGCTCATGAAGGCAAACTTTCAGAAGCACAAGTATCGCAAGTACTGGCAATGATTAACGACAATATCGATTAATTCTATTTTTACACTTTAGAACCACAGCAATAATGTTATATTATTACATAACATTATTACTGTGGTTCATTATGTTTCGTCGTCCTGCGTCTTCTCTGTATCTAGCTGCATTCCTTGCACTGTTTCTTCTGGAAACGCATGCATCCGCTCTTCATGCATATGATCATATTGATACGGTTCATCATCACGACTGCGAACAACTCTTACCGACAGTCATAACACCTCATATCCAACAGCTTTCCACAGCCTGTTTATCATCACGGTATTCACAATATATACCGCTACAATTTGAGCACGCTTTCGTATCCTGGTGTACTTTACACTTTGCACGAGCACCGCCTGCTGCAATCGATTTATCACGTAATACCCTTACCATTAACCAATAATCAATTTGCAGGAAATTTCCGATGAAAAAAACAGCGCTGACTTTGGCACTACTAGCGACCCTCCCTTTTTCTAGCATTAATGCTGAAGAGTATCGCGAGCACGGTGCACACGTGCATGGCCAAGTTGAACTAAACATGGCTCAAGATGGTCAACACCTATTGATCGAAGTAACAGCACCGGGAGCAGACGTTGTGGGCTTTGAACATGCCCCACAGAATGCCGACCAAAAAGCGGTTATTACTCGTGCTACCACGTTGTTAAATGACCCATCTCAACTATTCAGCTTCAATATTGACTGTAAGCTAGAAGAAGCCGTTGTTAGCAATACATTAGAGAGCGAGCATGGTGATGGTCATGACCATCATAATCATGGCGATCACAAAGACCATGACCACGATGACCACAGTCATGACGACCATGATCATGGCGATCACAAAGGTCATGATCACGATGACCACGGTCATGACGACCATGATCATGGCGATCACAAAGGCCATGATCACGATGACCACGGTCATGACGACCATAATCATGGCAATCACAAAGGTCATGATCACGATGACCACGGTCATAATCATGGACATGGCGAGTTTTCAGCGCAGTATGTCTACGAATGTAACAATATGGAAAGCTTGAAAACTGTTGATGTGAACTGGTTCAACAGCTTCCCGTCTACCGAGAAAATGACGGTACAAGCCATTACTAACAGTGCACAATTTGCTGACACTCTGACAAGCCAGCAGCACCGTATCCAGTTCTAATCATCAATGCGGGGGGAGACCCCCGCCATACGAGCTATGAACGTAATTACTATTGAAAACCTGACATTTCGCTGGCCTGGCCAAAACAGTGACTTACTCTCTATTCCTCATTTCACTTTAAAAAAAGGTGAAAAGGTATTTTTAAAAGGTCCAAGCGGAAGTGGTAAATCTAGCCTTCTCTCTCTACTATCGGGCATTACCGATGTATCCAGTGGCGAGATACACCTATTAGATACGCCAATGAGCACATTGAAGCCAGCACAAAAAGACCGGTTTCGCGCAGATAATTTAGGGTACATCTTCCAGATGTTTAACTTACTTCCTTACCTATCTGTCGTCGATAACGTCCTATTACCGTGCCGTTTTTCAACACGCCGAAAACAAAATATCTCGGGCTCAATGGAACAAGAAGCACGGCGCTTACTGCTTGCTCTTCACTTACCAGAAGAGAGCCTTTCTCGCCCTGTTTCTCAATTAAGTATTGGGCAGCAACAACGGGTCGCAGCAGCTCGTGCGTTAATTGGCCAGCCACCGTTACTGATTGCTGATGAACCAACATCAGCCCTCGACCACGATAACCGTACTGCATTTATCGAGCTACTAATGCAAGAGTGTGAAAACGCCGGCACGAGCTTATTATTTGTCAGCCACGATCACACTCTCGAACACCTCTTTGATCGAGGCGTCGATCTACTCACGTTAAATCAAGCAAGTCAGGAGGTGATGTAATGGCGATTATTCGACTTGCCTGGCAAAGCCTTGCTAACCGAAAAACCACCGCAATTCTCACGCTATTGACCGTTGCTATTTCAGTAACGCTCCTTATCAGCGTGGAACGTATACGAACTCAAACCAAAGATAGCTTTGCCAATACCATCTCAGGTACTGACCTCATCGTAGGTTCACGTTCTGGGCAGGTAAACCTACTTCTCTACTCTGTTTTTCGTATCGGAAACGCGACCAACAATATCAGCTGGCAAAGTTATCAAGAGCTGAGTGAACACCCTAGCGTTAAGTGGAGCGTACCCATCTCACTTGGCGATTCACATCGTGGATTTAGAGTTTTAGGCACTACCGAAGACTACTTCAAGCATTACCAATATGGTCGTAACCAGCCGCTAACCTTTAGTGATGGGGAACCATTTGAGCATCTACTTGAAGCGGTTGTTGGTGCCGAAGTGGCACGAAGCCTAGATTACAACGTTGGCGACGAAATTGTTGTTGCTCATGGCTTGAGCGATATGGCGTTTAACCGGCATGATAACGCTCCCTTTAAGGTAGTTGGTATCTTAGCACCGACGGGAACCCCAGTGGATCGCAGTGTCCATGTATCACTGGAGGCCATTGAAGCCATACACGTAGGATGGGAAACCGGCGCCAATATGGGCTACGCACCAGAATCAGAGGAACTGGAAAACCGTGAATATGCCCCCGAACAAATAACCGCAGCCTTTCTAGGATTGAACTCAAAGATTCAAACCTTTGCATTGCAACGCCACATAAACACCTATCGTAATGAACCATTGAGTGCCATTATGCCAGGGATTGCGCTTCATGAGATGTGGGGAATGATGTCAATCGCAGAACAAGCACTGATGGTTGTTTCTGGCTTTGTTGTTGTTGCTGGTCTTTTAGGGATGCTTACAGGCTTGTTGACTAGCCTGAATGAGCGTCGCCGAGAGATGGCTATCTTGCGAGCCATGGGCGCTAGGCCTGCCCATATTTTCTTCTTGTTGATCAGTGAAGCGACAGCACTCACCCTTGCAGGTATTGCCCTTGGTCTAACGACTCTTTATGCCTTAATGGCAATACTACAGCCAATTGTTCAACAGCAGTTTGGTATCCACCTTGCACTTACACCACCCACAACATATGAGTGGTTATTGCTCGCAATCGTACAAGTTGCGGGTATTATAGTCGGACTTATTCCTGCGCTTCGCGCCTATCGTCACTCGCTGGCCGATGGCATGACAATACGCGTTTAACTGGAGACAACATGAAACGCCTACTACTTGTTCTATTTTGCTGGTTACCTTTAATGGCAGCAGCAGATGATGTGCTAAAACTAAACTGGTTAGATTTAATTCCAGAAGCTGAACGCCAGAGTTTTGCCGCTAATGCCGGGCAGAATGCAATCGGCTCACATGACGAAAGCAGTGACTTGGCAGCACAGCAATCGATGTCTGGCTCTGTACGAGAAGAGCTAAATGGAAGCCAAGTTAAAATCCCTGGTTTTGTTATTCCACTTGAAGGGGACAACAAGGTCGTGACGGAATTTTTACTCGTACCTTACTTTGGTGCTTGTATTCACGTTCCACCACCGCCACCCAACCAAATTATCTACGTAAAATTTCCTGAAGGAGTGCCTATCCAGCAACTTTGGGATGTTGTATACATCAACGGGGTCTTAAAAACAGAAACGATTAGCCATGATCTCGCACAGGTTGGCTACCTCATCGAAGGTGTTTCTGTCGAAGATTACCTCTACGAGTAATCTTTCTCGAACTTACCTAGCTAGCGACTATAAAAAGCTAGCTAGGTAGACCAAGGCGCCAATATAACTTAATACAATAATTGCATTGCCAACTCGATAACGCTGCACAACAACCTCCCTTTGTCATTCGCGGCAATATTAAACCCTTATTAACATCACGGCAACACATTTTACTTTCCCATTTGTTTTATATCAATATTTTGACAATTGCCAAATCCAAATCGGCAAGGCAAGATAAATGTATTCTTTCTTAGGCGTAGAATCATGAAAACGGATCAGACAGCTGTAGCGACGGCTAATAGTCAACCCAAAACGCTCTCTTCCAGTCAAGGAGTCATCAAGCAACTCGCCTCTGAACAAGGGATCGATGCCCTTGTCTCTACAGCGGAGGTGAAGTCACTTGAGGATCGAATTAGCCATCGACAAAATATCCAGCAACAACAACAACAGAAGAACCTCGAAAAAATTATCCAAATCGCTTTTCGCAGCTGCAAAGATGAGGTCTCGCAACACCCAGATCCAGACTGGTATGCTCGATTCCTCTCATTTGCTGCCAATATTCATGGCCTTCCAATGCAGCAGCTTTGGGCTCAGGTTCTCAAAACAGAAGTATTAAAGCCCGGCTCAATATCCTATAAGGCACTGTCTGTTCTCAATGGTATGAGCAAGCAAGAAGCCCATATATTACAACAAGCTGCTAACTTATCGAGCTCCTTTGGCAGCGAAAACACTTTAAAAATCGTCACAGGGCTTCGAACCCAACAACAAAAAGTGCTTGGCCTCTTTCGACGCCCTACACCGGCACAATCAATTCAGTTGGGGCAGTATCAGCTTCCTTATTCAAGTCTTTTGGTTTTAATCGACTTAGGGTTAATACTCAGTACCGAGCTCGCTTCTGGTACCTTTGCTACTGACGTCGCGACACCCTTCCATTATCAAGAACAGACTTGGCGACTTAAACCATCAGAAGAAGGTATTACCCTCGTTTACTATCGATTTAGCCCTACGGGACAAGAGCTATGCCAGCTGCTCTCCAAACGAAAGCACACTCAATATCAGCAAACGCTTTTAGGTCTACTGAACCATGCTTTCGGGGTTGAAAGTGATGAAGATGAAAGTGAGTTCGTTGCTGAATAATCGAAGAAAAGGTGCGGCTGGGGTCTACCATTGCCGCCACCGGTAAAGTTATCACCAACAAAAAAGCACCTACTTGAGGTGCTTTAGAACGGTATTTAAAGTCAATGAAACCTATTCGTTAAGGTTAGGCCCTAGCCACTTCTCTTTTTCTAACCCATCCCACCCTTTACGCTTAGCATAATCTAATGCCTGATCTTGCTGAATTTGTGCGACAGCAAAATAGCGAGACTCGGGGTGCGAGAAAAACCAACCGGACACAGCAGCGCCTGGCCACATGGCATAACTTTCGGTTAAGGACATACCTGTATTTGTTTCAACATCCAACAATGACCATATTGCACCTTTCTCTGTATGTTCTGGGCATGCAGGGTAGCCAGGAGCGGGACGAATGCCCTGATACTTCTCACGAATTAGATCTTCATTTTTCAAATCTTCGTCTGCAGCGAAGCCCCAAATCTCTTTACGTACTTTCTCATGAAGACACTCAGCAAAAGCCTCGGCAAGACGGTCTGCGACAGCTTGGATCATGATCGCGTTATAGTCATCGCCCTCTTTCTTGTAATGTTCAGCGATCTCATATTCACCAATACCACCAGTCACGGCAAAAGCGCCAATCCAATCGGCCTTACCACTCGATTTGGGAGCCACAAAATCCGAAAGGCAATAGTTTGCACCTTTCGCCTTTTCAGTCTGTTGACGAAGATGATGAAGCACTTCAGTCACTTCTGTCCGAGACTCATCACCATACACTTCAATATCATCATCGATAGCATTAGCTGGGAAAATACCACAAACACCGTTTGCCTTGATGATGCCATCCCTTTCAATGATATCCAGTAAGGCATTGGCGTCATCATACAGTTTCGTCGCCTGTTCACCGACAACCTCATGGCGCAAAATGGTTGGAAACTTTCCACTCAATGACCATGTCATAAAGAATGGCGTCCAATCAATATACTCACGAAGTGTTTTAATGGAGTAATCATTAAATACATGAACACCAGGTTTAACGGGCGCAGACGTTTGATAGTCATCCCAATCAATTACATGTTTATTTGCCCTTGCGACTTCTAAGCTCACAGGTTTTGAGCGTGGCTTCTTCCTACGATGTTGCTCGCGAACGGTCTCATGCTCTTTGTTCAAGCGTTCCACAAACGCTGGGTATTGCTCTTTAGAGAGTAAAGATGAACAAACCCCAACAGCACGTGAAGCATTCGAAACGTAAGCGACAGGCCCATGGTAATTTTGCTCAATTTTAACAGCGGTGTGTGCTTTAGACGTTGTTGCGCCTCCTATCAGGAGAGGAATACCAAAGCCTGTACGCTCCATCTCTTTCGCAACATGAACCATCTCATCCAGAGAGGGGGTAATTAACCCTGAAAGCCCAATAATATCGACGTTTTCTTCCTTCGCGACCTTGAGTATTTTGTCGCAAGAAACCATCACGCCGAGATCGATAATTTCGTAGTTATTACATTGAAGAACAACACCTACAATGTTCTTTCCTATATCGTGAACATCACCTTTCACGGTCGCTAAAAGGATCTTTCCATTAGTCTGTCCTTTTTGCTTAGCAGCGTTGATATAAGGTTCTAGATAACCAACAGCTTGCTTCATCACTCGAGCAGACTTCACGACCTGCGGTAGGAACATTCGCCCTTCACCAAAAAGATCACCAACAACGTTCATACCCGCCATTAATGGGCCTTCAATAACTTCTAGAGGCTTGCTTGCCGCTTGCCGAGCCTCTTCTGTATCTTCCACAATGAATTCAGTAATACCTTTTACAAGCGCATGAGAAAGGCGCTCCTCAACAGGCCAACCGCGCCACTCCGCTGCCGTGTTATCTTCTTGTGCAGCTCCGCTATCGCGATACTTATCGGCAATATCGAGTAAACGTTCCGTACTATCATCACGACGGTTAAGCACAACATCTTCAACCGCATCACGCAACTCATCAGGTAAGTCATCATAAATAGCCAACTGACCGGCATTAACGATGCCCATATCCATACCATTTTTAAAACAGTAGTAGAGGAAGACAGCGTGAATCGCTTCTCGGACTGCATTATTACCACGGAATGAAAATGAAACATTTGAGACACCACCGGAAATCATCGCGTGTGGTAGTGTACGCTTGATATCACCAACCGCTTCGATAAAGTCGACCGCATAGTTGTTATGCTCTTCGATACCGGTCGCAACTGCAAAAATGTTTGGATCAAAGATGATATCTTCAGGTGGAAAACCAACCTCATCAACGAGAACGCGGTATGCCTCTGTACAAATTTCTACTTTTCTTTCACGTGTATCTGCTTGACCGACCTCATCAAAAGCCATGACGATAACAGCGGCACCATAGCGGCGAATGAGCTTCGCCTGCTCAACAAACTTCTCTTTACCTTCCTTCAAAGAGATGGAATTGACGATAGGTTTGCCTTGTACACACTTAAGACCAGCCTCAAGGATTTCCCACTTAGAAGAGTCGACCATGATAGGAACTTTGGAAATTTCAGGCTCAGTGGCACATAAGTTTAGGAAACGAACCATCGCGGCTTCGGCATCCAACATGCCTTCATCCATGTTAATGTCGATGACCTGTGCACCGGCCTCCACTTGTTGACGTGCCACTTCAAGCGCTTCGTCATAAAGCTCTTCTTTTATTAACCGCTTAAAGCGTGCTGAACCTGTGACATTTGTACGTTCACCGACATTAATAAAGAGCGTTTCTGGTGAAATAGTTAAAGGTTCTAAACCTGATAGTCGGCATGCAACAGGAATTTCTGGTAAGACACGAGGTTTAACCTTGGCTGTCACCTCAGCCATTTTGCGAATATGCTCAGGTGTTGTACCACAGCAACCACCGACAAGGTTCAAGAAGCCGCTCTCTGCCCACTCTTGGATATGCTCAGCCATTTCATCAGCTTCGAGATCATATTCACCGAAAGCATTCGGTAATCCAGCATTTGGGTGTGCAGAAACGTAAGTCTCCGATATTCGTGACAACTCTTCGACATATGGACGGAGCTCATCTGGACCCAACGCACAGTTCAAGCCAAATGCGATGGGTTTGACATGTCGCATCGAGTTGTAGAAAGCTTCTGTGGTTTGACCTGACAATGTTCGACCTGATGCATCGGTAATCGTCCCCGATATCATGACCGGAAGCTCTATGCCACGCTCTTCGAACACACTTTCAACCGCAAAGGAACACGCCTTAGCGTTCAACGTATCAAAGATGGTTTCAATTAGAATCAGGTCGCTACCACCATCAATAAGGGCGCGTGTTGATTCAGAGTAAGCAGCAACTAACTCATCAAAGGTCACATTTCTGTAGCCAGGATCATTAACATCAGGGGAGATAGAGCAAGTACGGTTAGTTGGCCCTAAAACGCCGGCAACAAAGCGAGGTTTCTCTGGCGTCTTTGCTGTCCACTCATCGGCAGCAGCACGGGCTAGTTTAGCGGCTTCAAGATTGATTTCAGCACTGAGACTTTCCATCTCATAGTCAGCCATCGCAATGGAGGTAGCATTGAACGTGTTGGTTTCTAAAATGTCAGCACCCGCTTCCAAGTATTGCAGGTGAATGTTCTTTATGATTTCGGGCTGAGACAATACCAAGAGGTCATTGTTACCCTTTAGATCACAGTGCCAGTCTGCAAAGCGCTTTCCTCGATAATCAGCTTCTTCTAACTTCACATTTTGAATCATGGTGCCCATGCCACCATCAATAATCAGAATCTGCTCTTCTAAGCGCTGCTTCAAAGTGTCCTTTTTAATTACTACCACGTTACTTCCTTATTGGACTGCTATTGCTCTAGTCTTTGGTAAAATTTTGTTCAGAAAAATCATTAAGATCATAAGGTGTTTGTTGATATACACAATAATTTAGCCAATTAGCAAAAAGCAAGTGGCCATGGCTACGCCAACTTGCGATAGGTTGCTGTGTATCATCATCTTCAGGGTAATAATTAACAGGAAGCATTGGCTCCATGCCCTGTTCTAAATCACGCTGATATTCGTTCCCTAACGTGTCTACGTCATACTCAGGGTGTCCAGTGACAAAGACATTTCGCTTGTCTTTAGTGGTCGCTAAATAGACCCCGGCTTTCTCTGACGTCGCTAATATATCAAGATCAGTATGCTCCGACAGATACTCAGAAGAAAAATCAGCATATCGAGAATGAGGAGCGAGGAAGGTGTCATCAAAACCACGTAAGAGAGGGTGATGCTGATCGTGAGTTTTATGGTGATATACGCCGGATAACTTCTCTTTACGTGTACGTTTAGGTAAATCGTAATGAAGCTTTAACGCTGCTTGAGCAGCCCAGCAAACGAACAATGTCGATGTAACATGGTCTTTTGCCCAATTGAGAATCGACTGTATCTCCTCCCAATAGAGAACATCTTCAAACTGCACTAAACCTAACGGTGCACCGGTAACAATAAGCCCATCGAAATTTCGATCTTGGACCGTCTCAAATTGACGATAAAACGTATCTAAATGCTCTGTTGGTGTGTTGCGCGTTGGTCGGTTATCTATCCTTAACAACTCAACATCAACTTGAAGAGGGCTATTTGATAGAAGACGGAGAAACTGTGTTTCCGTTTCTATTTTTTTCGGCATTAAGTTCAGTAGTAATACCTTCAAAGGCCTAATTTCTTGGCTAGCCGCTCTTTTTTGCGACATAACGAAGATATTCTCTCCACGAAGAATATCAGTCGCAGGTAGAAGGTCGGGAATTTTGATCGGCATTATTGCTCACTCCATGCACATAAGATGTTTAGACGTCCAGATACCTAAAAACTACCTGATTATGTGACAGAGGGCAAGATATAACTCAGCAATACGATTGGCAGAACATTGCTAAAAAACCTGATCTTAACCCATAAGAGTAGCAATCTAACTTATCGACTTGGCTGATACCAATAACTAGCATCAGAATAAATTGGGTGCGGGGTAAGTGTTGGGTTCGGTAAAGTAAAAATTTTGCGGCGATCAAGGCCCGCTTGAGAAATAGATTGCGCAAAATGCTGATGGAAGAGCAAGTCATAGTGACCATTTGCTTTCATTTTTTGCAAACCATAAAGGATGCGAGCGGCTAATCGAGGGTGCTTAGGAGAAACAAAACAGTACACCGGTAGAGGAATATTTATGGCCAATGTTTGTTCGATAGCCATATTTGGATAAATGGAACTGCGAGTACTAAACTCGCCAAAAATCTCATTAATACCTCTCATAAAGTAATCAAAACGCTTGGCTGAGAGCATTCCAAATAGACCTTCATAGTTATTACCTTTCACAAGGGTAAAACCACCAATCTGCTCAAACACAGAGGTGATAGACCACTGAGCTCCTAGGCCTCCCCTCAATGTTTTCAAGGAGCTAATATCTTCAACCTTAGAGAATAATGGCTGATTGTCTTTATGAATAAGCAGGAGACGATAGCCTAATAGTCCTTTAAAAAAAGGAAACATAATAGGGATAGCTTGCTCTTCCCATTCAGGCCTAGTCGCAACAATGTGAACATTTATTCTCTCCCCTATAACTAGCTCTTTCAAGAGTCGGCTGCGCTCTCCACTAACCGAAGAGGTAACTAGTTCATAAGGGCCATAAAGCGCCTCACTCTCTTGTAGAGAAAGCTCTAATACCCTTTGAGTGAATAAAAAACGTTCATCGCCAATAGATTGTGTGGATGGCAATCTGACGATATCAATTGCATGGCACAACAAAGGCCGTAGAAATAGTAGGCAAAATAGAATTAACTTCATGTATCCCCCTATAGGCTAAATCTAGTGACTCAGATAAGGTACGTCAATATGAAGATAGAAAGGCAGAAACGAAAAAACCCAGCCATAAGGCTGGGTTTTAAAAGGGAATTCAGCAATGTCCTACTCTCACATGGGGAGACCCCACACTACCATCGGCGCTACAACGTTTCACTTCTGAGTTCGGCATGGGATCAGGTGGTACCATTGTGCTATTGTCGCTGAATAAAATTCGTGGTGCTAGTACCCAGATTTGAACTGGGGACCTCACCCTTACCAAGGGTGCGCTCTACCAACTGAGCTATACCAGCAAAACTGGTTGTCACTATAAAGTCTTACGCATTTACTGCTTTATACGAACTTAATTCGAAGCCTGGCGATGTCCTACTCTCACATGGGGAGACCCCACACTACCATCGGCGCTATTACGTTTCACTTCTGAGTTC
>JBHOGO010000149.1:0-4595 GCA_043421945.1 bacterium sp. HQB-150 | reverse complement strand
TAGAGTCATTTTCATGGCTGATAGCATGATCTTCTCGTCGCAAAAAATCAAGCCCCTTCAATGATCACAGGTATAGACACTAAGGGAACAGGTATTAAGTAAATAGGCAGCCGATGAAACCAACAAACCAGCAACGCATATATGATCCCTATAGATCAGCCTCCTAGTAAGAACACCAAAAGTCCAGCGTTGTCTATTGAGTCCATGCGTTGATGAGATAGGCAGAGATATTTCTCTTTGGGAGGGCGTTGACGCAGTGAGTATTGCCATCACCGCTTATCCCTGCTGGAAAAGAGTGCAATTCATTTTAAAACATGGAAAAAAGGGGGAAACATGGAAGAGAAGAGTGAAGGTAAATGGTGACAGTTTCCTACAGCTTTGCATTGCCTGTATATCATCCCGCCACCACCCCATGAAGATGAGAATCAATGACTATGTAAAGATGCCCCACCAACCTCTAGCTGTTGGGTTGCTATCAAATATTGAACAAAAGTATCACGTTCCATATCCATGGCGTCAGAAAAATCGATACGACGGAAGCTATTCCACTCAGTGAGTAGCGCTGCGGTTTCTTCACTTCCACTTAAAGACTCCAGTTCAAGTGTCAATTTCTGATACTGTTGGCGAATTGAATACAGGTATGGAAGTTGATGTCCATCAAGCCACTCTACCGATACTTCATACCCATTAATGTTTCCTTCGTACACAGATGCCTCACCAAACGACGTGGTTCGTGTGCCTGAATGCTCTAATAGGTTGAGCCATGTAACTGGGATAACTTCAACGACAGACTCCCAGTCAGACGCCAAATTCATCGCCCTAAGATCACCTCGATTGTAATAAATGCTGCTTTTATGAGAGGGGAAGTGGCGGTAGAAGACATGACGCCCATCATCTCGTTTTACCCAATGTTCAATAATCGATTGAGCAGGCAACTGACGTACAACATGACCATCAAGTACCGAGAAGATTAATTCACTCGCTTCACTCTGAAAGCCCTGCTGATCAAGTATTTTATATTTTGCAGAGTAGCTCTGTGCGACTGACTGCGCCTGAGCCACAAGACTAATAGATAGCAATGAGAAGAGAATAACTAACTTTTTCACGAGGAATACCATCAAAGAGTATAAGAATAAAAACCCCCGAGATAAACTCGGGGGGAAAGATTTAATTGAGCGCTTTATTTGCGTTCTCAATTAGATTACCTGCACGTTCCATAATATGGAAAATACTGTTTTGCTCTAGAACACCACGAACTTGCTCTGAACCAGGACCTGTCGCCCAGATACCAACGTCTTCACCCGCGTGGGTCTCTACAAACATAGGAACTGTGGCTTGTTGTGAGTAGCCATCAGCGATAACTTCTTCCTGCGTACCAGGGTGTTTACGACCATCGTTATTAAACGTACCACCAGAAAGCGGCCAAAATCCTTTGCCGCCATTTATGCTATTCGCGTAATGAACAGAGGTAAATGGCAAATCATCAGCAGCTAAAGAAACCTGATCATTGAGGTCGTGTACGAGGCCTAATATGTGATTACCCCGCTTAGGCTCACCACCAATTGTAAAGGTATGCGAGTGGTCAGCAGTAACAATAATCAGCGTTTCATCAGCTGAACCTTCTGTCATTTCAACCGCTTTCTCTACAGCTTTTGTAAACGCCATGAAGTCATAAAGCGCATTTTTACTATTACCAAAGTGGTGTCCGTGGTCGATACGCCCGCCTTCGACCATTAGGAAGTAGCCATTTTCTTCATTCTTTTGTAGTACCGTGAGCGCCGCTTCTGTCATATCCGCCAGTGAAGGCTCTTCGGTGTCTTCTTCTCGGTAGAGATCAAACTCATGATAATCACCACTGAATAGACCTAAAAGAGTCTCTTGTTGTGACAAGTCGAGTGCAGCGAGTTCATCACGAGTGGTCACGTATGCACCGTTTTCATTCCTTTCCTGCCAAAGTACAGTAAGGTCTTCATCTTCACGCTGCCCAGGACTAAAGAACCCATCTTTCATCTCGAAGAAGTTGCGTCCACCGCCTAAAATCACATCCATTCCCGAATGTAATTCAGTCTTGATACCTGCAAAGCCATCCGAGAACTTATATTGATAATCGACTAACTGCTTAGCTAGATCAGGGACACACATATCGTTAGCTGAGGTATCAACCTCCCAATTTCGGTTAGGTGTATAGCCATAAGTACCCGCAGGGGTGGCATGCGTCACTGTTGTAGTGGTCACGACACCTGTCGATTTTCCTGCAATTTTAGCGAGGTCCAAAGCCGTAACTAGCTGATGGTCAGACAAACCTTCACACTGATTGTAATCAACACCATCATCCAGCCCTAAAACCGCTTGGTTGTTTTTTATCCCCGTCATCATTGCCGTCATTGTACCTGCAGAATCCGGTGTTTGAGCATCCGCATTATACGTTTTAGACAGTGCCGCATGTGGGAAGGTATCGAAGACAACATTATGGTCTTCTCCCCATCCACCCGCTTTTTGACCCTCGAGGATACGCCCAGCCGTTACCGTCGAGATCCCCATGCCGTCCCCGACAAAAAGGATAATATTTTTGGCTGTCGCATTATTCCTACTAGGCAGATCAACACTGTCTTGAATCGATGCAATACGGTCCGCTGCTTCATTGAACCAAGAGTTAACCTCTGTGGTATCAGAGACAATCGGCGCACCTAGCTTCCAGCCGAAGTTAGGGTCTTGTTTGTCTTCATCACTGGATGGCGATGATGAGTTACAACCCGCTAGCAATACCGCAGAGGCCACCGCTAGGGTTAAAGTACTTAATTTCATGTGGAGACCTTATTTTGATTGGTAAGCTTGAGCGCCTAGCTCAGCCGCTGTATTAATAACGTGGAACAAAGAGTTTTGCTCTGAGGTACCGCGAACCAAGTAGCTTCTTGGCCCAGTTGCAAACACCGGCACATCTTCACCTGCAGACGTTGACTCTTCAAAAGGAACCGTCGCTTGCTGGAGATAGTTGATCACTTCTGGGTCCATCGGATCGAAATTGTCATTTGAAGGTAGCACTAAGCTTGGGTCCAAACGGTTACCATTGTCATCTCTAGAAACAAACGCACCAGGTCCATTGGCATAACCCAGTGTGGTGTATCCCGGGCCATCGATTGTGTCGACAATACCATCAAGCCCTTGGCCGTCATAAGACTCTGCAACACCCAAAATAGGGTTACCGCGCTGAGGATAACCCGCGAGTGTCATCGTATAAGAGTGATCACTCGCAACCACGATCAAGGTATCATCCAGTAAACCAGCATCAGCAAGGTATGTTTGTGTTGCTGCTACCGCATCGCTCAAGGCAATTGTCTCAGTAAGCGCACGCGCAGCATTACCCGCTTGGTGACCATGCGATATTCGACTAGCAGAGACACTCAAGAAGAAGCCTTCTTGGCGACCGCGGTCATTATTGGTTAATAGCGTTAGCGCTGCTTCTGTCATCTCAGAGAGAGATGGCTCTAAGTCAGCATCACGATCGACGTCATAAGAAAGGTGGCTGTCATTGAAAAGGCCTAGTACGCGATCTGCTCGGTCAAATTCGAGAGCATCAAAACCATCGCGAGAGTCGATATACGTCGCGCTCTCACCAAAGCGCTCAGTCCATTGCTCTGTTAAGTTATGGTCATCTGAACGTCGACCGCCTTCTGACTGAGGTAAAAACTCGCGGCTCCCCCCCCCTAATACGACATTAATTGGCGCAGCGTCATGAACAAGCTGATACGCGATATCTGCAACTTGGCCTTCACACTCAGCCGAAACTGATGATTCCCAATCACGGTTTGATGTGTGGGCATAAAGTGGTGCTGCACTGGCGTGAGTTACACGACCTGTCGAAACAAGGCCTGTCGCCATTCCTTTGTGAGTTGCGAGTTCGATTAAGGTGTGTAGCTTCTCATCTTGAATATCACACTCACCACGTTCGATGTTATCGGTTAAACCAATCACACCAGCTTTAGTTTTCACGCCCGTGGTCATCGCTGTCATGCTACCGGCAGTATCAGCAACCTGCTGGTTGGTGTTGTACGTTTTCAACAGACCGATATCGGCAAAGTGTTCAAAAGCGAGGATGTTCTCTTCACCGGTTTCGTCACGTAATTGACCTTCGTGGATACGAGAAGCCGTTAGTGTTGTTCCACCCATACCGTTGGCAAAAAATACCACAACATTTTTCGCGGCAACATTTTGAGATTGATCTAACTGACGATCGAGATGAGATTCTGAATTTGTATACCAATCACTGCCAGCTTGATTATCAGGCAGTACTGTTGCACCCACCTGTGTTGCCATCATCGCTGCTGCAATAGAGAGTGCAACCTTCTTAATTTGAAGCATTTCTATTAACCCTGTTAGTTATTAACGGTGACTACCCAAAGTCCAATTTGGGGTAGCGGGGTCACGTTAAAAATATCAGGTGTCAAAAAGGTTAAATAACCTGAACTCGGGATAAGAATAGAAGGGAACTAAAAGCTGGCTCTGCGATCAGATCTTTCAACCAAGAAGGAAATCATCGCAAAGGAGCCAGCTATGAACAAACTAACCGACCTATTTTGTCATGTCGATGACTTTTG
>JBHOGO010000148.1:0-4659 GCA_043421945.1 bacterium sp. HQB-150 | reverse complement strand
TGGTTAGAGTCATTTTCATGGCTGATAGCATGATCTTCTCGTCGCAAAAAATCAAGCCCCTTCAATGATCACAGGTAAAAAGCAAATTTGCGAATGCAGAATAGTAAAAAAGCCAACAAATGTTGGCTTTTAATCTCATCATTAGCAGCACGAACAGCGTGCTTCGCTTATGGTAAGTCGGTGGCTATTTAGGCGAATCTTCTTGCTTATCCTCTTCAATGAGGTCAGGGAAAATTCGTGTTGGTTTAGCGACGATATTACGTGTTGCTTCTTTAATATCAGACAGCTGAACTTCAAGTTTATCGCCAAGCTGATACTCTTTGACCTTATCAATATTGATAATGCCTTGGTCTGCAACACACTCTATGCGCTGTTTATTATCCATAATCAGCGAGCCTGGAATGAAGGCTGAAGCACCATTCTCAAGTAAGCGAACGCGCATGCCTGCACGATTAATATCAAAGATCTCAGCAGTAAACGTTGTGCCTTTTTCAAGATCTTTTTGCAATAAGCGTACGTATAGCCAATCACTTACACCACGCTCAGCCATACGGTGACAACGGCGGTGTAGGGCCATTTCATCACCAACAGTTTCATCAGGCTGTTGAACTGGTGTGGTATTGAGAATTGCACCTTTCAGCATTCGGTGATTAATCATATCGCCGTATTTGCGAATTGGTGATGTCCACGTCGCGTAAAGGTCTAATCCCATCGCATAATGAGGAAGTGGCTTATTACCCACTTCACTATATGCTTGGTATTTACGGATACGGTTATCAAGGTAGCTCGTATCTTGCTCATTCAGCCAGCGTCGTAATGCGCTAAAGCCCTCAAGGGTTAATACTTCATCAGCTTCGAACGGCGCGTTGTGGTTTTTAAGAACCTCCATCACGTCTTTCATTTTCTCAGTATTAAAACCAGCATGACTATTAAACACCCCAGCATCGAAGTGCTTAGCTAATACTCTGCCTGCACAGATGTTAGCGGTAATCATGGACTCTTCGACCATGCGGTTGGCTGTACGGCGCTCATCAATGTGAATCGCAACAACATCATTGTCTTCACTAAGCTCAAAGCGATAATCTGGACGATCTGGGAAGATAACCGCGTTTTTAGTACGCCATTCAGTACGGGCATTCGCAAATGCGTGTAATGCGTTGATTTGCTCAGCGATAGCAATATTTGGCTGCCAATTGTCACATGTACCATTTTCTAGGTAGTCAGAGACATGATCGTAAGCTAAGCGTGCTTGTGATTTTATCCACGCGGCGAAGAATTTGATATCTTCACTGAGTGTGCCGTCTGCGGCGATCTGCATTTCACAACAAAGGGCAGGGCGCTTTTCATCTTGCTTCAGTGAGCAAAGTTCATCACTCAGTTCACGTGGAAGCATTGGGATATTACGACCAGGGAGGTAAACAGTGAAACCTCGTTTACGCGCTTCTTCGTCCATGCTGTCGTTAACAGAGATGTACGAAGTAGGATCAGCAATAGCAACGGTAACGGTAAAACTACCGTCATCGTTTTGTAGGGCGTAGAGAGCGTCATCCATATCTTTCGTGGATTCACCATCAATTGTCACGAATGGCAATTCAGTGAGATCTACGCGCTCAAGGCCTTCTTCTTGCATTTCCCAGTTATCGATGCCAGCAGGCTCTGCATTAGGAAGGTTATGTTTGGCGAGTGTTACCCACCATGGCGCAATTTTGTCATCGTGATCGGTGATTTTTTCACTGATTTCACAAAAGAATGTTTTGTTATCATCTTGAAGAGGATGACGGATGATGTGGGCAACAACCCAGTCACCATCTTGCAGTGAGTCGCTCGAAATGCCTTTGCGTGTCTTTGCCTTTATTGGATCTTTGATTTGCGGATGATCAGCAATGACATTAAGTCGACCTTTAAAAAGCTTTACCCGTCCAATAAAGCGAGAAATAGATGCTTCTATCAAGCTTTCTGGTTCTGCGAGTTCACGTTCTTTTTCGGTACGTATAAAAGCAGACACTTTGTCACCGTGCATGACCTTCTTCATATAGTTTGGCGGAATGAAGAAGCTGTCTTTGCTGTTTTCGACTTCGAGGAAGCCAAAACCACGGTCAGTTGCCTTTACTGTCCCTTCTTTTTTTGGAAGGGACTCTTGGAAATCTTTTTTGAGTTGCGCGAGTAGCGGATTATCTTGAAACATTATGCCTAGGTCTCAGTTCATTGACGATGACACTATACGGGCATGAATCGATAAAACCAAGCATTGTATGCCTGCTCAAACCTGTTCTGCCCTCTTCGTTTATACGTCCAAAATAACACAAAGCGCTACATAATTTATATGGAGAATAAATGAGGGGTATATCTAAGTTGCGTATACAATAAATAGAGTAAGAATGAGAGGTGATTATTCAAATTGTCATCAATTCTTCAAAAAAGTGTGATGAAGTTCATTTTTTTCTAGCTTTTTTGAAAAGTATGGCGTAGAATCCGCGCCTCATTTGTCGAGGCCCATAGCTGCGGTTGCTGTTGCAGAACCTTTGAGCTTAAGGGGTCTCTATGTTTTTGTTGATTTACCTATTGGGATCCCAATGCAAGAATCTGTCACAGAATTTCGCCAGTTAGCTCTGGCCGACACACTATTATCTGCACTTGACGCGATGGGCTTTGTTGCTCCAACGCCAATCCAAGCTGCGTCTATTCCTTTACTACTTACTGGTACTGATGCGTTAGGTAAAGCGCAGACTGGTACGGGTAAGACTGCTGCTTTCTCCCTGCCTGTTCTAAATAAAATTGATTTATCTCAGCGTAAACCTCAAGCAATTGTTATGGCTCCAACTCGTGAGCTTGCGATTCAGGTTGCTGCAGAAATTAAGCAATTAGGTCAAAAAATTAAAGGCCTAAAAGTACTAGAAATCTACGGTGGTGCTTCTATCGTTGATCAAATGCGTGCACTTAAATCAGGTGCTCACATTGTTGTTGGTACTCCAGGTCGTGTAAAAGACTTAATTACTCGTGATCGTTTGCACCTAGATGAAGTGCACACTTTCGTTCTTGATGAAGCCGATGAAATGTTAAAAATGGGCTTTGTTGACGACGTAACGTGGATCATGGAACAAGCACCAGAAACAGCACAACGTGTGTTGTTCTCTGCTACCATGCCGCCAATGGTTAAGCAGATTGTTGACCGTTTCCTTCGTGACCCTGCACGCATTGACGTTGCTGGTGAAAACCGTACTGTTGCTAAAGTTGAGCAGCAATTCTGGGTTGTTAAAGGTGTAGAGAAAGACGAAGCGATGTCTCGTCTACTTGAAACTGAAGAAACTGATGCATCTATTGTATTCGTTCGTACTCGTCAAGATACTGAGCGTCTAGCTGATTGGCTATCAGCACGTGGCTTTAAAGCTGCTGCACTACACGGCGATATCCCGCAATCTTTGCGTGAGCGCACTGTAGATCACATCAAACGTGGTGTTATCGATATTCTAGTTGCAACTGACGTTGTTGCTCGTGGTCTTGATGTACCGCGTATTACACACGTATTCAACTACGATATCCCGTTCGATGTAGAATCTTACATTCACCGTATCGGTCGTACAGGCCGTGCTGGTCGTACTGGTAAAGCTATCTTGTTGGTTCGTACTAACCAGATCCGCATGCTACGTACTATTGAACATGTAACTAAATCACGCATGGAAGAGATTCAACTTCCACAACGTGATGCTGTTGCCGCTTCTCGTCTAGCGCGTCTTGGTGAAGAGTTAGTTGCTGATAAAGAAATGCCATCACTTGATAAGTTCGTAGAGCTCATTAACTCTCTACAAGAAACTATCGATGTTGATGCAGCAACACTTGCAGCAATGCTTCTTAAGCGCCAACAAGGTAACCGTCCATTGTTCTACAATGGTCCTGATCCAATGGTTGCTGCACTAGAGCGTGAAAAGCAACGTCGTGCATCACGTGGTGAGCGCGGTGAACGTGGCGAGCGTGGTGAACGTCGTGAGCGTCGTCAATTTAACGCTGCTGATTGGGATACGTACCAACTACAAGTAGGTCGTGAGCAGGGTGTACAAGTGAAAGATATCGTTGGCGCAATCGCTAATGAGCTTGGCTTGAACAAAGATAGCATCGGTGCTATCAAACTTGCTCCTGAGCACACTTTTGTTCAACTTCCTAAGAAGATGACGCCAGAAGTTGCTGAACAACTGAAGAAACTACGTATTCGTCAGAACCAAGTTAACGCTGTTGTTGTTGAAGGCGAAGTGCTAAATGAGCACCGTCGTGGTGGCCCTCGTGGTGATCGTGGTGGTTTCCGTGGTAACCGTGAAGGTGGCCGTGGTCGTCGTGATGGCGAGCGTCGTTTTGACCGTAACCGTGGTGGAGACAACCGTGGTAGCCACCGTGGTGAGCGTAACCACAATGGTAATGCTCCTAGCAACGGTAATGGCGGTGAGCGCCGTCGTCGTCCTAGCAACGACTAATAGCCTACGTTTAAATAAACGATACTGTTTATTATGATTAGAAACCTCGGTCTTTTGACCGAGGTTTTTTTATGTAATTTATTTATGTAACAGTGAAGCGTGATCACATCATTGATGCGTTATACCAAACTGGAAAATTAACTGGTCAGGTTGATCCACTCTCTTGAACACATTTTTGATACCCTTTGGGGACTCA
>JBHOGO010000147.1:0-4674 GCA_043421945.1 bacterium sp. HQB-150 | reverse complement strand
TTTAGCCATGATGATTTCCTCACTCAACGTCTATTACTAAGTATAGCCATCAATACTGAGTTTTAGTGGTAATCAGGAATATCTTTAAAAAAATTAAATGACTTTTCACCTTTTCTGCTTTTAGCATTTATTCTAACTCCATTATCGTTTCTTTTGCGATAAAGTACGTATTTAGCGTTTTCTGGACCTATGCTAATATGGACTGGACGATTTATTCCATAAAAATATAAACGGTCAAAATTTAAGTTATTACAAATATAATCAGCAATCTCATCCATTTTATCTTCATAGCCTACAACATAGATATCACATGCTGCTCCGTCTCGCTTACAAATACGATTACCTTTTGTATTAAGCTCTAATGATGCATGCTGATCGAGTTCAGGTCCCATATCCTTAGGGCTATTTTTTTTAAGGTATGACAGTAATTTTTGGTTTGTAAATCCATAAGTCACTTGAACGGGGCCAAATTTATCTTCTAAAACATCTATAATTTTTGTTGAAAGTTCAATCAAGCATTGGGTAGATTCTGTCTGAGTTGGTGTATTATCGCCTTCAAACTCAGGGTGTCTTTGCTTATGCCATTCAATTATTTTTTTTACATTTTTCATTCTTATACTAATGTCCTGCTTAATATTAGTTGTGGTTATGTACGGTAAGCTGAAAACTTATCCATATTATTATAAAGTAAGTATTATGCATAGTTTTGTTGTTTGATTTTTTGGCTTTTTGAAAAATGTAGAGCCCAAATTTGGGGCTATTTGAACGGGTCATTAGGAATATACTACCTCGACGTTGAGAAATCTATTCATAAAGGCGGCTCTCTCCCGCATTCTAATCTTCGGGTCTTCTCTGCACAACCATATATCAAATTGTCCTTTGTTTAACACCCTCAGTAATTCATCTGACTCGATATCATTATTAAGATACTTTACCTGACGGTGAACAACGTCCTCTCTAAGCTTGTCTTCCTTTTTAAGCCGGTCGATGGCATTTGCATAAGATGAAGTTTGTCCGCGTTCAGCATGGTGGGTTTCGCTACTTGCTGTTGCGCTGTAAACACCGCTTAAGGTTTAGACTTTTTCACTTTGGTGTTACCAAGACGCATCTCGCACGCCTCCTTAATCCAACCACCAAGGCTCTGCCCTTCTTTCAGTTGAGATTCAATTTCTTCCCTCAAAGCCCAAGGTAGGCGAAGTTGGAACTGACAAGATGTCGTTGTAACTGTACGCTTAGTTGCCATTACATATATATCCGTAAGTGTAATTACACACTGACACATACATACCTAAAAATCATAAAAGGCCGCCTTTGGCGACCTTTACCTTTAGTTAATCAAGAAGAAATACTTTTAAATCGGTCGGAGGTTTATTCTCCTAATTCAATTGTCAACTCATGTGTTCCCGGCCCATAAATTTTTCTTATGATGCTCGGGACTTCTACTTTTGCTGTCGTGTTATGAGGTACACTAAACGACCATTTTACACTGCTACCTTGACGTAACCAAGAGCTCTTAATTTTGCCGTAACCTGTTGTATGGGCAACTTCAACGGACTGTAGTGCTTGAGGGAAAACAGGTTTAAGCTCAAAGTGTTGAAAGCCCGGACTGTTTTCTAGTGGGCGAATACCACCAAGGCCCTCGTAAAACCAGCCATCATACCCACTATGGAAGGGGTGATTCATTGAGCGCCCAGGCGCGTTTTCCCCTCGAGGGTCTTTATCGGCATTATACACGCCCTTACGTTCCCAAAGAGTGGTTGCATGCAGTTTTTCAAATTGCCATTCGTATCCAGGATAGTCTTTTGCCGTGAAGATACCAAAAGCGGTATCGGCATAGCCATAGTCACTTAGGGCACGATAAACATACGTTTGGCCTAATGCACCTATAGAGCCATGACCACGCCACTTTTCCAAAACATCTTTATTCAGCGCATCGGCAACAGATTGTCGCAATTCTACAGGAGCGATGTCGAAACGAAGCGCCATCGCATCTGCAGTTTGACTCCCGTAGTGACTGGATTCGACATCATAAAACTCATGGTGAAACTGTTCACTGATTGACTTGAATAACGCAGAGTAATATGTCATGTCGTCTTGAAAATTTAGTATCGATGCGATCTTTGCCATTAGATTAGCAGAATGAGCAAACAATGCTGAGCTCGTTATTGCCGGGCTGGTATGTTGAGGATTGCATCGCTTACGGTCCATTCCTGGCTCCAAAACAGGATCGCACCAATCACCGAAGCCCATTCTAAGTAGATTATTCTCGAGTTTGTCCTCACCTGCAGCCATGTATTTCTTCATACTAGGATATTGATTTAATAGGATTTGAACATCACCATTGTGGCGGTAATGCTCCCATGCAATAATGACTTCTGCAACTGCCCAGTCGTATGATTCACCCCAAGTGCGTTTACCAGGTACCACGGCAGGTGCGATATAGGCTGATGTCTGAAAGTCGCCTAAATATTTTTCCCACAAATTCTGCATATTAAAATTGTAGTTGCCGGTTATGAGCGCCGCATGTGCGTCACCTGTCCAGCCAGCTCGCTCGCGAATGGGGCAATCAAGAGGAACCGACATCAGGTTACTTTCATAGCTCCAAAGAGCCAGGTCGTGAATTTTGTTCACCAGTGTATTTGAGGTATTAAAGTATCCCGCAACGTTCACATCACTGCGCACCAAGTGAGCCCACATCACATCTAACTCAGGCTCTTGTGTTAGTCCTGTGATTTCAACGAATCTAAAGCCATGCCAAGCAAACGCAGGCGTCCAGGTATCTTGGTCACGACCTGATGCGATATAGGTGTCAACCTGATGGAGTGAAGGCGCACCGCCACCACTGCGCTGACTTATATTGCCGTCAACATCAGCCCATTCTGCATATCGTAAGTTAATTGTTTGATTCGGCTTTAGGTTGAGTTTGGCTAAATTTATTGTTGGGACAGCAGTAAAGTTCTGACCAAAATCAAGTACCCAAACACCCTCACGCGGCTGAATGATTTTCTGTGGCTTTAGTTTTTTTATTGCTCTAATTGGCGGCAGGAGCTGTGGCTCAAGTTTTTTCGTTGGCCACTGTTGTAACTCTTCTACTGGCTGCCAATTTGTGAGCTCATCTGCGTTCATTTTTTGGTGCCAATTGGGCACTTCTTCGTTGGCATCATATAGTTCACCAGAAAATAACCCTTCTTTTAAGACAGGTGAAGGATGGCTCAACCACGTATTATTGGAAGCCACTAGTTGTTTTGACCCATCTTCATAGGTGAGCTCTAACTGGGCGATAAATTTAGGCTGTCCATATGAAAGCGTCTCAGGTTTAATTTCACCCTCCCGTAAGTCTGGGCTAGACCATTGACTAAACGCAATATTTTCATCATACCAACCACTACCTAAATGAACGGCTATAACATTATCGCCACTCAACAATAGATCAGAGACTTCATCGGAGTTATAAAGAATTCTTTGGTCATAATCTGTTTGACCAGGGTCCATTAATCGGTCTTTGACTTTTCTCCCATTTAAAAAAACCTCATAATATCCCGCTGCAGTACTATATAATTTAGCATTGACCACTTGTTTATCTACATTGGTACTAAAGTCATGTCGAAATAAACTTGCTGTAGGCTGAGATTTAACAAGTTCGGTTGTTCGGTGCTGCTTCTCCAACTTATCTGCGCTTAGATTAGATTTGTTTTCTGGGTGTATATCGGTTGCGCGTAAAATCCATTCCATATGGTTTGCGTTATTACTTGCAACGCTTGTTTCTTTAACCTGTATCCAATTGGCCTGCCAGTCGGATTGGTGAATAAGCCCCATCTCCCAATGACCAATATAACTCCATTGTTGAGGCGTTTCGCTACCTTTAGGCCAAACTCTTACACGCCAGGCTGCCTTTTTACCGGCATGTAGAGGCTTACCTTGATAGGGGATATTAACTGAACGTCCATCGATTACCTTACCACTGTCCCAAAGATTTGCCTCGTTTTTGTCAAGAAGTTCCGTTGTGCTAGCAACTTGAATCTGATAAGCATTTTGCACTTCAGCATTTGAATGCCAAGACAGTCGAGGATTCATATTATGGACATTAAGTGGTAGCCCTTTCCCTTCTACTAATAAGTTAGTTGGAATATTAGTGGTGTTATTAATTTCGATAGTTTCTGCCTGACTATTTGAAGTGAAAATTGGTGAAAGGCAGAGTACGGTAAATAATAAGTGTTTTAAGTTCATAAAAACAATCCGTTGATATAATTGCAGTAAGTTTTTTCACTTTATGTTTTACTGATGATATTGTCGTGAGAACGTTACGTTAAACTTTAATTTTACTAGTCACATGGATTGTTGCATATCTTAACTTAATGATTCTATCTAGATTTTTGGTTTTTGAGGTTTTGCTCATGTTAATCATTTGAATAAATGTTATTTTTACTCAATGTGGATTAGGTCCAATCCGTTTATTCGATTACCACTGAGATTAAGCTGTTTGAATACTTGAATACAGCAATTGGTCGAGCCGTCATTCTGCAGCCAACTTGGGAATTAAAATAGTGTGACCCAGCGATTATTTACTGCTATTAGTCGAGCAGACCTCTTGACCGCGATCACCAGTTTTGATCTATTACTTTTATTTAACGGTCGCTTATTATGTCTGCTCCTCAACCCGTAATTAAACGTTTA
>JBHOGO010000146.1:0-4767 GCA_043421945.1 bacterium sp. HQB-150 | reverse complement strand
TACTTTTGGCGAAGCAAATTATAACTCTTTACCATGTTGTTCAAAAAACACTCACGAAAGATCAACACGCCCTAGTATAAGTAGGGCTAATTTGGGGTGAGAATATTAGCATTCGGTTGCGCAAACTTGGAAATGGACAAAAACGAGTTACAGGAATTACTTAATTTCAATTTAACGCATTACTTGAGGTATAGCAAAACCCCTAATGTAGTGACCAATTTCACTTATCCACTACAACCGAGGCTACATACCCCAAAAGGCTTTATCTATGCGGACGGAACTCAGCTCAATATGTCCTATCCAAGCGCGGAGCATCGTGCTCGCTTTCGTCTTAGCATTGACCCATGTTTTGACCAACAGCCAACCAAATTGTTCAAGGTTCTTAATGACGCATTTGCAGGTTGCTACCCAGTCGAACAAATTCGCCAACTTCAGGTACTAACAGGCATGACTCTGCTCGGGCTATTGCCACAGGAGCAACGTGTTGTGCTACTGCATGAGCGGCGGGCTCAGGTAAGTCACTTTACCTACGCTTGCTAGAGTCACTCATTCCTAGCCGCTTTCGCACAAGCATCAGTCCGCTGGACTTGGAAAGTGACTTCAAGGTCGCCTCTCTTGCAGGAAAGCTAATCAGCCTGGTTCCAGAGATCGATAAAGACAAGCCAGTTCCTAGTACCCAGTTCAAGGCGATCACTGGTGGTGATACCGTCTCAACTCGTGAGCCATATGGTAAGGTGTTCTCATTCACGCCAAACACGGCTTGTTGGTTCAGTGGCAATTTCTATCCAACGACTAAAGACCATACCGAGGGGTTTTGGCGACGTTGGGTGATTGTCAACTTTGTTAACACAAAACCTGCACATCAGCGCAATCCCAAGCTTTTTGATGAGATTGTTGCGGAGGAAATGCTAGCAATCTTGGGTTGGGCGATGAATGGAGCGGTGGATTATCTTGAGAACGGCTTGTATCTGTCACCGGCGCATGACCACTGTCTTGCTGAATGGCGACGAGATGGGGATAGCGTTACAAGTTGGCTTCATGCCAATGAGGATAATGAAATTGCACCTCGCAGGCGTGGGGATGGCAAACACCCACTTAGAGTAACTCATGCCTATCACATCTATCGTGAATGGTGTCGCCACAACAATCTCCAACCGTTTAACAGCCAAGTATTTAAAGCCCATATGCAGGGAGCGGGGTGTGCCACGACCACATATAACGGATACATGTGCTACGACGCTTGGTTCGACACCCGCCCAACCTACTCGTTTTAAGGCGATTTAGTGAGAAAAGTGAGTGCTCAGGCACTAACTATGCTGCTAGAAAAAAAGAAGCCTCTCTTTATCATATTTTTTCATATATGAGTGTCGCTGGCTAAAACCATCACTAAGCCTGATTCTTAATTGGAATTGCGAAGCGGCTTGACGCAGAGGGGGCGGACCAAGCGCAAATACCCCCTCCCCCTACTTCATATATGCTCATGCCATGCGTGACCGATTTTTGAATCTGGAAACTTCGGCGTACTCAAAGGAGTGAAACATTAAATGCCATAAAACTTTTATGGCAGATTGATTTGCACTCTCTTATACATCAACTATGCTTTTAGTGTGGGAAAGGGAAGACTTTACTCTTGGTGACTAGGATCAAGTCGCTTTGCGCCCACGAGCATTACCAACACTCAATGTTGTGGCTTGCCATAACACGCTTGAGGCTTAAGACCTTAACCGTCAGAGAGTGTCGCAAGAATACATCGACCGAGGCTCTATTTTTTACAACAAAAAGTATTGAGAGGTTGATAGGCACAATAGGGTTAACTGCGTTGGCTTAACGCTCAAAACACTGGTAACTTTTTGCTGATGATGATTATCACTAAAATTCAATTACTTATGTTTAGAGGTTAGTCCGTACGTGCTCGGATGATTCGTCTCAGGTTGAGTAACTGAACTCGTACTGGTCAGGTTAGTCCGTACGTGCTCGGATGATTCGTAATGCCTCACCGACAGCAACAACTCAGCCAAGGTTAGTCCGTACGTGCTCGGATGATTCGCATGAACGTCGAACCAAACGCACAAGAGTTAAGGTTAGTCCGTACGTGCTCGGATGATTCGTGGTAAGTTCTTCCAGTGTTTCGGTAAGAATAGGTTAGTCCGTACGTGCTAGCAGAAACGGTTAACACTATTGTGACCATTAGATTCGTATAGTTGATTTGTATTATGCCTAAAAGTACAACAGCAACATTTACCCATGACTTCGCCATCAAAGCTAATCGGGTCGTTAGAAGAGAATTGAATGCGCGATTTAATGCAGCACAGCAGTTACAGAATGCTTGCTTAAATGTTGCTTTGGAGCGTGTTGACGCACTGGTTTTGGACGGTGAGTTTGAGATTGCTCGCAGGTTATCGAGAAAAGCACATACGTTTCCCGAAGATAGTCAGGAGCGAAAAGCCACAAAGAAAGAGGCAAGCAACCTATACAAAAAGCTCAGAGAGAAATATGGGCTGTTGAAATACTCCCTCGACCCCGTAGCCTCTCAACACCGCCAAGCAGCACCACATATCTATCAACATATTGATAGCCAGTCAGCCAAGGCAATTGCTGCAAGGGTGATGAAAAGTATAGATAGATACCTTATTAATTACGGTAAGAAAAGCAAAAAAGGCAAGAGCCTCTACAGACCTCACTTCAAGCGGGCTGGTACGGTAAATTCAATTGAATCTCTGAACCATAAGCAAGGGATTTTATTTGACCCCGAGACATCTACAGTTAAATGGAATGCTTGCAGACAAAATGTAGCTGCCAAGCACTCTGCTCTCACTTTTCCGGTAATGTTTGCCAACAAGGATAGTAAAGCTGTATACGAACAACATGCCTTACAGCACCGGATTAAGTATTGTCGAGTCCTGAGAAAAACATATGGCAGGAATACAGCATTTGTTCTTCAGGTGTGCTTTGAAGGCACGCCGTATAAACGACCAGAACTTATTGATAACTCGAAAAACAAAACCCCCAAGGGCATTGATGTTAATTCTCACACCATTGCGATTGCATCCTCAACATGTGCAAAATTGTATCCACTTCCAATCGCATGTGAGGGGGTTGCTAAGCTGCAAGCTGAACTCTCCGCCATCGAGCGTAAATTAAGCCGTTCAAGAAGGCTCAGTAACCCTGGTTGTTTTAAAGTTGGCTCTAAACAAAAGGGTAGAAATATTATCGAAGTCAATCGTCCGCTAAAAGGAAAGCGGATGACAACCTTCAGTAAGAACTACAAAAAGCTATCAGCACGTAAAGCCAACATAAGTAGAAAACTGGCAGCAGGGCGTAAGGCAAATCAAGGTGAGTTGGTAAACATAATGCTCACCGACAGCTCACACATCAATATTGAAAAAGTTTGGTACAACGGTTGGCAAAAAAGTCGACTGGGTAAAGCAATTGGAAAGCATGGCCATGGCGCGCTAGAAAGATTACTCAAACGTCGTTGTGCCGAATTGAACATTGGCTTTGAGTACGTAGATCCATGGAAGACGGCTTTATCGCAATACTGCCATGTATGCACAAACAGAACGAAAAAAGATCTTAAAGACAGGCGACATACTTGCTGTAATCAAAACTGGGATAGGGATAAGTACAGTGCTCTATTAGCTCTGTTCTGCTCGTTTGACGGTGAAAGATGGCAAATCGATAATGAAGCGGTTGCGGCTGCACTAGCTTCGAACCCTGAATCGTTTAAGTAACGAAGAGGAGAGCGGACCAAATGTAACTCCCTCTCTCTGCTTAATATGAACGTATACTGAGCGTTACCGATTTTCAGGTCTGCAAACTAGCTGCAGAAACTCCGCGCAACTTTGATACTATTATATCAAACTCTTTGACGACATCGTCATCTTTACCAACCAAGGTGTGCAACCCATAGTGTCCTGCAATCTCATGCAGGATAACTCGACGTACATCATTAGGATGTATGAGCATGTTCAGCAACTACATAGACAGTACCTTTGTGGTATACCCCATTTACCTGGCCCTCGATATCGTATTGCTTTATTGCCTTCTGTACTGCATCAAGAAGATGCGCCTCCGTAGGAGTCGCCTTAACAGGAACTCGGTTGCTCCAGACACTAACAAGCTCCGCTTCTTACGGAGCTTGATGATGACTCAAATCATTTGTAGTACTGATAACGTCGCTTGGAGTTATGCTTCCAACACTTTGCGAGGTCATACACATAAGATACGTAGTCATCCCAGGGATTAGCTAGAGCTCTTCCCCTTGCTGCTCTGAGCTTGATTGGGTATTCCTTACACTCGATTTCATGAAGAAAGTAGTAACTTTTTTCCTGTCTTGTTGAAAAGCGTTTGTGAATACCACTACGTACGCTTGGGTAGAAATCCCAACTGTAACTATATCGATGGTGGCGTTTAATACGGCTTCGATACTGTTGTTTTAACTTTTTCATTTACCCTCCAGGTTTACATTACCTAGAAGGGTTCCTCTGCAAAGTAGTTCATCCCGACTCCTACATGTGTTGTATAACCATAGTTTAGCAAATTAATCGCTATGAGTATTGCGGCAGGGTTTTGCAATATTAAAGGGCTTTGTTGCGTAAATCAAAAATGATCAGTAGCAATCCACTTTCGGTTAGTTCTTATCCTACTCGCTGGGTTTCAGGCATACCTAGACCCGTAAGTTTGTTTAGGGCTTTGATCATCGCATAAGCTTCTCCAACTTGAGCGTTGTAATCCCTTAAGCTGAGCGCACCACCAAGCAATGACTTT
>JBHOGO010000145.1:0-4813 GCA_043421945.1 bacterium sp. HQB-150 | reverse complement strand
TCACCATTGAAGTTTGCATCTGGTGTAACGGTCCATGTGCCATCACCGTTATCGGTTAACGTGGCATTTTCTGCATTCTCACCGACAAGTTCGAGGTTTTCGATATCAAGGTCATCACCATCGATATCACTTGCTTGAGCAAGCAATTGCTCTTCAGTAATGACAACAGAGGCAAAATCTGTAGAGCCCTCGGTCGATTGAGTCACATCAGGCAACTGCTCTGCTAAATCAATCACTTCAGTTGCATCAGTACTGTGCAAGTTGAACTCTATGCTTTCAGTTAACTCGGTACCATCAACACCAATTGAAGTAAATATGGCTTCATCAGGCTGAGTCTGTGACACTGTCATGTTTTGAACAACGTAGGTGCCTTGCCCTTGTATAGTACCTAGTTCAAATGATGCAACAGGCTCATCAGTTGTTAACGTATAAGTATGCTCGTAACTATGTGCATCGTCTTTATGGTACGTCTCTGAATCAATTAACTCACCATCAGCATTAAAGGCTTTAATCTCTACTTCGGTGAATCGTGGTGAGTCCTCCATGAACCAGCCGCCAAGGCCATCAAGCTCAAAACTGATTTCATTGATATCTTGCCCTTCGACATTGACAATCAGTTTCTCATCGCCACTAAGACCATTTCTGTCGGTATCACCAATACCATGGCCAACATGCGTATTGCCATTCCAAGCGCCTAATTCACCGTCTGAACTGGTTGTTGTGACAACCAAATCTCCATCAACAAACTGACGGGTATGATCATCGACAGGCGTTCCCCAATCATCAAGGGATGCATTATCATCAAAGGTGCCGATTTGTGAATCATGAGTTGCCTCTTGAATCGCATTTTCATCCGGTACGAATCGAACTTCTGTATCAGCAGGTACTTCAACACCTACTTCTAATTGTGACCATTCACCATCAATGTTAGCTTCGATAATACCGAATTCTGGCTCTTGGTCTAAGCGTAGCCCTGGCTCCTCACGAAGAGAAACACCAACAGTTTGATCTTCTTCCGCCTGAATAAAGATCTCTTCACCCGCTTCTGGGGCGTCATTCACAGGGTTAACGGTTAGGTCAAGCTCCGCCGCGACAACATCCTCACCATCAGTGACATCAAAGGTAAAGTCTATTTCACCGTTAAAGTTTTCCGCTGGTGTTATCGTGAAGCTACCATCTTCATTTTGCTCGATTGTGGCATTTGGATCGTTAGTTTGGAGATTGATTGCTGACAGGTCATCACCATCAATATCACTGGCATTAGCAAGTAACTCTTCTTGGGTAATGGTTATCGTGTTGTCTTCATCAACCTGAGCGGTTACACCGCTAACATCAGGTGCATCATTAACTGCAATGACAGTAATACCAGCGGTTGTTTCTGCCGTTGCACCATCATCATCGATGACTGTTACATCGAGTGATAGTTCTCCGTTAAAGTTTTCATTTGGTGCGAAGCTATACGTACCATCACCATTATCGGTAAAGGTACCGTCATCACCGGTATAGCCAACGGTATCAACAGACACTTCACCATCAATATCACTGCTGTTAGCCAGAAGCTGCTCATCACTGATGGTGATGACGCTGTCTTCGTCCACTTGGTAAGACGTTGAGCCTGCAACCGGTGGATCGTTCACCTCATCGACGGTGATATCAATATTGGCTTGGGTAGTATCGGTACCATCCGATACCGTGAAGCTTAAATCGACTTCACCATTGAAGTTTTCATTCGGTGCGAAGGTATAGCTACCATCACCGTTATCAGTGAAGACACCGTCTGTGCCGGTGTAGCTGACAGACTCAACAGACAGATCATCCCCGTCGATATCGGCAGAGCCATCCAACAGCTGCTCATCGGTGAAGCTAATCGTGCCATCTTCGTTGACTGAGAACGCTTGGTCTTCGGCGGTTGGTAGGTCGTTGACAGGGTTAACCGTGAGGTCAGCCGAAGCAACAATCGTGTCTTCGCCATCACTGATTTCAAAGCTCAGGTCGATGTCACCGTTGAAGTTCTCATCCGGGGTAATGGTGAATGAGCCATCATCGTTTTGTGTCACGGTTGCGTTATCGCCCGCAGATAGGTCAGAAGCGGTTAGCTCATCCCCTTCCACATCACCCGCTTGCGATAGCAACTGCTCTTGAGACAGCGTAATTGCACCGTCTTCATCGACACTGTATGCGAGGTCACCAGAGACTGGCGCATCGTTCACCGCGATAACATCAATGCCTGCCGTCGTTTCCACTGTCGCACCATCTTCATCAATGACTGTGACATCGAGGCTGACATCGCCATCGAAGTTTTCGTTTGGTGCGAAGCTGTAGGTGCCATCACCGTTATCGGTGAAGATACCGTCGGTGCCAGAGTAGCTCACACCATTGACTGCCACATCGCCTTCAACATCGCTGCTGTTAGCCAGAAGTTGATCATCACTGATAGTGATAACGCTGTCTTCGTCCACTTGATAAGACGTTGCGCCTGCAACCGGTGGATCGTTAACCTCATCAACAGTGATATCAATGCTCGCATCTACAGTATCTGTGCCATCCGATACCGTGAAGCTGAGGTCAACTTCACCATTGAAGTTTTCGTTCGGCGCAAACGTGTAAGACCCATCACCGTTATCGGTGAAGACACCGTCTGTGCCGGTGTAGCTGACAGACTCGACAGACAGATCATCCCCATCGATATCAGCAGAGCCATCGAGTAGCTGCTCATCCGTAAACGTAATGGTGCCATCTTCGTTAACCGAGAACGCTTGGTCTTCGGCAGTTGGTAAGTCGTTGACAGGGTTAACGGTGAGGTCAGCCGAAGCAACAACCGTCTCTTCGCCATCCGAAATTTCGAAGCTCAGATCAATGTCACCGTTGAAGTTCTCATCCGGGGTAATCGTGAAGGAGCCATCTTCGTTTTGTGTGACTGTAGCATTGTCACCAGCACTGAGGTCCGTTGCCGTGAGATCATCACCGTCAACATCGCCAGCTTGTGATAACAACTGCTCTTGAGACAGTGTAATCGCACCGTCTTCATCGACGCTGTAAGCGAGGTCACCTGAAACTGGCGCATCGTTTACAGCATCAACAGTGATATCGATATTAGCTTCAGTTGTATCCGTACCGTCCGATACCGTGAAGCTGAGGTCGACTTCGCCATTGAAGTTTTCGTTTGGTGCGAAGGTGTAAGAGCCATCCCCATTGTCGGTGAAGACACCGTCGGTACCGCTGTAATTTACCGATTCAACGGATAGGTCATCCCCGTCAATGTCAGCAGAGCCGTCCAGTAGCTGCTCATCGGTGAAGGTAATCGTGCCATCTTCGTTAACCGAGAACGCCTGGTCTTCAGCGGTTGGCAAGTCATTAACAGGGTTAACCGTCAAATCAGCCGATGCAACGATGGTGTCTTCGCCATCACTGATTTCGAAGCTTAAGTCAATGTCACCATTAAAGTTCTCATCCGGAGTGATAGTGAATGAACCATCGTCATTTTGCGTCACTGTTGCGTTATCGCCAGCAGATAGGTCAGAAGCTGTCAGCTCATCCCCTTCAACATCACCCGCTTGTGAGAGTAACTGCTCTTGAGACAGTGTAATCGCACCGTCTTCATCGACGCTGTAAGCGAGGTCACCTGAGACTGGTGCATCGTTCACCGCGATAACATCAATTCCTGCAGTGGTCTCAGCTGTCGCGCCATCTTCATCAATGACTGTCACATCAAGTGATACATCGCCATCAAAGTTTTCATTTGGTGCGAAGCTGTACGTACCATCGCCATTGTCGGTAAAGATACCGTCCGTGCCAGAGTAACTCACGCCATCAACAGCCACATCACCTTCAACATCGCTGCTATTAGCCAGAAGCTGCTCATCACTAATAGTAATGACGCTGTCTTCGTCTACTTGGTAAGACGTCGAGCCTGCAACTGGTGGATCGTTCACCTCATCGACAGTGATATCAATACTTGCATCCACGGTATCGGTACCGTCCGATACCGTGAAGCTAAGGTCGACTTCGCCATTGAAGTTTTCGTTTGGTGCGAAGGTGTAAGTACCATCGCCATTGTCAGTGAAGACACCGTCAGTTCCGCTGTAATTCACAGATTCGACAGACAGATCATCCCCGTCAATATCTGTCGCACCATCAAGTAACTGCTCATCGGTAAAGGTTATGGTACCGTCTTCATTCACACTGAACGCTTGGTCTTCTGCCTCTGGTCCATCATTTACAGGGGTAACATCTAACGTCAAAGTAGAAGATGTTGCGAGTTCACCATCATTAACTTCATAGCCGAACTCTATCTGGCCATTGAAATCAGGTGACGGCGTCACGCTGAATGTACCATCACCGTTATCCACGACTTCAGCGTTAGGATCGTTAGTTGATAAGTTTGATGCTATCAACTCATCGCCATCTGCATCGGTCGCATTTTCAAGCAGCATCTCTTGCGTAACGAGGATGGTGCCATCTTCTTCAACTTCAGCGCTAATTGGTGCGGCTTCCGGTGCATCGTTAACGAACTCAACATTCAGCTCTAAGTTCGCACTAACGACGTCTGTACCATCACTCACATCAAAGGTGAAGTTAACCTGTCCATCAAAGTTTTCAGCAGGGGTAATGGTATACGTTCCATCACCGTTATCGACCACGGACGCGTTACCATCTTCCGTCGATAAGTTAACGACACTTAAATCATCACCATCAACATCGGTTGCCTGAGCAAGTAACTGCTCTTCTGTCACGACAATGGATTCATCTTCGAGTGTATTTACAACTAGGTCAGGTACCACCGCAAGGTCATTGACTGGGTTCACTGTGAGGT
>JBHOGO010000144.1:0-5117 GCA_043421945.1 bacterium sp. HQB-150 | reverse complement strand
GGTGAGTTTGGCGAGTAAGTCAAGGCTACACCAAGAAGCTCACACTATAATCTTTGATTTAGTGGGAGTAATTCACGGTGAGTTGCTTCGTATTGGTGGCGCTTGCCCAAGTGATACCACTAAGCAAAGGCAAACAGAGCAAAAGTAAGCGGACTAACAATGAGCAGAATAGGGTACGACTATAAGCTACTTCACTATTCACTATATTGGTTCTCATCGTTCACAAGGCTGTGTTGTTGAGTCTAGTGCTCTCATAGAGAGAGCGCAAACCTATCAAAATACTGATCTATTTCGATTACTGATGCTGTCGCCATAGCTTTGCTTCTGATGGGTCAAAGAGTGTGCTGTAGAGTCGCTGCGCAAAGCCATCTGTCATGCCAGAGATGTAGTCAGCGATGACACGGGGACTCTTATCGGCCTCTTGCCAACGTTCTTTGGTAGTATCAGGTAATAGACGTGCGGGGTCGGATTCTATCGCTTCAAATAATTCCATCACGAGCTGTTGGCCTTTGTATTCAAATAGCTGTAATTCATGATTTTGAACGACAAATTTGAACACGAACTGCTTTAGGGTATTGAGGACCCTTGTCATTGGTTCACTTAATGTTGCCGTCCAACTGAGCAGTGGTGAGTCAATGGTTTGCGTGGGGTTTGTCGGCTCAATATGGATAGCGGTGATCAGTGCATTGACCATCGCGCCAATGGCATCTTTACGGTCGTAGTGTTTACCGAAAAAACGTCGGCTGATTTCGTTGACGTGATTTTCTATCCAAGGATCGCCACATTCGGCTAATTCGCTGGCGACTGACTCTTGCCATTGTTCGCGTGTAACAATGCCCATGACAATCGCATCTTCAAGATCATGAACACCGTAGGCGATATCATCGGCGAGCTCCATGATGGCGCAATCTAATGACTTAAATGCGGTTTTTCGGTGCTCATGTTTTTCGCCTTTCGCGCGAAACTCACCAAAGTGCACTTGGTCTGATTCTGATAATGGTGCGAGGACCCAATCAAAAAGGGCTTTATCGCAATCATAAATCCCTTTGGGCGGGTGCCATTTTTCTGCGACCAAATGACGAAAGCTTTTGACATCTTGTGGCCTTTCTTCTGCCGTTACTCGGCTAATCAACGCAGGGTATTTCATTAAGCCAAGCAGAGTTCGTCGAGACAAATTCATGCCGTTCTCTCGGGTATAGGGCTCTAATTGAGTCACTATGCGGAAGGTTTGTGCGTTACCCTCGAACCCACCGTGGTTACGCATCATATAGTGGAGTGCGGTTTCGCCACCATGACCAAAGGGAGGATGACCAATATCGTGCGCTAAGCAGAGGCTTTCCATTAAGCTGGTTGAAGGCAGTAGGCTTGCAAACTGGGGTTGCTTGACCTTAAGTTGCGCGACAATGCCAGTACCTATCTGTGAGGCCTCTAATGAGTGGGTAAGACGTGTGCGATAAAAATCATTCATGCCAGCGCCTAGCACTTGTGTTTTCGCCTGTAAGCGCCGAAACGCGGCAGAATGCAGGATACGGGCTCTGTCGCGTTGATACGCGCTGCGGTGATCATCCCGACGGTATTTGTTTTCGTTGGTATAGCGTTGTTGCCATGCAGGGGGGAGGCTGTAGCTCATTAATAATACTTCCGTGTTGGCTAACTAATTTCGTCCAAGGTTAAGCTAAAGCTAGGGATGAAAACGTCTTCAAAATAGGTTAGCTCTGGGGTGCGGCGCTCTTCGAGCATCGCTTCTAAGCGCTTCTTGGCTTTTTCAAACTCATGATTACCCATCGCCAGCTCTTCTAAACATTTGATATAAGCGCAGAGCGTGTCGGCTTGTTTAACCATTTTCGCGTCATCTTGGTCGATTTCTTCGCTACCCAATAACGAGGCGTAGTCGTCTTGGAATTCAGGAGGAAGCATGGAGATAAGCTTCTTCTCTGCAGCTAATTCGATCTTTTTATATTCTTTAGCGATGGCAGGGTTGTAGTACTTGATAGGGGTTGGCATATCACCAGTGAGTACTTCGCTCGCATCGTGAAAAAGCGCTAAGAGTGCGACACGTTCAGGGTTCGTGTTGCCTGAGAATTTCTTGTTTTTTATTAGGGCGAGCCCATGAGCCACAAACGCGACCATGAGGCTATGCTCACTGATGTTTTCGGGAGACATATTCCGCATCAGTGGCCAGCGGTGAATTAACTTCATTCTAGAAAGATGGGCAAAGAAGTGACTGACAGGCATAGACATTTCTCATCAAGAATCGTGCATTAACGTTAGCAGTATCGTTCAGTCACTGCAATCTATTGAGAAAGGCTAATGGCATTCAAATGTTAGCGAGGTGACATACGGATTCTCTTCAAGTGTACCTGCATAGCTATCACTTAATATGGATACGGCGCTGGTTGCTCCTGCTATTTCCGTACCACCAACAGAAGATAAGACCCCTTTGGCTGCTTCACCAAGCTCCAAAAGCCGTTTTGCTTGCTCATATTGTGTTTGTGTCAGGCTGCTTTCGAAATGGCGTACTTCATCAATGACAAACATCTCTTTGCTCTGAGACTGGCAGTAACTTTTGGCTTGTCGAATCGCTTCGCGGGAAGTGTCTTGATAATCAACTCCCGATATTAGTACCTCATGGGTGCCATCAAGGCTTGGCCGGACATCATCATGTGATGCGCAAGCTGATATAAGTAGAAAAACCAGTACGTAAAAGCCGTTTTTTTTGAACATTAACCGTTGCCTTCTTGAGTATCAATAGAGAGGGGGAAGTCACCCGATAACTGTTAATTTATAGACTGTTTTTCACGATTTTGGTTTAAAGGAGTAAAGCTTTCTTATCAAGTTGACAGCAAGTGACGCTTTATTTTTCATTTGGCTGCTAAATAATTCCAATTGCTTTTATTTGTGATCTCGATGGGTGAGTATGCGCGGGTTCATACCTTTACGATATTTTTTTATAGGCAACACAACATAATTTATGCGTAACTTCTTTAATAAATTGAGCATCGCTCATCAGATAAAGCTCACAATAGTATTTGTTTTGGTTCTTTCTATGTCGACTGCTGCATTATTTGTTTTCCGTTCTACTTATAACGCTTTTTTAAATAGTACATTATCGAATCATCAATTGAAATTAGACTCTCTTGCAGTGACTGTAGGAGATCAATACGATGCTTACTTTGCATCGATGAGGTCGTTTAATCGTTCATTCCAGAACCAGTACCTGAAAGAACTGAATCTGAGTGAGCAGATAGAAAGTTGGCGTGGTATCGATCTCCCTCGTTTGACGGTTAATGGTTCCTCGATTATTGGTGATAATGCTTTGGTTGACGAATTCACCGCTGATACTGGTGCTGTTGCCACGTTGTTTTCGCCCGTCGGTGACGACTGGTTGCGTGTAAGCAGCTCACTGCGTGATGAGCGAGATCAACGTGTTTTGGGGACATGGCTAGGTCGTGAACACCCTGCACGTGATGCACTGATGCGTGGGATGCCTTATACCGAGCAAGTCACGCTTTTTGGAGAGCGTTATTTAAGTATTTATACACCGATTCGTGTAACTGGTACGAAGCAGTTCGTCGTGTCGTTTGTAGGATTTTCACTGCAAGAGGCGACGGCATCGATCTTTCATTCTCTCAATCAAATATCATGGGGAGACACTGGCTATACCATTGTTGTCAGTAATGAACAAGATATGCAGGGTAAGTACCTTCTTCACCCTCAGTTTACGCCAAATGATCCTGCTATCATTGATCTTTATGATTACGATGGTCAGCGCCCGTTTGATACCATTTTTGAAAGTCCGAATGGGCGCGTAATGTTCACTTGGAATGATAATGGTCAACCTGCAGAGAAGTACCTGATCTTTTCGGAAGTGCCGGGTTGGAACTGGAAATTGCTTGGCGGCACATTTGTTTCTGAAGTGACGAGTGATGCAAAGGCACAGTTGAAAATGATCGTGATAGTGTCGTTGGTCGCTATTTTAGCCTCTTACATCATGATAAGTTTTTACTTAAACCAAGTGACGAAACCATTAACGACGCTATCATCACTGATGGAGCGATTAGGTAAAGGTGAGATAAGCACTTCACTTGCTCAGCAAGATGATGACACTCGCAACGAAGTTACCCTATTGAATAATAGTGCTGCCACGATGGCTGAACAGTTGAATCGACTTGTGAGTGAAATACGAGATACCAGTTATCATTTAGTGAATGGCTCTGCGTTGATGAAAGAAGAGGCATCTCAAGGTCTACAACAGTTAGATGCTCAGCAGGATCAAGTTGAATTAGTGGTTTCTGCGATTGAAGAGATGGCGGTTTCTGCGCAGTCAGTCGCTACTCAGGTTGATAGCATTGCAACTGGCGTAAGAACAGCAGACAGTGAAGCTGTTAATGGCCGAGATAATGTTGAGGCCGTTACTATAGGGATGGCAGAACTTAACCAGCTCTTGAATGAGTCTTCTCTGGCGATCGAGAAGGTGAGTAAAGAGGGGCTAAATATTCAATCGGTCACTAGAATTATCGACGATATTGCTGAGCAAACGAATCTGTTGGCATTGAATGCTGCGATTGAAGCAGCTCGTGCTGGTGTACAAGGACGTGGCTTTGCTGTTGTTGCTGATGAAGTTCGAACGCTTGCACATCGAACTCAGTCTTCGGTGAAAGAAGTCGTCGGTATCATAGAGCAGTTAAATCAATCGACAGGCAATGCAGTTGCATTGATGACTTCAAGCCGAAGCAATGCGGCAGAAGTGTTAAATCGAGCCTATGTCGCGGGAGCATCATTAGAGAGTATTACCGATCAGGTGCGTGACATTGCTGTTCAAGCAGAGAGTATAGCGGCCACTTCAGAGCAGCAGGCTTTGGTTTCTCAATCTGTTGCACAGAGTGCATCAGAAATTAGCGATCTTAATATCAAGAGCCGAGATGTGAGTGACAAAGCTTTACAGCGAGCAGAAGCAATGCAGAAGGGAGCGGCGGCCTTGGACCAACAAGTGTCGATATTTAGCTAAAGGATTGAATAAATCGAAAGCATTTTTTAACGTTAACTAACCTGAACTCGGGATAAGAAGAGAAGGGAACTAAAAGCTGGCTCTGCGATCAGATCTTTCAACCAAGAAG
>JBHOGO010000143.1:0-5126 GCA_043421945.1 bacterium sp. HQB-150 | reverse complement strand
TCTGTGTCACTATCATCCGTAAATGATCACTGGATCACACTATTTTAATTCCCAAATTGGGTGCGGAATGACGGTTACAACCCACCTGCATAAGATTAAAAAATAAATTAAAAATCACAATCTTAAACAATAGGAACGTGCTTTAAACAAGTTTCTCCTGCGACTTTAAACCGCTTAAGTTGCGCCAGATAAAGCTCCCCAGTCGCTAACGCGTCTACCAGCGCACTATGTTGCTGATACGGCGGTAAACCATGGCGGTCTCTACACGCACCAAGTCTAAAATCCCCGCACTGTTGAGTATCTTTATTTATGCATAACGATTTATCGATAGCGAGTGTGTCAATCCATAAAAGCGGTAAAGGCGGCAGCTGAAAACGACGTTGTACGTAGTAGTCAATAAATTGCTTCTCAACGTTAACGCCATGCGCAACCAACACACGGCCACGCATCCCTTCAAAAAGCACCGTCATGATTTCGTCTAAGTCAGCACCATCATTCAATAACATTTCAGGCACAATATGATTTATCACTGCTGTTTCTGGCTTAATCGCATCAGGAGTCTGAATATAGTGGTGCTTTGCACTATCAAGCTCTATCGCCCCCTTAGTGACGTCCAACCAACCTAGCGACAAAATATGATCATTAGCAGGATCGAGTCCCGTCGTTTCAATGTCGAGTACCAATGTCTTAGCCATAAACAAGTCATCACTAAGTTCAGGCAGCGGTGCACTAATTAACGCCTCCAATGACTGAGGTAACGAGTGCTGAGCCAGATATTTCTCTCGAGATTTTGCGAGTTTATTGCGAGGTTGGAAGCTCTGTGCCCACCTAGTTAACTGAGAAATACTCATCGGCCAGTTATTCCAAAACGTAGCTTCGCAGCTTCTTGTAAGTTAGCAATAATTCGAAACGCATCTTTCAAGTGCTTACGCTCAAAACTACTGAAATCAGCAGGGGCAATATTATTGTCAATGGTCGCGCCTTTTTTCAGTGAGTCAAGTTGATGAGCGTAGCGTACCTGAGCAACAAAACGAAACGCTTCGACAATATCTTTCAGCATACTTTCACTCATCGCTCCTTGTTCATGGGCACAACGAAAACGCGCTTCAGTACCCACCTTTTCGCTGCCTACTAACAGCCCATAAATACGTGCTAAATCCACAATGAGCGTTAACGCATAGCGCTTAATATTGAGAGTGTTACTGTTCTCTCCACCTTTTTCTACAACGAGATTATTAAAGATACCTAGTGGCGGGTTAACACTCACTGAGTCTCGAACCATTGAAGATAAAAACTCTCGGCCAGATTGGATCTCGTGGAATAAATGTCGCTGCAATTCAGTTGAATACTCGGCTTGCCCGTAAATAGTGCGAACTTCGAGGAAAACGGTCGCATTAAGCAACATATCATAGTGCGGATTGGCCACCCACTTTGAATAATAGGCTTTCCATACGCTGAGAGGTTGGCACCACTTTGAATTAGACGCCATAAAATTACCGCTGCAAAGTGGATAACCACAAGCATCGAGCCCGTGACAAACCATCTTAGCCAGCTTTATAAAGTAGGCTTTATCATCCGCTGTCGCAGCGTCATCATAAACGATGGCATTATCTTGATCGGAAAGCATGTGTACTTCATGCCTTGCCGTAGAGCCTGCAACAATCCATGCGTAACTTACCGGTGCCTCACCAAGTTGTTCTTCGCAGATTTGAATAATTCGGCGATTAAGGGCATCCATGATTAGTGTCATTACTTGACCGATAATCTCAGCGCTGACCCTGCCATCGACTAACGCTTCAAAAATTGCCTGACGATCAGAAGATAAAACGGATAGCTCTTCTATCGTGCTGCAGAACTTAATTTTTTCGATTAAGAAGAGTGCTTGAACTCGGTTTTTTTGTACTAGATGTGAATTGGTGAGCAATCCTAATGCACGATTATTTTGAACAACAGGTAAACTTCTTACGTTATGCTGCATCATCAAAGAAACGGCATTAAGCACCAAGTCTTCAGGCCCTACTGTTAACGCAGGTGAAGTCATCACCTCTTTTACTTGTGTATCTAAAGGAATTTCACCAGCAATAACGCGCATGGTCATATCACGATCGGTGATTAAACCAACAATTTCATCATCATTATAGACAATTGCCGTCGATGAACGTTTGGCTTTTCGCATCGCCTTTGCCACATCGCGAATACTCATATCTGCCTCAACGGTGGCGACACTACCACTAGCGACATCCCCAACTCGCTTAACAAAAATGCCTTTCTCTTGCTCAGACCAGACCACATTCAATGCTGATTGCAAGCGCACTTGCGCCTGCGCAGCAAATAAAGCGGCATACTGAGGCTGAATAGCCATTAACTGTTGGATTTGAGCATGAGGAACCAGGTAGACAAGTACGTTCTCCAAAGCAGTTACAGTGTAACCATCTTCAGCATTGGCAAGTGGTTCTAAAAAGGTAAATCCAAACAAGTCTTCTTCACCTAGTTTTGCCCTGAGACGCCCATCCGATTTACGTTGCTCAACCGACCCTTTGCGAATGATATAAAGGAAACGGTCTTCACATTCAGAGCTAAAAGCGATCTGCTCACCCTTTGCTAGGTAAGTGATCTTAATAGATTTAGCAATTTCCTTTTGAATATCAGTTGGTAACTGATCAAATGGATCAATCTGAATGAGAAAATCAAACACGTTTGTCAGTAAGGTATGTGGCATTTATTTAACTCTCTCACGCTCAATATTGCAGTTATTATAATACAAATATATCAACCACACAGCCTCTCATCTCACATGTTATAGCCACTCTGTCGAAGATCTCATTTTGAGATACATCTTTTTTATATTTTTAAAAAGGCTTTTCATTTTAATCGCTGCCGCTATAATACCAACCATTCGTTATACGAGATTCGACTAAATGAAAATTGCATTGATAATGGAAAACAGCCAAGCAGGCAAAAACGCAATGGTTGCTGGTGAACTAAACGCTGTGGCGAATAATTTAGGGCACGATGTATTTAACGTAGGAATGACTGACGAAAATGATCATCACCTTACTTATGTACATCTAGGCATCATGGCAAGCATTCTTATTAATTCAAAGGCCGTTGATTTTATCGTAACAGGCTGTGGGACAGGTCAAGGCGCAATGCTGGCGTCAAATATTCACCCTGGTGTCTCATGTGGTTACTGCCTAGAGCCTTCAGATGCTTTTTTATTCAATCAAATCAATAACGGAAATGCGATTTCTTTAGCATTTGCGAAAGGTTTTGGCTGGGCTGGCGAATTAAATGTTCGCTATATTTTCGAGAAAGCCTTTACAGGTGCTCGTGGAGAAGGCTACCCAATTGAGCGAGCTGAGCCACAACAGCGCAACGTAAACATCCTCAATGAGGTAAAATCTGCTGTCGCTAAAAGCGCAATTGATTCTCTTCGATCAATCGATTCTGAACTCATAAAAACAGCGGTCTCAAGCGCACAATTCCAAGCTTGCTTCTTTGAACATTGCCAAGATAATGAAATTGAAGCATTTGTAAGAAACATTATTGAAAATTAATTTATTGTATTAGTTAATAATAATTCTTATTTAGTTAGGAAACGAAATGTATAAGCTGGCTATTATAGCCAGCTTTTTTTGTATTTTCAGGCAATTAATACTTCAACAATTATCCATTCTTTGACTGAGTCGACCTTTTCAACATAGGGTTTGAACTCATTTCACGCTATAATCTGTTAATCATATCGTCATACATATTAGTTCTAAGGTTTCACATGCAATCTACATTTGCGACTATATCAGGCTCCAAACGAAGCCTTCATGTACAAGTAGCCCGAGAAATAGCACGCGGCATTCTTTCTGGCGAGCTTCCACAAGGCTCGATTATTCCGGGTGAAATGGCGTTATGCGAACAATTTGGTATTAGCCGTACGGCACTTAGAGAAGCGGTAAAGCTACTGACCTCTAAAGGATTACTAGCGTCTCGTCCAAAAATTGGCACTAAAGTTGTTGATAAAATTAACTGGAACTTTCTTGACCCTCAACTACTAGAGTGGATGGAAGGCTTACAAAACTCAGAAATTTTTTACCACCAATTCCTAGGCTTACGTAAAGCGATAGAGCCAGAAGCCTGTGCTTTAGCCGCTAAGAATGCCACTGCTGACCAGCGCATCGAGCTATCTGAAACCTTTCAAGCTATGTGCGACATTGCCGATGATTTCGATCAAACACGATGGGCGGAAGTTGATATGCACTTCCACCGTCTAATCTTCCTTTCAACGGGTAACGATTTCTACCTTCCTTTCGGTAATGTGCTCGCGACAATTTTCATGAGCTTTATTAACCACTCATCAAAAGACGGCGGTGTCTGTATTGGTGAGCATCGTGCAATCTATGATGCCATTATGGCGGGCAACGGTGATAGAGCCAGAGAAGCTTCACAGCAGCTATTAAAAGAAGAGAAACATCGCCTCCCTAGTGAAGTTGCCTAAAGACGACTAATCGTCAGCAACCAAAATGTTGTTACTATAGCAATAGCTACCGCGATATTTTACGGCTCGGATGATAACGAGCCGTTTTTATTTCTCTCGACACAACACCTTGAATCTGTGAATTTTTGCTTAAACATCAGCCCGTCAGATAACTGCTTCTCCCAGAGCAACCTGTTTAGCTAACATCAAATTGCCGTACCTCACCCTAGCACCTTTCTTTTGTTTACTCTTAACACCTTATATATCACGCTTTACGGCTAACTAATTTCAACTATTTTTATTCCTCCCTGCCTAATCAATCACTCTAGCCTATCGAATTCAATTATTTCACTAACACATCAATCACTCAAATTTGTAGTACTACATCACAATGAATAAAACCGTAATCGATCTCACGTAATTCGAATTACTTTTTTCAACAAATACCTGCATTTTTACGCATTTATTTTATTGTGTGACCTCACTGACAAAACCTACAGTAAGCGATTGATGGCCAATATCGTCATACAATACGATTAACACATCGGACAATGATCAACGCAGTTAAAGGATTAGGTCATCGGCGTTTTTCAAGCTAGTTGTCACTACTTGACTAATTATCAAGCAGCTTCTTTTTCTGGGTTCAGGTGAACTTCTC
>JBHOGO010000142.1:0-5150 GCA_043421945.1 bacterium sp. HQB-150 | reverse complement strand
GGGTAACAACTTTTTCAATACTGCTTCTTTTCTTTCTTGCGAGTAACGAGACATATTTCCTCTGTTACCGCCCCTCTAATTGGTTGATTTTTAACAGTGACAACTAGCCTGACACAGGGGGCAGTCCTGATGCTAACGCATGATGTTGAACCAATTATTGATACCGTTAAAGCTGTTTCTGATCAGTTTAATAATACAGTGGGGGCATCTTTCTTAAAGTTCACTCAAGGAGAGCTATACGAGCAATCAATAACAAAAGCTGATATCAAGACTTTTTCTCAGATCTGTAATGGAGTCATAGATAAAGAGTGTGATGTAATCCTCAAGCTCATTTATCTTCGAAGAAATTATGAAATAATGGATGACAAAGAAGATGCTTATCAAGTGCTTTCGAACTTGTTCCATCTAAGAGAGGTTCCTGTTGATAAAAGGGAACCTATCGTTGGTGAGGAGTATCCTGAAATGGATGCAGAGAAGTTTGATTTAGGCTGCTCAACTATTGCAAGTAGAATCACCGATTTTGATTATACTGTCACTTTAGGACGCTTGAAGAATCAAGTTTCATTAAAAGAAATCTATGAAGGATGTGGCAACGGTTATGAAAAACTGCAAATATTTAGGCTGTTCAATATGGATGTTAAAAACTCTGTCATACGTAAATTTATTAATGAGACTTACCATATTGAGAATGAGTACATCTGTCAGCTTGATCCCAGTGAGTTCGACCTCATACCTGAGTATGTCTGGATAGAATGCGATAAATATTTAGGAATACAGTAATTTAGGGTTCTACTCCAGCAATGTTAGACACTTAGTTAAGCAACTTTTTCCATGCGTGAATTGATTAATAGATTGTTAAATTAGAGATAGCGCTGAAATGTCTGTCCAGAGACGTGCCAACGAGATTTTCGCTAAATCAGAAATGCCCCAAAATCGTTTAGAGCAGGTGCTCTACGCCAACAATCCACTTCTATTTTTCCGTATTTTTGCTAATGGAATCACGTCTGGTTGAGTGAACTACATGTACAGCGATCAATACTATATCGATAATGTTACGAGATGCATGAAACCTTGGTAACGTGAGTACAGTAGTGTACCCTGCCAATAGGTTTCAACTTGCGGTATATCAGCTGTAGAAGTAACAGGAGTTACCCCTTATCCTATTGAATTTTATATAGTTAAATCTAGTGGTGAAACTAAGGTATAGCGGGATATGTGGAATTTGCCGCATATAAAGCGTAGTGTTTTTGTAGAGTGTAACCGTCGGTAGGAAGTGAAGTGGTGCGGGTCAGGGGAGTCGAACCCCTCGGCAACTATTGGATAATATCTAAACTAAAATCCATCGTATTCGCTATGTCATAGTAAGACCCGCAGCGCCGTACCGCACCATACAAATACTGTAATCATTTCCATAAAATATGGCCCCATAGTTGTATATAAAAATAAGCATACGGTCACGAGGTCTGCCAAGACAGATAGAATACTAGTGAATTTCCAGTCATGGGATATTATTAAGTCCAATGCTGAACAAACTTATACTAAAATTCGTTAAAATTCATTGTGTTAGAAAATACCTTGTTTTAAATTGTCTGTAAAGGAAAACGTAACGAGCTGTTTATGCTTTGAGACCATTAGGAGTGAGTAAGTGAAGGTTAGTAATCCACTAACAATAATTGCGATTTTTGCAGGTGTGGCAGAAGCCTTTGCTACAGGAGCCTTGGTATTGCTTCCCCCTGAAGCACAATCACTATTTGTATATTTTGTAATGTTATTCCCTTTAGTAATCGTGGTCACATTTTTTGGAATCTTGGTAAAGAAACCGCATGTTCTTTACGCACCAAGTGATTACACTGACGAACAGAACTTCATTGCTGCAAATGGTATAGAAAAGATAGTTATTACACAGGTTGAGAAAGCAGTCGAAGAAGTTAGCAAAAGTTCTCCAGAGTTAAGTAGTACAACTCTAGAAGCATTGAAGAGAAACCTGACCAACTCTGTAGTAAGCATTACTGAAGAAAGTATTGATGAAATGGTTCTAAATTACCTAAAAGAGCATCCGTCAAATGCTTACACAACGTCAGGTATCGGCCATATTCTATCTCTAAGCTTTCGTGCAGTAGCAGACACTCTAAGAAAGCTGGAAGCAAAAGGTGTCGTCGCGAGAGGGATCGAAAAAGATACTGATATTACTTTGTGGCAAATAAAAACATAACAAAAACATCAAGGTGACGCTTTTCACTCGGTAGTTTTGGTATGGAGTTCGGCGCTTTTGGTAAGTTTATCGTAGCGCACCTTATGTTAGGCGTTAGCCGCAAACGAAGGAAATAAGTATGGGCGAAATCTCTCAATCATATGAGCTAAACACAGGCGATGAAAATAAGCATCGCCTGTACTGCAAGGAATGTAGCGGAATAACTCTACACTCCGTGGTTTCTTCTTATGATGAAAGTGGCAGCGAGGATTGTGGTGGGGGCAATTCGGTCGACTGGCATTGCAAAAATCAGACTATTCAATGCTTAGGCTGTCAAACGGTTTCGTTCCGAACAGTATCTACGTTTTCTGAGGATGTCGAATATGATTTTGACGGTCCGTATCATCCTGAAACGATAAAATATTATCCGGGACGTGTTCAGGGTGTCAAAACCCTTGAAAGCCACCTACTGCCTTATACTGTACAACAAATTTACAAGGAAACAGTATTGTCACTCGAAAATGAGCAGTACATTCTTGCTGGTATCGGTATCAGAGCAATTGTTGAGACAATCTGCAAAGATTTATCTGCTGAAGGTAGAGACCTTTACAAGAAAATTAATACACTCAAAGCAAGATCTATCGTAACCCAAGAGGGGGCTGAGACTCTGCATAAGCTGAGGGTTTTAGGTAATTCAGCAGCTCATGAGGTAAAGGCTCACAACTCCCAACAATTAGAACTTGCACTTCAAATCATCGAACACATGCTAGAGGGTACTTATATAATTCCATCAAGAGTGGAGTCAGTCTTTCCAGCAGGCGGCTAGCAAGTTGCTCAAGTTGACAGCTAACGCTCGGCATTTTCAGTTTGATTGGGTTTAGTGATTAAGGTGGCTTTGCTTGGGTTTTGTAGTTGTTAGCTGCAACTTAGCAAGGCTACATGGACTTCCTCTGTTGTCAACAATAGCTACCGCTGACAACAGTGGATCGGACAGCAGCTAGCTTGTATCCTCTTCTTTCAACGAGTTGTTGTAACCATAAACTGCTTCTATCGTTTTTCTCTTTGCAACGGGCAATGACAGCTCTCGCACCATGAATAAACAGAGTACGAATGTGTTTTTCGCCTCTTTTACTGATGCGACCAAGGTGAACGTGGCCACCCGTTGAATACTACCTTGGTACTAACCCGATCCATGCTGCGAATTGACGACTAGAGCCAAACTGCTTTCCATCACTTACCGTTGCCACGATGGCCGTTGCACTATGTTCTCCGACACCAGGTACAGACATGAGCTTCGCCGCTTGCTTCATTTCCTTACTGAGATGATAGACTTTTCTATCGTATCGGAGGATCTCTTCGTTAAGGTGACGGATGTTATTCATTAAATCGCTTAGTAACTCACGAGCGAGAAACGGAATCCCATTTTCGGCATCTTCAAGAATATCAGGCACCATCTTTTGAAGTGGATAGCGACCTTGAGGAATGATAATGCCAAACTCTGATAACAAGCCTCGAAGTTGGTTAATGGTTGCGGTTCGGTTTTTCACTAGGCTATGACGAATTCGATGCAAGCAAAGAACAGCTTGTTGATCTTCACTTTTAACCGATACAAAACGGGTTTTTGGTCTTGAAACCGCTTCGCAAATAGCTTCGGCATCGTTAGCGTCATTCTTCTCACTTTGCCGGTATGGAATAACAAACTTAGACGCCATGATCTTAGGCGTATGACCTATCTTCTTGAGTTCCCGTGACCAATGATGTGATCCCGAGCATGCTTCCATCCCAATTATGCACGGTGGTAAATTGGCGAATGTATCTAAGAGTTTGTTTCTTTTGACAGTTTTGCGTAAGACGCACTTGCCATATGCATCTACTCCATGAATACTGAATACATTCTTGGCAAGGTCAACGCCAATAGTTTGAATGGTAGACATAGTAACCTCCAGTTTCTAGCGTATTCATAGTTAACTATGGCACGCTGTGGCTTGGGTAGAGGGAGTCCATATCATTCGTTATATTTTCTTTGAGGTCATATGTCGGATAGAAGAGAAAGATTAGAGGCTGATGCGCTTGAAGATTTACGTTGTCAGTTGGAACAGTGGGATATTGCAAGTAAAGAGTCAGCACTTGAGCAATGTATCTACTTATTTGTTGAGGGTGAAAGTGAAGAGCTTGCTTTTCGTATTTTACTTGAAGAGGGGCTTGGGGTTGACTTTGAGAAGCTTGGGATTGTAATAGCCAATTACAATGGAATTGGCAATTTAAAGCACACGTTACGCTTGATGAATTTAACTTTGAGCCATGAAAGACCAATGATCTTCACATTTGACGATGATGACAAGTCTTTAGCTAATGGACTAGGGCAGCAACCTGACAATATACATTTATTTAAAGTCCCTTGCTCTCCCGTCGTTACATTGCCCAATGGTGATTTGGGCGGTTCGTTTGAAGAGTCATTTAAAGCGTCTGACTTTATCAATGCGCTTTTTGAAACTACTTTGCTTAAGCTTAATCCTCAAGTTAACAAACAACAGTTTATTGCGAGTTTTGACCCTTCACTTCCATTCTATAGTCAGTCGGTGAAATATCTTCGTGCCCAGAACCTACAAAGCTTTCTACCATCAAAAATAGAAATCGCTGAGCATATGGCAACTGAGAGTGGCCCTGTCCCTGAAACTTATGTAAAACTTGCTGAGTTGATAAAACGAATTAGGTCAGAAAGTCCTGTGCAAGTAAAAATATAACAAGCGTTTGAGACTGATTCCAACGACCGGCACTTTTAGTTCAGTGGTCTACGTTGCTCACCACTTAATGCGGTGTGACTTTCCCATACTTCAGCTAATCCGTTATATCCTAATTTAGTAAATTCGCTGACACATTTATGTCCGTGCGACGTGAAGTCGCATGAAGCGCTGTTCACCGCGATAAGAGTGAACCGTTTGTATCACCAGACGACCCT
>JBHOGO010000141.1:0-5423 GCA_043421945.1 bacterium sp. HQB-150 | reverse complement strand
CCTACTTTTTTAGAGAAAGTATTGGCTGCTGGGATTGCATCGATGGCTAAATCATAACCACTCATGCGGATGCCCTGCCTTTAAATGGAATATAAGGCGTGACCCCTTTAAACGTAGTGTCCAACAGCTTGTTCGTAATCGGGCATATGAAAGCCGAATTCATCAACGAAAAGCTGACATTAGTCAGATTCAAACTATATTGTTTATCTGCTGTTGAATCTTGCAATATTTTCGAACCAGTTAACGCATTCCAAGCAGAAACCAACCAGCCATTAACCGTGTCTTCCCCTGACGTGCTCGTTATATCAATGCCAGTGGCAACAGTGAGCAGAGTAATTATACGTTGTTGACGTTTACTGCCTTTTCTCACCAACGGCCAACTCTTCGCTCTGTTTTCATCGACATCACTAGCATCTGGTCCCAATAATGTTTTAGGTGAAAAGTGCATTCCGATCCAACGAATCCACTCTCGATCAATGGTTATATAAGAATTTTCGCGTACAAAAAAATCCAAACAAACTTTAAGGTAATCACGCCAATCTTTTACCGTTAGACCGTAGTTCTCCCAAAGCTCCGGAACAACATTAATTTTGTCCAATGCTGGATAGACTATTTTAACCAAACCCTGAGTCTCTAGACTGTTTCTATTTTTTGGTCGTCTGGCAAACTCTCTTGTGAGTAGCATTTGAGTCAGTCGTAAAGGTCCTGTCGAATCATCGAAAATTTCTGGCGATAGCCGCTTGTTCTCTTTTAACATCGACTCTTTTAGATCGTTATCTTGCTTAATAACAGCTGCCAATTCAGACCAAGGGACCGTTTGAGGTAAAGGTATAGCAACCGAACTACTGACAACATCAATATATTCTTTTAGTGCCTTTGCATCTTCTGGCATAGATTGCTCGATGGATGGCAGCATAACTCTTAGCTTTTCAATTGGCATGCTCAGGTAGTGTTTTACGCTATCGAGTAACGCCTCATCTATAACAACTTTCTCTTCAACATGCCTACGAAGCTCCTTAAATACTAAACCTCGCAATCGAGACCGCTCAGCTTCTTGCTGCATACGAATAGACATTTTTGCCGTTCCTTGACGGCTATCGGTGAAGGTAATTAACCGACGTCCTCGACCTGGAACAGAATTAGGACCTATTTTGGATTTTTTATCGACTTCAATATCCGGACAGTATTCTAGTACTGTTGGTACCGCATTCGCCGTATAGAATGGCGCGCCTAGTAGTCCTCTTCGTAACGCTTTACTGTACTGACCTCTTCCTGAGTAACCACATTCACAACATTGTTGCGATTCACACATCGATTTAGTTAACTGAATTGAACTTTTGTCCAGAAACTGTTCATGTCCAACGGTGTCAAAACCCGTTAATAAATAGTCATCACTCTGTTTTGATCCAATAACGACTTGAGTATCACTTACCGTTGTATTTTTGGAAAACTGATCTGAGCGCTCTTCATCTACCTCTCTTTCGCCTTCATCAAGCAGCGAGAATTCATCGTTAATTTTTCCTGTCCACTGTTGTAAGTGACCATTGTGATCAGTTGCCAATAAATGCGGTTCGTTACAATCATTACAAAACGCCAATTCAAGCACTGCTGCTCCACAATGGCATTTCTGTCGATGCTCGCTATAAACAACCCCAAATGGCCATGCTCCATTCAGTTTGGACTGTTTTTTATTCGTACAATTAGGGTTAATACAGCACCACAAGCCATGCAATGTGCGTTGGAAATAATGAGCTCTTAGCTTTAAAAATGCCTCACCGTTATGGGAACTTTTGGTTCCTGTGCAAATATCTAGCCACCGGCTTAACTCTGCTTCGCTTAAATCATAAGATTTTAATTTATCAAGTAATTCAGTGTAATGAACCGGGCCTATATTGTCGCCAGCTAACAACTCTCGAATTTTCACTGCAAGGGAGGAGCCCGCTAAAGCAGAATATCGACGTTCGGACACTTCAGTGTTTCTGCGCTGCTTCTTCTCTTTAGGCTCTTGACCGTCCGGCTCTATTACTTCTATTTCACTAAGGGTTAAATTTGCTGGTGTTACTTTCGGTAAGTTAGGAACAACACGTCTCCCCCCTATGACGGCTACCTGCTCTACGTCAACATTTGCTAGCCTAGCGAGGTATTTTTTTAGTTGCGTTTCTGCTTCTGCGCCCGCAATCGTAGCGGAAGTCGCAATAAAGCGAATATCCTCAGGCTTAACATCAAAAGCTTGCATAACACGCCTTAGTTGCAAAGCAAGTTCAGCGGCCTGAGAACCAATATATGTATGCGCTTCATCTAATACGATCCAACGCAGCTTGCCCTTCGACTGCTGAATAATGGGAGCATCTGCTTGCCTCACTAACATATACTCCAACATAGTTCCGTTGGTTACCAAAATAGGAGCTGGATCTTCTCGCATCAACTTTCTAGAAAGTACTTCTTGAGGCTGCTTTCTTTGCCTTTGCCTATCTTGAGCCTTAAGGTCATTTGGGGTATTTCCGTTATACAGACAAAAACGAATGTCACCGTTAAAGTGTGTCGTCCAAGCATTCAGTCGTTCTTTCTGTGAGTTTATTAACGCATTCAAAGGATATAAAAATAACGCTCTCACCCCAGTTAAGGAACTGCTTGTCTGTTGTGTCTCTCGGTACAAATCTTCAAGTACAGGTACCATGAAACATTCAGTTTTCCCTGAACCGGTGCCACTGGTGATGATTTGAGATTGGGGACGGGGATCAAGTAACCCTCTCCATGCTTCTAGTTGATGTTTGTACGGCTTTATCTCTCGATTCAAAATATACTTACACTTACAGCTATTATCTCTCTTACATCCTTCTTTATGCGGTGCGACATCTAGCGCGTCTAGTAGCTCTGGGCTGAGTAGGTTGTTATATTCAGGGGTAGAAAGGTCTTCTATCGTTATTTCGTCTGCTTCCCAAGAGAACATTTGCTCAAACACCGGACCGTGAACAAATTTTTCATCCGATTCCATTCTCTCGCTTAAATGGTTTCTAAGGGCTGGATTATTAATACCCAAAACACTCAAAGTCGACTCTTTTGCTCGGCTATTAGCTTGTTGTTTTAGTGTAGAGAAGTACTGTTTCATCTAAGCTTCCTCTTGAGCAAACACACATAGTGCGCTTTGAAATACGGGGTTAAACCAATGACGGTCAAACTCGACAATCTGTCGTAAATGGAAATAATCGATGGGATAAAGCGACGATGACAACTCTTCCAGTTTCACTTTTCCACACGCCACTGCTGCGGCAAAAATTGGAAAATAAAGGACAGCCTTATGGAACCCACGATTAACTTTAAAATGAAGTAACGATTCACAGTGTTTTTGGCACCATGTTTCTAGTTCAAAACCAAATGCTGTAGGCCATTCACGTTCAGACAGGTGAACTCGCATCAAATCTTGGCTCCATTCTGGTAGAAAGTATTCAAACACAGCTGGTAGATTGGTCTTTTGTTGAATAAGTTGATCGTCAATTAGCGCACGGCACTGCTTTTCAAATAGTGGAGTAAATTCAGAAAGAGTTTCTAGCTTACTCTTAACTTTGTTATCGACCACTTTTTCAGGTAGTCCTAGGTCTAGTAACATCTGGCGAAACTTAACAATATGCGATCGCCAAATACTCAGCGGTATAAGCTCCCAAATAACATTAAACTCTACTTTCAAACGTTCCATTAATTGAACGGGATTATCTGCTTTAAACGCTAGTGCAGATAAGCAAGCAGTATGTTTCACTATTGCTTTCCACACTTCAAAGGTCGCCATAGGCAAGTGTGAGTAATTAGCAAACAAGTCATTAATAAATCGCCAACTGCTATGGTTAAAGTCATTCGCTAACATAGGGAGCACATCGGCTATCGCGTTTGGATTTGTTACTGGATGAAATAACGCCACAGCCTTGTTCAAAGTTTTTGCCTCACTGCTATATTCAACAGGCTCACTACCCTGAATAAATTTCGCACGAAAAGCCAGCTGAGAATTATTTGAAGGAACGATTAACGCTGGCTGAGATAACTTTTTATTTAGCTCGAATACGCCTGTTTCTGCGCCATTGGAATATCTTTGTTGAAGGGCACTCGGTTTTTCTGCAGGGTCAGTCAAGTTAATCAATTCTGGCTTAATGACCAAATCTGTTTCTAGATTTACATCAAAACTCACTGTCTCATTAAACTGTTGTGCTTCTGTGGAATATCGTCCAATAATCGTTTGTTGCTCTCTACAGCCTGATCCTCCAATGACCATTCGAACCTCATCATCCAGCTCACCAGATGCCGCCAGTAGTTCTCGAATTCGATGACGAAACTCATATAAACTGACCTCTAGGACTTTATCAGTAACCTTATACTCCCAATAATAAGACGCATCACGAGACCTCATCGGCCCTTTCAATTCAATGTGATAACTTGCCGCTACATCTATACGCGGGAAAAACTGTACACGCGCACCTAATAGGTCATCGATAGTCATTCTATTCGGTAAACTGATACCATGCCTGTCATAGGTTAACGCTCCTGAAGCTGGAAAAGGTACCCGTATTTTTATCGGATCCGCCATCAGGTTTGCTCTGATGGAGAGAATAATATCCGCCGGCGGTGACCCTTCGGCGGTCACAGTGATTCTCTTGCCGCCTTCTATATTACTTTGTTTATAGGAGACCTGTTCGCCTTCTATCGATACTAATAAGTTACGCTCACAATGAAGGTAGACGTAACCGCTATTAGCTTGCTTAGACGGCTTAAGCGCTAGCTGGAATGACTGCGGAAGAATAGCGAATCGTTTACGAAGCATAGTTCGATTACCACTCGCCTTTAAGCGTACTGATTGGAGGCCAAACAAGCCAGCTTGATGCGTTTCTCCTAGTGGTTTATTACCTAACCATAATTCGGTGTTAGCTTCTTGGCTCGTAATTGTCGGTAAGCCTAAATAGATAGGTTGTCCGGTACTGGAGTAATATTGTAGTTTAGCCCCTTGAATATTCACTTGCTCTGTCAATACTGCCGACTGACGCGTCGATATGACATAGGTATCGTGCTCATCGTCTTCAGTACGATAATCGACCTTAATTTCTCCACTAAACTCAACAAATTGGTAGCGCTCAGTTATTACCGTCGAGCACAATTCAGGAACTTCAGCTGTGTAAGTCACATCTTTTAGTAATATGGCTTTAAGTTGGTCAGCTTTGGTGCTCACGCTTCCTTGCCCTACGACCCAATCATGCTCGCCGTCTGACTTAAGTACAATCGGCATCTCATTAATCGCAAGGTCAGCGTTAGGAATTTCTTCCCGATGAAGCTCAACACCGGCTTGCAATACGACTAAGTACAGATCCAGGGCATCCGCATGAGTGGTTATGATTTAGCCATCGATGCAATCCCAGCAGCCAATACTTTCTCTAAAAAAGTAG
>JBHOGO010000140.1:0-5884 GCA_043421945.1 bacterium sp. HQB-150 | reverse complement strand
ACTTGACGACCAAGAAGGATGTGCTCACGAGTTTGTGGCATAGGGCCATCAGTCGCAGCAACAACTAGGATACCACCATCCATTTGAGCAGCACCAGTGATCATGTTTTTAACATAATCGGCGTGTCCTGGACAGTCTACGTGTGCGTAGTGACGAGTAGGAGTATCGTACTCTACGTGAGAAGTAGAGATCGTGATACCACGCTCGCGCTCTTCTGGAGCGTTATCGATAGATGCGAAATCTTTAGCATCACCACCGTACACTTTTGCAAGCGTAGTACAGATAGCAGCTGTTAGAGTAGTTTTACCGTGGTCGACGTGGCCAATAGTACCAACGTTGACGTGCGGTTTTAGACGTTCAAATTTTTCTTTAGACATGGGTAGTCCCTCTAAGCACGGTATTTGGTGGCGTTACGACCACACAACCAATCATGGGTTTGTAGAGTATATAACAAATGGCTTGAATGACACGAAGAGGTGGTGCTAATAGGCAGATTCGAACTGCCGACCTCACCCTTACCAAGGGTGCGCTCTACCAACTGAGCTATATCAGCACACTAAGAAGTGTGGAGCGGGCAGCGGGAATCGAACCCGCATCATCAGCTTGGAAGGCTGAGGTAATAGCCATTATACGATGCCCGCAAACTCTCGTAACTCTTTGAGCTATTCAAACTACTTGAAAAATGGTGGAGGGGGAAGGATTCGAACCTTCGAAGGCGGAGCCGTCAGATTTACAGTCTGATCCCTTTGGCCACTCGGGAACCCCTCCACAACAAATTTTTAAAACTGGTGCCGACTACCGGAATCGAACTGGTGACCTACTGATTACAAGTCAGTTGCTCTACCTACTGAGCTAAGTCGGCTTAGTGATGCGCATTCTAGGGAAACTTGATCCAGCTTGCAAGCCCAAAAACGGCTTTTTTTATTAAAATCATCACTTAAACGCTGAGTTTTTAACCACTAACGTTTTAATGCATACAAAGCGAGCCCTTGCAGTACAAGATCTGACCTGTGCGAGTAATGTTTCCTCAATGCTGCTGGCAAGTGCCTCACTCCACCACCACAAAGAATAACCTCAGGTTCTACACCCAATTTTTCTTTAGCTTCTGCAATCCCGTATTGAATCATACCGATTAACGCTGCACGGCAACCATTTTTTAGGCCGTCAGCTGTATTGTCAGAAAAGGAGATAAAATCAGAGTGATCGCCTTCAGAGAATACCTTACTAGTGTTAGATAACACTGAGTCCATCATCAGTCGATAACCAGGTGCAATCCAACCACCGAGATGTTTGCCATCTTCTGCCAAGACATCAAAAGTCAGGGCTGTACCTATATCAATAATGACAGATGGCTGCTTACTTTGCTGATAAACAGAAATTAATGTCAGCCATCGGTCAACACCAAGATATTGATATTGCGTATAGGCATTCTTCACACCAAAATCTTTGCGCTGAGTTCTAACATGCATACAGGGGATTCCATTCTCCTGCGCAAAGCGTTGTATTGTATTGTCGATGACTACAGGGCCAACGCTGGCAAATACAATTCTATCGATACCATCATCAAGAAAAGGCTCTAAAACAAGTTCCAGCTGAGCACTCGGAAACTTTCCAAGCTGGGTTAGACTTGAGTCACTCTCTATGTTCGCAAGCTTTACGTAGGTATTCCCTGCTTCAATCAGTAATTGCATTACTTCCTCTTAAACTAATCTCGCCACCAACATATTTTTCTATCTCCCCCTTTCCTGTTTCCAGTAGCAGTGCACCTTGCAAGTCAATCCCTCGCGCTATACCTGATACAACTTTATTCCCCATAACAATAGTCACAGGGCGAGAAAGATAATTGTCCAGCTGATTCCAACGAGCCTCAAAAGCTCCTAAGCCGTTGAGCTCATACAAACTTAAACCTTCGCGTAAGTTATTAATAAGTTTAGATACTAGTATATTTCTAGGTGGCATATGTTGACATGCTTTTACCAAGGATGTCCATGGCTGATCAATAGGTAAGTTATCACTATCCATGGAGAAGTTTATACCCATGCCAACAACGACATGAGCAGCATCCCCAGCCTGTCCGGTCAATTCAATCAATATACCTGCCAGCTTTTGGTCGTTTACATAAAGATCATTGGGCCACTTAACTTTGACATCCGCTCCAGTCTCTTCACGAAGAGACTCTGCAACGATAACACCAACAGCAAGACTCAAGCCCATCGCTGCAGCCATTCCTGCGTCCAAGCGCCAGTACATTGACAAATAAATATTGTTCCCAAAGGGAGAATACCAAGTGCGCCCTCGCCTTCCACGCCCAGCAGTTTGAAATTCAGCCACGCAGCAGTGTCCACTATCCAGCTCTGACACTTTATCCAGTAAATGCTGATTCGTAGAATCAATCACTGGAACAAGCTCTACTTCAGCTTGCGAGAAACTACTTTGGAGCTTAGAAAGAGTTAATAGCTCCATTGGCATGGATAATTGATAGCCTTTTCCTTGAATTCGGAAAATGTCTATTCCCCACTCTTTAATTATCTGAATGTGCTTGTTGATTGAGGTGCGACTCACGCCTAACGCTTCACCCAGCTTCTGCCCTGAGTGGAACTGTCCATCAGCCAGCACTTTAATAATTTGTAATCGCGTTTGATGCTCAGACATTCGTACACTCTGCAAGTGAGACTTCCCTTGCTCCTTGGTAAAACCGTACTTCATGCTCTAATTGAATACCAAATACGACTTCTACTCGTTGCGTTACTTCAGATGCCAGTCTGAGGATATCTTCAGCCGAGGCATTATCAATGTTTGTCAGAACTAATGCCTGATTGGGATGGACCTGCGCGCCACCAACCCGATATCCCTTAAGTCCACACTGATCAATCAACCACCCGGCCGCAAGTTTGCTTGTTGTCGTCGTGACAAAATAATGTGGAGCCGTTGGATGAGTATCTAACACCTTATTAAGTAGTGTATTTTCAACGATAGGATTTTTAAAAAAACTACCTGCATTACCTACACTATTTGGATCAGGTAATTTTTCACCGCGAACTTCACAAACTAGTTTATAGATATCTTTCGTCGTGACATCTTTAGAAGCCAATGCTTGTAATGGTCCATAGTTCAGTACGGGCTGCCACTCTTTAGGCAACTTAATACCAACAGCTACAATGATGTGGGAATGAACGAATTGGTGTTTAAAAATCGAGTTTCTATACGCGAACAAACACTGCTCTTTATTGAGACGTTCAACCTCACCTGTATGAATGTTGAGGGCGTCGACGTAGTCGCACACATCTTTCAGCTCTAAGCCGTAAGCACCAATATTCTGGATCGGTGAAGAACCCACACAACCCGGAATCATCGCTAGGTTTTCTAGGCCGGCAATATCGTTATCGACAGCCCAAGAGACGAATTCAGGCCAATCTTCACCACTACCAACGTGTAGGTAGTGATGGCTCTTCGTTTCTCGATGCATGATTCCTTTAATACGATTTAAAACAATCGTCACGTCAGAGTTTTGCGTAAACAGTACATTGCTGCCTTTACCTAAGATCAGTTTATGCTTATCGCTATACGGAGAATCACACCATAGAGTAATGAGATCTTCGACCGTTTCTGCAACGACAATTTCTTTCGAGTGCACACTGACACCTAACGTGTGATGTGACGCTAAGTCATTTTCAGGTAAGACATACATAAATTCAGCACCGTGCTTGTAAACAGATGCGCTATATTAACGTATTCACTTTTTGAACGCAGTGTTTTCGATGCCAAAGCTCCAGTTTGTAACCATTGACCCTATCCAGACACCATTAGTAAACAAGCTTTATAAAGACTATTACCCTGCAGGAAAAGCAAATAAGTCTGACCGTATCTGGATAGTAAAAGACCATACGACATGGGTTGGTTCAGTAAAATATAGAGACTATGATGAATTCACTTTTATGTCAGCCATGCTAATCGTCCCAGACAGACGTGGCCAAGGTATAGCACAACAGCTACTTACCCAAAGCTTAATAAATAACAAAGTAAATATTTACTGCTTTGCTTATAGCTACCTTGAGAACCTATACAGGAATGCAGGGTTCAAGGTCATTGAATCAACACATTTACCTGCCAGTCTTAAACAACGATTTGAACGCTACACGCAACATGGGAGGAAAACTCTTATCCCGATGCAATATAGTGTTGCAGAGTGTGAGTAACACTGTATAACAAAGAGCCGTGTATCAAAATTTGATATACTCTAACTCAGAACATCATATCTACGCCACTTAGCGTTTTTTAGAGAAGATAATGGACTCAGCGACATTACATCGACAATTCTTAGAGCAACTGCCTCAGATAGCGCACAACCCAGAGCAGTTAACTACACTGCTAGATGCTAAAGACTTCCGTACGCAACTTCATAAAGCGATTGGACAAGCTCAAAAGCGCATTTATCTGGTAGCCCTGTATCTCCAGGATGATGAGGCAGGTAGAGGGATTTTGGATGCCCTTTATCGAGCTAAACAAGAAAACCCACAGTTAGACATCAAAGTATTAGTTGATTGGCACCGAGCTCAACGCGGATTGATTGGAGCGGATAATTCTGAAGGCAATGCCGCCCTTTATCGTGAATATGCTGAACGCTACCAACATCAAGTAGAAGTATTAGGTGTACCTGTTCGCAATAGGGAAGTTTTCGGTGTTCTCCACCTTAAAGGCTTTATTGTGGACGATACCGTTATCTATAGCGGTGCTAGCTTAAATGATATCTACCTAGCGCAGCATGATAGATACCGTTACGATCGATACCATATGATAGAGAACCAGAGCCTTGCTGATACTATGTCGTCATTTATTCTTACGACACTGGTGGCTAGTGATGCAGTAAACTGCCTTAATAAGCGAGATCGCCCTCAAACTAAAGTACTTAAGGGTAAGATAAGAGCATTACGAAGCAAGCTATCACGCGCGACATATCAGTATCAACCAGAAGTAGTTAACGCCGACCAAATAGGCTTAACTCCACTTATTGGTTTAGGTAAAAGACGAAATAAGTTAAATAGCTATATTCGCAAGCTTATTGCTAGTGCTCAAAGTGAAATCATCATTTGTACCCCCTATTTCAACTTTCCGCGCAGTGTCGCGATTGAAGTAAAGCGAGCGATCAAGAGGGGAGTGAAGGTCACTATCATTGTTGGCGACAAGACAGCCAATGATTTCTTTATACCGCCGTCAGAACCTTTTAAGACAATTGCTGGGCTACCTTACCTATACGAAATCAACCTAAGAAACTTCGCCCGCCAGAATGAAGGCGCACTAGCTAAAAGACAGCTAGCTATCCACTTATGGAAGCATGAAGACAATAGCTTCCATTTGAAGGGACTTTGGGTTGATAAGCAGTTCATGATGATCACTGGTAATAACCTTAATCCTCGAGCTTGGAAACTAGATTTAGAAAATGCCATTTTAGTCAATGATTTCAACCAGCTTATCGCATCGCAGAAACAAGCTGAGATTGACTGCATTCTTACGCATACTCGAATGATTGGTAGCTACAAAGACATTGATGAGATCAACAGCTACCCATTACCAGTGAAGAAGCTGCTTAAACGTATTCGACGCTTTAAAGCTGATCATATTTTAAATCAGCTGCTATAAACACACACTTCTAATATAAAGGCATAGTTATCTACTATGCCTTTACCTCAACGTACACAGCGCACTATTTTCCTTCATAGGTATACCAGAAGCACCGTGGTTGTACGCCAGCACGTTCATCATTGTGAATCTAAAGTAAACTTCATCCCCCTCCCTAGAAAACTATAAGATACTTAACCTGAGATCGGTTTAAGCCATCGCCATCAATCCTGATTTTTCTGTGTTTGTGATGTTAAGTGATGGCTTC
>JBHOGO010000013.1:0-77635 GCA_043421945.1 bacterium sp. HQB-150 | reverse complement strand
CAGTTCAAAACTTTATATTTTGAAGCGTTGACGCTTCGTTTTGAACAGGCTGGCTATTCTATCGATTTAATTCATAGTGTCAACCACTATTTTGATTTAAATCGCTGAGTTACCAGACTCAACACCGCACAGCTAGCTGCTTGTCAGCCCGCTCTCCGTGTCGGTGAGGCGGCATTATAGAGAGTTCCTTCACGCTGACAAGCCCTATTTTCACATTTATCTCAAATACGCACCCGTTCGGTCATTAATTACACCATTAGCTAGTTTTCTCACCAAAATGCGCTATTTTAGAATAGGTTTAGGTTTGTAAAATGGAGCTTTTATAATGAATTCACCGGTAAGACCCTATAAAAACAAATTTCCTCTCTATGATAGTTCTGTCTATATAGATAGAAGCGCAGTTCTTGTTGGCAACATTTCATTGGATAGCGATAGCAGCATCTGGCCACTAGTCGCTGCTCGGGGGGATGTAAACCACATAGTCATAGGAAAAAGAACAAATATTCAAGATGGCTCTGTGCTGCACGTTACTAGAACCAGTGATCATAACGCTACTGGCTACCCACTCCTTATTGGCAGTGATGTAACGATAGGACATAAAGCAATGCTGCATGGTTGCACGATTGGAAACAGAGTACTTGTCGGCATGGGAGCCATCATTCTCGACGGTGCGGTCATTGAAGATGATGTCATCATTGGTGCAGGAAGCTTAGTCCCACCAGGAAAGCGACTAGAGAGTGGCTTCTTATATGTTGGCAGCCCTGCAAAGCAAGCAAGGGCATTATCCCAAAATGAAATACAGTTTTTACCTGCATCTGCTGCCAATTACGTACGTCTAAAAGATGAATATATAGAAGAAGAGAGTAAGCAAGGCTAACTAGTCGAGTATTATCTCTCCTTTACTTGTAAAGTTCTCATCTTCAATTAGCACTTCGACCTGCTCTTCAATATCGAAACGCAGGTCACTAAAAGCTTTAAGAATGGCATCCTCACTATTCAGTGTATAGCCAACATTACTCGCAAGCCATTGGACCTTAACAATACACTCTATTAAAGCACCAGCTTGTTGAGCAGGGAAACGAACTCCCTCTATAGCACCATCATAGTCTTGTAAATCTGGGAATAGGATAGATTGATTCATAATTGTTACTTACTGTTGTATGACTCGTCTTAGCTCATTAAGCACTTGAGACGTATCAGGGTGTACATCTCGCCAAACAATAAAGCTCTCAGCCGCTTGGCCAACTAACATACCTAGTCCGTCAATTGCTCTATGTGCACCATGTGACATTGCCCATTGATTGAAAGCGGTCGTCTCAGCACGATAAACCATGTCATAACAAATCACCTCGGGATGAATCACTGACGCACTGATCGCTGGAATATCACCCGTAAGGCCTGCTGATGTGGAGTTAATGATAATATCAAATTGAGGTTCAGCAATATCACTTATGCTCGAAGCATACACTTCGCCATAATCAGAGAATAGAACGGCTAATTGCTCAGCTTTTTCGACTGTGCGATTAGCGACAGTAATAGACTCTGGTCGTTGAGCTAATAGTGATTGGATAACACCTCTCGCGGCTCCGCCCGCCCCTAGTAATAGAATTCGAGCATCTTTAAACGCAACATCATGGTTAAGCATATCTTGAACTAGACCAGCACCATCTGTCGTATCACCAAGTATACTGCCATCATCGAGCCTCTTTAGCGTATTCACTGCACCTGCAAGCCGCGCTCTCTTTGTCAGCTGACCCGCAAAGGAAAACGCAGCCTCTTTAAATGGTGCAGTCACATTACACCCTTTACCGCCTTCTGCAAAAAAGGCAGTGATAGATGAAAGAAACTGTTCATCATCCTCTGCAAACTGAGTGGTGTACGATAATGATTGCCCTGTTTGCTCAGCAAATAATGAATGAATAAATGGCGATTTACTCTGTGCGATAGGGTTTCCATAAACTCTATATTTATCCATGCTCTTTTTTAAATCCTATTCTAGTTCTATGGCGTTAAATTCTAATACTGGCTTAACTATGCTTAGCTATACCCAATCCCGTGGAGAAAGATACTCATCATATAACACCGCTTCTGGGCTGCTAGGCTCAGGAGTATAGGCGTACTGCCAACTCGCTAACGGGGGCATCGACATCAATATCGACTCCGTACGACCTTTACTTTGTAAACCAAACAGCGTGCCACGATCGTACACAAGATTAAACTCGACATAGCGCCCACGTCTATATAGCTGAAATTGACGTTCTCGCTCTCCATACTCTAGATCTTTACGCTTACCGACAATCGGAAGATATGCATTAACATACCCTTCTCCAACCGCTTTTATATAGTCAAAGCAAGACTCAAAGCCCCACTGATTCAGATCATCAAAGAAGAGACCACCAACGCCTCGAGTCTCATTTCTATGTGGGAGAAAGAAATACTCATCGCACCAAGCCTTATGTTCAGCATAAACATCATCACCAAAGGGGGTGCATAGTGTTTTCGCTGTTTGATGCCAATGAACACAGTCTTCCTCAAAGGGATAGAAAGGAGTCAGATCAAAACCACCGCCAAACCACCACACAGGCTCTTCGCCCTCTTTTTCTGCAATAAAAAAGCGAACATTCGCATGAGAAGTTGGGATATAAGGATTACGAGGATGTACGACGAGAGAAACCCCCATCGCTTCAAAACTCCTTCCCGCGAGTTCAGGACGATGTGCAGTTGCTGAGGGGGGCATTTTATTCCCAAACACATGAGAAAAGTTAACACCAGCCTGCTCAAAGACACTTCCTTCTCGAAGCACTCGCGTACGACCACCTCCACCGAGAGCTTCACTGCGATCACGCTCCCATGCGTCCTCTTCAAAAGAGTGTGTACCATCCTCTTTCTCTAACGCTGCACAAATATAATCCTGCAGCCCGAGTAAAAATGTTTTAACTGCTTGCTTATCTATTTGCTGCGTTGCCATCCCTTATCCTTGTCGAAAGATTTTTCCTGTTAGCGCGTCACGTATCTCTGATGGGTTTGAACGCCCACTCGTTTCTCCCTCTAAAACCACAACGCTATCCGCTAATTGCTGCTTTACTTCTCCAGTCGTTCTGCAAGGCGGTTCACCGGTTAAGTTAGCACTCGTAGAGGTAACGGGCTTCCCATAGGCTTCACATAGAGACTGCACCAGTGGGTGATCACTGACGCGAACCGCTATCGTTTCAAACTTTCCGGTCAAGAAGCGGGGAACAGAAGGTTTTGCTGGCATGACCCATGTCACGGGACCGGGCCATGTCGACATAATATGCTCACGCTGCGATGCGGTTAAACAACTATCATCAACATAGTCTTTCAATTGCTCATAACTCGACGCAATAAGAATAAGCCCTTTATCCACAGGGCGCTGTTTTAAGTCCAATAATCGCTGTACTGCCAGCCCACAATCTGGGTTACAACCTACGCCAAAGACAGCTTCGGTCGGATAAGCAATAACTTGCCCTTGCTTCAAGGCATCGACTACATCAGAAAGATTGTTCAACAGTAATTTCCTGTTTTGTTAAAAATCTGTTTCTCAGTTTAGCTATTTACATCGCTCGACACCATTGTTGCGCCCTATACATCGTGACGCAAACGTTTTCCTTCGGTAATTTTCCCCGTATAATGCGCGCAGATTATATTCAGGCTTAATACACTTTAAGGAGTTCGGGATGAAAGTTGGAATTATCATGGGGTCAAAATCAGATTGGCCAACCATGCAGCACGCTGCTGATATGCTGGATCGCTTCAACGTACCTTATGAGACCAAAGTGGTTTCTGCGCATCGCACTCCGCATTTGCTCTCTGAATATGCAGAAAGCGCTCAAGAGCGTGGTATCAAAGTCATTATTGCTGGTGCTGGCGGTGCAGCGCACCTTCCTGGTATGACAGCGGCATTCACTAGCTTACCTGTCCTCGGTGTGCCTGTTCAATCACGTGCACTTAAAGGTATGGACTCATTGCTGTCTATTGTACAAATGCCTAAAGGTATTGCAGTAGGCACCTTAGCAATTGGAGATGCAGGGGCTGCGAATGCAGGCTTATTAGCAGCACAAATCATCGGCACAAGCGATGCTGACGTTATGGCTAAGGTCGAAGCCTTCCGTACTGAGCAAACAGATACCATCCTAGCGAACCCAAACCCATCTGAGGACGCATAATCATGAAGGTTTTGGTGTTAGGTGCTGGTCAGCTAGCGCGCATGATGTCTTTGGCTGGTGCACCACTAAATATCGATGTTATTGCTTATGATGTCGGTTCTGCACGAGTTGTACACCCATTGACCCTTCATGTCAGTGATTTAAACCTATCCGATGCGATTAACGCTGTTGATGTGATAACCGCTGAATTCGAGCACGTCCCTCACGATGTGCTTGATACCTGTGAAGCCAGCGGTAAATTCCTACCAACGACAGATGCCATCAAAGCCGGTGGTGACCGACGTTTAGAAAAAGCGTTACTCGATCGCGCCGGTGTTGCGAACGCAAAATACCACCTTGTCTCTTCTCGCCAAGATCTTGACGACGCGATTTCTCATATCGGTCTCCCACTCGTCTTGAAGAGTGCATTAGGCGGTTATGATGGTAAAGGGCAGTGGCGCTTAAAGTCTGAAGACCAAATTGATAGCACTTGGGAAGAGATGGCGGAATTCCTTACCGCATCTGCTGGCCAAGCAATTGTAGCTGAAGAGTTCGTACCTTTTGATCGCGAAGTCTCTTTAATTGGTGCTCGTGACAAACAAGGTAATGTCTCGGTCTACCCAATCACAGAGAACGTGCACGTAAATGGTGTACTTAACCTCTCGACAGCTACCGAAGGCAATCAAGCAGTCCAACTGCAAGCGAGTGAAATGTTCACCGCCATTGCCGATGCTCTGGATTATGTTGGCGTTCTAGCGATCGAGTTTTTTGATGTCGACGGTAAGCTTCTTGTGAATGAAATTGCCCCTCGCGTTCATAATTCAGGTCACTGGACACAGCAAGGTGCTGATACCTGTCAGTTTGAAAATCATCTGAGAGCAGTATGTGGGTTGCCACTTGGCAATACTCAGCTTATTCGTCCATCAGCAATGATCAACATTCTTGGTGAAGACACCCTGCCAAGAGAGATCATGCTTGAGGCAGATTGCCATATTCACTGGTACGGAAAAGAAAAACGTCCGGGAAGAAAGATGGGGCACATCAACGTTTGTGCTAACTCAATGGATGAACTTCAAGCTCGACTAGCAAAACTAGCCATCAGCCTTGACGCTGTCGCTTTCCCTTCACTACCTCGTGATGCGCAGCAATAGCGTCCGAGTGGGGAATGATAGATAGCAAAACGCCAGCATCATGCTGGCGTTTTTTATATTCATCTATCTTTAGCTTCACGATACACAGAGTGATCGTTTACTCGTCATTCTGCAAATGACTACAACCTTTGTCTGCACATTGATGACGAATACCAGCAGCTGTTTTCTTTTCGATAATCAATCGGAAACCACAGCGCTCGCACGCTCCTGCATGTGGCTTGCTATTCACGGCAAACTTACATTTTGGGTAAGCATCACAAGCATAGAAGGTTTTTCCATAACGTGATTGGCGCTCTACCAAATGCCCTTTACGACATTGAGGGCAAGTTAACTGAGTATCTTCCGCTTTTTTATCTGGAGATGATTGGTAATCACACGCGGGCCAACTTCCACAACCAATAAACATACCAAATCTGCCTTGGCGTAAGACAAGATTAGATTCACATTGAGGGCATGGCATCTCAAGCTCTTTGACAACATGTCCATCATGTTGATGCAAAGGTCGAATATATTCACAGCTCGGGTACTGCGTACACCCTAAAAAAGGGCCATGTTTTCCAAAACGGAGTGTTAATTGATTGCCACACTGAGGGCAGGGCTCATCAAGTGCATGCTCATGAGCTTCAAATAAAGGTTGGGGTTGCTTAGTCGTCATTATCTCGCCATGCGATGAAACGGTGATGATGAAAAATACCACCACCAACAAGTGTCTGCGCGTCAATAACGGCTAGTGTAACAGCCCTTCCTCCGCCTCGTAGAGCAAATCTTCCATTTCGTGATAGGCGCTCTCATTACCAGGTACGTTGAATAGCACCATTAAAATAACCCACTTCAGGTCATCTAAATAAAACTCAGGTGCCTCTAGCTCCATAACTCTATCGATAACCATCTCGCGAGTTTCGGTATTCAAGACCTTAATCTGCTCTAAAAAGAGTAAAAAGCCGCGACACTGGGTATCAATTCTTAGCATTTCATCCTGCGTATACATACGCATAGATGTTAACGCACTATGTTGGGTTGGCTGTTGCTCTGCGGTTTCTTGCAAGGCAGCTAGCTTCTCTAACCAATTTAGCGCTTTATGGATATCAGATTGATGGAAGCCAGCGCTTACCAACTCATCAGATAAAGTATCTTGATCGACCTGCAATTCGACCTCACTGTGAATGTAAGTCTCAAACAGGTACATAAGGATGTCCATCATCACTAGCCCCTCCTCGTTCTGACGTAGCCACCGGGAACTGCGGTTACCTTTCCTTGTAACTCCAACTCTAATAACTGCATCATGACTTCATGAACAGGCAACTGACAGCGGCCTGCAATCACATCGACAGGTATTGCATCACTTCCTACGTTATCTAACAGTGCTGCAAATGGCAATTGCTGATTAGCGTCGTCGGTATTAACCACCTCTGACTGATGTAAAATCATACAATCCGTTAGTATACCTACCTCTTCTATGATATCGACCGGAGACTCTACTAGTTTAGCACCACTTTTAATCAACTGGTTGCATCCCTTGCTTTGCGGATTATAAATTGAACCCGGTAAAGCGAACACCTCTCTATTTTGCTCTAACGCGTATTTCACTGTAATCAGTGAACCGCTCTTTTCTGCAGCTTCAACCACAAGCACTCCTACAGACAAACCACTAATGATGCGATTACGACGAGGAAAATGGCTCGGGTGTGGCGAAGAATCTGGGAAGAATTCTGAGACTAATGCGCCCTGCTCTTTCACTTGTGCTGCAAGCTGACGATGTGCCGCAGGGTATATACGATCTAAACCAGAGCCCAACACCGCAATAGTGTTCCCACCTTTTTCGAGCGCCCCACTATGTGCGCAGCCATCAATACCCAGCGCAAGCCCGCTAGTGACGGTATAGCCCTCGGTCACTAACCCAGCGGCGAACTGATAAGCAGCTTCTCGACCATCAATACTCGCTTGGCGACTACCAACCATGGCAATTTGCGGTGATGAGAGCGTATGAAGTTGACCGGCGACAAACAGCACCGGTGGTGGTGACGATATTTGAGTAAGGAGAAAAGGGTATTCCTCATGCCCCCAATGGATAAGGTGATGGCTATCACTCCCTAACCATTGCAATGCATGTTGCTGAGAACGATTTAATGGCGCACGGAAAGCGCTGATTTGTTTATCGGTTAATTTCAGGTGGCGTAAGTCATCATCACTACACTGCAATAGTGATGAGAGTGGGATTCGCTGGCACAATCGTTGAATACCCTGCCCCCCAGACGTGGTACTCGCGCCAGACGAATCCATAATTCAGTTGTACTGATCATTCACTCGCTAACGGTGAAATCAAAGATGCTCCCGTTTGTATCGGGTGTTTCGTGCGGGTGACCACCGCTAAACTAAATTTGTCATAAGGACGAATCACCATAATCTCTCCCACCCCGTAGTCTCCAAGTGGGCTGCCACTATTATCAAATCGGGATAAAGGTTGATATTGATAGCCTTCATTCGTGTTGACCACCGACACCCCTGGCTCCATCACTTTTAGCATGTAGCCAGCATGGACTCCATCTTCACTGCCACGATCCACAACCACCACTTGATGATGTGCTTGATAACGGAACCCCTCAAGGTCAGCCAGAATCGTTGCCGTCATATCAAGAGGGGCTGGCGATGGCGCAAAGGTCATCTCTTCAGTAAATTTGCCTGCATCACGCCTTTCATCTGGCATAGGTAAAAGAAGGTCATTTTGAAGCACTTCACGCCCGACCGCATGCAGTCGAACAACAGAAATCTCCCCTTTTACAGATTCTACCTTCGCAATAGCCACATGCTTCAACGGATAGGCCGCTGGCTTACCCTCAATATCATTTCTCACTAATGGTGCCTGAGGACGATATATTCCCCAACGAATAGTCGGGTTGAGTGGCTCATCCACCAGAATATCATCAAATGTAGTGAGGTACTGACGACCATCTGATGTACCAATCACTCGCGGTAAATCAGTAAGAGCTGCATCATCTAATAGTCGGTCTTGTGCCAAAAATGGCAATAACCACTGATCATCAAGCACCGTAATCGGCTCTTTACGTGATTCAATTCGGGAGGTCGGAGATAATTTACTCAAACGCTTTGCGCTCAAGCGAGGCTGTCCATTCACCCATATAAGGTGAAGCACATCGCCAGGATAGATTAAATGTGGGTTATCAATAGCAGGGTTCGCTTGCCACAGCTGAGGCCAAAGCCATGGACTCTCCAAAAAATAAGCAGAGATATCCCAAAGCGTATCACCCTTTTTCACAGTATAGGTATCGGGGTGACCATCTCTCAACGTCAAGCCCATTGCGGACCAAGAAATACACCCGATCAATAGCAATTTTGCAATTAATCGACAGCGCCATCCTACTTTGCGTGCCATTTTCTGCCCCTTCCATTGCAGTCTTTGTTGGCTGATGCTGTCATTTGGGTGTGAAAATGTCTAGAATTGAACCAACTAAGTCTTGTGTGTTTCGGCACACTTCATCTTTTTTTGAGTCAGTATGTCAGTATTACAAGTATTAACCTTTCCCGACGAGCGTTTACGTACCGTCGCCAAGCCTGTAGAGGCCGTTACTCCTGAGATCCAGCAGATTGTCGATGACATGCTGGAAACGATGTATGACGAAGAAGGTATTGGTCTTGCCGCAACGCAAGTCGATATTCATCAACGTATCGTCGTTATCGATCTTTCAGAAGAGCGTGATCAGCCAATGGTGTTGATCAACCCAGAAATTATCGAAAAACGTGGTGAAGATGGCATTGAAGAAGGCTGTCTTTCTGTGCCGGGTGCGCGAGCACTTGTTGCACGAGCATCTGAAGTCACGGTAAAAGCCCTCGATCGTGAAGGCAACGCCATGCAGTTTGATGCCGATGACCTATTAGCTATCTGTATCCAACACGAGCTAGACCATCTAGAAGGTAAGCTCTTTGTTGACTACTTATCGCCACTGAAGCGTCAACGCATCAAACAAAAGCTAGAAAAAATTAAACGTTTTAACGATAAGAACTAAGCAAAGAGGCTCTTTTGACTGCACCTTTACGGATTGTATTCGCCGGCACACCGGATTTTGCGGCTCGCCACCTAGCAGCCCTACTTGAATCTGGTCACCAGGTGATCGCTGCATACACCCCTCCAGATAAGCCAGCTGGACGTGGGAAAAAGCTTACCCCTAGCGCTGTCAAAGCGTTAGCGGTAGAGCATGACGTGCCTGTGTTCCAACCAGTGAACTTTAAATCGGATGAAGCGAAAGCTGAACTTGCCGCGCTGAACGCCGATATCATGGTTGTCGTTGCTTATGGCCTTTTGCTTCCAACAGAAGTACTCAATACCCCACGCCTAGGCTGTGTTAACGTACATGGTTCTATTTTGCCACGCTGGCGTGGTGCTGCACCGATCCAACGCTCAATTTGGGCGGGTGATGAAGAGACGGGCGTCACCATCATGCAGATGGATGAAGGCTTAGATACTGGTGATATGCTATCGATTGCGACCCTGCCAATCGAAGCAACTGACACTAGTGCATCAATGTACAACAAGCTTGCAGAGCTAGGGCCTAAAGCATTAGTAGAGTGTTTAAGCAGCATTGCTGATGGTAGCGCAGTCGCGACCAAACAGGATGACAGCCTTTCAAACTACGCCAAAAAGCTTAGCAAAGACGAAGCTCGTATTGATTGGACACTCGATGCTGCGATGATTGAACGCTGTGTGCGTGCCTTCAACCCTTGGCCAATGAGCTACTTTGAGGTCGACGGCAAGAACGTTAAAGTTTGGCAAGCCGACGTTATTGAGACTCAAGAAGCAGCTACGCCAGGGACAATTTTATCGGCAGATAAAACGGGTATTTGTGTCGCTACTGGAAAAGGTGCCATTAACTTCACCTTACTTCAGCCCCCAGGGAAGAAGGCCATGGCAGTCACAGACTTACTCAACTCCCGCCGAGAATGGTTTGAAGTTGGCAGCATACTGGGTTAACCCCGGTTTCAACTCTTTTATCAGGCCAGTTTATCTGGCCTGATTCTTTACAGGATACATAACATGAACGTAAGAGCAGCGGCTGCTAAGGTCATTTTTCAGGTCGTCGATCAGGGGCAATCCCTCTCTGCCGCCCTTCCCCTGGCGCAACAAGACGTCGCCCCGCGAGACCAAGCCCTTTTGCAAGAAATTTGCTATGGCGTACTACGCTGGTTGCCGCGCCTTGAGTCGACGACTCAAGCACTGATGGATAAGCCCCTAAAAGGGAAACAGCGTGTCTTTCATCACCTAATCCTGGTTGGTATCTACCAACTTAGCCAAATGCGCATCCCTGCTCATGCAGCAGTAGCTGAAACGGTAGACGCAACGAAAACGCTGAAAAAGCCTCAGCTTCGTGGTTTAGTGAACGCCATCTTACGTAACTACCAGCGCCAACAAGAAGCGCTTGATGCAAAAGCAGTCAGCCACGATGCTGGCCGCTTCGGTCACCCAAGTTGGCTCCTTAAGCTGCTAAAAAGTGCTTACCCTACACAGTGGGAGTCAATTCTCGACGCAAATAACACCAAAGCACCAATGTGGCTGCGTGTTAACCGTCACCATCATGATCGCGACAGCTATAAAGCCTTGCTCGATGAACAAGGAATAGAGACAGAAGCACACCCAGAAGCCGCTGATGCTTTGCGTTTATTGAAACCTCGTGATGTCACTGGCCTACCGGGTTTTGAAGAAGGTTGGGTATCTGTACAAGATGGTGCCGCTCAACTCTCCGTTGACTATCTCGACCCTCAGCCTGGTGAACTTATTCTAGACTGCTGCGCTGCCCCGGGTGGCAAAACGGTACACATCCTCGAGCGCGAGCCAACCGCTAATGTCGTCGCGATTGACGCAGACCCGAAACGCTTAGAACGCGTCTATGACAACTTACAGCGCCTCAAACTTCAAGCCGACGTAAAATGCGGTGATGCTCGCTACCCTGAGCAATGGTGGGAAGGGGAGCAGTTTGACCGTATCTTACTGGATGCTCCTTGTTCTGCGACCGGTGTTGTTCGTCGTCACCCTGATATTAAATGGCTACGTCGTGCCGACGATATTGCAGCGCTTGCTGAGCTACAAAGCGAGATCGTGGACGCGATGTGGCAACAACTTAAGCCAGGTGGTCGTATGGTCTACGCAACATGCTCTGTAACACCACAAGAAAACCACGATCAGGTTAATGCTTTCCTTGCGAGAACTAAGGATGCACAATTAATCGACTCGGCACTATTGCCTGTTGATAATGGCAGCAGTACGCTACCAGGACGTCAAATTCTTCCAGGCGAGCTAGACATGGACGGCTTTTACTATGCCGCCATCCAAAAAGCCGCTCAATAAGCTGCAGTATCATTAGCGCTTTCATGGATGAAGACATTGTCATATCGGCATCATCGTCGATATGACAATCAACTTACCGTGTTCAATGTGATGTTAAGGTGCGCGCAAACATTGCGTGCATTGATAAAAAAGAGGCGCACCGCGATGCGTCGTTAGGACAAGTAATGAAAATTATCATTCTAGGTGCCGGGCAAGTGGGTGGTTCATTAGCTGAAAACCTTTGCGGCGAAAACAATGACATCACCATTGTCGATAAAGATGGCGAACACCTGAGAGATCTGCAAGACAAGTATGACCTCAGAGTCGTACAAGGCTATGCTAGTCACCCCAAAACGCTGCGAGAGGCAGGTGCACAAGATGCAGATATGCTCGTTGCCGTCACGAACTCTGATGAGACGAACATGATTGCTTGCCAAATCGCTTTCTCTCTCTTCAACACCCCTAACCGCGTCGCCCGTATCCGCTCACCGGAATACCTACGTGAAAAAGAGAACCTTTTTCAAACTGATGCCGTGCCGGTCGATCACCTCATCGCACCAGAAGAGCTAGTTACTGACTATATTCAACGCTTAATTGACTACCCAGGCGCGCTACAAGTTGTTGAGTTTGCAGATAATAAGGTCGGTTTGGTTGCCGTCAAAGCCTATTACGGTGGTCCATTGGTTGGTAATGCTCTGTCTGCGCTCCGTGAACATATGCCTCACATTGATACCCGTGTTGCGGCTATTTTTCGCCAAGGTCGCCCTATTCGACCTCAGGGAACAACCATCATAGAAGCTGATGATGAAGTTTTCTTTGTTGCAGCAAGCCATCACATTCGCTCAGTAATGAGTGAACTGCAGCGACTCGAAAAGCCCTATAAACGCTTAATGATAGTGGGTGGTGGTAACATCGGTGCAGGCTTAGCAAGACGACTTGAGCAAAACTATAGCGTTAAGCTTATCGAACGAAACCAAGCGAGAGCAGAACGTTTATCAGAAATGCTTGAACGCTCAATCGTGTTTTGTGGCGATGCCTCCGATCAAGAACTACTTAACGAAGAGCATATCGATCAAGTCGATGTCTTCATCGCGGTCACCAATGATGATGAAGCGAACATCATGTCTGCCATGCTGGCAAAGCGCATGGGCGCTAAAAAAGTCATGGTACTTATTCAGCGCAGTGCTTACGTCGACTTGGTACAAGGTGGGACAATTGACATAGCGGTTTCTCCACAGCAAGCAACGATATCCGCGCTACTCACCCACGTACGAAAAGCTGATATCGTGAATGTTTCCTCACTGCGCCGTGGGGCTGCAGAAGCCATTGAAGCTATTGCGCATGGTGATGAGAACACCTCCAAAGTTGTCGGCCGGGCAATCGGCGAAATAAAATTGCCGCCAGGCACCACTATCGGCGCCATAGTGCGTGATGAAGAGGTACTAATCGCACACGACAACACAGTGATAAAACAAGATGATCACGTCGTAATGTTCCTTGTCGACAAGAAGTATGTACCGGATGTAGAGAGACTCTTCCAACCAAGTCCATTTTTCTTGTAGCAGAGCGATGCTCAACCTACCCGCCATTCTCTTTGTGATTGGGCTTGTCTTATCCAAGATAGCCCTTTTCATGTACATTCCGGCACTGGTTGCGTTTGCCACCGCCACCCATGGTTTATGGGAGTTTGGTAGTGCGATTTTAATAACCCACTGCAGCGCATTTGTATTTCTTGCTTTTGGTCGGCGCTACACTTTTAAGCTCGGTGTGCGTGACATGTTCTTAATCACCACGCTAGTCTGGACGATTGCCAGCGCTTTTGCTGCGCTACCCTTTGTATTCATCAACCATATCAGCTTTAGTGATGCTTACTTTGAAACCATGTCGGGTATCACGACAACGGGTTCTACCGTACTCAGCGGTTTAGACAGCATGGCGCCCAGCATTCTTCTTTGGCGCTCACTACTGCAATGGTTGGGAGGAATTGGATTTATCGTCATGGGCGTCGCCATCTTGCCCATACTGAATGTGGGTGGAATGCGCCTCTTCCACACTGAGTCTTCAGACTGGTCAGAGAAAAGCGCGCCTCGCACTAAGCAAGTCGCCATGCACATCGTCCAGACCTATGTTGGCCTCACCTTTCTTTGCTACCTTGGTTTTCTTGCAGCCGACATGTCGCATTTCAACGCCATCAATCATGCACTCACGACCTTATCGACGGGTGGCTACTCTACGTCCGATGGCTCCATGAACCACTTTTCCAACTTGGCACATTGGAATGCCATCCTATTTATGTTTGCAGGTGGTCTCCCTTTTTTACTCTTCATTCGCGCCCTAAAGAGAAAGGATCACGGTCCCATCACTTCCGATGCCCAAGTACGCGGTTTTACAAAACTGGTTTTATTCGTTGGCGCCATCGTCGCATTCAGTCTCCACTATCAAAACCATTACACCTGGTTAGATGCCGTGCGAGTAGGGCTGTTTAATGTCATTTCGGTCATCACAACCACTGGATTTGGCTTAGGAGACTTTACTCATTGGGGGGCAGCAATGAGCGTTGTCTTTGCCTTTTTGATGATGGCAGGAGCCTGCTCAGGCTCTACATCTGGAGGGATAAAGCTGTTTCGATTCCAAATTGCGATAACGTTGTTCAATCGCCATATGATGCAGTTGATCCACCCTTCAGGTGTGTTTATTCAGCGTTACAACGGTGAAAAAGTCACAGAAGGTATCGTGCGATCCATCATCGCCTTTACCTTGGTATTCTTTGTCACCGTCATTACAACAGCCTTATTACTGGCACTCATTGGTTTAGATGCAACAACAAGCCTATCCGGTGCAATAACCGCGGTTGCTAATGTTGGACCCGGTATGGGAAGCATCATTGGTCCAAGCGGTAATTTTGCCGCTATTCCAGCCATTGCCAAGTGGGTACTAAGCTTCGCTATGCTGATGGGGCGATTAGAGATCATTACGGTATTGGTTCTCTTCTACCCCGCGTACTGGCGCGAATAACAGCCATTCACTAAATCACATCAATGTGCCCATAGATAGCTGCAAAGTGGAAAACCGTTCCCACGAGAACAAACACATGCCAAATAGCATGATTGAATGGAATGCGATCCATCACATAGAAGATAACCCCAAGGGAGTATGTCACACCACCGGCAGCCAATAGCATCATCCCATCAAACGACAAAGCCTGACTTAATGGATAGATAGCCACTAACGATAACCACCCCATGATGAGATAAGTCGCCAGTGATAGCTTCTCAAATCGATGAATAAAGATAAGCTTAAAGCCAACCCCAAGAGCAGCAATCACCCATATCACTACCATTAATGTTATCGACAATGGTGTTCGCAAACTCACTAACAAAAATGGGGTGTATGTCCCGGCAATCAAAAGGTAGATGGCACAATGGTCAAAAATTTTTAACCAGCGTTTAGTACGCTCAAACGGTATCGCATGGTATAGCGTTGAAGCTAAATAGAGCACAATAATACTACCGCCATAGACAGCAAAGCTGCTTATAGATAGCGCATCCCCATCAAGACCAACCGCCTTAATCGTCAACAGAATGAGTGCTACAACACCAAAAACCACCCCTAAGCCATGAGTAATGCTATTGGCTATCTCTTCTTTCTTCGAATATGCCGCCATGAGCTTATCCATCACAAAACTTCCTAATATAGAGTGAAGACTCAGCTGAGTATGTCACATTTCAGCGAACAGGTGTTAGCTGAAATTATCTCAGGGTAATATGACGTAAAAATGATGATTTTTTTGTCGACGGGATAAAGAATTGCTGATAAATTGCGCACAAATCATCACTGCATAGATAGGACGGTCTCATCCAAACACAGTATCTTTGCAGTTCATATTAGTTGCCAAGGATTGCCCGTTGTAGAGAACCATCGGCTTATGTATGCTACACCCGCTCGACACATGCCTACCCCACGCAGTCCATCGCGTGCTCGTCCTAGCAGTTTTGCTCCTCGTCACCAGGCTCCAAAACCAGCAAAAGAGACAAAATAACGCATGTATCTCACATTAAGCAGTGCCAAATCGGTACTGCTTTTTTGTTTCTGGCTATTCCCTTTCTGCTTTGTTATTTTTACCCCTAATAAAAATAAGGTGGTAAACACCTAAATCAAGATATCAGCCTAAGAGAGAAAACCATGAAACATCACCGCGTTAACGAACTCATTGAACTACTTCAACCTGAATGGCAAAACGATTGCGAGCTTAATCTGCTTGAGTTCTTGGTGAAACTTGCCAACGAAGCGGGCTATGAAGGTAAACTTAAAGACCTCACAGATGACATACTTATCTACCACCTTAAGATGCGCAACAGTGGTAAGGAAGAAATGATTCCCGGTCTAGCAAAGGACTGTGAAGACGACTTTAAAACCGCGATTCTAAAAGCGCGCGGCGTGATTAAGTAACCCCTTTCTATAGCAAAGATTTCATGCTGGTGGTGTCAACAGCCACCAGCGACTTCCTCTTTTTCCATTCCCCCGATTCATCGCGCTTCCTTTTGCCACTTTCTCAGTACTGCTGCACTGCCTACAAAAAAATATCATGTTTATAGGTTGCTCCCTCAGTTTTATGCACTTGTTATCAATTTGATACACAAACATTAGTTATAATCCCTCCAGTAATAATAAGGAACGTTCATATCCATGGACATGGGAGTAACATGAGCAACGATAAGAACGACAGCAAAGGCGTCGAAGCACAGCCAATCGAGGTCAAAACCTTTAACCCTCGTACGCATAAATCAAGTAACAAAGATCGCTTCAATCCATCAGAACGTATTTACGTCAGAGCGATGAAAGGTGTTTACCAGAAGCTAAGAAACTACATGGGCTGGTTTTTTATGTTGCTCTTTCTTGGCACTCCGTGGATCCCGTTTGGAGAAAGACAAGCGATCCTTCTCGATATTGCCGGTCAACAGTTTCACTTTTTCGGCACCACCCTATGGCCCCAAGACCTCACATTACTTGCACTCGTCTTTATGATTGCTGCTTTTGCACTGTTTTTTGCGACCACCTTTTTTGGGCGAGTATGGTGTGGCTATCTCTGCCCACAAACCGTCTGGACCTTTATCTATATTTGGTTTGAAGAGAAGCTCGAAGGCAGCGCGAATAAGCGCCGTAAACAAGATAGTCTTCCGCTCACCACCAAACTCATCACGCGTAAAGCTCTCAAACACCTCGCATGGTTGGCGGTGGCTTTATTCACCGCGCTCACTTTTGTTGGCTACTTTGTTCCAATAAAAAGCCTAATGGTTGAGTTCTTCTCTTTCAGTACGACTTTTGCCGTGACATTTTGGGTGCTTTTTTTTACCTTTTGTACTTATGGCAATGCGGGCTGGATGCGCTCTATCGTCTGTCTACATATGTGCCCCTACGCACGCTTCCAATCAGCCATGTTCGATAAAGACACTTTCATCGTTGGCTATCACACTGACCGAGGTGAAAAGCGTGGACCTCGTGGGCGTAAGGCCGACCCGAAAGCTCTTGGGCTTGGTGACTGTATTGACTGTGATTTATGCGTTCAAGTTTGCCCAACAGGTATTGATATACGTGATGGGCTGCAATATGAGTGTATTAACTGCGGGGCATGTATCGACGCATGTGACCAAACAATGGCTCGTATGGGCTACGAAAAAGGCTTAATTAGCTACACCACAGAGCACAAGCTTAACGGGCATAAAACAGAGATAATGCGCCCCAAGTTAGTGGGTTACGGCGCTATCATGATCGCCATGATAGGCCTCTTTATCTTTAGTTTAACGACTGTGCAAACCATGGCGCTGGATGTTATCCGTGATCGAAATCAGTTATTTAAAACCAACAGTGACGGACTCACTGAAAACACTTATACCTTAAAAATCATCAATAAATCCCAACAAATCCAACGCTACTCCCTGAGTGTCGAGGGAGGAGAAAACATCATATGGCATGGCCCACAGGAAATAGAAGTCTCAGCCGGTGGCATTGAGAGCCTTCCAATCAGCCTTGGAATGAAAGCTCAAGATATTCAATCCCCCATTACCGATATTGAGTTTCTAATAACCAATTTGGATCACGGTGATATCTCCCCGATAAAGACTGAGAGTCGGTTTATCAGCCAGCTCAAATAGAGATTAGGGGAGTAACGGCTACCCTTCGAGCAATGAGTAAAATGAAAAAGGCGCAAGATGCGCCTTTTTCATTTTCGGTTTCGCCGTGTAAGATACCCATATACTCTTTTCTCTGGACTCATATATGTCATCCTTTAGCTTTTCAGAGCTGACACCGGATCGTCAATTAGACGCCTTAGACAGCATTGGTATCCGTGCTGAAACAGGTCTCCTCGCTCTCAATAGTTACGAGAACCGCGTTTATCAATTTGGTGCCGAAGATGGTCGCCGTTACGTCGTTAAATTTTACCGACCAGAGCGCTGGAGTGACGAGCAGATTGAAGAAGAGCATGAATTTGCTCAATCGCTCGCCGATGCAGAAATTCCCCTAGTTGCTCCCGTCGCGATTAACGGCAAGACCCTTCATCATCATGAGGGCTGCCGCCTAACACTTTTCCCTAGCGTTGGTGGACGCCAATTTGAGGTCGATAACTTTGACCAACTAGAATGGGTTGGCCGCTATATGGGCCGTATTCATCAAGTCGGCAAAACGAAGCTCTTCCAAACTCGTCCTACCCTCGGTGTTGAGGAATACCTCTACCAACCACGCGAAGCATTACTGCGAAGTGGCTTCATTCCCGATCATATCAAAACTGCGTTCTTCAGTGATCTGGATATGCTTATCAATGAAATAGAGCAACAGTGGAATACAGATTGGCAACCGATGAGGCTACATGGTGATTGTCACCCTGGTAATATCCTTTGGCGTGATGAGCCGCTCTTCGTCGATCTAGATGATGCCCGTAATGGTCCTGCTGTCCAAGATTTATGGATGCTTTTAAACGGTGAACGCCACGATAAACTGGCACAGCTCGACACCGTTTTAGAAGGGTACGAAGAATTTTGTACATTTGATAAAAAACAGCTGCAACTAATCGAACCTTTACGCGGTCTACGTATGGTGCATTACATGGCATGGCTAGTAAAACGCTGGGAAGATCCAGCCTTTCCGCTCGCTTTTCCTTGGTTTGCTGATGCAAGGTACTGGGAAGGGCAAGTGCTTGCATTCAAAGAACAGATAGCAGCACTAAGAGAGCCACCATTAAGCTTGTCACCTCAATGGTAATGAGACGTGATAAGCTAAGCAAAATCTAATAAGAAAACAAGCGCATTCAAAAGGAGCTTATATGTTGAAAAAATTGTTGGCATTTGCTGCGGCAGCAGTGATGTCACTGTCGGTATACGCCGCAGACTACAAAGAAGGGACACACTACAACGTACTCTCTCAACTGGAGAAGTCAAAGTCTCCTCTCGTCACAGAGTTTTTCTCTTTTTACTGCCCACACTGCTTCCGCTTTGAACCTCTAATGGAGCAAGTAAAAGAGAGCTTGCCAGACAACGCTAAATTCCAGAAAAACCATGTCTCTTTCATGGGTGGAAATATGGGCGAGTCGATGAGTAAAGCCTATGCGACGGCTGTCGTTTTAAAAGCAGAAGAAAGTATCGTACCGGTCTTATTCAATCGTATCCACGTAATGGATAAGGCACCACGTAATGATGCTGAACTTCGTCAGATTTTTATTGATGAAGGAATCGATGGTGAAAAGTTTGACGGCGCCTTTAATGGTTTTGCCGTTAACTCGATGGTGAAGCGTTATAACAAAGCCTTCACTGATAGCGGCCTAACAGGCGTACCTGCCATCGTGGTCAACAACCAATATCAGGTGCTTACCGGCGACATCCGCTCAAATGAAGAATACGTTGCATTAGTCAATTACTTACTGACAAAGTAGTATTTACTCTCCATAATATCGAAATGAAAGGCCCTTAAGGGCCTTTTTTTCGCTAGGCAAAAAGTATCCCCCGCATGCGGGGATTATAATAATATTATGGAATACGTCATTTAAATGGAAAAAATACTAATTAGTCGCTGCTTACTCGGTGAGCAGGTCAGATACGATGGCAATGACAACCTTTCGTCACACCCCCTTATCCAACAATGGCACAATCGCTGGGTACCACTCTGCCCTGAAGTTAATGGTGGTTTGACGACACCTCGACCACCTGCTGAACTACAAAATGACGGGCATATCCTGACCATCAACGGTGATGATGTCAGTGCGGCGTTTAATCGCGGTGCTCTGCATGCATTAATGCTTTGCAAGCAACACAACATTCGCTTTGCCGTTCTGAAAGAAAATAGCCCCTCTTGTGGTCGCCATAAAATATACGATGGCACCTTCTCTGGTATCAAAATCAATGGGCAAGGCATGACAACACAAGCCCTTCTCGAAGCAGGGGTTCAAGTTTTCTCTGAGAATGAAATTGATGCATTAGAGCAGGCAATTCTTGAAAGCGAAGCAGCCCTGTAAATACCTAATTTACACGCTCTGAGCAGAAAGCTGTTTAAGTAGCCTATCCATCGCTCGATACCCTAATGCCTCTGCAAGATGAGTACGCATAATGTGCTCATCACCCTGTAGATCAGCAATGGTTCTCGCCACTTTAATAATTCGGTGGTAAGCGCGGATAGAAAGCCCTAAACGATGCAGTGCTGATTCTAAAAACGCTGCATCTTCACGACTTAACGCACAAAACTCATCGATTTCTCTGCTCCCCAATAGCGCATTCACCTTCCCCGCACGATGAAGCATTCGTTCACGTGCACCCTGTACTCGTTCCTTCACTACCGCAGTCGACTCTCCTCGATCCCCTCCATTTGCCAAAGTTCCTTTAGGCAAGAGAGGGATTTCTAGCGACATATCAAAACGATCCAGTAAGGGTCCCGATAGCTTCCCTAAATAACGCAAAATCATTTGAGGGTTAGTGCGCGTTTGCGTCCCTTCATAATACCCAGTAGGACTTGGGTTAAGTGCACCAAGAAGCTGAAATCGCGCGGGAAATGTCGTTTTTTGCACGGCACGGGAGATAACAATTTCACCAGACTCCAATGGCTCTCGCAATGAATCAAGCACCTTACGTTCAAACTCTGGCATCTCATCAAGAAACAAAACACCATTATGAGAAAGAGAAATCTCCCCAGGACGTGGAATCGAACCTCCCCCGACTAACGCCGCCATCGACGATGAGTGATGAGGCGCTCTAAATGGCCGCTCACGCCAATTACCTTCATGAATGTCCTGATGGGTTAAAGAAGCAACAGAAGCCGTCTCCATCGCTTCCTCAACGGTCATTGGAGGCAAAAGATCACATAATCTCGATGCCAGCATCGTTTTACCTGTCCCAGGGGGCCCATGAACAGTAAATTGTGTCCACCAGCGGCTGCGATCTCTAAACCACGCTTGCCTTGTTGCTGCCCAATGATATCTTGCAGATCTCTGTCGGGTAGTACATCAGCCTCAGCGAATCGATGTGGCGACTCAAAGAGAGATAACGCTTGCTGCCCCGCCAAATAACCGCAGACTGACAGTAAGCTCGGCGCTGATTTGTGCTCGCCTTTACCCACTAATGCCGCTTGACTCGCATTACAATCAGGAACCACCAAAGTACGTTGCCGACCTAATGCGGCTACCGCAGCAGGTAATACCCCTTTAACACCTCTTAGCTCACCAGAAAGAGCAAGCTCTCCGACAAACTCACAGCGGCCTAAAAGCACATCAGGGATCTGTGCCGACGCAGCAAGAATGCCAAGTGCGATGGGTAAATCAAACCTCCCGCCCTCTTTGGGCAAATCTGCAGGGGCTAGGTTTACAGTGATACGCCTTGCGGGAAATTCAAAGTTGGCATTAATAATGGCGCTTCTCACCCGATCTTTTGCTTCCTTGACGGTTGTTTCTGGTAGCCCGACCAATTGAAACGCTGGCATTCCATTACTAATATGAACCTCTACCGTCACCTCTGGTGCACTCACACCAACACACGCCCTACTATGAACAATTGCCAATGACATCTCGTTCATTTACCTCGCAAATATTACAAACCAAACACACAGGGTTAACGAAATCAGACCTCATACCGCACAAGTTTTTTTCACTTTTTACTTGTCATGTGACCTATGTCTGTGTTACTCCTAGAGAGAAGCAACACAGCTACATAAAAATAGCGTTTTTAACCAATTTTACTGGATAGACAGTCAATGCACTTTACTGCCAAGTTACGCGTCCTCATTATTGAGCTTATTGTGGTGATTCTATCACCGCAACGGGGGCGAGCAGGCGTAAGATAAGGCGCATACAGCAAACGCAAAGCCCCCGCACTGAAAAGTACGGGGGCTTTTTTACATTTAGCGGCAAGGACTCTACACAGAATAGTTATTCACTAATGTGTAGATAAAGAGCACTAGGACAGGCAAGGAGAATATGATGACAGGGGCAGAGTTGGTAGTACAAACACTGCAAAAACAGGGAGCGAACAAGATATTCGGCTACCCTGGCGGTGCAATCATGCCCATATATGATGCACTGTATGATGGTGGTATTGAGCATATTTTATGCCGTCATGAGCAAGGTGCAGCAATGGCCGCAATTGGGATGGCTCGCGCCACTCAAGACGTTGCCGTTTGCATGGCAACCTCAGGCCCAGGAGCAACCAACCTCGTTACAGGGCTTGCCGATGCATTTTTGGATTCGGTTCCATTAGTCGCCATCACTGGGCAGGTAGCCAGTACCCATATCGGCACGGATGCGTTCCAAGAAATGGACGTTATCGGCATGTCACTTTCATGTACCAAGCATAGCTACCTAGTTACCGATATCGCTGAATTAGCACCCACCTTATCTGAAGCCTTTGAAGTTGCTAAATCAGGCCGACCAGGACCTGTCATTGTTGATATTGCGAAAGACGTCCAATTAGCTCAAGTACCCGTTCATCTTGAATCAAGGTTTACACCACCACCACAGCCTATTGCCAGTGCAGAAGAGATCAACAAGGCGCAAGCTGTGCTTTCACAGAGTCAGCGACCTGTTCTCTATGTGGGAGGTGGCGTACAACTCGGTCATGCCACAGAATCAGTGCGTGACTTCCTACGCCTTAATCCAATGCCATCAGTCAGTACCCTCAAAGGTCTAGGCACAATTGAACGACACGACCCTCACTATCTTGGCATGCTGGGAATGCATGGCACCAAAGCAGCAAACCTCATAGTGCAAGAGTGTGATTTATTAATCGTCGTTGGCGCACGATTCGATGACCGTGTTACTGGTAAGCTAGATACCTTTGCCCCTAACGCGAAAGTCATTCATATCGACATCGATGCCGCAGAGATTCACAAACTACGCCACGCCAATGCACCAGTTCGTAGCGAGATCCCTGCCGCTTTATCACAATTGGCACTTCATCAAGATATCACCCCTTGGATCAAGCACAGCGAAAGCTTAAGAAGCGACTTTAAGTGGCGCTATGACCATCCCGGCGAGCTCATTTATGCACCAAGGTTGTTAAAGCAGTTATCGGACATGATGCCGGATACCTCAATGGTTTCGACAGATGTGGGTCAACACCAGATGTGGGCTGCACAACATATTCAACCCCGTGAGCCGCAAAACTTTATCACCTCTGCAGGTTTAGGGACGATGGGCTTTGGACTTCCAGCGGCGATGGGAGCTTCTGTCGCAAGGCCTAATGACCAATCGATTCTTATCACGGGTGATGGCTCATTCATGATGAATATCCAAGAGCTAGGGACATTGAAGCGCCGCCAAATCCCTGTCAAGGTCGTGCTACTGAACAACCAACGACTCGGCATGGTACGCCAGTGGCAATCACTGTTTTTCGATGGCCGTCACAGTGAAACCATTCTAGATGATAACCCTGATTTCGTCATGCTCGCGAAAGCCTTTGATATTCCGGGTAAGACCATTACAACCAAAGAAGAAGTTGAGCCAGCTCTGAAAGAAATGCTGGAAAGTGAAACGGCCTACCTCCTTCACGTACTGATCGATGAAGAAGAGAATGTATGGCCCCTTGTACCACCCGGTGCGTCTAATAACGAAATGCTGGAGAACACTTAACATGCAAAGATACTTAATCGACATTAAAGCTGACGATAAGCCCGTGCTATTAGAGCGTGTTCTTCGTGTCGTTCGTCACCGAGGTTTCGTCGTAAGACAGGTCGCAGGTACGCAAAATCATGAAAGCAAGATTGCAAGCGTAGAAATCATCGTCGATAGTGATCGTCCTATTTCGTTTCTGACCAATCAAATAGAGAAGCTTTGGGACGTTCGTACGGTTGAGGTCACAAAGATCGCCAACGACTCACTCCCAAACAATAACCTACAACAAAAAATTTGCGCATAAGGACGGCAAAAATGGCTACGAAAACAGCAGACTACATTTGGTTTAATGGTGAAATGCTTCCTTGGGCTGATGCAAAAGTTCACGTGCTCACTCACGCAATGCACTACGGCACATCTGTCTTTGAAGGGGTTCGCTGCTACAACACCCCAAAAGGACCAATTGTATTCCGCCATCGTGAACATGCCCAACGCTTGAAGGATTCAGCAAAAATCTACCGCTTCCCTATTCCTTACTCTGTTGATGAAATCATGGAAGCAACACGCGAAACAATACGTCAAAACAAACTCGATAGTGCCTACATTCGCCCATTAGGTTTTGTGGGTAATGTCGGCCTTGGGGTATGTCCTCCTGTAGGCACCGAAATGGAATTGATTATTGCTGCTTTCCCTTGGGGCTCCTACCTTGGTGAAGAAGCACTTGAAAATGGTGTTGCAGCGATGATTTCAAGCTGGAATCGTGCTGCACCGAATACGATTCCTACTGCAGCAAAGGCGGGTGGTAACTACCTATCTTCGCTATTAGTGGGTGGTGAAGCTCGCCGCCATGGCTACGATGAAGGCATTGCACTGAGTGTCGATGGCTACCTATCAGAAGGTGCTGGTGAGAACATTTTCGTTATCAAAAATGGCGTCATCATCACCCCACCAACCACCAGCGCTATTTTGCCAGGCATCACTCGCGATTCAATCATGACAATTGCCCGTGATAAAGGCTACGTCGTTCGAGAAGAAAACATTGCTCGTGAAGCGCTATACCTTGCCGATGAAGTCTTCATGACGGGTACAGCAGCCGAAATTGTGCCTGTTGCCACTATCGATCAAATTGAGGTCGGTACAGGCAAGCGCGGCCCGATCACTAAAGAGCTACAAGCCGATTACTTTGGGCTGTTCAATGGCACCACAGAAGACAAGTGGGGCTGGTTAGATTACGTATACCCAGCGGATGCGGCACAATAAGGAAATATGAAAAATGCCTAAATATAGATCAGCAACCACTACTCATGGCCGTAACATGGCCGGTGCTCGAGCACTTTGGCGTGCAACAGGTGTTAAAGACGAAGACTTTGGTAAGCCTATTATTGCCGTCGTGAACTCATTCACGCAATTTGTTCCTGGCCATGTTCACCTCAAAGACCTTGGTCAACTTGTCGCCCGTGAAATCGAAGAAGCGGGTGGTATCGCCAAAGAGTTCAACACTATCGCTGTCGATGACGGTATCGCGATGGGTCATGGTGGCATGCTTTACTCACTACCTTCTCGTGAGCTTATTGCAGACTCCGTCGAATATATGGTCAACGCACACTGTGCGGATGCGATGGTGTGTATTTCCAACTGTGACAAAATCACCCCTGGCATGTTGATGGCATCACTACGCCTGAATATCCCAGTTATCTTTGTCTCCGGTGGCCCCATGGAAGCAGGCAAAACCAAACTGTCGGATCAATTGATCAAGCTCGATCTCGTTGATGCGATGATCCAAGGTGCCGATCCAAACGTTTCAGATGAGCAGAGTGAACAGATCGAACGTTCAGCCTGCCCGACATGTGGCTCATGTTCTGGCATGTTTACCGCGAACTCCATGAACTGCCTGACAGAAGCGCTTGGCCTTAGCCAGCCTGGCAACGGCTCCATGCTCGCCACACACGCCGACCGACGTGAGCTATTTGTGAATGCCGGTAAACGCATCGTGGCACTGACTAAACGCTACTACGAGCAAAACGATGAGTCAGCACTGCCACGTAGTATTGCTAACAAGCAAGCCTTTGAAAACGCCATGGCACTTGATATTGCAATGGGGGGATCAACAAACACCGTTCTTCACCTCTTAGCTGCGGCACAAGAAGGCGATATTGACTTCAATATGGACGATATCGACAAGATGTCTCGTCGAGTTCCACATCTTTGTAAAGTTGCCCCTTCGACACAAAAGTATCACATGGAAGATGTTCACCGTGCTGGTGGAGTGATTGGTATTCTTGGGGAGCTTGATCGCGCTGGACTACTTAATAGCGAATGCTATAACGTGCTTGGCCAAACGCAGAAAGAGACCCTGGAACAGTACGATATTGTTCTCAGCAAAGATAAGGACGTTGATACCTTCTTCCGCGCTGGACCTGCAGGTATTCGTACGACAGAAGCATTCTCTCAAGAGTGTCGCTGGGACACCGTAGATAACGATCGTGAGAACGGCTGTATTCGTAATAAAGAACATGCCTTTAGCCAAGATGGCGGTTTAGCCGTTCTGTCAGGCAATATTGCTTTGGATGGCTGCATTGTCAAAACAGCTGGTGTTGATGAAAGCTGTTTAATCTTTGAAGGTCCTGCGGTTGTTTTTGAAAGCCAAGAGAGCGCTGTTGAAGGCATTTTGGGTGGAGAAGTAAAAGCGGGTGATGTTGTCGTTATCCGCTACGAAGGTCCTAAAGGCGGACCGGGTATGCAAGAGATGCTCTACCCTACCACTTACCTGAAATCGATGGGATTAGGGAAAGAGTGTGCACTGATCACTGATGGTCGATTCTCTGGTGGCACCAGTGGCCTATCGATTGGTCACGCCTCACCAGAAGCTGCGAATGGCGGCACCATTGGTTTAGTTGAAAGTGGTGACACGATTCGCATCCACATCCCTAACCGCAGTATTGAGCTTGCCGTCGACGATCAGACCTTAGCTACGCGTCGAGCAGAAGCAGAACAACGTGGTTGGAAGCCTCGTAACCGCCAACGTGAAGTCTCTTTTGCACTGAAAGCCTACGCAAGTATGGCAACCAGTGCCGATAAAGGTGCTGTACGCGATAAAAGCCTGTTAGAGGAATAAGTATGTCACATGCTCGCTTAACGCAAGAAGACGATTCCCTGCAAAGTGGAGCTGATTACTTGCGAGAAACGTTACGAGCACCGGTGTATGAAGTGGCTGTCGTCACACCACTTCAACACTTAACTCGCTTGTCTTCTCGCCTTGGTAATCACGTCCAACTTAAACGTGAAGACCGTCAGCCGGTTCATTCATTCAAGTTACGTGGCGCCTACAACATGATGGCGCAGCTAACGGAAGAGCAAAAGCAAGCCGGTGCTATCACAGCATCTGCGGGTAACCATGCTCAAGGTTTAGCACTATCTGGCACAAAGCTGGGTGTTAAGGCCATCATTGTGATGCCGAAAATCACTCCATCTATCAAAGTTGAAGCGGTAAAAGGCTTTGGAGGTGAGGTTATCTTACACGGCAATAACTTCGATGAAGCGAAAGCCCACGCAGAAGCGCTTTCTCAAGAGCACGGCTATACCTTTGTTCCCCCTTTTGATCACCCTTCGGTGATCGCTGGACAAGGGACGCTAGGCATGGAGCTAATTCAGCAAAATAGTCACTTAGACTATGTCTTTGTTCCTGTCGGTGGCGGTGGTCTTGCGGCTGGTGTTGCGGTACTGATCAAGCAACTGATGCCTCATATCAAGGTTATTGGTGTTGAAGCAGAAGACTCTGCCTGCTTAAGAGCCGCATTAGACGCTGGTGAACCCGTCTCACTTAGCCAAGTCGGTATGTTTGCTGACGGCGTTGCAGTGAAGCGAATTGGTGTCGAAACATTCCGCCTTTGTCAGCAGTACCTTGATGACTCTATCACCGTCAGTAGTGATGAAATCTGTGCGGCGGTCAAAGATATCTTTGAAGACACCCGTGCTATCGCAGAACCTTCGGGGGCTTTATCACTTGCTGGTCTTAAAAAATATACTGAGCAGCATGGTATAAAAGATCAGAAAATGAGTGCGGTTTTATCAGGCGCCAACTTTAACTTCCATGGACTACGTTATGTCTCGGAGCGTTGTGAGCTTGGTGAAAAGCGAGAAGGCTTATTGGCCGTCACTATTCCAGAACGCCCCGGTGCTTTTTTAGACTTTTGCTCACTGATTGGCGGACGAGCGGTTACCGAATTCAACTATCGTTATAGTGATGATAGCTTGGCTAACGTCTTTGTTGGTGTTCGTCTTCAGCAAGGGCAGTCAGAACTCGATAGCATCATCAATGATCTTCGTCGTGGCGGCTATCCAGTCGTCGACCTCAGTGATGATGAGATGGCGAAGCAGCATGTCCGCTATATGATTGGTGGCCGTCCTTCTAAAGCGATGAAAGAGAGGCTTTATAGCTTTGAGTTCCCGGAGTACCCCGGTGCGCTATTACGCTTCTTGAACACACTTGGGACACAGTGGAATATCAGTTTATTCAACTATCGAAATCACGGTGCGGACTACGGACGTGTACTTTGTGGGTTCGAGCTAGATGATCATGACCTACTCTCTTTCACTAGCCATTTACGTGAGCTTGGGTATCACTGGAAAGATGAGACTGATAATCAAGCCTTTCAGTTTTTTCTTGCACACTAAGTGGATTTAACTCGATATAAGCACCCATCGAGAGAAGAAAAAACAATTGCTTGATACAATCAAAAACGCCTCCTAACAAGGGAGGCGTTATTTCATTCGTTGGTTAATCCACTCACCCGATAACTACGCTAGTTTTTTCTCAAACAGCGGAGATGGGATGCGAGCATCGTTGTAATCATTTAAATAATTGAACAGCTGTATGTTCTGTTTCAATAACGTTTGACGCATATCACGCGGCAGCTCCGACAATAGCTGCAACATGCGTTGGATATCATCTCGCTCTACTTGATCCAATCCCTGCTCGTTATCACCATACAAAAACCATGAAATTGGTCGCTGTGTTAATTCCGCTATTCTCAATAATACCGAAATACGGGGTTCTGTTTTGCCCGTTTCTAGGTCCAGGTATGTTTGGCGCGCCACATCCAAACTCTTGGCCATTGCAACTTGTGTAATATTCTGCCACTCACGTGCATCACGAATTCGGGCAGCAACTTCAGCGCGCGTTACGTCCATATCCTTATCACCTCTATCAATACTTAGGTCAATAATATCAGCATAGGTTGTGCATCTTACCTGTTCAATGATTATGCCCATGTAAATGGGCAGTGCATTGTTAGTTGGTGTGATTTGTGACAACTATGAATGATTGGTAAATTATAAAGACAGAATATAACAAAACTGCCTAAAGTGACGCACATAGCATCTATATGCAACATGTAACAAGATCTAGTGAACTATTGTTGAGCTAGCTAGTTCTTTTTGGTCAGCGTGTATGTGTAGTCAGCCATAAACTCTGCCATTTGTATGCTTTGTTCCAATATAGCAGCACGAGCCACATTTGGGAGTCGACTGAAATGGCGCAGTAATGTCTCTATTTCTGGCTTATATTCACTCTCAATGATTTCTAAACCCTGATCACCATAAATAAACCAAGTTAAGGGACGTTCAGTCAATGTCGCAATCTCTGACAACAAGCGCACTTTGGGCTCAGTTTTCCCCGTTTCTAAGTCTAAGTATGTTTGACGAGCGACATTCAAAGTCTTAGCCATATAAACCTGCGTTAAACCTTTCCACTCACGCGCTTCTTTAATACGCGCAGCGATGCTTTTCTTCATTTCCGCCATCATTAACTCCTAGATAATGTTATGTGCGATGACGGATAAGTTGCATAAGATGAGCCAACTTTTTTAACAGGAATAAACACATTATCTATCAATGTGTTGGAATGATAACGCCTGACAAATATGACAAACATACTGCAAACATGGATATTAACCACGAAATATTCACACCAAGAATGCAATTTGCAAAGGGAATAATTGCATTTTGCGCATAAAAAAAGAGACACCTAAGGTGTCTCTCTTGTACTTCTATAGCATTAATACTATTTCTTGGTTGGACGCTTCCAACCTTTGATAGTACGAGCAGGTGCTCGAGTAATCACTAACTCGTCATCACCCACATCTTTATTGATCGTTGCACCAGCACCGATCGTCGCACCTTGTCCCACTTTAACGGGTGCAATCAGCTGTGTATCAGACCCAACAAACACATCGTCTGCAATCTCTGTTTTAAATTTATTTACGCCATCGTAGTTACACGTAATCGTACCCGCACCAATGTTAACGCGGTCACCAATTTCAGCGTCACCAAGATAGGTTAGGTGGTTTGCTTTTGAGCCACGTCCGATACGCGTCTTCTTCACTTCAACAAAATTACCAACATGGGAGTCACCCACTAGTTCAGCTTCAGGACGCAAACGCGCAAATGGACCAACCGTACAATCTTCGCCAACGGTCGCCCCTTCAATCACTGAGTAGGGACGAATCACGGTATTATCGTCAATCTCGCAATCCTTCAGTACTGAGCCAGCACCAATTTGGACGTTATCGCCTAGCGTTACCTGGCCCTCGATAATAACATTAACATCGATTTCAACGTCGGTACCGCACTGCAAAGAGCCTCGCAGATCAAAGCGAGCAGGATCTCTCAACATCACGCCTTGTTCGAGTAAACGCTCGGCTTGATGCGCTTGATAAGCTCTCTCCAGGCGAGCCAATTGAATACGGTTATTAACCCCTTCGACCTCAATCGCACTTTCAGGGTGAACAGCTTCAACAGCACGTCCCTCATTATGAGCGATAGAGATAATGTCAGTGAGGTAGTACTCATTTTGAGAGTTATAGTTCTTTAACTCTGATAGCCAACGTTTAAGGTCGCCGCCATTAGCAACCAATACACCAGTATTAATCTCATTGATTAGCTGCTGCTGCTCTGTTGCATCTTTCTGCTCAACAATCGCTACCACTGGGCCATTACGACGAATAATACGTCCGTACCCCGTAGGGTCATCCAGAACAACCGTTAACAGCGCAATACCACCAGTAGGCTGAGCCTCTAATAGGTTTTCAAGTGTTTGCTCACTGATTAATGGCACGTCACCATAGAGAACGAGCACTTGCTCATCATCACCAAGGCCTGCAGAGGCGCTGTTGACCGCATGACCAGTACCCAATTGTTCTGCTTGAAGTACCCACTGTACAGGCTCCTCACTCAGCACTTGTTTCATCTTCTCGCCACCGTGCCCGTAGACTAAGTGGATATTTTCAGCGCCTAACCCTTGGCATGTATCGATAACATGCTTCGCCATCGGCTTACCTGCTAAAGTATGTAACACTTTAGGAAGATTGGAGTACATACGGGTACCTTTACCCGCAGCAAGAATTACTGCACTGAATGCCATGAATGCGTCCTTTATCAAAAACCTAGCTAAATCCAAAGTGCATGAATCTGCACCTATCAATTATATGAAAATAGTAACGACAACGGTGTTGAAAAGTAACCAGTTAACGTTATTTTTTTGCTAAAACCCTTAATTTGTCAGCAATATACCGCAAATAGACGGGATATTTCCCACGACGGCAACACCCTAAAAGTGACAGATAATAAAAAAGCGACCCAAAGGTCGCTTTCTAGCATTAATCAAACGTCTTATTTCGATTGCTTAACCAACTCAATAACACGCAGTTGAGCAATGGCTTTTGCCAAATCACTCGCAGCCTGAGCAAAATCTATATCGCCATGCGGATGCTGAATATGATCTTCAGCTTGACGCTTCGCCTCTTCCGCTTTGGCGCCATCGAGGTCTTCACCACGAATCGCCGTATCAGCCAACACAGTTACTGCGCTAGGCTGTACTTCCAGCATGCCTCCAGAAAGATAGATAATCTCTTCTTCACCATGCTGCTTCACGATACGAATCATACCTGGGATAACGGTAGTTAAAAGCGGTGTGTGACCAGCAAATATGCCAAGCTCACCCTCACTTCCCGTTATCTGAACAGACTCTGCCAGCCCTGAAAAAAGTGCTTTTTCGGCACTAACGACATCAAGGTTAAAGGTAATCGCAGCCATGTCGCCTCCTCAGGTCAATTAAAAGTTCTTTGCTTTCTCAAGAACTTCTTCAATTGCACCACAGTACATAAAGGCTTGCTCTGGAATATCATCATATTCACCTGACAATAGACCGCTAAAGCTGCGCAGTGTATCGGCTAATGAAACGTAGATACCAGGGTCACCCGTAAAGACTTCTGCAACGTGATATGGCTGAGTAAGGAAACGTTCAATCTTACGAGCTCGAGATACCGTCTGCTTATCTTCTTCAGAAAGCTCATCCATACCAAGAATCGCAATAATATCTTTCAGCTCTTTATAGCGCTGTAAAACCGACTGTACGCCACGCGCGATATCATAGTGCTCTTGACCAACCACAAGTGGGTCCAGTTGACGAGACGTCGAGTCCAATGGGTCAATCGCAGGGTATAAGCCCAATGATGCAATTTGACGCGACAATACAACGGTGGCATCCAAGTGAGCGAATGTCGTTGCTGGCGATGGATCCGTTAAGTCATCCGCAGGTACATAAACAGCTTGTACCGAGGTAATCGAACCTTTCTTCGTTGAAGTGATACGCTCTTGAAGCACGCCCATCTCTTCAGCCAATGTCGGTTGATAACCTACCGCTGATGGCATACGACCGAGCAATGCTGATACTTCTGTTCCCGCCAAGGTATAACGATAAATATTATCGATAAATAACAGTACATCACGGCCTTCATCACGGAACTTCTCTGCCATTGTCAGACCGGTGAGTGCAACACGAAGACGGTTACCAGGAGGCTCATTCATTTGACCATAAACCATGGCAACTTTAGATTCTTCTGGGTTCTCTAGGTTAACAACACCCGCTTCCTGCATTTCAAAGTAGAAGTCGTTACCCTCACGAGTACGCTCTCCCACCCCTGCAAATACAGAGAGACCAGAGTGCTTCAGTGCGATGTTGTTGATTAATTCCATCATGTTGACAGTTTTACCAACACCAGCGCCACCAAATAGACCGATCTTACCACCCTTCGCGAATGGACAGATTAAGTCGATAACCTTAACACCCGTTTCCAGCAGCTCTGTCGCACTAGATTGCTCTTCATAACTTGGCGCTTCACGGTGAATTTGATAGCGTTCTTGCTCACCAATTTCACCACACTCATCAATCGGGTCACCCAATACGTTCATGATACGGCCAAGCGTGGCAGTACCAACAGGGACTTCAATTGGGCTCCCTGTGTTTTCTACTTCAAGACCACGACGTAGACCATCAGAAGAACCCATTGCAATGGCACGGACAATACCACCACCGAGTTGCTGCTGAACTTCCAGCACCAAGCGTTCTCCCTCACGTTTCACATTCAGGGCGTCGTATACCTGAGGTACCGAATCCTGCGGAAACTCCACGTCGACTACTGCACCGATGATCTGTACGATCTTACCTGTAGCCATCGTTAATCCTCTATTCTGTTAGTCTATGCCTAAACCGCTGCCGCACCAGAAACTATCTCTGATAGCTCTTGTGTGATCGCTGTCTGACGGGCCTTGTTATATACCAATTGAAGTTCATCAATTAGATCGCCCGCATTATCAGTAGCAGCTTTCATCGCTACCATTCGCGCTGCCTGCTCAGAGGCCAAATTTTCCACCACACCTTGGTATACCTGAGATTCAATATAACGAATCAATAAAGTATCCAATAAGACTTGTGGCTCTGGCTCATAGATATAATCCCACGCATGGCTGCGCTTCATATCTTCTTCGTCAGACTTCGGCAAAGGCAGTAATTGGTCAATAACAGGCTCTTGCGCCATGGTGTTTACAAAGGTGTTGTAAACCAAATACAAGCGGTCAAGTTTACCTTCATCATATAGTTGCAACATCGCACCTACGGTACCAATCAACTCAGTCAGTGAAGGGGTATCCCCTAAACCCGATGCCTGAGCGACGACATTGCCACCGTAGCTGTGGAAGAAGGAGGTCGCTTTCGCACCAATCAACGCGAGTTCTATCTCAGCGCCGTTATCTTTCCACTCTTGCATATCACCAATGGCCTGCTTAAACAGGTTAATGTTTAAGCCACCACACAGACCACGGTCTGTCGATACAATGATATAACCTACCCGCTTTGCTTCGCGTTCTTCGAGATAAGGGTGCCGATACTCCAGGTTCCCCATCGCGATATGACCAATAACCTTGCGCATAGTTTGGGCGTATGGACGTGATGAGGCCATAGCATCTTGCGTTCGACGCATTTTTGATGCCGCGACCATTTCCATCGCTTTGGTGATCTTCTGCGTATTTTGTACGCTTCCAATCTTATTACGAATCTCTTTCGCGCCGGCCATCATTACTCTCCGTTACATAGGTGGCTAACGCCACCCGCGATTACCAAGTTTGAGTTTTCTTGAAGTCTTCAACGAGTTTATGAAGCTGAGCTTCGATATCATCGTTGTAGTTACCCGTTTCATCAATCGTGCTGACTAACGCCGCATTATTGGTCTTGGCATAAGAGAGCAGTGCTGACTCAAAGCTACCCAACACGTTAATTTCAACGTCATTGAGGTAACCCTTTTCTGCCGCAAAGATGACCACAGCTTGTTCGAAAACAGACATAGGGGCATATTGCTTCTGCTTCATAAGCTCGGTTACTTTTTGACCGTGATCAAGCTGCTTCTTCGTTGCTTCATCCAAGTCAGAGGCAAACTGGGCAAATGCTGCAAGTTCGCGGTACTGTGCCAACGCGGTACGAATACCACCAGACAGCTTCTTAATAATTTTGGTCTGCGCTGCACCACCAACACGTGATACTGAAATACCTGGATCAACCGCTGGACGTACACCTGCGTTAAACAGTTCAGTTTGCAGGAATATTTGACCATCAGTAATCGAGATAACGTTCGTTGGTACGAACGCAGAAACATCACCCGCTTGGGTTTCGATAATAGGCAAGGCAGTCAAAGAGCCTGTCTTACCTTTCACTTCACCTTTCGTGAAGTTCTCGACATACTCTTCGCTCACTCGAGCAGCTCGCTCTAGAAGACGAGAGTGGAGATAGAAGACGTCACCAGGGAAGGCTTCACGACCTGGAGGACGACGTAATAACAGTGAAATCTGACGATAAGCAACAGCTTGTTTTGACAAGTCATCATAAACAATCAGTGCATCTTCACCGCGGTCACGGAAGTATTCACCCATCGCACAGCCAGCGTAAGGAGAAAGATATTGCAATGCCGCTGATTCAGAAGCGGATGCAACCACCACGATAGTATTTTTCAATGCATCGTGTTCTTCTAACTTACGAACAACGTTGGCAATCGTTGATGCCTTTTGGCCAATCGCTACGTAGATTGAGTAAATTCCGGAATTTTTCTGATTAATAATGGCATCGATAGCCAGCGCTGTTTTACCGGTCTGGCGGTCACCGATAACCAGCTCACGTTGACCTCGACCAATAGGGATCATCGCATCGACAGCTTTATAACCCGTTTGAACCGGTTGATCGACCGACTTACGATCGATAACCCCTGGGGCAATCACTTCAACAGGCGACGTCAATTTACTATCAATCGGGCCCTTACCATCAATTGGTTCGCCCAAAGTATTAACAACGCGACCTAACAGCTCTGGACCAACAGGAACTTCAAGGATACGGCCTGTGCCTTTAACCTTCATTCCTTCTTGGAGATCTGCATAAGGTCCCATGACAACGGCACCCACCGAGTCACGCTCTAAGTTCAATGCCAACGCGTAGCGGTGACCTGGTAGTTCTATCATTTCCCCTTGCATTATTTCTGCAAGGCCATGGATACGAATAATACCGTCACTCACTGAGATAATGGTACCTTCGTTTTGCGCTTCACTGACAACATGGAACTTCTCAATCCGTTGCCTGATCAATTCGCTAATTTCCGTGGAATTAAGTTGCATGCTCCAATTCCCCAATTAAGACTGCAATGCGTCATTCAGACGAGCCAAGCGGCCACGTGCTGAATTATCGATAACCATATCACCTGCACGGATAATAACCCCTGCGATAAGGTGTTCGTCTACACTACAGTTCAGCTTCACTTTACGCGCTAAACGCTGCTCTAACTTCGCACTGATCTCTGCTTGCTGTTGAGCATCAAGCTCAACGGCTGATATGACTTCCGCTTCAATGGTTTTTTCATGAGCGGCTTTCAATACCAAGAACTGTGTTAATACTTCAGGTAATGCCTGAAGTCGCTTGTTTTCAGCCATCACACTAACCAGGTTTTGGCCTTGTTGATCAAGCTGTTCACCACAGACAGAAATCACTAATTCTGCTAACTTGTCTGACGACATCGCGCCAGTCAATAACTCAGCGATGGTGTCGTTTTTCGTCACTTCCGCCGCAAAGGCCAACATGGTTTCCCACTCAGCCAAACTCTTGCTATCCACTGCAATATCAAAGGCAGCTTTAGCATAAGGGCGGGCGATGGTTGTCATAGCCGACATAATCAGCCCCTCCCGTTAAAGTTCAGCAGTGACTTTATTAAGAAGATCTTTGTGCGCATCTTTATCAATTGTACGCTCAAGGATTTTCTCAGCACCAGCCACGGCTAAGGTAGCGACTTGCTTTCTTAATTCATCACGCGCACGAATACGATCAGCTTCAATTTCAGCATGGCCTTGGGCAACGATACGTTCTTTTTCAACGTCCGCTTCGCTTCGAGCCTCTTCCAAAATAAGTGCTTTTCGTTTATTCGCTTGCTCAATGATTTCAGCAGCAGCGAGTTTTGCTTCTTTTAATGATTCAGAAGCGTTAGCTTTTGCCAGGTCAAGGTCCTTAGAAGCGCGATCTGCCGCTGCTAAGCCATCAGCAATCTTCTGCTGACGTTCTTCAATTGCTTCCATGAGAGGTGGCCATACATATTTCATGCAGAACAACACAAACATAAAAAAGGCAATTGCCTGACCCAAGAGAGTTGCATTCATATTCACAACGGCATCTCCTTCAAAGGGTTACAAACGGGATCCGTGTACGGTTTAGCCAAGTTGACCAACAAATGGGTTTGCGAATGTGAATAGAAGTGCGATAACAATACCGATCATCGGTACCGCATCAAGTAGACCTGCGATGATGAACATTTTCACCTGTAGCATCGGTGCCATTTCAGGCTGACGAGCAGCACCTTCAAGGAATTTACCGCCAAGCAGGGCAAAACCAATTGCAGTACCCAATGATGCTAGACCTACGATAATACCTACGGCAATTGCAGAAAAGCTGAGTAAAGTTTCCATCACTATCTCCAGTTTATAGTTGTCGGCTTCGTTGCCAGAATAAAAAATTAATGATCTGCATCTTCATGTGCTTGTGATAAGTACACAATGGTTAACATCATGAAAACAAACGCTTGTATGGTAATGACCAGAATGTGGAAAATTGCCCACGGGACTGACCCTAACCATTGTGCCCACCACGGCAGCAACGCCGCGATAAGAATGAACACCACTTCACCTGCAAACATATTACCGAACAGACGCATACCAAGAGATAACGGTTTTGCTAGTAGCGAAACGATCTCTAGCATGAGGTTAAATGGCACCATGCTCCAGTGATTAAACGGGTGAAAAGCCAGCTCTTTAGCAAAGCCTCCGGCACCTTTAATTTTGATGCTGTAGTAGATCATCAAAGCAAAGACACCTAGCGACATCGCCATAGTGATGTTGACATCAGCCGTCGGTACGACCTTCAAGTAAGGAATACCAAGCCAATGTTCTGCGGGATAAGGAAGAAAATCGATAGGCACAAGGTCCATCGCATTCATCAGAAATATCCAACAGAAAATGGTCAGCGCCAAAGGAGCGATGAGTGGGTTGCGGCCATGAAAGGTGTCTTTAACGTTGGTATCAACGAATTCGACCATTATTTCCACAAAACACTGCAATTTCCCTGGCACACCTGACGTTGCTTTTTTTGCAACAGAACGAAATATCCAAAGGAATAAAACGCCTGTAAAAACAGCAAAGACCAGGCTATCGATGTGAAAGTTCCAGAATCCATCACCTGTTAAGCCAAGCTTGTATGTCGACAAGTTAACTAAGTGGTGATCGATATAACCGGACGGTGTTAGCGCTTCACCTGACGCAGCCATAACGCTTCCTATTTATTGTTGTTGATAAATAAAACCGGAACGAAGAGATTGACTCCAAGTGCCAGTAAATAGGTTAGTAAGAGAGGAAAGAGTTCCACCCTGACATCTATGAAAGCAAGGGCAAACAGAAGGACGGTTAGTAGGATTTTGATAACTTCGCCGCCATAGAAAGAAGCCATGACAAGCTTAGATTTTCGAGCCCCACCAAAAAGGAATGCGCAAGCTGCAAATGCAGCATTGGCGATGACGCAGATGCTACCACCAATCAATGCGGAGATTCCCCAGTTAACATTTACAACAACTGTAAACAGTAGTGTCGATGTCAGTACGGCGCCCAATTGCAAGAGCAATAGCCTTTTAGCCAAGCGGCGTCCAGGCTGAACAAGCGTCGAATCCATGTACTCTGTTCCTCGATTCCATTCCTCTGCACATAAACACTATGTGGGGAAACCAATGAAATTATACGATGAACAGGGGTGAATGCAATGATTTTGCAGCAAAAAAAAGGCATTGAGTTTACAACATAGTAACTTGATCACGCCACACAAACAAAGATTGCAAAAATAGCGTGATTAAGATCACTAGTTTGCATCTAGTATTGCAAGTATTTGCTTGAATTTTTCACTTTCATCAAAATTGATAACAATTTTGCCACGACCACTTTTTTGGCGAGTAATAGCAACTTGAGCACCTAATTTATCACTCAAATTATCCTGCCATTGCTCGACTTCTTGATCTACTGCTTTAGTGACTGCTGGCTTAGGAGGCTGTTGAAGCTTCTTCACCAGTTTCTCAGTATCCCGTACCGTCAGGCCTTTCAATACGACCTGCTGTGCAGTCTCAGCTTGTAGCTCATCCGTCAGTGCCAATAATGCGCGGGCGTGCCCCATGTCCAACTGCTTTTGTATAACAAACTGCTTTACGCTTTCATCAAGCTGATTAAGACGTAGCAGATTACTGACTGCAGTACGTGATTTGCCTAATGCTTCAGCAACCTCTTGATGAGTAAGGCTGAATTCGTGTTGAAGACGCTCTAATGCTTGTGCTTCTTCAATAGCATTCAAATCTTCACGCTGAATATTTTCAATCAACGCGATCGCTACTGCTGCGCGGTCATGAACATCTTTGACCAGACAAGGAACAACAGCTAAACCTGCCAGCTTAGAAGCACGCCAACGTCGCTCACCCGCGATAATTTCATATCGGGATTGCCCAATTGGTCGCACAACGATTGGCTGTATCACACCTTGTGCACGAATAGAGTCAGCAAGTTCAGCTAATGCTTCTTCAGACATATCTTTGCGAGGCTGATACTGCCCAGGCTCCAACAATGTAATGGCTAACTCTTGAAGCTCACTTTCTGCTTCTGTGTGAGTAGGTTGTATTGTTTCTTGCTGTTTGGCTTGAGATTGCGCGCTTGTCGCTAGCAGCGCATCAAGACCGCGTCCTAGTCCGCGGTTAACTTTGTTCATGTAGAGACCTTAAGCGTGTACAGGTTGGGTAACATCATTTCGGCGTAGCATCTCACCCGCAAGGGCAAGATAAGCTTTGGCACCGCTACTGTATTTATCGTAATACATCGCAGGTTGACCATGGCTCGGCGCTTCAGCAAGACGTACGTTACGGGGAATGACAGTCCGGAATACTTTATCACCAAAGTGCTTCTTCAGCTGATCCGAGACTTCATTTGCAAGACGGTTACGAGGGTCATACATCGTTCTGAGTAGACCTTCAATTTTAAGATCCGCATTCACCACCGCTGTCAGCTTACTGATGGTATCCATCAATGCTGTTAAACCTTCCAATGCAAAATACTCACATTGCATTGGCACCAATACAGAATCGGCTGCAGTCATGGCATTGATTGTAAGGAGGTTTAGGGCGGGGGGACAATCGATAAAGATGAAATCATAGTTATCGCGGATCGAAGCAAGTGCATTACGAAGGCGAACTTCACGAGCAAACACTTCCATTAATTTTATTTCGGCAGCCGTCACATCACCATTTGCGGCAATGAGATGGAATCCCCCTTCAGTCTGGGTCAGAATGACCTGTTCTGCGGGGGTCTCTTCAACAAGGAGGTCATAAGCAGTCGCATCGACTTGGTATTTATCGACGCCACTTGCCATTGTGGCATTGCCTTGCGGATCGAGGTCGATAACCAACACTCGACGCTTTGTTGCAGCGAGAGATGCTGCTAAGTTAACTGTTGTCGTTGTTTTACCAACGCCACCCTTTTGGTTCGCAACTGCAATTATTTTTGCCACAAACAGACCTCTCCGTTATTTTTTCAATATCACCAGATGGCGCTCTCCTTCCAGCTCAGGTACTTTTAAGCTATGCACAGTTTCAACATCACACCAAGCTGGTAATTCATCCAACTCTTGCTGATTCAACTGTCCTTTAAGCGCAAAAAAGCGTCCATGTCCTTCGGCTGGAAGGTGTTTACACCAGTTTACCATGTCTGAAATAGAGGCAAAGGCTCGGCTCAATACCGCATCAAACCCTTGTTCTGGTTGAAATTCTTCAACACGGCTTTGAACAGGAGTAACATTTTTAATGTCTAACTCATGAACAACCTGACGAATAAATCTTATACGCTTGCCTAAGCTGTCTAGCAAGACAAATGATTTTTCTGGGCACATAATCGCAAGCGGGATCCCAGGAAGACCAGGGCCAGTACCAACATCGATATAGCTATCACGTGTCAACTCACTGCTTACCACGATACTATCCATGATGTGTTTAACTAACATGTCATTAGGATCACGTACCGATGTTAAGTTATACGCTTTGTTCCATTTGTGGAGCATACCCACATAACCAACAAGTTGATCAATCTGTTGCTCTGAAACGACCAGATCCGTCTGGTCGATTAATTGTTGTAAACGTTGTTTCACCGCTTATGCGCCTTTCTTCAACATGCCATGCTTCTTAAGGTATACCAAGAGTAGCGAAATCGCTGCCGGGGTAATACCAGAGATGCGTGATGCCATACCAATTGTTTCTGGGCGGGCATCGCTTAATTTAACAACCACTTCGTTCGATAAGCCACTCACTGATTTATAATCTAAATCAAAAGGTAACTGTGTTTTTTCATGACGAAGTGATTTTTCGACTTCATCTTTCTGACGATCGATGTAGCCTTGATATTTAACTTGGATCTCAATCTGCTCACGTGCTTGTTGATCCTCGATCCCAGGCGCAAATGCGTCAAGGGTCATCAGTTGATCATAAGTCACTTCTGGACGGCGTAAAAGATCTTCACCGTTAGCTTCGCGTGTTAGCGGGGTTTTCAAAATCGCATTAACCGCCTCAACACCGTCTTGCGATGTTGGTGCAGCCCAGCAACCACGAAGGCGCTGACGCTCAAGCTCGATATTTTCCATCTTTTGATTGAAACGCGTCCAACGAGCATCATCAACAAGACCAAACTGACGGCCTTGCTCTGTTAATCGAATATCTGCATTGTCTTCACGAAGCAACAGGCGGTATTCCGCACGTGATGTAAACATACGATACGGTTCTTTGGTTCCCATTGTCGATAAATCATCAATAAGAACGCCCATGTAAGCTTGGTCACGACGTGGGCACCAACCCTCTTTGCCTTGTGACAAGAGTGCGGCATTCATCCCAGCGAGTAAGCCTTGTGCAGCTGCTTCCTCATAGCCCGTTGTGCCATTAATTTGTCCAGCAAAGAACAAGCCTTGAATAAATTTCGTTTCAAATGTTGATTTCAAATCACGAGGGTCAAAGAAATCATACTCAATCGCGTAACCTGGACGCATGATTCGAGCATTTTCAAATCCCTGCATCGACTGCACGATTTGCATCTGTACATCGAATGGTAGGCTAGTGGAGATGCCATTAGGGTACAGTTCATGCGTCGTTAAGCCTTCTGGCTCAATGAAAATCTGATGGCTATCTTTGTCCGCAAAACGCATAACTTTGTCTTCAATCGAAGGACAGTAACGCGGACCAATACCTTCAATCACACCCGCATACATTGGACTACGATCCAAATTATTACGGATCACTTCATGAGTACGATCGTTGGTATGTGTAATAAAACATGGGATCTGACGTGGTTGATCCGCACGAGAACCCATGAAAGAAAATACAGGCGTTGGGTTGTCACCATGCTGTGTTTGCAGCTGGCTAAAATCAACAGTACGAGCATCAATACGCGGTGGTGTACCCGTTTTCAAACGGTCAACTCGGAATGGGAGCTCGCGGAGACGATGAGCCAGTGCAATTGACGGTGGATCACCCGCTCGGCCCCCTTTGTAATTTTCCATACCGATATGGATACGCCCACCTAAGAACGTTCCGACAGTCAACACCACGGTTTTAGCGCGAAACTTCAGCCCCATCTCAGTCGTCACACCAACAACTTGATCTTGTTCAACAATCAAGTCATCAACAGATTGCTGAAATATCATTAGGTTAGGCTGGTTTTCTAATGCTTCTCTCACGGCCGCTTTGTACAGCGCTCGGTCGGCTTGAGCACGAGTAGCACGTACTGCTGGGCCTTTTGAAGCATTGAGTGTACGAAACTGAATTCCGCCTTTGTCGGTCGCTTTCGCCATGAGTCCACCCAAGGCGTCAACTTCCTTGACCAAGTGGCCCTTGCCAATCCCACCAATCGCGGGATTACAGGACATTTGACCCAACGTATCGATATTGTGCGTCAACAACAGGGTTTGCTGACCCATACGGGCAGCTGCCATCGCTGCTTCAGTGCCAGCGTGACCACCACCGACAACAATGACATCAAATGAATCTTGGTAAAACATGGAACGACCTCAGATTAAACACTGACCAAAGACTAGGATCTTTCGAAGGATGATCATTTTATCTCTTTTCCGTCGTTTTGAGAAACTTTCCTGATCAACTTCTCAGATCCTTCGTTTCTTAAATATATATAAGATCTTTTTAAAGAGATCTTCTATTAGATCTACTATTAGGATCGCCCGATCGTGTGGATAAGTGGTAAATGATCAACATGATCATGGGTTTATTGATGATCAAATCTTGTGGGGGACTAGGGATCTAATTCGGTATAGCTTGGGATCAAAATGGCTACTTATGCACAGGGCATGTTATCCCCAAAAGCTATTCAATGGATAACTATAGGTTGATCACCGGTTAGATCTATAGTTATCCACAGGTCAAAGTGGTCAAAGTGGACAGATAAGTTTACGGTTTTTGAATAAAGTTATTCACATAGCAAAGTCTGAAAAGTGGATAACCATATTTCTGTCGCTTCTTCCGGAACAGGGTGTTGGCTAACATCAATGGTAAAAGTAGGGCAAATACGCTGTGCTTTTTGCTGTGATAGGGTGTCATCCAGTTGCTGAGCAGCTGCACAGAAGGTGTCATAACTGCTGTCTCCCAATCCAACAATGGCATATTTAACCATTGATAAATCGGTCGCCGTTTGGAGCTGATTGTGGAAGGTTTGGATGTTATCAGGGAGCTCTCCGGCACCATGCGTTGAACAAACGATAAGCCAAGGTTGCTTAGGATCCAGTAGAGAAAGATCAGCCTCGTTGTGGATAGTGGTGGTAATGCCTTGATCATTGAGATGATCGCTAATGTGATCGGCAACGTATTCAGCACCACCGAGTGTGCTGCCAGTGATAAGGTGAACGTGAGACATAATGATCCTTATATATCAGAGTGTTTTGCGTATTGTACGCAATTGTCAGGCAACAAACAGAGACAAACTATGTGGGAAATTGATGAGGAGTGAGAGGCAGTTGTGCTGTACAGGGCACTATGAACGATTTCTAATTGATGAAGTGTTATTTACGGCGTTCTTTGAGAGTACGTTAGTAATGAGTGATCGCTAAGCACATATAGCGACTCTTAATGTGAATAATGTTGTGAAATGTTAGTAACGATTTTCTTCGTGCAGCATCATAGTTTGCTCTACCTCGCATTGATTTATTGATACATAGAAGCTGTAAATCTTGTTAGTAGAATCGTTGTTTTTCGTCAGGAGAACACTAATGTCTACGCCATCACAGAAAGAAGTTAAGGTTACTATCCTTAAGGTTATTGAGCTTTCGTATCATGAGAATAAAGGACTTTCAGCTGAAATCTTTGCAAAATCAGGCGATTTTAAAGTTTCTGTCGATCAAAATGGTAAAGCAAAACTATCTGGCTATGGCAAATATATTATGGTCAATATTGGCGATCATCTAGAGCTCGGTGCAAAATTTAAAATGCTTAATGTTTCTGGGCATATTACCGAAACTGGGGATGTTAATTATAAAGGTGAAATGAGTTTTGGTTGGACAACTATTGGGGTTAATGGTGGGTTTAATATCATTAAATTTTTAGATATTTGCGAAAGCCTTTTATGCAAGACAGCGCGACTTAGACGTGATAGGGGAAAGTTTATAGAAGAGCAGCTTAAAAAAGTCGGTGCGCTATAATGAAGCTTCTATTGATAATACCTTTCCATATTCTCATTTTTTCGGCTTTTGCGAATGTGCAAGATGTCAGCCTTATTGAGAGCCAACATATCAAATTCATATCTAGCGTTGATACATCGAATATAGCAACGAAGGCTCCTATGTTCCTTACTGATGATGTCTTGGCTGAGATTGAATTGGATGACGAGTATAGTGTTGATTTATTGTTATATCATTTACACTTGAAGAATATTTACAGTACCTATGACGAGGTACGTAAAAGTAAAGATGATGGGTGTTTGACGATAAATGGCTTTTTACCTGATGCTTCGAGGGTAACGTTACTATATCACTACAAAGAAATTCATAGCACGCCTAAAATTAATGAGATGTACATATATTATTTGGGTGAGGAAGATGAGTTTTTGGATAGCGCACAGTGCCCAGATGAGTTTTCAGAAGCATTTTTAGGCATGTAACCTTGAATGTGCGTATGACTTGTCAATTGTCAGTCTGTGCCCTCTCAATGGATAGTGAGGGCACAGAAGTGACTTTTTACTTACCAATACAGAATGAAGTAAATATACGTCCTAGAAGGTCGTCAGAGCTGAATTCGCCGGTAATCTCACTCAAGTGTTGCTGTGCGATTCGCAGTTCTTCAGCAAGTATTTCGCCAGCCATATAACCTTCCAGCTGCTGCTGACCCGTATCCAAGTGCTCTGCGGCTTTTGCCAAGGCATCAAGATGTCGGCGTCGTGCCATAAAGCCACCTTCCGTCGTCCCTGTGAAGCCCATGCACTCTTTTAGGTGTGCTTGTAGCGCTGGAACGCCTTCGCCAGTACGTGCTGAGAGGCGGATTAGTGTTGGATTGCTGGCATGGCAAATACCAATGTCTTCGCCAGTAATTTCTGCCTTATTGCGGATGACTGTCATGCCGATATCAGCGGGTAGTCGGTCAATAAAATCAGGCCAAATCTGTTTAGGATCGGTTGCATCAGTTGTTGTGCCATCCACCATAAACAGCACACGGTCTGCTTGCTCTATCTCTTCCCAAGCGCGCTCAATACCAATACGCTCAACTTCATCTGAGGCCTCACGTAGGCCTGCTGTGTCGATGATGTGTAAAGGCATACCGTCAATATGGATGTGCTCTCGCAGCACGTCTCGGGTCGTTCCTGCAATATCGGTCACAATGGCGCTATCTTTGCCTGAAAGGGCATTGAGTAAGCTTGATTTACCGGCATTAGGACGACCAGCAATCACAACCTTCATTCCTTCACGCATGATGGAACCTTGATTCGCTGCGCGTTGAACTTGATTGAGCTGATCAATGATCGTTTGTAAGTCGTTACTCACTTTGCCATCAGAAAGGAAGTCGATCTCTTCTTCTGGAAAATCAATCGCCGCCTCAACGTAAATACGCAAGTGGATAAGTTGTTCCACCAGCGCGTGAATCTCTTTTGAAAAAGCGCCCTGTAAGGAGTTGAGAGCGGATTTAGCCGCTTCTTCACTACTTGCATCAATAAGGTCTGCAATCGCCTCTGCTTGCGCGAGATCGAGCTTATCGTTCATAAATGCGCGTTCTGAGAACTCGCCTGGCCGTGCCGTTCTTAAACCGGGTAGATCTAAGATGCGTTTTATCAGCATGTCCATAACGACTGGACCGCCATGCCCTTGTAGTTCAAGAACATCTTCGCCTGTGAACGAATGCGGACCTTTAAAAAAGAGTGCGATGCCTTGGTCGAGGGTCGTGCCGTCATCCGATTTGAATGGCAAGTATTCTGCGTAGCGAGTCCGCAGCGACTTTCCTCCAGTAATGGCAGTTGCCACGGAGGTAGCGAGGGGGCCTGAAACACGAATAATTCCAACGCCACCACGACCTGGTGGTGTAGCTTGAGCAACGATAGTATCGATGGCAGGGTTTGTCATAAAGGTATCCACTTGTTCTTGGGGCAGACGAGCACTTAAGGTAAGTGTCGTTGATGTAGAAATAGTATCAATAAAAAAGGCGGCCAGGGCCGCCTTTTTTTATGCTTTAGTCAGAAACTATTTTTTACTGCTGTGCAGACCTTTCTTTTCAAGGGCACGGTAGATTAGTGTCTGTTGGATAAGCGTCACGATGTTTGACGTTAACCAGTAAAGTACAAGGCCTGATGGGAAGAACAGGAAGAAGAACGTAAACATGACAGGCATGAACGTCATGATCTTCTGTTGCATAGGATCAGTGACCGTCGATGGGCTCATCTTCTGGATCATGAACATTGACGCACCCATTAGTAGCGGCAAGACGTAGTATGGGTCTTGTGCTGACAGGTCGTTAATCCATAAGAAGAATGGCGCGTGACGTAGCTGTACTGATTCCATCAATGACCAGTAGAAAGCAATGAAGATTGGCATTTGAAGAAGGATAGGTAAACAGCCACCAAGTGGGTTTACTTTTTCTTCTTTGTATAGCTCCATCATTGCTTGGCTCATACGCTGACGGTCATCACCGAAGCGCTCACGCATCTCAGCAAGTTTCGGCTGTAGCATACGCATTTTCGCCATAGAGGTGTACTGCGCTTTTGTTAGCGGGTACATACCACCACGGATGATGAACGTTAGTACGATGATAGCAAGACCCCAGTTCACTACGATACCTTGAATGAAGGAAAGTAGTTTGTGGATAGGGCTTGCAAGGAACCATAGCCAACCGTAATCAACGGTTAGGTCAAGGTTGTTCGCCGTGGCTTTCATCTCATTTTGAAGCTTAGGACCAGCCCATAGCGTTGCTGTCATGCTTGCTTCAGTACCTGGAGAGATACTTGTCGAAGGCATGCGAACACCGATGTAACCTTGGTCACCTGAAACACGTGTGAATAGGTTTGAGCTATCTTGAGCACGAGGGATCCAAGCGACGGTGAAGTAGTGTTGAAGCATTGCTGCCCAACCTTCAGTGATCGTCATGTTCAAGTTACGCTTTTCCATATCGTCAAAGCTGTATTTCTTGTACTTGGTATCATCGCTAGAGTATGCCGCGCCACGGTATGTTGGCATGGTTAGGCTACCGCCATCATCCATCAAGTTTTGGCGTAGTTGAGCATACATCTGCACGTTAGCAACTTGGTCAGATTGGTTGTTGATTGAGTATTCAACATCAACTGCGTAGCTACCGCGAGTAAGAATGAATGTCTTCGTGTAGGTAATACCGTTTTGAATAACGGTCATTGGTACACGTAGTTCGTCTTGGCCTTCTGCCAGTACGAAGTTCTCACCTTCAATATTGAATTGTGCACGACCAGTATTGGTATCAATACCGTGACTGCCAATAAGGCCACTCTGTGCAACAAAGCTTTGTGATGGAGAGTTATGTAGTAAAACGAACGGGTCTTCTGAATCGAGTTCAGCATCGTACTGAAGCAAGTCAGCTGCGATGATATCACCACCTAAAGTATCAACGGTAAGATCAAGAACATCGGTAGAGAGTTTGATGAGTTGGTTTGAAACCTCACCATCAGCAGTCAAACTGGCATCACTGCCTTGTGTTGGCACATCACCACTGGTTTGTGTTTGCGCTACGCCCTGCGGTTGAGGGTTGTTGTCAACGTTCCATTGTTGAAATAACAGGAACGAGACAAACAGTAGGGCAATCAACAGAATATTGCGTTGGGAATCCATCGTTATTAGTCTCTGTCTTTTTGCTTGATTGGCGGAACGGGATCAAAACCCCCGTCGCTTAAAGGATGACATCTTAATAGACGTTTCGCCGCTAACCAACAACCTTTTATCCCTCCATGCAATTTTATTGCTTCAATTGCATACTGAGAACAGGTTGGATGGAAGCGACAACGCGGCCCAAGTAAGGGGCTAATAGCGAGCTGGTAAAAGCGCACTATGCCTAAAATTAGCCACGCGAGGGGCGAGATAGGCGATGCCATAATTTCTGTAACACTTTATTCAGTTCGTCATTGCTGAGCTCGTTAGCACTCTTTTTGGCAATCACAACAAAGTCTTTAGAGGGAAGTTTGTCTTGGCGTAAACGGAAGTCATCGCGAACAACGCGTTTAAATCGATTACGGTCTACGGCGGTTTTGATTTGCTTTTTAGGCACAGCTAAACCAAGACGGGGATGTCCAAGGTTATTGTCACGAGCCAGAATAGTTAAGTGGGGGGAGCCTGCACGTTGAGCCTGCTGGAAAACGTGTCGGTAATGTTCGGGAGTTAACAGACGTAACTCCCGACGGAAAGCGAACTTACTCACAAATAATCTTAGGGATTATTAGCAAGCTAGACGCTTACGACCTTTCGCACGACGTGCGTTAATCAATTTACGACCGTTCTTAGTTGCCATGCGAGCACGGAAACCGTGTGAGCGCTTGCGCTTAAGAACTGAAGGTTGGAAAGTGCGTTTCATGGTTGTACCTTAAAAAATTACTGATCAGTTTTTAAGTTTTGATACCCGGTAAGATGATGAACACCGATTACCGCATCTCAAAAGAGGCGGAATTGTAATCATTGGTCAACGAAGAGTCAATGATTGATGCGCATTCATTATACTGGGAGGCGAATTATACGTCGCATTTTGCGTGATGCAAGATCAAAGCGACGATCTTATGCGATCCCTACTTGGCGCAAGAAGCGCTGTAAACGGGGATCTTGTGGGTTATTGAACAACTGATCAGGCTTACCTTGTTCAACAATTCCTCCATCAGCCATAAAGATCACGCGATCGGCAACCTCTTTGGCAAATTGCATTTCATGGGTGACTACCAGCATTGTTTGACGAGCAGCGGCGAGTTTTTTCATTAGCTGCAAGACTTCACCTACCCATTCAGGGTCCAGTGCGGAAGTCGGTTCATCAAATAACAGCAGTTCAGGCTCTAATGCCATTGCTCTTCCTATCCCAACGCGCTGTTGCTGGCCACCAGAGAGTGAGGCAGGGTAGCTATCGGCTTTATCACCTAGTCCGATCTCTGTTAACAAGCTGGCCGCTTTGTTCATTGCCTCGCTTTTAGACCAGCCTCTGACTGTAATAAGCCCTTCTGCAATGTTTTCTGCTGCGGTTTTATGGGCAAATAGGGCGTAATTTTGGAAAACAAACCCTGTTTTTCGGCGTAGGGCCAAAATATCACTCTTACTGGCATTTTGCGCATCAACACGGACATCATCAATTTCAATGTGACCCGCATTGGCGTGCTCAAGGAAATTGATGCAGCGTAGTAATGTCGACTTTCCGGTGCCTGATGGCCCAATAACGACGACGATTTCACCTTGTTCAATGTGTATGTCAACATCCGAAAAAACGGTGTTGCCATCGAATTGTTTGGTTATTTTGTCGAGTTTTATCATCGTAGGTAAGCCTTGTTTAATTTGGTTTCTGCCCATGTTTGAATGCGGGTTAAGACGATGACGACTCCCCAATAGATGAGTGCGACGGCGAGAAACGCTTCGAAAAATTTAAAACTCGAAGAGGCTTCCATCTGCGCTTGAGCCATGATTTCGGCAACACCTAGTGTGAAGGCGAGGGACGTTGATTTAATCATATCGATGAAGTAGTTCATCAGTGAAGGTAGTGCAATTCGCGCTGCTTGAGGCAAGATAATACGACGCATAGCTTGGGATTCTGTCATCCCAATGGATAGAGCGGCCTCACGCTGGCTCCGATCAACGCTGATGATGGCAGCACGGATACTTTCGGCCATATACGCCGCAAAGTGAAGTGTTAGGCCGATAACGGCTGCGGTAAATGCATCCATCCCAATAAAGATAGGTGCGACTTGTGGTAATCCGTAGTAGAGCAGAAAGAGTTGGACAAGCAGAGGTGTGCCACGGAAAAAGCTAATATAGAGCTGGGTTAGGGCATTAAGTCCCCAGAAACGATAGACACGGACGACGGCTAAGCACACGGCAAGGCTGAGGGAAAAAAGCAGACCCCAGAGAGCCATTTCCATTGTCGTCGAGAGATATTGAAGTAAGAGTGGGATGAGTCCCAGCATGTAATTGAAGTCAAAACCCATTGAGTTACCTATCTATTAAAGTAAGTGAATGCTTACTTGGTGTAGTGTTGTTGCTTAAAGCATAAAATCATCAGGATGCAGAGAGATGTCTACAAATCTGATGATCTTATGGTGTTTACCGACTTATCATGACGAGCCGATAGGTAGGGGTTGAGAGACGCCTACTGTGTTACGTCTTCGCCAAACCACTTAATCGAAATCTCTGTTAACGTGCCATCTTCGCGCATCGCTTTCATCGCATTATTGACTTCGCTCTGAAGCTCTACACCACGTGCGTTATCCACAAATGGCCAGCCAGCCTGCATGGTTTCAAATGGGTCACCAGCGAGTTGAAGCGGTAAACCAGACTCTTTAATGAGTTGCAGTGCAGAGAGACGATCCATGATGAATGCATCAGCACGACCGAGTGCTACATCGTGTTCGATACCTGTATCGTAGGTCTTAATATTGATTTCGTCAGCGTTTGGTAGCCCGCGCAACAGCTGTTCGAAGTTTGAACCAAGGTTAACAGCAACCGTTTTACCGCTTAGGTCGTCAGTGCCATTGATCTCTTTATTGCCTTTACGAACCGTGACTTGCGCACCATCAACAACGTATGGGTCAGCAAAAAGGTATTTGGCTTCACGTGCTTCTGTCATGGTGATTTGGTTAGAGATAGTATCAATACGCCCCGTTTCTAATAGACCAAACAGACCTGAGAAGTTAGCGGTGACATACTCGACGTTATAGTCATTGCGGCGACCTATTTCATCCCACATATCAACTTCAAAGCCTTGAAGTACATCCTGCTTCACGAAAGTGAATGGGAAGTAGCGTCCAGACATACCTACTTTAACGTCCGTTGCAGCGTAGGCACTTGTTATTGTTGCAAGGCTAAGAGCAGCAACAGCTAACGAACGCTTAATCCAGTTGTTCATTTCATAATCTCCGTGAATGGCAGTGAATAATGTTGTGGCTGCAGTCTACTTTGTTGAGAGATGGCACAGTAAATACCGTTAGGTTATTTCAAATAACCAAAACGTAGGTTGCTGTTTGCTTTTATAACCTGTGGAAATGTGGATGTTAATGGGATTAATCTGCGAAATAACTGTGCTGATCACGGTATGAAGTGTGCGATCGCTGTGAATAACTTTGATCTTATTCACTGAAAGCACGATCTTATGCTGGCGATCCACTGCGGTCGCAGGTAAAATTGATCCCCTTTAGTAGCAGAAATTGATTGTGGAGTGAAACGTGTCATCTTCGCTATGGACTCAGTGCCTTGAGCGCTTGCAGGAAGAGCTTCCTGCCACCGAATTCAGTATGTGGGTTCGACCGCTTCAAGCGGAGTTAAACGACAATACGTTAACCCTTTTTGCACCCAATCGATTTGTATTGGATTGGGTTAGGGATAAGTATCTAAATAACATCAACCGTCTGCTGCACGAATTCTGTGGTAATGACCTGCCAATGTTACGCTTTGAAGTGGGAAGCCGCCGTATCGCGCCACCACCAAAGCCTGCTTCGGTAGCGCCAGCCCCTCAATATAGTACGGCTCAGCAATCGCCAGCAAGTGCGCCTAGTCAACCTGCACGCCAGCCTTGGGAACCTGCGCCTTCACCGGTTCAGCCTGCGGCAAATTATCGTTCTAACGTTAACCCTAAGCACCAGTTTACCAACTTCGTTGAGGGTAAATCTAACCAGCTAGGGCTTGCGGCTGCTCGTCAGGTTTCTGATAATCCAGGCGCAGCATATAACCCGCTGTTTTTGTACGGTGGAACGGGCTTAGGTAAAACGCACCTATTGCACGCGGTGGGCAATGCTATCATGGCCCGCAAAGAAAACGCGCGAGTTGTCTACATGCATTCAGAGCGTTTTGTACAAGACATGGTCAAGGCGCTGCAAAATAACCAAATTGAAGAGTTTAAGCGCTACTACCGTAGTGTTGATGCGTTGTTGATCGATGACATCCAATTTTTTGCCAACAAAGAGCGTTCTCAAGAAGAATTTTTTCACACGTTTAACGCGCTCTTAGAAGGTAACCAGCAGATTATTTTGACGTCGGATCGTTATCCAAAAGAGATTAACGGCGTTGAAGATCGTCTTAAATCCCGCTTTGGTTGGGGATTAACTGTTGCTATCGAGCCGCCTGAGTTAGAAACACGCGTTGCTATCTTAATGAAGAAAGCGGAAGACCATAATATTCGTCTTGCTGACGAGGTCGCTTTCTTTATCGCTAAACGTTTACGCTCTAATGTTCGTGAGCTTGAAGGCGCGCTTAACCGTGTTATCGCGAATGCTAACTTCACCGGGCGAGCCATTACGATTGATTTCGTTCGTGAAGCGCTGCGTGATTTACTCGCATTGCAAGAAAAGTTAGTGACGATCGATAATATCCAGAAAACTGTCGCTGAGTATTATAAAATTAAGCTCGCCGACTTGTTGTCGAAACGTCGATCTCGTTCTGTTGCTCGTCCACGTCAACTTGCAATGGCGTTGGCAAAAGAGCTAACAAACCATAGCTTGCCAGAAATTGGTGATGCATTTGGTGGTCGAGACCACACGACGGTGCTTCACGCATGCCGAAAGATCGAGCAGCTGCGTGAAGAGAGCCACGACATCAAAGAAGATTATTCAAACCTGATCCGGACCCTGTCATCTTAATATGAAAGTTTCCATTGAACGTTCGCGGTTACTCAAACCGCTACAGCAAGTTTCTGGTGCCCTTGGTGGCCGCCCAGCACTGCCTATTTTAGGTAATGTTTTAGTGCAAGTAAGCCCTGAAGGGCTGCTATCGCTAACGGGTACAGACTTAGAAGTCGAACTGATTGGTCAAGTACAGCTAGAAAGTGAGTTTCACCCAGGTGAAACGACGGTACCGTCACGTAAGTTTCTCGATATTTGCCGAGGCTTACCCGATGGCGCCACAATTACCTTAACGCTGGAAGGCGAGCGTCTCATTATCCGTTCAGGTCGTAGCCGTTATTCTCTGGCGACACTGCCCGCGAATGATTTCCCGAATATTGAAGATTGGCAAAGTGAAGTTGAGTTTGCGTTAACGCAAACTGCCTTGCGTCGCTTGATCGAAAGCACGCAATTCTCAATGGCAAATCAAGATGTACGTTATTACCTTAATGGTATGCTATTTGAAACCGAAGGGCAGACAGTACGCACAGTCGCGACGGATGGTCACCGCATGGCTGTTTGTCAGGCTACACTTGATAGTGAGATGAGTGCCAAGCAAGTGATTGTGCCGCGTAAAGGTGTTCTTGAGCTAGCACGACTGCTTGAGCATTCTGATGAAACGGTATTGCTGCAAATTGGCGGTGCGAATTTGCGTACCTCTGTCAATGGCTTTGTTTTTACATCAAAGCTTGTTGATGGTCGCTTCCCTGATTATCGCCGTGTAATGCCGCAAAGCAGCGACAAAACGGTTGTGGCTTCGTGTGATGTGCTTAAGCAAGCATTTTCCCGTGCCGCTATTTTGTCGAATGAGAAGTTTCGTGGCGTACGCGTCAATTTAGAAAACGGTCAAATGCGCATTTCGGCCAACAACCCAGAGCAAGAAGAAGCCGAGGAGTTTGTTGATGTTGATTATCAAGGCGATGATCTGGAAATTGGTTTTAATGTTAGCTATGTGCTCGATGTACTGAATACCTTGAAGTGTGAAGACATCAAGTTACTGTTAACGGATGCCAATGCCAGTGCGTTGATAGAAGACGTTGCGAATGATGACGCTAGCTATGTAGTTATGCCTATCAGACTTTAAGTGCTGATATGTGTTTAGAACGACTGATCATTAAAGACTTTCGCAATCTAGCTGATTGCGATCTCTCCCTCAGCAATGGCTTTAACTACTTGATTGGTGACAACGGTAGCGGTAAAACCAGCGTACTTGAGGCCATTCATTATTTAGGACACGGTCGTTCATTTCGCAGCCATTTGATAAAGCGGGTCATTCGCCATGAACAGCCCGCTTTATTTGTCCATGGACGTGTTGAACAGACCTCGTCATCCCCACTTCCCATCGGTATTTCAAAACATCGGGACGGTACTGCGGAAGTTAAAATTGCAGGCCAGAGTAATCGGAAGTTAGCGCAGCTCGCGCAAATTCTTCCTATGCAGTTGATTACCCCTGAAGGGTTTGAGTTGCTGACTGGGGGGCCTAAGTTTCGCCGTTCATTTATCGATTGGGGTGTTTTTCATTTACACCCAGAATTCTATGCGGCTTGGAGTCGATTGACGCGACTTACCAAGCAGCGCAATGCTCAGTTAAAGCAGTCTCAGCAATATCGTGATGTTGCTTATTGGGACACTGAATTAGCATTACTGTGTGATCAGATTGACCAGTGGCGTCGCGACTATGTTGCTGCGTTGACTGAGCGAGCTGCAAAGATATGTCAGGACTTTTTACCTGAATACGAAATTCGTCTCAGCTACTACCGGGGTTGGGACAAAGATAGCGATTATCGCCAGCTATTGGCGGACAATTTTGAACGTGACTGCCAGCTTGGTTACACCGTGAGCGGTGCACACAAAGCTGACTTAAGGATCAAAATTGGCGCGATTCCGGTTGAGGACGTGTTGTCGAGAGGGCAGTTAAAACTGATGGTATGTGCATTGCGATTAGCTCAAGGTTTACACCTTACTGAGCAAACCGATAAACAGTGTATTTACCTCATAGATGACTTTGCTTCGGAGCTCGATAGCCATAAACGCGGCTTGTTAGCTCGCTCATTGTCACAAACAGGCGCACAGGTCTTCATAAGTGCGATAAATAGTAGCCAAATAGGCGAAATGAGCAGCGAAAATGGCAAGATGTTTTACGTTGAAAACGGTAAAATAACCGCAGGATAAATATAGCGAGAGTAACTCAATGTCCAACAATTATGATTCATCGAGTATCAAGGTTCTAAAAGGCCTTGATGCTGTACGTAAGCGTCCAGGGATGTACATTGGTGATACCGATGATGGCACAGGCTTACACCATATGGTTTTTGAGGTAGTCGATAACTCTATCGATGAAGCTCTTGCAGGCCACTGCGAAGATATCGTGGTCACTATCCATGAAGATAACTCTGTGTCTGTCAGCGATGATGGACGTGGAATCCCGACTGAGATTCACTCTGAAGAGGGCGTTTCTGCAGCAGAAGTTATTATGACCGTTCTTCACGCTGGTGGTAAGTTCGATGATAACTCATATAAAGTCTCTGGTGGTCTTCACGGCGTAGGTGTTTCTGTTGTAAATGCCCTGTCGGAGAAAGTTGAGTTGACGATTAACCGTCAAGGCAGCATCTACCAACAAACGTATCATCATGGTGAGCCTGAAGCGCCACTTGCTGTGATTGGCGAAACGGAAACGACAGGTACGCGTATCCGCTTCTGGCCAAGTGAAGCAACGTTCACTAATGTTGTTTTCCAATACGAAATTCTAGCGAAGCGTCTGCGCGAACTCTCTTTCCTTAACTCTGGTGTTTCTATCAAGTTGAGTGATGAGCGTGAAGAAGATAAGAAAGACCACTTCATGTATGAAGGTGGTATTCGTGCATTCGTTGAGCACTTGAACCGCAACAAGACGCCGATTCACCCGAAGGCATTCCACTTTGAATTCGAGCGTGAAGATGGTATCGCGGTAGAAGTTGCGATGCAGTGGAACGATAGCTTCCAAGAGAACATCTACTGTTTCACAAACAACATCCCACAGCGTGATGGTGGTTCACACCTTGCTGGTTTCCGTGGCGCGCTAACGCGTACGCTCAATAACTTTATGGATAAAGAAGGCTTCTCGAAGAAAGAGAAAACTTCAACATCTGGCGATGATGCACGTGAAGGTCTCACCGCTGTCGTCTCAGTAAAAGTGCCTGATCCTAAGTTCTCTAGCCAAACGAAAGACAAGCTTGTATCGAGTGAAGTGAAGCCTGCGGTTGAATCTGCAATGGGCGAGAAGCTGAGTGAGTTCTTACTTGAGAACCCACAAGATGCGAAGATTGTTTGTTCTAAGATCATCGATGCAGCACGTGCACGTGAAGCTGCGCGTAAAGCGCGTGAAATGACACGTCGTAAAGGCGCGTTAGACCTTGCTGGTCTGCCTGGTAAACTGGCGGACTGTCAGGAAAAAGACCCTGCACTTTCTGAACTTTATATTGTGGAAGGGGACTCTGCTGGCGGTAGTGCTAAGCAGGGGCGTAACCGTAAGAACCAAGCTATCTTGCCGTTAAAAGGTAAAATCCTAAACGTTGAGAAAGCACGCTTTGACAAGATGCTCTCTTCTCAAGAAGTGGCAACACTTATCACTGCAATGGGCTGTGGCATCGGACGTGATGAGTACAACCCAGACAAACTACGCTACCACAACATCATCATCATGACCGATGCCGATGTCGATGGTTCGCACATCCGTACTTTGTTACTGACATTCTTCTACCGTCAAATGCCAGAGTTGATCGAACGAGGTCATATCTATATTGCACAGCCTCCGCTTTACAAAGTGAAGAAGGGCAAACAAGAGCAATACATCAAAGATGATGAAGATATGGCACAGCATCAAATTGCCTTGGCATTGGATAACGCTTCTTTGTTTACGAATGAAGATGCACCAGCGATTTCTGGTGTTGCTTTAGAAGACATCGTTCGTCAGTACAACAGCACACTGAAATTGATTGAGCGTTTGACTCGTCGTTATCCAAGCTTGTTGTTGTCGGAGCTTGCTTATACTTCTCGCCTAACAGACGAAGTCCTTGGCAATGAAGCGCAACTGGATGATTGGACGGAAGGTTTGGTTACTCGCCTTAACGAGAAGCAATCTGGCGAAAGCCAATTTGACTTCGAGTTGGTTCGTGATGAAGAGCATAACGTTCGTTTGCCGAAAGTGACGGTTCGTACTCACGGCGTAAACTATGAATACTTGCTGTCTTATGACTTCTTGCATTCAAAAGAGTACGACAAGCTTGCGAAGCTGGGTGAAACATTGAATGGCTTACTTGAAGAAACGGCATTTGTTCAGCGCGGTGAGCGCAAACTCCCAGTTAAGAGTTTTGCAGAAGCGTTAGAGTGGCTGAAGAAAGAATCGCTTCGCGGCTTCTCTTTACAGCGCTATAAAGGTCTTGGTGAGATGAACCCAGAGCAACTATGGGAAACAACCATGGATCCAGAAAGCCGTCGTATGATGCAGGTAACGATTCACGATGCTGTTGCTGCTGATGAATTGTTTACAACGCTAATGGGTGACCATGTTGAGCCACGTCGTCAATTCATTGAATCCAATGCATTGAACGTTGCTAACCTAGACGTTTAGTGAAAAATGTTAGGTTAACGAGTTAGCCTATCATCTTATTGAAACGACAGTGTTTTGTGTTTTAATGAGTGCGAAAAATGTGAAAAACGCCGCTTTTAGCGGCGTTTTTTTTGCTTTTTTTTCGACGAAGGGTTGGAAAGTAATTTTTATGCCCCCAGATTTAATGGTGAAGGAGGAAGATGCCGATAGGGTCTTCGATGCACTGGTCCAAGAGGAGAGTGTGACTTCAACCATTGATTAATACATTATTGCTTCTTAGAAGGATGATAAACATGCGAAATATCGACTTTACTCCACTATACCGTTCTGCGATTGGTTTTGACCGTCTATTCAATCTCGTTGAGAACAATGCGCCAAATAACAATGGCGGATACCCTCCGTATAACATTGAACAACAAGACGAAAACCATTATCGAATTACGATGGCTGTTGCAGGCTTTGCTGAAGAGCAACTTGATATAACTCAGCAGCAAAACACCTTACTCGTGAAGGGAAACAAAGCAGCAGAATTGAATACTGAGCGTCGCTTCCTTTATCAAGGGATTGCTGACCGTAACTTTGAACGTAAATTCCAGCTGGCTGATCATGTTAATGTGATTGGTGCTGCAATGGAAAATGGCCTTCTTCATATTGAACTCGAACGTGAAGTTCCAGAAGAAATGAAGCCGCGTAAGATTAGTATTGGCCGTGGTGACTTACTCGAAGAGCACTAACAGCCTGCAGCGTATGCTGCGCAAACTGTCTTAAGCTTGTATACGCCCACTGATTTGTGGGCGTTGTTGTATTTGTTTCCTCATGGCTTTTTTGTTCTCTCCATTCTTCATCTCTCCACTGCTTTTTCTGAGTTGAAGATCCATATTGCTTTTCTGAACTGCTCGCGAGTGTTTCGTCTGAATTTTCAATCTTGGAGTACTTTCCTACACTGGGGAAATTTTTAGGACTCATTCATGTGGTCACTCTCGTTCAGCAGGAATAAGTGACACGGTATACGTTTAATATCAGAGAGTTTCGTGCCTCTTTAGTGGTCAGATTTAAAGGTTTTTGACCTCGGTGTTTGTTGTTTTTACCTTGTTAGCTCGCTTATAGACTGACTTTTCAATTGTTATGGTGAGCCAGCACGGTTCTATTTTTTATCGCTAGTTCATTTATCTTGGCTTAAGATGCTTTGTTATATTTACTGAACTGAGAGAACTGAGAGAACTGAGAGTGATGAAGGTATGCCTTTAGAGAGTCACGTTAAAGCTGAGCTTATTGGAGGGCTCATTCTTTTAAATTTGAACTGGTGTAACTCTAATCTTTCTGTGGTGTTTCACGTGAAACATCGTAATGTCTCGATGTACATTCTAGCTTTTATTTGGTCTACCGTTAACATTGGGTCGTAAAGCGGTATGTTTACCTTGGATTGCTAAGGTTAAAGAAGGGGGGGGATTTAGCTGGTGGTTCGCTATCAAAGCTAAAGACTCACGTCGACACTCATCAATGAGAATGCCGACGGAGGAGGGTAGAGTGAAAAGCCGATAATATCCTTATTCGCTACAATAATGACTTAACGAACTTTTTCACATGACGCTTTTCGTTACATAGCCTTTTAGGGTTCGGCTTAGCTATATTGCATTAGCCCATTAACGACTTCGATAGCGTCGCTTTTATTCAGCTGTTTCATTGTAGGCTCGCGTCACTTCTTCGGCGATAATCGCGATCCCTTTTTCCATTGTTTCTATATCTTGGACGTAGTTCATTCTTACGCACTTAGTTTGATGTGACCAAGAAGTGTCTTCGACACCGATAAAGAAGTACTCTCCGGGGACGATGAGAACCCCACGTTGTTTTAGGCGCTTATAGAGTGTCTTTGTTGTAATCGGTAATTCATCGAACCAAAGCCATAAGAAGATCGCGCCTTCGGGTTTGTGTACTCGGAATCTAGGATCAGGAATAGCTTCTAATAAACGGGCTAGTGCAAGCTGACTTCGGTTTTGATAAAAAGGTTTAATGACGTTTTCACTCAGTGAAAGTAATTCGTTCTCTTTAATGATCTCATGGGCGAGAAGAGGACCAATGCTACCGGGAGCAAGACTTAATACGCCGTTCATGTTTGTCAGCGCCTTCGTTATCTCTTCTGAAGCAATGACGATACCGCATCGCAACCCAGGTAAACCTAGTTTAGATAGACTCATGCAGAGAATGGTGTTTTCATTCCAGAAAGGGGTTACGTCTTCGAAGATGATATCGGGAAAGGGTAGACCATACGCATTATCGAGAATTAACGGTACATCATGTTGCCGTGCTAATTGATCTAACCTGGTGACTTCATCGTCTGTCAGTACGTTACCGGTTGGATTGGTTGGGCGTGAGACACAAATAGCTCCGATGTCGTCGCCTAAGGTTAACAGACTAAAATCGACATGGTATTTGAATTGACGATTATCGAGGTACTCTATTTCAGGCTTGAAGCTAACGAACATTTTCTCCGACAACCCTGCGTCGGCATAACCAATATATTCTGGCGCTAATGGAAGGAGTATTTTTTTGTGGCTACCATCATCACATTGCCCAGCAAAAAGATTGAACAGATTGAAGAATGCACTCTGTGAGCCGTTGCTTAAACTAATGTTTTTGGCGCTAATCTGCCAGCCATAAGTGGCACTGAGTAGATCGGCCAACGCGGCGATGAAGCTATCTTTCCCCTGAGGACCATCATAGTTAGTCATTGCTTGGGTGAGTTTACCTGATGCGGCTAGACGCTGATTAAGAGCATCAAAATAGTCAATCATTGCTGGGATTTGGGCAGGATTGCCACCGCCTAGCATAATGGCATCAGGGTTTAATAGACCTTCGTTTAAGTCGTCCATGAGTTGTGTTATTCCGGACAAACGACCAAATTTGTTTCCGAATGAAGAGTATTCCATACTGCTGCTCACCTTTGCGTTATGTTATGTTCAGCGTGTTGTTATTGGGAGCTCATTAGCCCCCTTATATACGCAGACCAGACAACATACCGTATCAGTGATTATTAAAAAAGTGGATTATTCATTAGTTTGGTTTCCTATGTATACCACCATGACTTTGTCTTCTGATGTAGTCCGTGAAAATGCATAATAGGGTTCAGTTGAAAGCCTTTGATGGATCCCTTTACTCAGTGCGGGATGATGATTCCTGAAGTTCCCCAATGTTTGCCAATGCTTAAGAAGATCTGGGTTATCTCCCCAATTCATCGGTGAGCGTGTACCTTGTAGAGGATCTGAACCCGTAGCCCCAAATGGACGTGCGGTTTCATCTCCGTAGTAAATCTGCACTGCACCAGGTGATAACATTAATGCATTAGCAGCACGCTTTTGTTCTGAAATGGATTTAGCTTCAGTACCAAAAAAAAGCTTAGTATCGTGGCTTGATAGGTAACTGAGTACATTGAAGTCAGAATCTTTATTGATCGTTTCTGCGTATCGTTGATAGTCGCTATCGATATTTGCAAGGCATTCGATCGCTAGGGGTGCGACGTCATTTTGAAATTCAAAATTTATCATTGAATCGAAGCCTGCGTCGAAGTAGTCACTCTTATAGGCACCGTGTCCCCATGCTTCTCCAGTCATCCAGAATTGCTGGCCTTCTTTTCCATCCTCGATGCCATTCACTTGTAGCCAGTTTTGTCTTGCAGTATTGGCAGTTGTTTTCAGTTGCTGGAATGTCTCCTTTTCAACGTGCTTTGCTGTATCCACACGAAAGCCATCTATTCCATATTCCCGTACCCACTCTGACAACCACATGATGATATTTTCACTTGGAGAACGTTGAACATCATCAGCTTGGTGGTTCGGTTTATTCTTAAAGAAGTGAGGAAGTGGAGCAGGGGTGTTTGATTCCGTTATTACGTCAGGCAGAAAGTTTAGTGACATGGTCAGTGCGTCATAGCCTGGACTTGGGTAGTTACCAATGTCCGTTCTTATCCAGTCGTGGCCCCACCATTTTTCCCATGCATCTCCATCCGTGAAGTTGAGATAGTCATTGAAGCTATGCCAGCTTTGAGGAGGGGTTGGTGTCCAGTCCGTCCACTTTGCTCCTAGACTTTTTTCTGCTTGTTCAGCGCTTATGATTAGTGAGCCAAAATCAAACTCTTGCATATCCGCTAGCGTTGCATAGCCGACATGGTTGAGGACAACATCCCAAATGACTTTTATTCCGAGTTGATGTGCCCGAGTGACAAATTCACGAAGTTCTTTTTCCGTACCCATGTTGGCATCTAGGTTCGTCCAATCAAGATGATAATAGCCGTGATACCCGTAATGTTTGAAATCACCGTTATCGCCGCCACCAACCCAACCATGGATTTGCTCTAATGGTGAAGTCATCCATATGGCATTCACACCAAGCTCTGCGATGTAGTTTAACTTCTCAGTTAAGCCCGCTATATCACCACCATGAAAAGTACCGATGTTGTCTGAGTCATCCTTTGTTCTACCATAGTTAAAATCATTGCTAAGATTGCCGTTATAGAATCGGTCAGTCATAACAAAATAGACGATGGCATTATCCCAATGAAAGTTTGAAAATGCATTGTCGACGGTTTCTTTGCTTACTTCACTAGGTTCAATATCCAGTGTTTGATTGGGTGGTGTTGTGCTCTTTAGTAGCAGCACTCCTTCGCTATTTGTGTTTGCAGCTAGCCTTACAGCTCCATTGATAACGGGGTGCTTATCGCCACTGAATGCTTCTTTTATCCAACTACCGTTCTCAAATACATGACTTACGTCGATGGTGACAGTCGGCTCTTTGATAGCAGGGCAAGTTTGTTTTACAACATCATTTTGAACGGGTATTACTCGGCTTACAGTTAACGTTTCATTGCTGGTATCTAATAGAAACTCGTAAGTATCTTCTTTCATGATCCTTAATGGAATCACAGTTTCTGTATTGCACATTGAGAGGGGATTGGGCCGATTGAATTTCAATCTTTTACTGTCTTCTGATTCTAGATAACAGTATTCACCCTCATCCATTTTTTCTGTTGTATCTTCATTATACGAGCGGCGAATCATCAGCTCGTAATGACCTTTGCTTAGTGACTGTTTCACGTGAAACAAGCGATCACTTTTAACATTGGAATTTGTCATTGCATGAAAATCTAAGGTGAGTGTTTCACGTGAAACACTGGCTTCATGCGTTATGTTGTCATGACTCTTTAAGGTGTTTAATGAGTATTCATAGGCAGCGAGTGGTGAAGTGATTGCGAGGTAAAGTGCCGTGAACTTAAACGTATGTGTCAAAGTGCGTTGTAGTGTTTGAAGGTTTGCCGCTCGCATCTTAAATGTTTGTAGCAGTAGTGATGAAAATTTTGATGCCTGAGTTCGGACTTTTTCTTTGCTTAAAAAAGGTGGGGTTGGATGAACTTCGGGCTTGCACACTAAGTTACTATTAATCGGTGTTGGTGAATTATCGCTATCCATAGTCTCTATTATTCTCACTGTTTTTTCGATGCTTGTGACGGTCATGATGAACGGTTCAGTTCGTCTAATACTGAGCTTGCTTCTTGTCACGTGACCGAGATAAATACTATTGGGTTTATACCAAACACTAACGACTACAGAACGTAACGTAATTCTCGAAAAGTTGAATGTCAGATGTGCAGATTGTTATCTGTATAACAGAAACAATAATTACATACCGACGAGTCAAGGCGATGATTCTAAATACTGATGACAGGGTGTATTGAAGGGAAAACGCTAGGCTATGTTCATAGTATCGCGCGGCTTTGTTATCGTGGGGGGCGGGTATTTGGTTGTATGAAGGAAGCTCTATACACTTTGTTGAAACCGCTGTGTCAGCAAGGTAATTCTATTAACTCAGTTGCTTTGTTAATGAGTCTAGCTAATCAATGAGGCTGCTTTGTCAGGGAAAAAGTAAAGCTCAGGCAGTGCCTCTGAATTGGTACTGTTCGAGAGTGTTGTTGAAACTTAAAACATTGAGGCATAAAAAAAGCCTCGTAAAAACGAGGCTTAGATATGGCGCTTTACTGTGGCTTGTTGATATCAGCAAGCCAACAAAGCGAGTTTACTTTTGAAGCACAGAAATATCAGCGATATTTAAGAACTGCTCGCGAAGTAAGTTAAGCATAGTTAAACGGTTAACTTTTAGTGCTTCATCGTCAGCCATTACCATGACACTATCGAAGAACGCATCCACGCCTTCACGTAGAGTAGCCAGTTCAGTCAATGCTGCTTGGTAGTCACCGCTCGCAAAGACAGGCTGTAGTTTCTCAACCACAGTAGCTACTTGCTCAGCAAGTACCTTCTCTGCATCTTCAGTCAGTAGTGAAGTATTGATTGAAGCGCTTAGCTCACCTTCAAACTTAGCCAAGATATTGCCTACACGCTTGTTGGCAGCAGCTAATGACTCTGCAGCATCAAGGGTGCGGAAATGACTAACGGCTTTAACACGCTTGTCGAAATCAGATGGTCGAGTAGGGCGACGAGCCAGTACGGCTTGAATAACGTCAACGCTAAAGCCTTCGTCTTGATACCAAGCGCGGAAACGACCAAGCATAAACTCAATCACATCACCTTCAACGTTATCATTGCTAAGCTTATCGCCGAACAGTGATTTTGCTTTGGTGATGAGATCTGCAAGGTCTAGGTCATAGCCATTCTCGACGATGATGCGTAACACACCAAGAGAAGCACGACGAAGGGCGAATGGATCAGAGCCTTTCGGTGCCTGACCAATGCCAAAGATACCAACGATAGTATCAAGTTTGTCAGCCATCGCGACAGCAGACGAAACACCGTTGCTTGGTAGGTCATCACCAGCAAAGCGAGGCATGTACTGTTCGTTAAGTGCCAGTGCAACTTCTTCTGCTTCACCGTCATGGCGAGCGTAGTGCATGCCCATCACACCTTGCGTATCAGTGAATTCGAAAACCATTGAAGTCATCAAGTCACATTTAGCAAGTAGACCGGCACGTTGAGATTTCTCAACATCAGCACCAATTTGCTCAGCAATGTAGCCAGCAAGCTCAGTAATACGATCTGTTTTATCTTTAATCGTACCTAACTGCTTCTGGAAGATTGCCGTTTCCAGCTCTGGAAGACGATCAATCAATGGGCGCTTACGGTCGGTATTAAAGAAGAACTCAGCGTCGGCAAGACGTGGGCGAACGACTTTCTCGTTACCTTCGATAACCTGACGTGGGTCTTTAGAAATGATGTTTGAAACGAAGACAAAGTTTGGTAGAAGCTTTTTGTTCTCGTCGTAAACAGGGAAGTATTTCTGGTCACCTTTCATGGTGTAAACCAGTGCTTCAGAAGGAACGTTTAAGAACTCTTCTTCAAAAGCAGCGGTAAGGACTACCGGCCACTCAACCAGTGACGTCACTTCTTCAACAAGGTCATCTTCGAGATCAGCGATACCGCCAACGGCTGCTGCTGCCTTTTGTGCATCAGCAATAATGATCGCTTTACGCGCTTCATAGTCAGCCATGACTTTACCGCGTTCTTCAAGAATCGCAGGATATTGGTCAGCATTGTCGATTGTGAACTCAGCTTCACCCATGAAGCGGTGACCGCGAATCGTACGGCCAGAAGCAACACCTAAGATGCTGCCTTCGATAAGTTCTTCACCAAGTAGAATGGTTAGGGTCTTAACTGGGCGGATGAATTGAGTCTCTTCGTTGCCCCAGCGCATCGGCTTAGCAATCGGAAGGTTAGCCAGTGCTTTTGCTGCGAGTTCAACAACGAGGTCGCTTGCTGCTTTCCCTTTCACTTCTAGCTTGTGCAGTAGCCATTCACCTTTATCGGTTTTTAGGCGGTCTGCTTGCTCAACAGTAATACCGTTACCACGAGCCCAGCCCATTGCTGCTTTGGTTGGGTTGCCATCAGCATCGAATGCTGACGAGATCGCAGGACCACGTTTTTCAACGATTTTGTCTGCTTGACCGTCGGCAAGAGCAGCAACTTTTAATGCCATGCGGCGAGGGGTAGCGAACCACTCAATGCCTTCATGGGCAAGGTCGGCAGCCTTAAGCTCCGCTTCAAAGTTGTTTTTGAATGCTTCTGCCAATGTGCGTAGTTGCGTTGGTGGTAGCTCTTCAGTACCTAGCTCAATCAGAAAATTACGTTCAGTCATGAGTGCTCCTTATTTCTTACACATTGGGAAACCAAGCGCTTCGCGAGAGGCGTAGTACGCTTCTGCAACTTGCTTAGTTAGGTTACGAATGCGCAGAATGTAGCGTTGGCGCTCTGTCACTGAAATCGCTTTACGTGCGTCAAGCAAGTTGAAAGCATGACCTGCTTTCAAGATACGCTCGTACGCAGGAAGAGATAGTGGTGTTTCCAGTGCCAGTAGCTCTTGGCACTCTTTCTCGCACTGGTCGAAGAAAGTAAATAGGAAATCTACATCGGCATGTTCGAAGTTATAGGTCGACTGTTCCACTTCATTTTGATGGAAGATGTCACCGTAAGTCACTTTACCAAACGGACCATCAGTCCATACTAGGTCGTAAACCGAGTCAACACCTTGGATGTACATCGCAAGACGTTCGATACCGTAAGTGATTTCGCCTGTTACAGGCTTACATTCCAGCCCACCGACTTGTTGGAAGTAAGTAAATTGCGTTACTTCCATACCGTTCAGCCAAACTTCCCAGCCTAGACCCCAAGCGCCCAGCGTTGGGTTCTCCCAGTTATCTTCAACGAAACGGATATCGTGAACTTGTGTGTCGATACCCAGAGTTTCAAGAGAACCAAGGTATAGCTCTTGGATGTTGTCTGGTGATGGTTTCAAGATAACTTGAAATTGATAGTAGTGCTGCAGACGGTTAGGGTTTTCGCCATAACGGCCGTCAGTTGGACGACGAGATGGTTGTACGTAAGCAGCGGCAATTGGCTCGGGTCCCAATGCGCGTAGACATGTCATTGGATGAGAGGTGCCTGCACCTACTTCCATGTCTAGCGGTTGTACTACAGTACAACCTTGTTGGCCCCAGTAATCCTGCAGCGCGAGGATCATGCCCTGAAAGGTCTTGATGTCGTAATTGTGCATTGTCAACTTCGCGTGATTAAGGTGGATTGAAATGTGAAAATAACACTCGATTATACATGGCATGTCACGTTGGGAGTAGAGGATTACTGGTTTTTTTATCGCCACCCATTGACTTGAACTACGATGTTTAGAGACCTTTTCTGACAAGGATTTAACGGGACTTTCCAATAGCCTGTTATAATTTTGTTTTTGGATCAATTTTAGCTCGGAGCTCATATGAAAAAGCTAGTACTCGCTACGTTAATTGCCACTGTTGCTATAACAGGGTGTTCAACAACAAATCCATACACTGGAGAACAACAAACCGCTAAGGCAACCACGGGGTCAGTGATCGGTGCTGTTGCGGGTGCTGCTGTCGGCGCTGCCTCTTCAAGCAGTGGTGATCGTAAGAAAGGTATTCTTATCGGTGCGGCTTCTGGTGCTGCTGTCGGCGGTGGTATTGGTTACTACATGGATGTACAAGAGGCTGAGCTACGTGAGCAGCTTCAAGCATCTGGTATCACGGTGGCTCGTCAAGGCGACAACATTATTCTCAACATGCCAAATGAAATTACGTTCCGCGTCAATGAGACAACTTTGGATTCTCGTGCGGCACTCGCATTACGGAATGTTGCTACCGTTGTGACTGAGTACGATGAAACGATGCTCAATGTTTTAGGGCATACTGATAGCACTGGTGCAGCAAGTTATAACCAAGAACTTTCACAGCGCCGCGCTAATGAAGTGCGTAGTCAATTGATCGGTGAGGGTGTATCTCCGTCACGTATCGTGGCTGTTGGTCGTGGTGAATCGAGCCCTATTGCGGACAACAATACAGAGCAAGGCCGTGCTGAAAACCGCCGCGTTGAAATTGTTCTGTCACCACTGGCACAGTAGTTTTCAATTGTTCAGTTCGTCTGTTCGTCAGTGCGAATAACAAAGCCGAGATAACTAAACGCAGACAGCTATATAGAAAATCGAGACAGAAATAGTCATCCGCATCATTAAAGCTAAGTCCTTATGGTGTGGGTGACTCAAACATATGATCACCGCCGGTTACTCCCTCCCCAGAGCCTTAAATCGTTCACAATTCTTCATTTTGTTTTCAGCACTGAGATGCCTAGTTCCTCGAAGAGATCGGTTGGAATAAACTGTGTCTTAGGTATCAAAATTGCAATCTAAGTCTGCATAATCTGTTATTCGTGACCGACTAATCAGACTGCGATACTGACCCTTAGTATTCTTATTGTGTGGCAAGAGAAACACTGGAGAGCTTATGATCAGGTTCACCGCAATGTCGCTTCAAAGTCAGTGTCGTCTGTTCAGCTTCGGGTTAGTCCTGAATGTATTGGGCATGGTATTAACGGATTTATGGGTACCGATGGTTGTTGGTGCCATTGTTACGACATATCTTTCCGTTGAGGCGATGATACGACTGCGCTATGTCCAGCCTCTAGAGCAAGAAGTCGCGCAGTTGCGTGATCGAATAAATGAGATGGAATCGAAACTGTCGTAAAGAGAGTTTGATACTCGTTTATTGACCGACTTTGATGAGAAATTGAAACGGCATTTGTTCTGTCTGTTCAGCGACGAGAGTGTGGTCCATAAAGCGGCAAAAGCTTGGGATATCTCTAGCGGTCGAGGGATCGTCCGCAGTAATTAATAGTGTTTCGCCTTCCGACATTTTACGGACGGTCTTTCTAACCATCATGACTGGCTCTGGGCAGCGTAAGCCTTCTGCTTGTAAACGTTGAGTTGGATTGTTAAATGGACTTGTCATTTGTCTCGCCTCCGATCGGGGAGGTGATCATACCTACAGTGAGTGAATAATCAACGGTTGCCTCACCATTAAGGTGTGTAATTCTGTTTACACCATGTTCTCTTTAGAACGTTAAGGGGGAAAGATGAACTATATTCACCGTATGACCCTGTATCTTTTACTGCTCTTTTTTATCTTTATTGCCATTTTTGCTACTCCAGGTGCTGGGCTATCTCTACCGCTTTTGGTTGGGATCACGGCATTGATTGCTGGCTTGTCTGTTGAGTACATCATGGCACCAGAAAAGGACTCATTATAGTGTAATTCTGGCATACTGAGCCTGAAGACCTTATTTGAGCGAAGTATGGAACTAGAAGAAATTTATCGTCGAGACCTTAACCTTTTGGTCGCCCTGAAAGTACTGATTGATGAAGGCAGTGTTAGTAGGGCGGCTATTAGGCTTAATCTTAGCCAATCCGCGATGAGTCGTGTGTTGGCGAGAATGAGAACATTGGTTGATGATCCGCTATTTACACGCCATGGGCAAAAGCTGATTCCTACCCAGCGTGCGCTTGAACTTAACCTAGCGCTAAATGAGCCTTTAGAAGCGTTACGGATGGTACTAACGCCTACTGATTTCGATCCTAAAACTTGCGAACAAATGTTCCGTATTGCGACAACTGATTATGCAATGCAGACCATTTTGCCTTTTGCATTGCCTCGGATTTATCAAGAAGCCCCTAATATTTCCCTCGATTTTGTCCCTCTGCAGCACGATTATTTAACGGAGCAGTTAACACATGAGGGTGGGGATATGGCCATTTGCCGTCCAGCGTATGCTGTTGATGGGTTGCATCAAGACTCTCTTGGGCCTGTTAGTGTATTTTGTTTATTATCGAAACAGCATCCATTGGCGAATGTCACGATGTCTCTCGATGACTTTCTCGCTTATCCTCATGCAACAATAGCCATCAGCGATGGTGTTAAAAGCTTAATTGATACAGCACTGGAAGGTTTTCCAAAGCGACGTCAGGTTTTACGTGCTTATCACCTCGAAGCAGCATTAGCGATTGTAGAGCAACTGCCGATTATTATTACGGTACCCGCCGACCTTGCTTATTTGGTTGCAGATAAGCATGACTTAGTGATTAAACCGCTCCCTTTTGCATTCCAACCTTTTGACTATTCACTGTTATGGCACCCGAGATGTGAGCATTCGGAAGCACAACAATGGCTACGTAACTTGATCAAAGAAGAGTGTGGGAAGCTAATAAACAGTCGCATCCATGATATGGGGTTAGCCTCTCGATAACGCATTTTTGACTGTTCGTATCTATGAGAAAAGAGATTAAATTCTAGGGTAGGTAAAGAAAGCCCCGCCAAAACAATGGACAGGGCTTTAACGATTATTCGTTAGTGATAACACACTAACACTAACACTAACACTGACTTGCTAATAAAGGTTAGGGTTACAGCTTGATCACAACGCGACCAGTCACTTGCCCGAGAGTGATTGCTTCAGCGCTTGCAGCAACATCTTCTAATGCGACTTCTTGGCAAGCTTGCTCGTAGTAGCTTGTAGGGAGTAGTTCAACGAGACGCTGCCACGCTGCTTGGCGCTTTTCAAATGGGCACATTACTGAATCAATACCAAGTAACTTAACGTTGCGTAAGATAAATGGCATTACTGTCGTTGGAAGGTCGAATCCGCCAGCAAGGCCACAAGCAGCAACGGCACCATCATAATCCACTTGAGCTAGTACCTTAGCGAGTACTTTACTGCCAACGGTATCAACAACGCCTGCCCATACTTGTTTCTCAAGTGGGCGTGAAGGTTCTTCGAATTCGCTACGCTCAATGATATTTTTGGCACCGAGAGCAGTAAGTAATGGACCATTCTGTTCAGCACGACCAGTAAGGGCACTGACTTCAAAACCAAGCTTACTAAGTAGTGTGACAGCTACTGAACCCACACCACCACTCGCACCTGTCACCAGTACAGGGCCTTTTTCTGGTGTGACACCTGAATCAAGAAGGGCTTGTACACATAGCATTGCTGTTAAACCAGCAGTGCCTATCATCATCGCTTGTTTGCCGTCTAAGCCTTGAGGAAGTGGAACTAGCCAATCAGCTTTTAGTGATGCTTTTTCTGCCATGCCCCCCCAATGGCCTTCACCGACGCCCCAGCCAGTCAATACAACTTTATCACCTGTTTTGTAGCGCTCATCTTTAGAATTGATGACTTCACCAGTGAGATCGATGCCTGGTACCATTGGGAAATTACGTACGATTCGCCCTTTACCGGTAATCGCTAGGCCATCTTTATAATTCAGAGATGAATAATCGACAGCAATAGTCACGTCGCCTTCAGGTAGTTGACTGTCGTCTAGGGTTTGAATTGATGACAGGGTCTTTTTATCTTGTTGTTCAAGTACCAAAGCTTTAAACATAGCATCCTCGAAAGGTCGAATAGGAACAGAAACCTAAGTGTAGTCCTAACCGAGGTATGAATAAAATGAAACTTTGGAATGTTATTCATGCGCTTTATGCATGTGTGGGTATTTTAGGATAAGTTGGTGTTTAGGATAAGTTGCAGCGGTGGCTATTGGTAGGAACCTACAGAGAGCCCACTTGGCTTAATATCAAAAGGGGGAACCACCGCATTCAATATGCGGCAGTTCGGCAGTGCTATGGACGTTCAAATATAGTCGCAATTCCTTGCCCTAGCCCAATGCACATTGTGGCGAGCCCATAACGTGCATCTTTTTCTTCCATCAAGTTGATAAGCGTTGTCGAAATCCTAGAACCAGAGCAACCAAGTGGATGACCAAGTGCTATGGCACCACCGTTGAGGTTGACCTTTTCGTCCATGACATCGAGTAACCCCAGGTCTTTAGCAACAGGCAGTGACTGTGCAGCAAATGCTTCATTGAGTTCGATAACACCGATGTCTTCAATGTTGAGTTCTGCCCGTTGCAAAGCTTTTTTGGTCGCAGGGACGGGACCATAACCCATGATGGAGGGATCACAGCCCGCGACAGCCATCGACTTAACTTTAGCGCGGATTGGAAAGCCTAGTTCTTTCGCGTGTTGCTCGCTCATGACGAGCATTGCCGATGCGCCGTCGGAAAGTGCTGATGATGTGCCTGCGGTGACTGTACCGTTAACAGGGTCGAAAACAGGACGAAGGGTGGATAGTGATTCCGAAGTTGTTTCTGGGCGAATAACTTCATCATTTTCAAGTAGTGTCAGTACGCCTGCTTGGTCATGACCTTCTATTGGGTAAATTTCATTTTTAAATCGGCCTTCTTGTGTCGCGGTGTGCGCGCGCTGGTGTGAACGTGCGGCAAAGGCATCTTGCATCTCGCGGCTAATACCATGCATCTTTCCAAGTAGCTCGGCAGTTAGCCCCATCATGCCAGCAGCTTTCGCTACGGATTTTGACATGCCTGGGTGAAAATCAACACCATGCGTCATGGGAACATGTCCCATATGTTCTACACCGCCAATGATACAAACGTTCGCATCGCCAACCATGATGGCGCGGGTTGCGTCATGCAGGGCTTGCATTGAAGAGCCACACAGTCGATTGACTGTCGTAGCGGCAACGGTATGTGGAATCCCTGCAAGCAGTGATGCATTACGTGCAATGTTGAAGCCCTGCTCTAAGGTTTGTTGCACACAACCCCAGTAGATATCGTCGATCGTTTTTGGGTCTAGCGCTGGATTTCGTTCTAGAAGCCCTCGCATTAAGTGTGCAGAGAGGTCTTCTGCTCGGGTATGTCTAAATGCGCCACCTTTAGAGCGACCCATCGGGGTGCGGATACAGTCTACGATTACAACCTGATTCATGATAGATCCTCCTTAAAATGGTGCTTTGATTGCTGGGGCTTTAGGGTAATACGATGATCCTTCTTCTGCTTTGGCACGGAGCCCGGCAGGCACATGGTAAATTTCACCTAAATGAGCAAGTTCATCAGCTATTTGTACGTATTCTCGAAGACCAAAGGCATCAAGATATCGGAAAGCGCCGCCATGAAAAGGAGGGAAGCCTAGACCATAAACAAGCGCCATATCTGCCTCACTTGGTGTGGCGATAATGTCTTCCTCTAAACAGCGTACCACCTCATTGATCATGGGAATCATCATACGGTGTATGATCTGCTCAGCAGACAGCTCTGTCGTATGCGTGCTCTGTATTTCCGCTAAGAGAGGGGCGACGGATTCATCAAGGGCTTTTTTAGGCTTACCTCGCTTGTCTTGACTGTATTGATAGAATCCAGTGCCATTTTTCTGTCCAAATCGCTGTGCAGCGAACATCGCGTCAATCGCGTCTCGCCCTTGTTTCCCCATTCGTGTTGGATAGCCTTCGGCCATCACTTCTTGGGCGTGGTGTGCGGTATCAAGACCAACGACGTCAAGTAGGTAGGCAGGCCCCATCGGCCAGCCAAATTGCTTCTCCATTATTTTATCGATGTAGCTAAAATCACCGCCATCTCGAAGTAATAAATTAAAAGCAGCAAAGTAAGGAAAGAGTACGCGGTTAACAAAGAACCCAGGACAATCGTTCACGACAATGGGTGATTTTCCCATTTGGGCAGCGTAGGCAACAACACGATCAATGGTCTCGTTAGATGTTTTCTCTCCTCGAATTATTTCAACCAAGGGCATACGATGTACGGGGTTAAAGAAATGCATACCACAGAAGTTTTCTGGGTGTTTAAGCGCGCGGGCAAGTAGGTTAATGGGAATGGTTGATGTATTGGAGGTGATGACGGTATCACTTGATACATGTGATTCAACATCGGCCAGCACTGCTGATTTAATATTCGGATTCTCGACAACGGCTTCTACAACAATATCGCACTCTTCAATACCGGCGTATTGTAGCGAAGGGGTGATTGCTCCGAGTGTTGCTGCGACGGAAAGAGTATCAATACGACCTTTTTCAAGGCGCTTGTTGAGTAGCTTTGCCGCTTCTGTCATACCGAGATCAAGCGAGGGTTGTGCGATATCCTTCATTAGGACGGGAATTTTCTTAAGCGCAGACTGGTAGGCGATACCCCCACCCATAATACCAGCACCAATAACCGCTGCTTTTCTAGTTGCAGGTGCGGATTTGCACGCTTTTTTTGCTTTGCCTTTTATATATTGGTCATTAAGGAAGATACCGACAAGCGCTTTGGCTGCACTTGTTTGTGTGAGTTTGACAAAATATTGGGTTTCTACTTTTAGTGCTTCATTTCGGTCGAAACGTGCTGAATCTTCGATGGCTGATACCGCAGCGATAGGGGCTGGGTAGTGCTTTCCTGCAACTTGAGAGACCAGCGCTTTGGCAGTTGCAAAACTCATCATCGCTTCAGTCTTATTCAGTTTTAGTGGTTGCTGTTTTTGCTGACGACGTTGTTGCCAGTTGAGTTTGCCATCGATAGCTTCTTGTATCATCTGCTTAGCGGCACGATTGAGGTCAGCGGTTTCAACGATGGCATCAACAAAACCTAGCTTTAGTGCTTCGGCGCTCCGGCAATCTTTACCAGCGGTGATGATCTCCATAGCGCTGTCTGCACCAATTATTCGAGGAAGCCTGACACTGCCGCCCCAACCAGGCATGATTCCGAGTTTTGTTTCTGGCAAGCCAATTCTTAAGGCTGGGTCGCCAATACGAAAGTCGGTTGAGAGGACACATTCACACCCGCCTCCAAGAGCATGGCCATTAATAGCACTGAGGGTTGGGAAAGGGAGATCTTCGAGGCGGTTGAAAATGCTATTTGCTCGGCTTAACCACGTAGAGAGTGAATCAGCACCAAGCTCAAATAGACTAAGAAATTCAGTAATGTCAGCACCAACAATAAAGCTCGCTTTATTTGAGTTAAGTATCAGGCCTTTTATTTTTGGTTGGGTTTCCATAGCCTCAATAGCGTGGTTGAGGTGCTCAAGCGTACTGAGGTTAAACTTATTTACCGAGCCGGAGGCGTGAAAGGTAAGTGTCGCAATGAACTGCTCATCAAGGCTGACTGACAGTGCGTCGGTTTGGTAGATCATGTCCTTGTCTCCGTTTCGTGAGATTTAGAGTGATAACTCTGGTTCGACCAGTTTGTGTTGCTCTTAGTGTGTACCTACCTGTTAACGTTTTCAATGTTAAATTTAAACAAGTGCTTAACGTTTCGTGTTTTTATTTTGCCTGTGTTGGCTTATGTTGATGATTTGTATTGTTTATATTCTTAATTTGTTTACCTGTTAATTTGTTACTAAATTGTGATCTTGTCGAGGTGTCTGCTTTGAAGTGAAAAGATGACCTTGTGTATCACCGAGAGATTTCTGATGTAGCAAAGCGTATCTGAAGAGCTGTGATATGCTTGTGTTCCAATATGTAATGTCAGTTTCAGCTTTTCTATGTATGACTATGAGTGATTTACCTTTTTTAATTCCTGCAGGCCGTGTGATCACAGAAGAAGAGATCAAGAAGAGTCGTTTTATTACGCACCTTGCTCACACGCCAACTGTCGACGCCGCGAAAGCGTTTGTTGAAGAAATTAAACGCCAGCATGCTTCTGCTCGGCATAATTGCTGGGCTTTTGTTGCTGGGCGTCCTGAAGATTCGATGAAATGGGGCTTTAGTGATGATGGTGAGCCATCAGGCACGGCAGGAAAACCAATTTTGGCACAGCTGAGTGGTTCGGGGGTAGGAGAGCTGACTGCTGTTGTGACTCGCTATTCTGGTGGGATAAAGCTGGGAACAGGTGGCTTGGTTAAAGCTTATGGCGGAGGCGTGCAAAGTGCGTTGAGCCAGTTGCAAACATTAACGAAGCAAATCACGGTAACGGGTAAATTGAGATGCACTTACTCACAGGTTACTGATGTCGAGTCTCTTTTATCTCAATATGGCGGTAATCTAATTAATACTGATTATGGTCAAGATGTGATGATGGAATGTGAACTTGAAAAACGCGTTGCGGTGCAATTTTCTCAGCACCTTTATGAACGCTCTAGTGGACAAATCTCGGTTTGTTTTGACGATTCTTCTTTATAACGTTTACTAAAATAGATGCAAATTCGCTCGATTATTCGCATTGTTGGCTTATTGCTGGCTTTGTTTAGTTTTACTATGTTGGCACCAGCAATGGTTGCCTTCTTCTATCGTGATGGCGCGGGTTTCCCGTTTGTTGTGACGTTTTTTCTTTTATTGGGTATTGGCGCACTGCTTTGGGTGCCCAATAGGAGACATCGACATGAATTAAAAGCGCGTGATGGCTTTTTGATTGTAGTGTTGTTCTGGACGGTCATCGGCGTTGCGGGTGCGGTGCCCTTTATTCTGTCGAAAACGCCTGACCTTAGTTTTACTGATTCGATGTTTGAGTCTTTTTCTGGGTTGACGACAACCGGGGCGACGGTAATAACAGGTCTCGATGAACTGCCAAAAGCGGTGCTGTTTTATCGCCAATTACTGCAGTGGTTCGGTGGAATGGGAATTATCGTACTAGCTGTTGCTATTTTGCCTGTGCTCGGCATTGGTGGGATGCAGCTATATCGCGCCGAAATTCCTGGTCCCGTCAAAGATAGTAAAATGACCCCAAGGATTGCTGAAACAGCAAAAGCGCTTTGGTATATCTATTTAACCTTAACAATAGCGTGTGCGTTAGCATTTTGGTTAGCTGGTATGACGCCATTCGATGCGATATCGCACAGTTTTTCTACGGTTGCTATTGGTGGCTTTTCAACACACGACGCCAGTATGGGGTATTTTAATAGCCAAACTATTAATTTAATCACCGTGGTCTTCTTGCTTATTTCTGCAGTGAATTTCTCACTTCACTTTGCCGCATTTTCAAGTAGAGGAATACACCTTCGGACGTACTGGAGAGATCCTGAGTTGCGTGCGTTTGTTTTCATTCAGTTTCTGCTTTTTGCTATCTGTTTTGGAATGCTTCTTGGGCACCATGATAGTTTCACGACGATGGAAGCCGCTGATCAGGCATTGTTCCAAGCGGTATCAATATCAACGACGGCGGGTTTTACAACGACAAGCTTTGCTGAGTGGCCACTATTTTTACCCGTTCTACTCTTATTCTCTTCGTTTATAGGTGGCTGCGCCGGCTCAACAGGCGGCGGTATGAAAGTGATCCGAATGCTATTACTTTCATTACAAGGCGTGCGGGAACTAAAGAGGCTTGTGCACCCTAGAGCGGTCTACACGATTAAAATTGGGAAGAATGCCTTACCTCAGAGGGTTGTGGATGCTGTGTGGGGCTTCTTTTCTGCTTATACGTTGGTCTTTGTTATCTGTATGCTTGCGATAATTGCGACAGGTGTCGACGAGTTAACGGCGTTTTCTGCTGTCGCGGCAACACTCAATAACTTGGGACCAGGCCTCGGTGCTGTGTCTGTTCACTTTGGTGAAATTAACAGTGCTGCTAAATGGGTGTTAATACTGGCTATGTTGTTCGGCCGCTTAGAAGTATTCACATTACTGGTTTTATTTACTCCAACGTTTTGGCGTAGCTAGGTATATAAAGAAGGATAAAAATGAAAAAGGTATTGCTGGCATATTCGAGTAGAGAAGGGCAAACGAAAAAAATCTTAGCAACCCTAGAATCTCAGTGGGGAGCCTTAACAGAGTGTGATTGGGTTGATATCCATGAGATGCCATCGATTGACTTTACTGTGTATGACCAAGTGCTGATAGCAGCATCTATTCGTTATGGGAAATTCAATAAAGCGCTCTATCAGTTTACCGATAAATATCGGGATGCATTAACGGAGAGTAATGCCGTTTTCGTTTGCATCAATCTAACAGCTAGAAAGCCAGGAAAGGACTTGCCGGAGAATAGCGCCTATATAAGGAAGTTTTTGGCTTCTTCTTCATGGCAGCCAGAACATATTGCTATCTTTGCAGGAGCGTTGAGATACCCTCGATATAGATGGTTCGATCGAGTGATGATTCAATTCATCATGCGAATAACCGGAGGAGAGACAGATACGTCCAAGGAAGTGGAGTACACTGATTGGCAGAAAGTCGCCATATTCGGTGAAAAAATCAGCACCAGTTTATCAAAATAGCCGTTTTTGGTGCTTTTTTATTCGAACAGATCTATTTGCTTAAAAAAGACTTGTCACCGTTTTAAATCTCCCTATAATGCCGCCTCACCGACACGGAGCACGGCTCTTCAGAGTGGTGTGTGATTGGTGAAATTGGTTAGAAAAATCTTCAATTTAAGTGTTGACACTTAAATTGAAATGATTAGAATAACCAACCTCATCGAAAGATGAAA
>JBHOGO010000139.1:0-6016 GCA_043421945.1 bacterium sp. HQB-150 | reverse complement strand
GGAGCGACACACGAGGTTCGAACTCGTGACCTCAACCTTGGCAAGGTTGCGCTCTACCAGCTGAGCTAGTGTCGCAATATCTAACGGGAAACTGTTTAATTCTCCCCGTTCAGGGCTGCGCATTATACGAGGTATTATTTCAGATGCAAGGGGCTATTTTCACTTTTTTTTCAATGCAGGTCAGTTCGAACAAAAAAGCATCACAACGTGAAAAAATGCTGACGATAATGCGCTAACTCAGCAATTGACTCTCGAATATCATCTAATGCTAGGTGAGAGCCTGTCTTTGAGAATCCTGATAATACCTCAGGCTTCCATCGGCGAGCGAGCTCTTTTACTGTGCTGACATCCAAATAACGGTAATGGAAGTATTTCTCTAGATCTGGCATTTGCTTATAGAGGAAGCGACGATCCTGCCCCACACTATTACCACAGATAGGTGAAATGCCCGCCCCAATCCACTGAGACAAAAAGGCAATCGTCTCTTTTTCGGCTTGTTCGAGTGTCACTGTTGAGTTATTCACTCTCTCAACTAACCCACTTCCCGTATGCGTTGTCGTACACCACTCATCCATTTTAGCTAATTCCGCTTCTGGCTGATGGATAGCAAGTACTGGACCTTCAGCTAAAATGTTTAAGTCGGCATCGGTAACAATCGTCGCGATCTCTATAATTTTATGCGTTTCTGGATCCAACCCGGTCATTTCCAAGTCTATCCAAATTAAATTCTGATCGCTGATTGTCATCGTATTTTGCCTATTATGTTTCTAAACCATGTATGATACCGAGCTTGAAGCGAAAGCCAAACAACAGATGATCAAATTGTGGCAAAAAAGAAAAAATTGACCAAAGGGCAGAGCCGTCGAGTTCGCTCTAACCAAAACAAACGCTTACAACGTCAACAAGATGACGTTCAGTGGGATGAATCACTACTAGAAGCCGCCCGTGAAGGGTTGGTCATTACTCGTTTCGGTCAACATGCCGATATTGAGGACAGCGTGACGGGTGAAATCCAGCGCTGTAATTTACGACGTAGTATTCGTAGTTTAGTCTCTGGTGACAAAGTTGTTTGGCGTCCTGGTATCGAAACCCTTCAAGGAATTGCAGGCGTAGTAGAGGCCGTTCATGAACGCGAGTCCATGCTCACTCGTCCTGACTACTACGACGGTGTTAAGCCTATCGCAGCCAATGTCGATCAAATCGTCATCGTCTCCGCTATTTTACCTGAGCTGTCTCTGAACATTATTGACCGCTATCTAGTGGCATCAGAAACAGTCGGTATCGCACCATTAGTGGTATTGAACAAAGTTGACTTGATTCCTGATGGCGACAAAGCAGACATTCAGAAGAAGCTATCCATATACGAAGATATTGGCTACCGCGTCTTAATGGTGAGCTCTGAAACAAATGAAGGGATGGATGAGCTGCAAGAGGCCTTGAAAGGTCACATCAATATCTTCGTTGGTCAGTCTGGTGTCGGAAAATCGAGCATGGTCAATGAGCTTATCCCATCAGTCGATGCCGATGTCGGGGCTGTCTCAACGAACTCTGGCTTAGGCCAACACACCACAACAGCATCTCGTCTTTATCACTTCCCTCGCGGGGGGAAACTGATCGACTCCCCAGGCGTGCGTGAATTTGGTCTTTGGCATTTAGAAAAAGACCAAGTTACCGAAGCATTTGTCGAATTCCGAGACTTCTTAGGTGGCTGTAAGTTTAGAGACTGTAAACATAAAGACGACCCAGGCTGCCTGCTACGAGAAGCAACGCAAGAAGGTAAAATTTCGCAAACTCGCTTCACGAGCTACCATAAAATCGTTGATAGCATGGATGAGATGAAGGCGAACCGAAACTTTTCACGCCATAAGCCTGAATAAAAAGCTAGAATCAAGAATCAAGGGTGTCACCACGGCACCCTTGATTGAAAGAGTCTCTCGCGGACAACGAGAGCTTCACGAAACCCAACCAAACTCACTTTTAAGCTCGCCTCCCCCTTTAAAGACTCTGGTACCATCTATCATTCAGGCACCTGAAGCACTGACTTTCCTCGCTTGCTAAGGTAGTATGCAGGCCATTAATCCCGTGTAATAACGCCGCACACCAGGCTCGAAGAGAACTAATTCACCATGTCAGTCATCGATAATTTAAAAATATCTTTCCAGTACATTCTTCCAAAGCATGCCGTTACCCGATTAGTCGGTAAAATCGCGGCATGGGAAGGTGGCGCGATCACCACCACGATTATCAAAGCCTTTATTGGTCAATATAAGATTGATATGAGTGAGGCTGCTAACTCAGACCCTGCTTTCTATCCCACGTTTAACCAATTCTTTGTCCGTGAACTCAAAGAGGGTGCACGCCCAATCAATGAGGACGAGAAAGCGCTTTGTTTCCCTGCAGATGCTTGTGTTAGCCAATTTGGTAAAATTGAAGCAGACCAACTAATCCAAGCGAAGGGACACACCTATGATGTGTGCGAATTAGTCGGTGGAAATAAAAAACTCGCCGCTCAATTTACGGATGGCGAGTTTGCAACCTTGTACCTCTCTCCTCGTGATTACCACCGCGTTCACATGCCTTGTGATGGCGTCCTTCGTCAAATGACCTACGTCCCTGGCGACCTATTTTCTGTTAACCCTTTAACCGCAGAAAATGTTCCAAACCTTTTTGCTCGAAATGAACGTGTTGTATGCGTGTTCGACACACCACATGGCCCAATGGTACAAATCCTTGTTGGCGCTACCATTGTCGGCAGTATCGAGACCGTATGGGCTGGTACCGTTACACCGCCAACAGGGCCAATGATTCGTCGCTGGGATTACCCAGCAGAAGGACCAGAATCGATTAAATTAGCAAAAGGCGATGAAATGGGCCGCTTTAAATTAGGCTCAACCGTCATTAACCTCTTCCCGAAAGAGATGATGGCATTTGATAATGCTGTCGATATCAATAGCATCACTCGTATGGGTGAGGTTTATGGACAATTCCAGTCGAACGATTAATCCTATCTATCGGACAAATCAGGTTGGATGCTTTTTGTTAAAATTGTGACGTGACGGGGTCTTTTAGACCCCGTTTTAGATCGTAACATTGATGTAGTCGAGCCAAGATTTCACGAAAATAGGTATGCTGATTTACAGTTTTCACAATTAAATCAGACCTCTGCCTATGACTAGAATATCGATACAAACCGTCATTCGGTTATTGATTGCTTTTGGAATACCATTGCTCATCCTTGCTATTCCTACCAGCGTCATACCTATTGAAGGCCTAACTATTGTTCAACATCGCCTACTTGCTATATTCACCCTCGCAGCATTACTTTGGGTTCTTGAACCCGTCCCTGTTTTTGCTACCTCGATCTTGATCATCATTTTACAACTCGTACTGATCTCAGATAGCGGCATTACACGGCTACAGCCGCATGGAGAAGGAGAGGTCTTACTCAAGTACACCGATATCCTCAACGCCTTCTCTTCCCCGATAATTATTCTGTTTATGGGGGGATTTGCCTTAGCCATCGCGGCATCACGCTACGAATTGGATAACAACCTCGCCCGCGTGCTCTTAAGACCCTTTGGCACACAGCCTCGATTCATCATGTTAGGGCTTATGCTGATCACCGCTGTGTTCTCCATGTTCATGTCTAACACAGCAACAACAGTAATGATGTTAGCGTTACTAGGCCCTATTGTTGCTTCTGTACCGAAAGGGGATACCGGCATAAAGGCGCTCGTCTTATGTGTGCCTATTGCCGCAAATACAGGTGGTATTGCGACCCCTATCGGTACACCTCCGAACGCCATCGCATTGCAATATCTCGAAGGTGAACACGCTATCACCTTCATGGAGTGGATGATGATGGGCCTTCCTTTTGTCATCATACAGCTGGCGTTTGCGTGGTGGCTTTTACAGAAACTCTTCCCAACCACAATGGATAAGATAGAGCTAAACCTCGAAGGATCTTTCCAAAAAGGTTGGCGTGCTATGGTGGTTTACGTCACGTTTGCAGCAACGATCTTACTCTGGATGACAACATCGCTGCACGGGATGAATGTCTATGTCGTCTCTGTACTCCCTCTTGCCGCCTTTACACTCACGGGGATCATGGGAAAAGATGAACTAAAACTCATCAACTGGGATGTGCTATGGCTCGTTGCAGGTGGTATTGCGATAGGTATGGCCCTTGGAAAAACAGGGTTAGCTGAAGCGCTTGCTCATGCCATCGACTACGATAGCCTATCACCGATTGCCGTCGTGCTGACTTTATCGATTATCTGCTGGTTAATGGCTAACTTCATGTCAAACACAGCTACCGCTAACTTACTCGTGCCTATTGCAGCGGCTGTTGCGGCTTCGATGGAATCTCTCGCGAGCATTGGTGGGCTAAAGGGCGTCTTAGTCGTCGTCGCCTTCTCGGCGTCACTGGGTATGATCTTACCTGTTTCTACCCCTCCCAATTCATTGGCCTATTCAACTGGCCTTATTGAAAGTAAGGATATGGCTAAAACAGGCCTGATCATTGGGGTTGTTGGCCTGTGTATTGTTTATGCTGCTGCATTTTTGCTGACCTAATATCAGCGGGCTCTAGCACTGCCACTAATGTCACAGCACAACCGTGAAACCTCCTGACAGGGAGTGTGGCAAGGAGTAGTACTGATAGAAAAGTCATTTCGGTAAATGGAAAAGGAATAACCAGAATAGAAAGTGACTGAAGTAGAAAGTGACCGGAAAAGTAACGTAGATAGATGAAAGGTAGCCCTTTATGCCCGAGTACTTTAATACAAGACTCTCGGCATAAGGGGCTTCTTTGTTGATGATATTCTTACTTGCAGACTCTTTCTTATCTGATGCATAGTGTTGGCCACACTTCTTTTAGATGGCTTCTCTGCAAACAATGGCTATAGGGTATGAATGGTTGGCGCTACTCGCCGCATTGTTATGGGCAATAAGCTCCATGATTTCCGTCACTCCAGCAAGGCACCTAGGTACATTTGCCTATAGCCGCTGGAGAATGGCATGCGTCACCGCCCTACTCGGCAGCGCTGCAACCGTCACAGGCACTTGGGAAACACTGCCAACGCATCACTATATGATCATGATGCTCTCTGGCCTGATCGGCATCTTTATTGGTGACACAGCCCTTTTTGCTTGCTTCAATCGTATAGGACCACGCCGAGCTGGACTGCTTTTTTCTTGCCATGCCGTCTTTTCTGCCATTTTAGGTGTTTGGCTTTTCAATGAACAATTATTGGGATGGAAACTTGTCGGGGCTGTATTGGTTTTTTCTGGCGTGCTCTTAGCGGTTTTTTTTGGGCAAGGCAAAAATACCCACAGTTGGGAGAGTATCAATGGAAGCCTTTGGATAGCGATTGCGCTAGGGCTAACGGCAGCATTCTGCCAATCCGTCGGCGCCATTATCGCCAAACCCGTCATGAACAGTGGGGCTGACCCTGTGGCAGCCTCCGCTGTTCGCATGGCAACAGCACTTACCGCTCACTGCATCATTCTATGGAGTGGCATGCGTATTGCTAAAGCCAATAACCCCATCAATTGGTCGATACTGGGACAAGTTGCCATCAATGGGTTTTTAGCCATGGGGGTTGGCATGACGTTGATCATGGTCGCATTGAGTAAGGGAGATGTAGGGATGGTGGGACTGCTATCATCAACGACCCCAATTATGATATTGCCATTAATGTGGGCCTTCACTCGTCAACGCCCCAACCTACTCTCGTGGCTAGGTGCATTGCTAGCAGTGTTAGGCACCAGCTTAATACTTAAATCTTAATGATAACCACTTGCATCAATACCAAGTGAAGCATACACTGGTTTCAGTCTGTGGTGATCTTGAAATCCTGAACGCGAAATCCCCATTTGACTCACGCTGTTCCCCTAACCGCCAGCTGTGGCTAGCTGGCGGCATAGTGCATTGGTATTAATTAACCTGAGATCGGTTTAAGCCATCGCCATCAATCCTGATTTTTCTGTGTTTGTGATGTTAAGTGATGGCTTC
>JBHOGO010000138.1:0-6055 GCA_043421945.1 bacterium sp. HQB-150 | reverse complement strand
CTCGCATGAATGACCACCTTTATGCGATCACGAACCCGTCCGTCACGAGTAGCGCCGTGTAAGACTTTTAGTTCCTGTTTTTGCTGGTTGGTTAGAGTCATTTCATGGCTGATAGCCTGATCTTCTCGTTGCAAAAATTCAAACCCCTTCAATGATCACAGGTATACATAGGAACGTAAATATTTATATACAACTTTTTCGACATCTCGACCTTGTTATTCCTACGAATAATACCAAGGACAACCACAGCAAGCTCATTGTCGAACCAGAATTACCTCCATTGTTTTTTGACTCAACGGTTAGCGTCATCACATCTAAGCCTGTAAAATGAAAGTCATCCTTAGCTATTGCTTCTAATTGATATGTGCCTTTATTTAGGTTTAAAATATCTTTGTCGTTGTCCCATAAATATGGTTGTTCAGTCTTTGTACTCACAAACTCTCCATCAATATATAAGTCAACCTCTCTAACACTACCAGTTTCTATGCTACTTTTAGCTTCAACAAGGATGCGCAATGACTGATATCCTTCATTCAAATGAATGGTTCTGTGCTCAAAGTTAACTTTTACATCTGGATCAATCACTTCTCTTGCGAAACACCTGCGACTTTTCTCTTCTATTTGAAGAAGCGAACCGAATGAGCGTTCTGAACATTCAACATTATATTGTTCACCATATCGATAGTTAAACTCCCCTTTAGCTCCAAAAGCAAGATCAACAACGCCATTGACCTCGATATTTTCCCCTTCATCTGCGATATACTTAAATCCGTATGGACCTTCAACTTCGATATCTAAGTTTATAATTTGAAGATATAACGGCTGTGAAGCCGTACTTCCTTTCTCCATCAAATAATAATAAAGTTTACCATCATCAATATAAACTTTACCGTGACGAAATTGTCTGCCTTCCGATGATTCATAGACTCTTTCAAACGAACTACTACCACCTAAAGCTCTTTCAACGAATGGTCGACCGAAATTGTTTAGCCCAATGATATAGACATACTTGCCAGCACTATAAATGTTAGTTGCACCTGTAAATTCTTTATCAATTATAAATTCATTCTCTCCATTAGGCTTATATGAGTGAATGTATAACTCTTGATAGTCTGGTCTATTTTTATCCGTTGAACGAACTTTACTAATTATATGAACATCACCATGTGTAGTTACTGTCCAATCAAAATCTGAAACTATATATACTGAATCTGTTTCTTGATGATGAATGTAATCACCTGGTTCGTAAATTTTTATCTCATCAGAATTTATTAACGGAAATGTCATCTGATCACCTTTATGATTTTTCCAATGCCCATCACCTGAAGGATGATCTGAGGCTGCATAGAAAACACCATTTTGGTACAGATACCGGTCTTCGCGGTTCGCTCTTTGTTGAAATCCAACTCTTAACTTACCGTTAAGGTACTTCATGCTCCCATATAAACCCCAGTTATAATCATTACCATAACTTTTAGCATTGATTACATTAAACTGGCTCCAATCAGACCAATTTTTTTCACTGGCATTATAATGTGAAAATACATAAGCTCCGTTATTATTACCTCCTTTTCTCATATATGCTAACAACACACCTTCAGTACTAGTAAAAAAGGTTGGATAAGTTAAATTAGAGAACTCACTATGCTTTATATCACCAGTTAATGTTAAATGCTTATACTGGCCGTTACTATTTTTTACAAATTCACCAAGAACAAAATCTTCATCATCCACCTCAGCAGCCCCAGGGTAACTATATGAATACCTGAAATAATCCTCAGAAAAACTACCATCTTCTGGTCGAGTCACACTATATGCATGCATATCATAAAGAAGATGTATCGAGCCATCAATAGGGCTAACAGCCACAGCGATTGAATTATGTGACTCTCCAATATGATTCTGTCCAATATAACCAGTATGTTTGTGCGGAAACTCGATATGTTTTATTATACCTGTTTGAGTATTGTATCGAGACAACATGACCTCACGGTTATGCTTCCCTCCTTTATACCAAGTCATAAAGATATAGTTTTTATAAGACTTTATGCTGTCACCATGTGCGGAAATAGCAGGTCCGAAAAAATAGTCAAAGACTTCAGTGCCATTATCTACTGACCCATTAGCCACCTTGACTCCATCGAAATGTAAAGCCCCATCCGTAATTTTAATCTCTTTTTCTAATGTTATGTTTGCACTCACATTTGCTACCATAAACACCATCGAAGATAATAGCATAAACATAGCATTTTTTAATTTATTCCCAACCATAAAATAGACTCCTAAGTCTATAAATCAACAATATAAATATAATATACTTAAACTATACTTATAAAAAAACCGTCCCCGTCAAACTAAATTCTCATGATACTAATGACGATTTAAACTAATTTTATCTGATGAATAAAATTCAGCTCAATCATACGGTTTTCATTCTACCAAGACAAACAGTAACCATGTATTCATCAATCTTTAGACTATATAACATAAAGATAACTTAATTAAATTTTGTTGATTGAGCAAAACCACATATTTTTCTTTACCAATTTTTTTTTGAGCACAACCACACCTTTGTCATATCTTCACGCCTTGAATAAAACTGAATAAATTCAGGTATTGCAAAGTTTGACCTAGTGTATGTTAATTATTTACGTTGCAGTAAATATCTGCATCACTCTATAGTTACTTACAATGTTTGAATTTTATGATGTAGTCTTTTTGTATTATATAAAAACAAACTTTAGTTTATATGATAATGACAGACATAACTTAACTTTTGGTAGAGATAACCTTTTTTATTCACCTATATACAAGTATCAATTATAAAGAGAATTAATATATGAATATATCAAAAATCACTGTTTCTATATTGTCAGCAACAATACTACTTGCTGGCTGTACTTATGAAGGACAAAAAAATGAAAGCGAAGGAGGCCCAGGAAGTGGTGGTGACGTAGCTACTCCTGATACTGTTACTGGTGTGTATTGGGAACTTAAACATGAAAATACACAGGCAACTTTTGCCTCTGATGACCTTCCAAATATATACTTATTTAGCGGCAGTCAATTACTCTATTATCATGATGACGAAGTAAATGGGACATATGAAATAGAAAATTCAGCGTTTGAACTCTCTGAAAATGAAGGAGGGAATAAAACCATAAACTTCACATACTATGAACCTGGTGCGTTTGAAAGTGGTACTATTGAAGATGCAGATTATTATGAAATTACTGGTACTTACTCTTTTAACAGCGATGGACAACTAATAATTGAAGATACGGGTAACTATGGTAGTTTCAATGGTATAGATTACTCTGATTCGGATGAAGTTACAGATGCCGTCAGTGATGCTGATGATCGTAATGACATTGTAAAAAATAATACTGCTCGAATTCAAAATATCAATACCGAATTAACCGGTAATCTTAATATTGCTTTAGATGAAGAAGCTTCTGCTGGCACTTTAGAGATTGATTTCACTTATCGCATTAACGATGAAGCTGTTGAAAATGAAGACAATGCTACTGATGCATATGTTGCTCTTTACACAGCAGGTGGTCTTTCTTCAGCAAATAGCTATGGAGAATTGAAATTCTACAACCCTGTAGAAGGTCAAGCCAGTATTGGATACCGTGATACTCAATCATCATTCGTTGATATTTGTCATTTTACTATTGGTCAGGAACTGTCTATTGACGCAAAATGGGGTGAAGATGAATTTACGTTTTCAATTGAAAACGCCAATTTAATTAGTGACGACAGCACTTGTGAAAAAACGGTTAAATATGCGGTTAACAATGATCCTGTCAAGTTCCTTGGTTTACGTATAGCGAATAAAGTGAAAACGTCTAATTATGAAATTTTGGCTGACAACATAAAAGTAATGTCAATCAAAGATCAAGGTAACGTTAACATCTTTGAAAATGACTTTGAAGAGTTTAGCGATGGAGATGTACTTGGAGGTGCTCATGGCTTCCGCGGAGAAAGCACGCAAGCAACAGTAAAGACTTTCTATAGCAATCAGTAAAGTACAAAGAATTTCCAGTCAAAATAATTCATATATTTAATCTTGCCCATGGCTTTGCTAACAAAAATTAATAGCACGGCATGGGCTTCTCCCGTCATTACATCAAAACTGCTCTTTTTATTATTTTTAAGATGTCGCATAATAATCCTAGTTAAATGAACTTTCACCCTGCTTCAAAGTACAACCTTGCAAAAATCAACCTTAAACATGTCGAAGATCACCATTAACTATATTCTTTAAAGCATTATAATATTTCTTTATATTTGTGATTAGGGAACAAGGTTATGCATACGGATTTATCATGGGCTAATCAAGCTTGGTCTGACATTGTCAATAAGGTCAAACTGACTAGCAACGAAATGACAGTCGACTTTCCTTCTATGACGGCTAATGGAATTTACTCTGATACTCATGCGCCTTGGGCATGGGTGGTAGGTTTCTGGCCTGGATTGCTTTGGTTACTGTATGAAAAAGAAAACTTTGAACCATTTAAAACTATTGCGATTGATCGTGAAAATAAAATGGATCAGCCCCTCGAAGAATACGTCAATATACATCATGACGTTGGCTTTATGTGGCAACTCACTTCCATTAAACACTATGAACTTCTTGGCAACCAAGAGTCGAAAACAAGAGCGTTGAAAGCAGCAAGTCACCTATCAAGTCGTTTTAATATTAGTGGCAATTTCATTACTGCTTGGAATAAGAATGATGTCAGCAGCGCTGATCCTCGTGGATTGAGCATTATTGATAGCATGATGAATCTACCAATCCTATATTGGGCAGCAGAACAGCTAAATGCACCCCGTTTTGCACTTATTGCAAAAGCACATGCTGATACCGTGCTGAAGGAGTTTATTCGGACAGATGGCTCTGTTAGGCACATGGTTGAATTTGATTACCTAAATGGTTCTGTTAAGTCATATCATAGCGGTCAAGGTTATTCTGTGGAATCAGCTTGGAGCCGAGGTGCTTCATGGGCTGTGCATGGTTTTGCATTGAGTTATAAATACACGGGTGAAGAAAAGTATCTACAAGCCGCTATGAAGACAGCTGATTTTTTCTTAAGTCAATTACCTAAAGACAACGTTCCACATTGGGATTTTAGGGCGCCATTCAGTCACTCTACACCTCGCGATACATCTGCTGCTGCATGTGCAGCTTGTGGTATGCTACTTATCTCTGAGCTTGTAAGTGATCAAACTATTAGTGATAAATATCTCAATGCTGCTAGCGACATGCTTCATAGCATGACTAAGCGTTACACAACTTTTGACCAACCAGAAGAGCAAGGTATTTTAGTCGGTGGCGCATTTAATGTTCCAAAGGAATTAGGTGTAAACTGCTCGTTAATTTATGGTGACTACTATTATGTTGAGGCCATTTCGAAGCTTGTTGATATAGAGAATCTTAAATCGAATTCAGACAATTTAGTGGCTGAAGTGTGTAATTAAAGATTATGAAATAATGAGAAGTGTTGCTTAAACACTTCTCTTTCCATTTATAAACGGTTGCAATTTTTAAGGTGTACAGTGAGGGTAAATAGGAAGTAAAAAGCATAGTGCTGGATGCTACAATACTTTATTAATTCTATTTTTTCCTTAGCTAAGATTCCACTTAAGTGTCCCCACTACACGTGTATCAGCCGCCGAGCTAAGACAGTTGAAGTTGCCTTCAAAACGAATACGCTCGTGCCGATTCAACACTTAGCTGATAACACGCGAAAGCCTAATTAAGCAGTGAGGCCTTATTCGATATCATCTATTTTCAATTTCTCTCATCATTTGAAGCATCCTCTTATACACTTAACGATGCAGTAAATAGAACCTCTACTCCACATTACGTTATGACACCTAACGTATGCCACAGCTATGTTTTCCCTCTTCAAAATAGTGGAAAACCAGAGCTTACTAGTGTTTATATACTATAAAAAATAGGAATAAAACACTTACCTGATTACCACTAAAACTCAGTATTGATGACTATACTTAGTAATAGGCGTTGAGTGAGGAAATCATCATGGCT
>JBHOGO010000137.1:0-6171 GCA_043421945.1 bacterium sp. HQB-150 | reverse complement strand
GCTGTATTCAAGCATTCAAACAGCTCCAATGCCAGAAAGGCTGCTTAAGCTAGCTGAGGCTCGGTGGTAATCAGGTTTCCTTTTGAACCGTTGAGAAGGGTTTATTCCTAGAATATTATTTAATGATAATGGTTATTATTATCCCTGTGTTAGTCGTGACGGTTTGTAAAGTCGGTGATTACTTTATAGCTGAAGATATTCATTCACTATTGAGGGTGCTGAAGAGAAAAGTGTATTGTCTCTAAAGTCGATTGATGTGTCTTGATATAAGGTTGGAATTGACATAAAAATACCTCAACACCACTCTGAGAAGAAGGTAGCGTTGAGGTAAGGTCGTTACGTTAAGTGACTACTTGATGAAAGGGGCTAACTTAGCAGATCTCTTCGTGTAGGCGTCGACATGCTGCGCCGCTATCGTGGAACAGGTGACAACGATGTGCAGGGATCCCGACTTGGAATGTTTTGTTACCATCGACAACCAGTGTATCAGGACGACGATATATAACATTCGCATCTGCACCTTGTACTTCAAGGTAGACTTGTGTTTCGTTTCCTAATTGTTCAACCACAACAACTTTGCCATCGAGCAATGCATCCCCTTCTCCAGCAGGAAGTAGGTGCTCAGGTCGAATGCCTAATGACATCCGATCACCTTTCGTGACAGAAGAGCCATCAACTGGAATCCAGAATGTATTGCCATTGGCAAGTTGAACCATCACGCGTGACTCTTCAACCGCTTCAATAAAGACACTCATGAAGTTCATCTTAGGTGAGCCAATGAAGCCTGCAACAAAACGGTTTTGTGGGTAGTGATATAGCTCGAGAGGTCGCCCAACCTGAGAAACATAGCCGCCATCAAGCACGACGATTTTGTCGGCCATTGTCATTGCTTCAACCTGATCGTGGGTGACGTAAATCATGGTGCAACCAAGTTGCTTATGAAGCTTTGCAATTTCGATACGCATTTGAACACGCAGTGCTGCATCGAGGTTCGATAGTGGTTCATCAAGCAAAAAGACATCTGGCTGTGCGACTAGAGTACGGCCGATGGCAACACGTTGACGCTGACCGCCGGATAGTGCTTTTGGCTTACGCTCTAAAAGATGTCCGAGTTGAAGAATATCCGCCGCATGGTCAACACGCTTTTTGGTTTCAGCTTTATCTGCTTTGGCCAGCTTCATCCCAAATGACATATTGTCAAAGAGGTTCAGGTGCGGATATAGCGCGTATGATTGGAATACCATACCGACGCCGCGCTGAGAAGGCGGCACGTCGTTCATACGTTTTTCACCGATATAGAGATCACCGGATGTAATATCTTCGAGTCCCGCTATACAGCGAAGTAAGGTAGACTTGCCACAACCTGACGGTCCGACAAAAACAACAAACTCTCCCTCATTGATATCTAAATCGACATTCTTAGAAATCAATGTTTCTCCGTATGCCTTGCATACGTTTCGTAACGTGACACTCGTCATCGTGCCTTCCTTCTCTTGTGGTTTTCGCCTGCGTAGGTGATGCCAGACGCAAGTCGATTCTGAATACGTTGTGTTGGTAAGAAAAGAGTGGCATTCCAATAGTATGGTTAGAAACTCTAAGCACTTATTGGCTTGTTTGGAATGCCACTTGATAAAGCGAAAGTGAATAAATGACTTCGCTCCCTTAAATAGGAAATCAATAAAGGGTGAAACAACAAATCTTACCTCCCTTAAGCAAGGGACGTCATTATTGTCTGCAAACTTACGGGGAACGACCTCATCCTCTGCCACATTATTTTAGGGGTATTTTGGGGGATGAGAGACAGTAGTAATTTATACTACTCTGCGTGACTGTCTATCCCTTTCTGGGATAAATGATGTGCCAAAGATCACATATCGACATCTAACTGTGAGCTTGCTCACTAACATGCTTGTGGTGTGATCACGATTTTCAATATTATAGGGCGGGGCGTAGAGGTTAGGATGATGTCTGCCATAGCCAATTTGAAGATGATAGGTGCTGAACTTAGAAGTAGACCAATAACATCAACTATTCACATTCAGGAAGGATGATAAAAATGAAGAAAATCCTCAGCACGGTAGCATTATGTACCCTTACTGCTCTAGGCTCTCTATCTGCACACGCAGCGATTGAAGAAGGGCAACTGACGATTTGGATTAACGGTGATAAAGGTTACAACGGCCTTGCAGAAGTTGGTAAACGTTTTGAAGAAGATACAGGGATTCAAGTTCGAGTAGCACACCCAGACGCACTAGAAGAGCGTTTCCCACAATTAGCGTCAACGGGCGATGGTCCAGATATCGTTTTTTGGGCTCATGACCGCTTTGGTGGCTATGCGCAAGCTGGTTTACTGGCTGAAGTGAAACCTTCTGATGAGTTTAAAGCGAAATTTACAGACTTCACTTGGGATGCCGTTTCATACAATGGCAAGTACATTGGCTACCCAGTGGCTGTTGAATCTCTTTCGTTGATTTATAACAAAGACCTTGTACCTGAACCACCAAAGAACTGGGAAGATATTGCTAAGTTAGACCAAGAACTAGCGAAGCAAGGCAAGCGTGCGATTATGTGGAACCTACAAGAACCGTTCTTCACATGGCCGGTACTTGCTGCTGACGGCGGTTACGCATTCAAGTTTACTGCTGACGGTTATGACGCTAAAGATGTTGGTGTTAACAATGATGGCGCTAAGCGTGCAATGAACTTTGTTAAAGGTCTTGTTGATGGCGGCGTTATCTCTGCAGATACTGATTACGGTGTTGCTGAAGCTGGCTTTAACAAAGGCGATGTTGCTTTGACAATTAATGGCCCTTGGGCATGGGGTAACATTGATTCTGCAGGTATTGATTACGGTGTAGCGGTATTACCAAAACTGAATGGTAATCCTTCTAAGCCGTTCGTTGGTGTACTAACGGCTGGTATTAGCACTGCATCACCTAACCAGGATCTTGCGGTTGAGTTCATTGAAAATTACCTATTGACCAATGAAGGCTTAAAAACGGTTAATGATGACGTGCCACTAGGAGCCGTTGCATTGACTTCTTTCCAAGAAGAACTGGCTTCTGACCCACGTATCGCAGCAACAATGGATAATGCGATGAATGGTGAAATCATGCCTAACATTCCACAAATGTCAGCATTCTGGTACGCAGAAAAAGCGGCTATCGGTAACGTTGTTACAGGTCGTCAGTCAGTTGACGAAGCACTGGATACTGTTGCAGACCGCATGACTAAGTAATACCCGCTACAAAGTAATATTTGGGGGATAAAGTTATCCCCCTTTCTTTTGAGATGCACGATGAGGATCTGTGATGCAGTCTTACCAAACCGCTGACCTTGCGCTAGAAGAGAAACCCAAGTCAATGATGGATCGTTCGACCATGATCAAAGTCGGTGTTTTATCTTTAGTTGGCGCGATTAATGGTTATGCCACTATTTTAATGTATTCACGTGGCGAAATGGCATTTGCGTTGTTAACCCTTCTTTTAACAACGTTGGGAATCTATGTGTTTGCGCGTCAGAAGACCTACGCACACCGCTACATCTATCCAGGCGTAGCAGGCATGATCCTGTTTATTATTTTTCCTTTGGTTTATACCGTTGGGTTAGCGTTCACAAACTACAGTGGGAGCAACCAGCTAACGTTAGAACGTACGCAAAGTATTCTTCTCCAGCGTACCTTTCAAACTGGCGATAGCTACAACTTTACTCTTTTTGAACAATCGAGTGGCCTTTATGTCCTCGGTATTCAATCTGGTGACCGCTGGCTTACTTCGCCAGAGTTTGATATTGCCTCGTCAAGTGATGAAGTCTTTTCGATGGCGTACGGTGAAGAACCGGCTGGCGAAAAAGCGGCAATGAAATCGGTTATTCAAAACCGCTCTGCGCTAAACAGTATCACGGCTGTAAAACCAGATGGCTCAGAATTAAAGATGTCTGGGCTACGTAACTTTGCGGGCATTCAACCGGTTTATGTTTTAGGTGATGATGGTGAAACGTTATTGAATCAACGCGATGATGTCACTTTCATGCCGAATTATGAAATTGGCTTTTATCAAGCGATTGATGCGAACAACCAGTTTGTTGGAGAACCATTAGCACCGGGCTTTATCGTCGGTATCGGATTTGACAACTTCATGCGAGTCTTTACTGACCCAGGTATTCAAGGTCCTTTCTTTAAGATTTTTGTTTGGACGGTCATGTTCTCAGGGCTAACTGTCGTTCTAACCTTGGCATTTGGTGTTGTTCTTGCTCAAATTATTTCTTGGGAAGAATTGAAGGGTCGCGGTATCTACCGTGTATTACTCATTCTGCCTTACGCTGTGCCGGCATTTATCTCTATTTTGATTTTTAAAGGCTTATTCAACCAAAGCTTTGGTGAAATCAACACGGTATTACAAGGTCTATTCGGTATTAGCCCTCGATGGTTTACTGAGCCAGTGCTGGCAAAAGTGATGCTGATTATTGTGAATACTTGGCTAGGTTACCCGTACATGATGATACTGGCTCTGGGGTTATTGAAAGCGATACCTGAAGACCTATATGAAGCATCGGCAATGGATGGCGCTGGTCCAATTGATAACTTCTTTAAAATTACATTACCATTATTGATTAAGCCGATGGTGCCGCTATTAATCGCGAGTTTTGCTTTTAACTTCAACAACTTTGTCCTAATTCAGCTGCTGACAAATGGTGCACCAGATATGATTGGTACTTCAGTCCCAGCAGGTCACACTGATTTACTTGTAAGTTACACCTATCGAATTGCGTTTGAAGGTGCGGGTGGACAAGACTTTGGCTTAGCTGGTGCGATTGCGACAATTATCTTCTTACTTGTTGGTGGCTTGTCGTTGCTGAACCTGAAATTTACTAAACTAGAAGCAGAATAAGGAAGATTCTAATGGCAATGGTTCAACCTCAATCTTTGAAATACAGAGTCTGGGCAACCCATTTGGGACTAATCTGCTTTTTAGCAATCATTATGTTCCCGTTACTGATGGTAATAGCCATCTCATTCCGAGAGGGTAACTACGCATCAGGCTCGATCATACCGTCTAACCCATCTCTAGAGCACTGGAAATTGGCGCTGGGGATTGCTGTCGAGAACGCTGACGGCTCAGTGACACCTCCGCCTTTCCCTGTCATGTTATGGCTGTGGAATTCAGTGAAAGTTGCTGGCTTAACCGCGATTGGTATTGTTGCGCTATCGACAACGTGTGCTTATGCATTTGCGAGAATGCGTTTTGCTGGTAAAGGAATTATTCTGAAATCGATGCTGATTTTTCAGATGTTCCCAGCGGTGCTATCGCTTGTGGCGCTCTATGCTTTGTTTGATCGTTTAGGGGCTTATGTACCCGTCCTTGGCCTGAATACGCACGGTGGTGTTGTGTTTGCTTACATGGGAGGCATTGCACTGCACGTTTGGACAATCAAAGGTTACTTCGAGTCGATTGATTTCTCACTAGAAGAAGCGGCGGCTCTCGATGGTGCGACGCCTTGGCAAGCATTTAGATTAGTGCTATTACCGCTGTCTGTACCTATCCTAGCTGTGGTATTTATTTTGTCCTTTATTGCCGCTGTAACGGAAGTACCTGTAGCCTCGCTGCTACTTCGTGATGTAGAATCGTATACGCTTGCGGTAGGCATGCAGCAATACTTATACCCTCAGAACTACTTGTGGGGTGATTTCGCAGCCGCTGCTGTGATATCCGCAATACCCATTACTGCCGTATTCTTGCTTGCTCAGAAATTCCTAGTGGGAGGTTTGACAGCAGGAGGCGTGAAAGGATAATTAGTAGAAAAGGGGTTTGCTTTTTTCACTTAGGGCAAACTCATCTCCTCGAATGCACGCTTTATGTTTTGGTTTGGCCGCCGACTGCATAAAGAATCATTCAGCTAACTTGTGTTACAGCATAGCTGGGTCTTTGATTTTTTAGAGACTTTTGTAACCAAACCCGGTTTAACGACCGGGTTTTTTTATGTCCAACATCTAACCTCTATTACCTAGTAGCTAATCTTATTTCGACCACCATTTTTTGCGCGATAGAGCGCTTAGTCTGCCTTTCGCAAAATATCTAACGCCTCAGTGGATGTGTTATACCAATCTAAGTAAAAATATGATCTAATTGAGGTTACTCTTTCAGACAGTCACATTGCTATGGATAGCCTCAA
>JBHOGO010000136.1:0-6194 GCA_043421945.1 bacterium sp. HQB-150 | reverse complement strand
ACTTGAGCGCAAACTTTAGGTTTTGACTCATGGCTGTTTTACCTCCCTATGCTGGCTGTTTTCTGTTGATTTAGGTGTTCGGTGACGGTGGCGGCGATGGTTTTTAGGCGTTGATAGTCGCTTGGGCTGTGTGGTTGTTGGCTGAGCTGTTGGTCGGCAACGACGGCTTGGACATCCATGCCCAAACAGATGCCGTTATGCCAACGGAGGAACTGTGGCAGGCTGAGCCACCATTCGATGGCGGGGGCGTTTTCTTGCCAGAGTTCGATGTGAGTAGTGGTTTCCTCGTTGGTTTGGGGGATGGGTAGCCCCCAGTCGTTGAGCTCTTGAAGCCATTCATCTTGTTGTTCGACAGTGGGGCCGTTGAGGACGGCGATCACTGCCTGTGTGAGTTTTTTGTGGCGGCACGTCCTTGGGCGGCGTCCATGTAGGCGGTGAGTGCGGCGGCGGTAAATGCAGGGTTTTGCACGGCGGCTTTGAGGTTTTTGGGGTTGAATGGCAGTGGGTTGCCGTTTTCGTCGCCGATGCCGCTCCAGCCTTTGATGACTTGTTTGAAGAACGTGGGATCGCCTTGTTTGGAGAGATCGTTGAATTCGCCGGTGTCTAGCAAGGTGAGATCGAGGGTGATGTCGTGGGTTTGGATTGTGCCGTTGTCGCTGGCAAGGGAGATGGTGGCTGGCCACGCTTTAACGAGGCGGTGTTTGGTGAGTTTAAACATGGTGGGGTTCCTTATTTAACCATTAAAAATGACATCGCCGCTGCCGATGAGGCGCAGGGGGATGGAGTAAGTTTGGGTGCCGTCTTGGTCGGCGTAGGTGGGGCGTCCGAATTGGACGTTGTCGGATTGCCAGCCGACTTGGTTGCCTACGGGCCCGTTGGTGAAGGCGATGGCGTGCTCTTTGCCTGCGTTGGCAAGGGCAAAGGGGTCGAGGGTAGCGAGGTCTGGCGCTTCCAATACGAGGGTGGCTGTGGGGGCGAAGTCGGTGATCATCACTTCTTCGTGGCCGACGTATTCTTGGTGAATGACGTTGTTGGCTTGGTCGATTTCGAGGGAGATCATTTTGTGGGGTTTGCCGTCGATGGTGAAGGCGCTGTTTTCGACGCCGACTTTAAGCGGGGTTTGGTATTGGCTGAAGTCTGGGGTTGGGTGCTCACCTGCTTCGGGAACGGTATGCAGCCCGCTGAATTTGAATTTTAGGGTCGGGAACTGTTTGGCTTGCAGTGCTAATGAGACGGAGCCGCGTGCGCCAGTGACTTTGTGGAGCGTGCCCGATTGGTAGAAGTAAAACGTGAGGCTGTTGGTGCTGGTATCGTCGATGTGATAGGTGGTTTTCGGGTTGTCTGCTTCTGTGTCTGTTTTGGTTTGGCGTAGGCATGCTGCCAGTAGCGGTGCCCATGGTGCGGGTTCGCCAGTTGTGCCACCTTCGGTGAATACGCCTGGGGCGAAGTCGACGCCGAACTCTACTTCGACGAAGCATTCGGTCATGATTTCGGGGCTATTGCCGAGTTCGCCTGTGTCGTATTCCAGTGCGAGGGATTCACCAGCTTGGGGGACGATGGAGAATTCGCGCCCGAGGATGAAGCTTGGCTCGGTGTTATCTGCGATGGGGTCGATGCCGTAGTCGGTTTCGGCGGCGAACATGAGGATCTTCTTTTTCGCTTTGCGGCTCATGGTGGCTCCTATTGGTGGGTTTAAACAGGCAGTAAAAGGCGTTTAAACGTGGTTTTGGTCGGCGGTGTATTCTGTGACGAAGTGATCTATCCAACTCGCTTGGCCTTTTTCGATGGAGAGCAAGCGACCCGTACCGAGCCAATAGGGTTCGTATGTGGCTGTGGGTTGCCAGCCAAAGAGTTGTTGGCGCAGTGTGTGCCTAAGTGGCGAAAAGTTGAGGGGGCGTCCATTACGGTTGCTATCAACAATGACGACGCCGAGGGTGACATTGATGCTTTGCAGGTAAGGGCCGCTACCACGAACGTCGGGCTTGGGGTTTTCTGAGACCATGAAGACAAAGAGGGTTGGGGTTCGAAGCCCTGAGCGTTTGATTTCAAGCTCTGAAAGCCCGCCTAAAGGTTTGACGTTTTGCCATGTTGTGTTTGCTTTTAAACGCTCGATAGTGAGGGTGACGATATCGGCCATTAGATAAACCCTTTACTGCGTTCACGCGCAAATACTGAGCCTGCTGAGGTGATGATTGCACTGTTGTTGGTTTCGGCTTTGGCTTGGTTATCATCAAAACCGAGCTGCACGATGCCTTTGCTGACGTTTTTTAAATAGCTGATGGCTTCTTCATAGCGTTTGTTGGCTTGGTGGCCTTCATCAAGGCGTTCGTCGTAGAGGTAGTAACGCGCTAAATCGCATGCAAAGCGGGTCAATATACGTGGGACGGTTGGTAACGGTAAGCGATAACGGCCACCGATGTAGCCATCGATAGTCGCGCAAGCATCATCGATAACTCGGTCGATAAGCTGTGTATCGATACTGCTGTCGTCTTCACATTGACCACGGTTGGTGAGCTGAGCGAGTTCGTCTGCGCCAAATCGCTCTATCATGTCTAGCGCGTTACAGTAGGTCATGACGTTGCCTTACCTCGTTTCGGTTTGGGGGCAGACTTAGCGTTTGCGACCTGATGGGGTGCGGTTAGATCACCTTGTGAAGCTTTCTCATCCATGGCCCGCGATGAAAGACTATCGCTATCTGCTTGCGTGGCGTGTGCTGAGTGAGGTGTTGCGCTTGACGGTTTGTTGGTCGGCTTGGCTTCCACCACGGCCAAACGAGGATCGGCTTTAAGCTGTGCCAATTGTGTGGCGTTGACGCTGTTGGCATCCAACGGGTTATTTCCAAACTTAAAAACCAGCCCTGCGCGACGATAACCATTCGGCGCACGACAGTGGATAACCAACGTTTGAGTCGCTTGTGACTGCGGTGTTTCAGTGTTCGGCATGACATAAGATCTCCGGTTAACAGTAAGGGGTGTTCATTCGCGGGGTACTGGGTGCGCTGGTACGCTTATGAACGCGCTACGGCAGCCAAGGGACGACTAAGATTTCAACGGCTTTGTAGTTGGTGTTGCTTTCGCCGCCTGCTTTGTTTTCTGCTTCGATGACTTTTTTGGCGGCAGCACGGTTAGAAGGGCCGACCACCAAGAGATTAGGGTCGATACCGAGCGGGCGACCTTCATCGGATTTGAAGGTCATCATGCGCTGGATACCCGTTTCGAAATTCTCTTCGCTGAGCTCGGCTTTTGAGGCAAACCCTTGCTGCCAGAACCCAAAGCCCCAGTTTCCTCGTCCGTCGGTGCCGTAGAGGTATTCATCTGCCATGAAGACATGATCTGACTGACCTTTATCGGTTTTGGCATCGATGCTGTAGTCGCGGCGACGTTGGAAGATAAACGGTTTTAACGGGCGGCGCGTATCGAGTAGATACCAAGGGGGATTTGCTCCTGCTTGGATATTGCTGACCGATTCTTGGGTGCCGCTTTCGGGGTTATTGACGGGGTGGTCGGTATCAAAGAAGTTTTGGCCGTCGTAACACGGGGTGGTAAATCCGGCCGGGAGGAGGGCAAAGAGCATTTCGTCGGGGTGATAGGCTGCTGCGTATCCCATCTCTTGCATGAGCGGCATGTAGACGCCGTATTGGTCGTCTTCGATGGCGTCACGCGGGATGCCAACTGTGCTTTCGTACTTCTTGTTTTTTAACGAGTAGTCGTGGGCTTTGAGTTGGTTGACTTGGCGATCGCCAATCCACTCGCGAAGCCGAGGGAACTGCCCTAACCAGGCGTAGCTTTCTGTGCCTGTTGTTGAAGGGACTAGCGTGGCGAGCTTCGGCCACAGTGGGGTGTAGCTGCCGCGTCCTGTGTTGAAGGCTGTTTTCACCGCCGTATAAAGGGCGCTCATGGCTTGCGGGGTCATGTTCATGTTGTGCTCCGTTTAGCGTTGTGGAGTAAGAGGCAAAGCGTGGCTATAGGTCGACTTTTACCCAGACACCGTCTTCATCTACTTGGGTGATGGTGCCGCTTTGGATTCGGGTATCGCCGTTGTTGTTGGTGCTTAGGGTCTGTTCATCGACAAAGTAGGCTGGGGTGCCGATATGGGTGACGCTGATATCGCCACTGTTGGCAAACTTGGTTTCCGCGATATCGACTTCGACGCTAAGGGCGTTATCGGGATGGCCTGTGGCGTCTTCGCCCAGGACGGAGGTGCCGACAAAGCGATCGCTGGGTACTGCGACAGCAAAATCGACAGCGAGGCCAGCGGCAAGAAATACAGGGACATGGGGCAGCAGCGAGACATTGGCTTTGATGCCATAGGCGCGTTTGGTGCCATAACGTTTAGCGGGCATGGGTTACTCCTTGTGTTCGAGGAAGGTTGCTTTATCGAGCCCGCATGCACTGAGGACGGCGAGATCTTCATCGGTGAGCTGTTGAGCGGGTTGTTCGCGTTGTGTGGCGGTTTGTGTCGCGGTTTGTTGGGTGGTGAGCGCGGTGATGACGGGGCGCTTTTCTAGCATGGCGGAGAGGGCGGCAACGCCATGCTGTTTACCAAAGCTGGTGAGGTAGTCTTCTTCGGCGGCAACGATTTTTCCTGCTGCTTTGGCTTCGCTAAGGATGCCGAGCACTTGCCCTGTGGTGTTTTCGGCACTGAGGGTGGCGATTTGTTGGCTAACCCCGTTGTAGGCGTTGCTTAGGCTGGTCATCTGAGCGTTGAGCTCGGTGATTTGGGTGGTTAATGATGCCGACTCGGCGGCTTGAGTTTGCAGGGTGTCGAGTGCTGAGAGGGCGGCAGTGGCTTGCTCGGTGGTGATGGGTGAGCTGGCATTCTCTGGCAGCTCAATGCCAAGTTTGCCGAGCAGTTGTTTTAATAGGTCGTTCATGAGCGATTCCTCGGTGGTGCCATAGAGGTTGATGGCGGTATTCGGGGTCGTTAGATTGATGTTGAAATCGGCGGCGAGCTGGGCAAGGGGCTCCATGCCGAGTACGGCGGGATCGTTAGTGAGCGCCGCCATGCGTAGATAGAGGGGACGGCCTGTTTTGTCGTAGGGGAAGACGGCAGAGAGAAAGGCGTACTCTTTGTTGTCTATGAGTTGGCGGGCGGTGGGTGTCCACTCTGGTTTGATAAAGATGCCACCATTGTGCACTGCAGTTGGTTCGCGCCACTCTATATCGGCAGTGGAGAGCCATGCAGCGGCAGGCACAGGCCCACGGCTTTCTCGTGCGGTGAGGGCTTGATGGTCGTAGTCGACCAGTACTTTTTGGGCGGCGGTTTGGGTGGCGGTGATAAAGGTGTTGGCGCTGTTGGCATCGAGATGCCAGTGGCCGTCGTCGGTATCGTGGGGGCGGCCATCTCGGGCTTGAAAGCGGCCTGCAGGCAGCAGTTGCACCCAGCCATCTTCAGCGGTGATGAGTGCTGCAGAGAGCACCGCGAAGGGGTGGCGATTTTCGGCGGATAATACCGCGCAATTGATGGGGTGAGATGACGCTGTGATTTTGTTCATAGCGCCATTGTGGCGCGATGGGATTAGGGAGTGGGTTGGAAGGGGTTCGGGGGTGGAGTCTATAAAAATTTGCACATACTGAGGTATTACGAGAATGAGAGTTTTCAAATATAGAGGCGGCGATGATAGTATATTTTCTAGAGATCTTGAGTCTCTCGTTAATGATACTTTTTGGGCTCCTACCCGAGATATGTTAAATGACCCATGTGAAGGCTTGGTTTTTGCAGATACACTTTTTGAACAAATTGATTTAACAGTGAATTTATTAGGTAAAGGCAGTGAGGATATTGCTAACTCAGCTGCTGTTGTTAAAGCATCTCTCAATGATTTAATTGAGAAAAAGGATTCATCGGGTGTTTACTCCCTTAGCCAAAGTGCTACTGATGAGTTGTTATGGGCACACTATGCGAATAGCCATGAAGGTTTTTGTATTGAGTATGATTTAGATACACTAATGCATTTTGGTAAAAACGACTATTTTAGTTTTGATGTTATTTATAATGATTGTCCACCAAAACTACAAATACAGGATATGTCCAATCTCAAAGACAGAGTTGGTTTTATTCAAAAAATAATAGGTGTTAAATCTAAAAAGTGAATGTATAAGGAAGAAACTAGAATAATCAGGGCAAGAGCATGAGTGTTTAATTTTTGTTCAAGCCCTTAATTCCAGCTAGTATGACCCGCTCCAGATAGGCGA
>JBHOGO010000135.1:0-6246 GCA_043421945.1 bacterium sp. HQB-150 | reverse complement strand
CTAATGTAATCACTGAATTTTTTGACCTTGTATGGAAGCAGGCTTGCTAGCGGGAGTATATCTAACTTGCCTCTGCCCCAAGACGAGTTATGGACACTTCGAGCCCCACTTCATTAACTCTGAAATTGACCAACTTTTTCTTATATACCAAAGGTGTTAAAAAGATAAAAGAACATCGAATGACGCTCCCTTAAGCACTGAGGATGACAATGCTAAATAGCGAATATATTTCAGATGTGAATGAGTGAATGCAAAAAGCCGCTATCAGCGGCCTAGTTTAAAATCTACTAATTCAAAGCTAAAGCATCAACTTGAAGCTCTTTAAGTGTGAGATGAAGCTTGGGAGTCTCTGCTTTTGTAAGCAAGCTAAGAACTCGTCTTGGCTCATTGGTGGTCTTTTTAATGAAGCTCTTTGTTGCTGAGCAGCCTTAACGCATGCGCTCCTGTCCAATTCGAACATATCGCACAGGAACTCGTCTGGATGTATGGCTGATAGACCTAAAGGCTCGAGTTTGCAAGAAGGAAAATCTTTTAGGTTGAACGTAATGATAGACTCAGCCTGACCTTTAATAGCGGCAGCTACAACATGTCTATCATCAACATCGGGTAAAGTAAGGCCATCAATTAAAGACTCATACCCTTCAATCAAGCAGTCTGGAGCATTTGCGTTCATTAACTGTCGAGTTCTTTGCAGTTGTTCTGCATTTAGCTCAGGCCTATTTTTCAGTAGATTTCGAATCCATTCATCATGTATCTGTTCTGTCCATCGCGCTCTAAATAGGCCAGTATTGGCCAAGTACATTAGGTAGCTTCGGAGTGGAGCTGGGTACATTACACATGCATCTAGAATTACCGTATATGACGCCATTAATATCCCATATCCATTTCTTGGTCTAATGCAGATAGTTCAGCAAGAGCAGCTAGTCTGTTCTCTTCTAGGCAGTTCTTGTACTCCATAAGATCAACATAAGCTACCTTTCTACGGTTGCCAGTACGACTAAACGGAATATCACCTGAATCAAGAAGCTTAATGAAAGTAGGACGAGACATGTTTAGCATATCTGCACCTTCTTGCGTTGTGAGTTCCGCATGAATAGGTGTGATGCTAACAGAGTTGCCTTGACCTAATTGAGTAAGCATCTCGATCATCATATTTAATGCGCTTGCTGGAATAGTTACTTCGTGAGTCTTACCAGACTTATCGACAACGTTAATCCTTTGAGCTTCACCATTAATTTCTATAACGGCTGACAACTCTTGGCTACCAAGCTTAGCCAGTGCCATTTCTTCAGCACTTGGCAATTTTGTAGCAGTATTCATCGTGTTTCTCTCTAGTTTTTAGTTTCTGATTTCATGGTATACAAATCTTCTGACCATGACATTATCCGAAATATTCGAAAAAAGTCAACATTCGAAATATTCGAAAGCAAGAGAGTGTCACATTATCGTTGGGCTTAGTGCTCGTAGGCGGCCTAGTTTAAGGTCTATCAACACATGCTTAACTATCTTTAATCATAGTACTTCAATATGTAGTGGATTAGCGATTGTGGTCTGTCACATGTAGGCAGGCAGCATGGTTGCAATACTAGAAGTAATGCAAAAAGTCGAGATGGTTTATCGATCGTAACTCGGAAATGATGTGATGGACGCCCCCATTAACGGCTTCGATGAGCCAGAATTAAGGTGTTAACACTTAATTACGAAGGAGCATCCATCATGAACATTAAAGTTGTTGGTATCGATATTGCCAAATCCGTCTTTCAGGTTTGTGTTCTACTTCATGATAACAAGGTGGCATGGAACAGAAAGATCACCAGAAGTGATTTGATGAAAAAGCTGAGTCAGCTTCCTGAGAACACTCTCATCGCTATGGAAGCTTGCGCATCATCCCATCACTGGGCTAGACAAATACAGAAGCATGGATTTGAGGTTATGTTGATTCCTGCTCAATTCGTTAAGCCGTTTGTGGGTCATCAGAAAAATGATGCGAATGATGCTAGGGCTATATGCGAAGCATCTCAACGACCAGATGTTCATCCTGTGCAAGTAAAGACAATAGAACAGCAAGATATCAAAGCACTGCGAAACGTTCGTCAACGTCTTGTTGAGAATAGAACTGCTCTTGTAAACCAAGCCCGTGCTATGGCGGCTGAATACGGAGTAATATTCCCCAAGCACGTTACTAAGTTTCAAGAGCTTTTGCCGTTGGCCATAGAAGATGCGAGTAATCAGCTATCCCAAATGATGAGACGTGTATTGCTTGAAAGCTACGATGAGCTTAGGCAGTTAAATAGGGATATTCAGCAAGTGGAACACGACTTACTGGAGCTGTGTAAAACCAACCCTCGTTTTAAAGCGTTACAAGAAGTTCCAGGGTTTGGCCCCATTATCAGCTCAGCGTTAATTAGTGAACTCGGTACAGGGAAGCAATTCTCTAATGGCCGATAGTTTTCTGCTTGGTGTGGTTTAGTTCCGAAGCAGCATAGCTCGGGAGGTAAATCCTGCCTGAACGGTATTACCAAAAATGGTAATAAGCAGTTACGAACGCTTATCTTGCATGGCGCACGAGCGGTTGTTCGGTATACAGATAAGCGTCAGGACAAGATGGGTATTTGGTTACGGGAGCTAATTATCAGACGAGGTAAGGTTAAAGCAGTTGTCGCCTTGGCAAACAAGCTATGCAGAATTGGGTGGCATCTTTTAAGCTCAGGTGAACAGTTCAATGTGAACAAAGCCTTTGCGTAACCGTTAATACAAAGATTATTTAGAAATAAACAGCAGTACCCGAGTTTGCAAGTATTGATGAACAAACGGTCAACGTCTCTGCGAAAACCTGATTCTGGACAAGGCATTACTGATGCCGTGGAAATGTAAAGGAAGCAGAGAGCAGATTACATCATGGCGCGAGCAGTAAAAGCTCATAGAGACGTCGGATATATGTCAGCGAACCGCATCTAATCAGTTCTTGCAATCACAGGGGCGTCCATATATGTCCAGAGGCTTGCTGGCGGGGTATGAAACACGAAAATGCCCCATAGTTTGTCACCAATGCTTGTGGCATCAAAGACGGATTCAGGATTGCCTTAAGGTAACTTATCTGGTTAGCATGATAGAACTTGTGTGATCAGAGTTAACTTGATATGGACATAAAGCGATTTTCTGAGCTAGTAGGGCTATCACCTTATACGCTGCGATATTACGAAAAAATTGGTTTGATCAGAAACATCAACCGAGATGCGAGCGGACGCCGATTCTACCTCGAAAAGGATACTGATTGGGTTCAATTCATTATACGGCTCAAGGAAACAGGCATGCCCTTAAATGCCATAAAGGAATACTCAAAACTTCGATACCAAGGGGAGTCTACTCTAGAGGCAAGAAAAGAGTTACTCGAAGAGCACCGTACGCATCTCAAAGCAGGCCTCGAAAAGCAAGAGAAGCACCTTTCCGCTCTCGATGCAAAAATCGACTATTATGAGCGTGAATTAAAAGCTTGACTTAGAGTTAACTCTAACAATTAGCCTATTGTTATTCAATGACACAAGGAACTTGTAATGAGTAGCTCAAGATATCAAATAGGTTTAGATAAGTTAGCGCAAACCGATGGTGAAGCAGGGCAAAAGGTAATCGAAAGCTTGGAAGATATTTGTCCAGATCTAGCAAGGTTTACAATTGAGTATCCTTTTGGGGATATATATAGCCGAGAAGGACTGAGCTTGAAGGAGCGAGAAATTGCTACAGTTGCCGCATTAACAGCAATGGGAAATTGTGCACCACAACTGAAAGTTCACCTGCATGCAGCCCTAAATGTTGGGTGCTCCGAAGCTGAACTAAAGGAAGTCATATTGCAGATGTCAGTATATGCAGGCTTCCCATCGGCATTAAATGGAATGTTCTCCCTAAAAGAAATCCTTCTAGAACGAAGCAATACATAACTACCAATGGTCTTTTTCTAGGGGCATAAATCGTTTATGCCCCAAAATTATTCAGAGTAAATACTCATTCATATCTTGTTAATGTGAATTTGTACTACAACAAGTTATGCGAACTCCGCTCATCTAGGAATTATGCACCTCTTAGCATTCAAACTTCCTTGCATTGTTGATAAGGCATTGATTTGTAATTGAGTCAGTAAGTGAAAGACGGCATTATGTGAGAGTTAAAGGCAGCTGTTAGCCGTCTAATTAGCCTTATGTCACAGGGCAAATTTCGACTAAGGGAGCAAAATGAGCATAAAAGTAAAAAGAGCACTGAATTGGCTCAAAGCTATTCTTGAGTCTGAGGGCACTGAATATCAAATAGTTGGTGGTCTCGCTGCAACTATTCACGGTGGTAGTCGCGAAGTCGCAGACATTGACCTATACATTCACAATGCTGATACCAATAAAATCCTTAAACAAGTAGAGCCATTCATTTCAAAGCCCTTAGCCCATTACGCAGAATATGGCTGGGATCTAGAGTATTTTCAGTTAATCTACCAAGATCAAAAAATTGAAATTGGTTTATCTCAAAATACAAAAATTCAATCATCAACAGATGGCTCTTGGCATCATTTAAACATCAACTTCTCAGAGTCCGTATTCAAAGACTATTACGGTATTGTGTTGCCAGTTATCCCTGTCCAGCGCTTAATCGAATATAAGCAGGTCTTAGCTAGGGAAGTTGACCTTATTGATGTTCAGGAGTTAAATTCAAGTTCAGCGCCATAATAAGCATTTAAGGTTTCAATACATTTTCTAATGACTATTTCTACAGCACCTCGGAAAGCATTACTAGTGGTACGCGAGGTGATGCTGCATTCAAAGCAATTTTATGAATCATCGTATCTGTAGTTGTGCAGCAATCTTCAATAATTGAAACTTTATATTTTTCTGCCTTCTTTGATATAGCAGTATGCGTAACGCAATTTTGTGTCATCATCCCGCATATCAGTAATTCATCAATACCAAGTTTTTCTAGTGATTTATCTAAACGCGTTTGATAAAAGCTATCTGCATGTTGTTTCTGTATGACTTCAGCGTTAGGGCATATGGCGATTATTTCGGGGTGGATCTTTACACCTTCACTACCTTTCTCAAAGAAAGGAGCCATTCCCTTAGGAGCCGAAGATACGTGTTGGATAAGAAAGACAGGAATGTGCTTCTGGTTAGCTTTAGAAATTATTTTTTTAATATTTATCAGTATCTTATCTGCATTCCACAGCGGGAAGTTACCTTTGGGAAAGTAATCGTTTTGTATGTCAATTATAACTAATGCAGCTTTGTTCATTTTTGTTACCCTCTGTTCTCACTTTTTGTTCAGAAAAATTATAAGCAACTTGATGTCGTTTTTTTAGTGGTTAAAATGACACATAAAGGGCAAAAACCGACATAATCAGAGATCTGAATGATAAAAGTATCCATTGGTATTTGCGAGTATCCTTCAGTATTGAAGTCTGCAGTTTTTGGTCTTGAAGAGATGCTTATACTTGCAACCAGAGTTTGTCGAGAACAAGGGATAGAGGTCTCATTTGAACCTATCATTATTTCGCATGATGGGTTGATAGAGGATAGTTTCACCGTTGTTTTGCTACCGCCAGCTTCAATAGACGATTACTACTTAGCACCTGAAGCCAAACTTATTGAATGGCTTAAAAAGCAATATTCCAAAGGTACCGTTCTGTCATCTGCTTGCGCGGGGGTCTTTATTCTGGCTGCAACGAACTTGCTTGGTAAGAGAGAAGTTACAACCCATTGGGCGTTAGCAAAAACATTTACCAGAATGTTTTCGGAAATTCCCCTTAACAGCAATAAAATACTGATCGACCATGGGGATATAGTGACGGCAGGCGGTATGATGTCGTGGCTGGATCTCGGGTTTGAACTGGTCGCTAAATATTCATCTCCCCGGGTTGTTCACCAACTTGGTAAAACACTTGTTATCGATACTGCGCAGAGAGAACAGAGTTATTATAAGCAGTTCAAACCATCGTTCGATCATGGTGATTTGGTGATCGTTTCTGTTCAACAAATAATGCATCAAGGATATACAGAACCGTTATCGATACATCAGCTAGCGAAGCAAGTAAGCGTTACTGAACGTACTATGCAAAGACGCTTCCTAAAGGCTACGGGTTACAACCCAAATCAGTATTTGCAGTGTCTAAGAATACAGAATGCATGTGACTATCTAACCTGAGATCGGTTTAAGCCATCGCCATCAATCCTGATTTTTCTGTGCTTGTGATGTTAAGTGATGGCTTCTCTG